>NZ_JAAKUJ010000001.1:0-717215 GCF_049175075.1 Aeromonas sp. 600774
GGCAGTACCAACAACAATGGCGCGCCCATCAGCTACACCGTGGTGGCGACCACCAATGAAGGCACGGCCAGCAGCAGTGGCACGGTCACTATCGGAGTGGAAGGGGATATCAGTGTCAGCGCCACCAACCTGGTGCTGGCAGAAACGGATGCACCGGTGTCGGTATCGCTGGCGGCGCAGCTGGGTGTCAATGCGACCGACGCGGATGGTTCGGAGCAGGTGACCGGTGTGACGGTGACCCTGAGCAATGTGCCGGAAGGTGCGGTGATGGGGGCAGGCTGGGTGGCTGGCGCGGTGGCGGGCAGCTACAGCTGGAGCGGTGCGAGCACAGCAGGAGTGCCGGCCTTCACCTTGCCGGCGGACTGGAGCGGGGTTGTGAATGGCAACGTGGCGGGGACCACGGACGAGGGCGGGGCAGACAACAAGCCCTTCACCGTGACCGTCAATGCGACCAACGACGCGCCCATGCTGACCGTTTCGGATCTGCGCATATCTGAAGAGGGTTTGCTTGGAGCCAATCCGGATAACTCACCCAATCCGAGCGATACCACTGATAGCACATCCGCAGAGGCCACGGCAGGTGTGACGGATATCGACAGTAGTGCCTTTACCTTCACTCTCTCTGCACCATCAGGCTTGAGCTCCGGTGGGCAGCCTGTTGTGTGGAGCGGTATGGGATCTACAACCCTGGTAGGTTCTGTGGGAGGTAATCCTGTTATTCAAGTTTCTGTGGATCTCACAGGCAAATATACAGTCACCTTGTTGGGCCCTGTCGACCATGCGTTTGGAGACGATCAGGAAGGATTGAAGACATTTACCTTCAATCTGTCGGTCAGCGACGGTGACTTGAGTGATACCAAGCAGGTCAACGTGGTGATTGAAGACGATATGCCCGTGATTACCGGCATTGAAAGTCTGGAGGTGATGAATGTCGCCGCCATCACCACCGGTGGGCTGTTTGGCGTTTCTTTCGGTGCAGATGGTCCCCTGGCTACCGGTGGATTGAAATTGACCGGATGGCCTGATTTGGTAGGGATCACCGAGACCTTGTCAGCAGATGGCAAGACTCTGGTGGCTACTATCGATGACAGCGGGCTGCCACCTAAAGTGTTCTATACCTTGACACTCAATGAGAACAATACCTACAGCTTCAATTTGGTTACACCCCAGCCAACGCAAACATTTGCGATCGGCTCACAGTTTGGTGCCGGTGGGCCGGTCGAGACTATCGGGGTGACTGCTGGCGGCATTGGAGTTCTGTTTGATGGTTTGCTGTTCAATGGCAGTGTGAACAACCCCCAGAATCTGCCGAGCGGTGATCTGGATGATCTTAATCCGAACAATAACGGGTTCGGGATCAAGAATGGCAATCTGGACAATAACGAAGGGTTCAAGGTATCCACCACAACGGCTGTTGACGGGCTCTCTTTCAATGTCTATGGGGTCGGTAACACCAATACCAGCACCATACAGTGGGTAGCTTATGCCGCCGATGGAGTGACCGTCATTGACTCCGGCGAGCTTGTCCTGTCGGGACTCAAAGGAGCTATGCAGTTGGCCAGCATAGAACCAGATGGAGAGTTCAGTCAGCTCTATGTGCGCTTTGTGCTGGATGGCAATGACTCGGTGCGCATCGAAAACTTCGGGGTGATAGACAAGATAACTCCCCCCGACATTGAACTCGACTTCAGCGCTACCTTGACGGACGGTGATGGCGATCAGGCCAGCGCCAACTTCACCGTATCGGTCAATAGCAATGAGCCCCCTGTTGCCTCAAACATTCTGGTGGTTGGCAGCAATACCTCGGATATCCCAGACAGTACGGGGACGCCGACGACCGGGGATGATCACAAGGTACCCAACTCGGATGGTAGTGTTGATGGTGTTGTGGCTGGCGGTGCAGGTCACGATATTCTGGTAGGAGATGTGGGTGGTACCACCACCAATTTCATTCCAGGTCAGAACTACAATATCGCCCTCCTGGTCGACGTATCTGGCAGCATGGCTGGGGCCCGCCTGAGCATGCTCAAGGCATCCCTGACCCATCTGGCCAATCAGCTTAAGGAGCATGATGGCGAGATCAATGTCACCTTGATCAGTTTTGCCACCAATGCCAGTGAACGAGTGACCATTGTAGGTCTGGACGCCAGCAACGTGATCAATCTGACCAATGCCATTGATGCCCTGGTTGCCAACGGCGGGACCAACTATGAGGCAGCCTTCAATCAGGCCGTGCAGTGGTTCAACAACGGCACTCAGGCAGATCCCGACTATGAGAATCTGACCTTCTTCGTCACGGATGGCAATCCGACCTACTACATCAACGACAGCAATCAGGTTGCCGGTCCGGGCGATAGCACGACCTACACGGTGATCAAGGAGTCTGTCGATGCGTTTGAATCGCTAAGTGGCATCAGTCAGGTCAATGCCATCGGGGTAACCAGCAGCGTCAACCAGGAACTGCTCAAGTTCTTTGACAACACAACGGAAACCGGCTCACAGTTCTACTCTGCCGGCAGTTACCTTGATTTGGCTACTTTTGGTTCTGGAGGCAGTGGCATCAATGCGGCTGCTGGCTGGGTGCGTAGCGGTGATCAACAGGGAACGCACACGGTTACCGACGGTTATTTGCGAATCCGTGAGGATCGCACAAATTCCGATACGGATCGCACTGTGCTGGCGCTGGCCGTGGCCAATGCGATCCAGATTTCAGCTGCGCAAGCCGGAGCAAGCCTGCAGTTCCAGTACGCATTGAGTTCTGTCAATGCGAGTGACAGCTTCACATGGAAACTTGTAAGGCTGAATGGCGGGGTCTGGGATCTGGCCAACCCTCTGCAAAGCGGTACTGTCACAGGTATCAGTAATTCTGGTACTACCTCTTCCAGCACCATTACTACCAATGGGTTGGAGGTTGGGCAATACGGGTTTGTGTTTGAGCTGCTCGATAGCTCCAGCTCACGGACTGCTGAAGTGCGGATAGACAACATCCGGATCGAGCAGGGATTCAACGCCCCGATTGGAGAGGCCCAGATTGTGACCAGTGCAGAGCAGCTGACGGCAGCTCTGACCGAGGGGGATCAGATCACTGTGTTGCTGGGGGCTGGCAATGATGTAGTCGATGGCGGTGCAGGCAATGACATCCTGTTTGGTGATGTGCTCAATACAGACGCACTGGCTACCCAGCTTGGTTTGAGTCTGCCAGTTGGCTCCGGTTGGCTGGTTTTTGAAACCTTGGAAACCAATCATGGCTGGACGCGAGCACAGACTGTGGATTACATCCGAACCCATCTTACCGAGCTGAGTGAGGAGAGTGGTCGTAGTGGCGGCAATGACACTCTGTCAGGAGGCAGTGGCAATGACCTTCTCTTCGGTCAGGAAGGGAGCGATATCCTCGATGGGGGTGATGGAGATGATTACTTGGATGGTGGATCAGGAAATGACTCTCTGATTGGGGGCGCGGGCAACGATATCCTGATCGGTGGGCTGGGGAGTGACATCCTGCTCGGCGGTCTGGGAAGCGATATCATGACCGGGGGGGCTGGCAGCGATACCTTCAAGTGGCTGGCTGGGGATGTGGGGGGGACCGATGTGATCAAGGACTTCACCACTGGAACTGGAGGAGATGTGCTGGATATCAGTGAGTTGCTCACTGGCGAACATGCCAGTAAGGAGTCGCTAGATGCCTATCTCACTTTCACCAGCGGTCCGGGTACTGGCAAGTCTACGCTCACGATCGACCTTGATGGCGCGGGTAGTGGCACAACGACCCATGTTATCCAGTTTGACAACATCGATCTGACGCTGGGAGGTACACGTAATGATCAGACTATCATTGAAGACCTGTTGAATCAGGGCAATCTGAAGGTCGATCCGTAACCTTGTCTCGGGGCCGGGCTGGCCTGGCCCCTGTTTTTTCTCAAGGTGGATGGATAAGATAGCGGCTGTAGAGGAGAGGGTAATCATGCAGTCATTCAACTGGGTCGACATTGATGGCATCCGTTATAGCTGGGATGGACAGGGGAATATTACCTGCGCAGGCCAGTTTGGCTATCAGGCCTCGATCGCGGGAGACAGGCTGGATGGGATGGAGATAGAGAATGATGCCGGAGATGTAGCCGGATCACTCTATGTTGATTTTGCCTCTGCATCTATTTCCTATGTGCCCTTGATGGGGGCCGAGTCAGCTCAGAACATGATTCTGGTTGGCCATGATCTGGGGCAGCAGGAGTATCCATTGAGCAGTTTTCATGCTCCTTTGTTGCAGGATTTGCTGGGCCAGTCAGATACCATTGCTTGGTCCACAGAGGGATATCGCGGTGAAGGCCGTGACTGTAGCGCAGGGGGACAGGGACATGTTCTGTCGTGGGATTCCTTCCATTTTGATGATGAGGTGCTGGTCTGTGGTGCGACATCACCACTGGATAAAGTAGAGCAGACCCCAGATACCGGCAGCGTGGTCACCATCAGTCTCGATTTGACCAATCAGATACTGGATCAGCTCCCGCCCTTGCACGATATATGAATCCATTGGCTGCACGGGCATAATGACCTCAATCTTTCCGATAGAGGTTTTTTCTATGTGGCGTCCCCTTCTTACTCTTTCCGCTCTGATTGTCAGTGCTCCGGTGCTGGCGATTGAAGTTCCGCAAGCGCCCCATCTGGTGGTGAGTGGTTATGCTGAACAGAAGACCGAGCCCGATATGCTCACCCTCAATGTGGCTGTGAGTGCGTTGGACAAGCAGGGCCTCAAGGCCAAGCAGCAGGTTGATACCAAGGTGGCCGCCTTTTTTAGCAAGCTGGAAGGGTTGGGCATCAAGCGCAACGATGTCGAAGCTGGTAACCTGATGGTCTCGCCGGAATATCAGTATGGTGATAACAAAAAGCCGGTCTTGCTGGGGTACCGTGCCCAGCGACAATTGGCGGTGAAGCTCTATCAGCTCGACAAGTTGAGCCCCTTGATGGACACCGCACTCAAAGCTGGGTTGGAGTCCGTATCCCAGATTGAATACGGGTTGAAATCTCCACAGGTTATCAAGGAACAGGCTCGACTTAATGCCGTTGAGGATGCAAAAATCAAGGCTGAATCTCTGGCCAAGGCATTCGGGATGAAGCTTGGCAAGGTGTACAGCGTGGAGTATCGCAACACATCGCCCATCACCGGCTATAGTCGCAACTTCAAGATGGCACAACCCATGGCAATGGCGGCTG
Source organism: Aeromonas sp. 600774 (assembly GCF_049175075.1). Lineage (NCBI taxonomy): Bacteria > Pseudomonadati > Pseudomonadota > Gammaproteobacteria > Aeromonadales > Aeromonadaceae > Aeromonas > Aeromonas sp. 600774. Next base: position 5,209 of record NZ_JAAKUJ010000001.1, read on the forward strand.
CTCCGGTGCCGGATATGGCGGATAGCAGTTATCAGCAACAGCAGATTACGGTCATTGACAATATCGAGGCTGTTTTCCTGCTGGAGTAACCCCTTCCCTCTTCAGCAGATGAACACTGTAGTGGGACAGAGCCATAAAAAATCCGGCCAATGTGCCGGATTTTCATTTTACAAGTCAGAGATCGAGTTTATGGACAGGGTACGGGAGTGAAGGAGTGATCTCCCAGGCAACGCCAACCCATTTCCGCTCCTCTCATTTGCCAGAGATTATCGCTGCGATAAAGAGTCAGAATATAGAGCATGTCGCTTTTGCCTCCATCGAGCGCAACCGAGAGCACCAAGTCATTATCCAGTTGCTGTGCATGGATGCGACTGGGGATGTCGCTATGGCCGACAAAACGGAGCGCTACCTCACGGTAGTCATTGACCCATTTTTGATGTTGCTCGCTCGCCTGACGTATCTGCTGGTTGAACTGCTGCACTGGCGCCGAGGCTAGTCGTCCAAAAACGGCTTGTGCTTCGGCATGTGCTGCTGTCACGTTCGCCAGGAGGAGAGTGGTAAGCATACCGATTTTGTACATGAGAATATCCGGCTAACAACGACTGCTTCTATGACAACAGAAAAGCCCATTTGGTTCAACGCACAACCCACGGAGGCATATGTCCCTGTGGGTGTGCTTTTTCAGTTGCGTTGCAGCGAGAAGGTGGGCAGTGACAGGTGCCAGTAGATGGCTGCCACCCGCAAACCGAATACGGCCGTCATGCAGATGAGCATGGCTGTTACCCTGTCCATGTTTGCCTCTAGGGCCAGAGTGTAGAGGATTCCACCCAGAATACAGGCTGTTGCATAGATCTCTTTTTGCAGCACCATAGGCACTTCACGTGCCAATACATCCCGGATCATGCCGCCAGCTACTCCAGTCATGGTCCCCATCAGCACCGCGATTAGCCCCGAGGTGCCAAAATTGAGAGCTTTTTGGGCTCCGATCACCGTAAAGAGAGCCAGCCCGAATGCATCTGCGACGGGCAGTACATACCAGGGCATTCTTCGGGGCAGTTTGACCATCCACATCCCGATCAGCGCCGTTGCAATGACCACCCAGATATAGAGAGGATCCCGAACCCAGAACACCGGTGTTGCTCCCAGGATCATGTCACGTATGGTGCCACCGCCTATGGCGGTAACTGCGGCTAATACCATGACACCAAACCCGTCCATTCTGAGCCGGCCCGCCACCAGAACCCCTGAAAACGCGAATACCGCAGTACCAAACATGTCGCTGATGTAAACAATCTGCTCAACCAGTGTCTGCATGGAAAACAACTCACGCCAAATTGTTGATGGGGCCGCGATTTTAGGGGCTGGAGAGCCCAATCGCCAACTGTGCTCGACAAAATTGAGAGTCGACACCGCTTTTTTCTCGCATCATGGACAGGGAGGGGCTCGAGTGTGCCTGTTTACCTCCTTGTTGGAGGAGGGGCGCGATGAGTTTCTGCCACGTTTTAGTGGGCGTTTTTTTCCTTAAGTTTATCCCCGACCTGTCGATATATAGGGTAAGCGGCGTTAATGCGATGAAGCGTTGAAAAAAATGCTAAAGACATCCAAAAACGAGCCGTTAAATAAGACGCATCGGGCACAGAAAATAATAAAGCCTGAGCAAATAGAAGAGTAAATTTAATAGCTTAGGAGAATAGTCATGGGCCTTTATATCAACACTAACGTTTCATCACTCAACGCTCAGCGTAACCTGATGAATACGACAAAATCACTGGATACATCCTACACCCGACTGGCATCCGGTCTGCGTATCAACAGTGCCAAAGATGATGCTGCCGGTCTGCAAATCTCAAACCGATTGACCTCCCAGATCAACGGTCTGGATCAGGGTAACCGTAATGCCAACGATGGCATCTCTGTGGCGCAGACTGCTGAAGGGGCCATGGAGGAGATCACCTCCATGCTGCAACGGATGCGGACGCTGGCTCAACAATCAGCTAATGGCTCTAATAATACTGATGACCGAACCGCGTTGCAGCAAGAGTATACCCAGTTGATGACAGAAATTGACAGGGTAGCCAAAGATACCACTTTTGGTGGTCAAACCTTGCTTAATGGTGGTTATGTTGGCTCTTTCCAGGTGGGGGCTGATGCTGGTCAAACAATTACTTTCAGGATGACCACCGCTTTTAGTATCTCCGGTATGGCATCGGCTACGAAAGGTAATGCTACGGTAACAACAACTACAACGGGTGAGCCCTATTCGATAGCGAAAAATGCGAGCGGGACAGTGACGACCACAAGCATTGGTACTATTACCACAGCCAAAGATGCACAATCCGCCATGGCTAACCTTGACTACATGATCAAGGTGGTGGACAGCAAGCGTGCGGAACTGGGTGCTGTGCAGAACCGGTTTGATTCAACTATTCGCAACCAAGCGAACGTCTCTGAAAACGTCAGTGCTGCGCGTTCACGTATTCGTGATGCGGACTTCGCCACCGAGACTGCAAACCTGACCAAGCAGAACATTTTGCAACAGGCTGCCTCGACAATCCTGTCACAGGCGAACCAGCGTCCCCAGTCAGCCCTTTCGTTGCTGCAGGGCTAACAAAAGAAAACAGGGCGGTTGTTCAGGCCGCCCTGGTCAAGAGATGGAACAAAGGGGTGTTCGGTTCGCACTCTGTTCTATCGGGAGAGATATAATTCTCTACTAGTAATGCCAAGTGTTGTCCAGCTGTTCAGTTCTGTCACGCTTGGTCATATTCTCCTGAGCATATGCTCATCTTTAGGCCGGTTTACCGGCCTCTTTTTATTGTGTCGCCAAATTGACGTCACTCTACACAACCTAAGCACAAACCGTGCCACATACATAATTCGGTCATGCCATCCGGCAATTCCTCTCTCTCCTCTTATGCTGTGTTGGCCATCTGGCTTTTCCTTGCCATATACCGGAGAAAAATTGCCGCGTTAGGCAACAATTTTCCTAAAGCTTGTCTCTGTACTGCCGTTAAACAAAGTGAAGCAATCGAGGGGTGTTCGGAATCCAACGTTTGCACTACTGCGGGTGACCTGTCCGTTCAAACAGACACCCGCCAGAAGGATCAGGCTTGTTCAACCTGTTCTTCTAACGGTGGGATGCCGCTTTGCTGGCGCAACCCGCAGTCGCATGTTCTTCGGGAGAATATTTTATGGCTATGTACATTAACACCAACGTTTCATCACTGAACGCCCAGCGTAACCTGATGAACACCAACAAGTCGCTGGACACCTCCTATACCAGGTTGGCATCCGGTCTTCGTATCAATACAGCCAAGGATGATGCTGCCGGTTTGCAGATTTCTAACCGTTTGACTTCACAGGTTAACGGGTTGGATCAAGGTAACCGTAACGCTAACGATGGTATTTCAGTAGCACAAACTGCAGAAGGTGCGATGGATGAAGTGACCACCATGTTGCAACGGATGCGCACTTTGGCTCAGCAATCGGCGAACGGTTCAAACAACACGGATGATCGTGTTGCTTTGCAGCAGGAATATGACCAACTGACGACTGAGATAAATCGTATCTCTGGCGATACCACTTTTGGTGGTCAAAAGCTGCTTGATGGTACTTATAAGGGGTCCTTCCAGGTCGGTGCAGATGCAGGACAAACAATTACCTTCAAGATGACATCGGCTTTCACCATCAAGGGTATTGCATCTGCGACAAAAGGAAGTGCAACAGTCACGACCACTACCACAGGTGAGCCGTATACGATTGGCAAAGCAACTTCAGCAGTTACTACAACTAGTGTCAGCAGTATTAAAACCGCTAAAGATGCTCAGACAGCCATGGCCAACCTTGATTTCATGATCAAGGCTGTGGACAGCAAACGGGCAGAGCTGGGTGCTGTGCAGAACCGGTTTGACTCCACCATTCGCAACCAGTCCAACGTCTCTGAGAACCTGAGCGCAGCTCGTTCCCGTATCCGTGACGCAGACTTTGCGACCGAGACAGCCAACCTGACCAAGCAGAACATTTTGCAGCAGGCCGCCTCCAGCATCCTGGCCCAAGCCAACCAAAGACCGCAATCAGCCCTGTCCCTGTTGGGTTAACAGGCTGTGATGAGATAAAAAAGGAGCGACGATATGGCCAATGAAATTGGAATTCCGTCATCGGTCACTCCTTCTTCTCTTCAGTCAAGTAGCAAGAGCGGCCAATCGGCCGCTCAAGTGCTATCTGGCACAGCAGAAGAGCAGCGGGGGGCGGCCAAGGATATTGAAAAGCAACAGGGACTGCCTGAGCAGGAGAAGGCGGGCAAGCCGAAGATTTCAGACAAGGAAATTGAGAAAGGGGTACAAAACTTGCAAGAGTTCAGTCAGTTGCAAGGATGGACCGTCAATTTTAGTGTCGAAAAGGAACTGGAGCAGGTTGTTATCAAGGTAATGGATGCCAATACCAAATCAATGATCCGTCAGATACCAAGCGAAGAGTTGCTGGCTATCAGCAAACGAATCCAGGATCTCCGCGAAGGGGATGTGATTGGTGGCGGCTCCCGAGTCGGGTTATTGCTTGATAAAGAGATTTAATAGTTACGTTTGCGAGGAGAGTGAGTATGGCCACTATTACGTCTGCTGGTGCGGGCTCTGGACTGGACTTGGAGTCTGTCATCGCTGCAAGTGTTGATGCCAAGAAAGCGCAGCTTTTGCAGCCAATTACCACCAAAAAGACCAACGCCCAGATCACTCTCTCAGGGGTAGGACAGCTGAAGTCAGCAATCGCGACTTTTGTCACCACTCTGAAGGCGATGTCAAAGGATGATGCGTTTAACAAACGTGCGATAAACATCACCCAGGATAAAGATAATCCGGTCCTGAAGGTGGAGAGTAAGAGCGGCGCTTCAAACGGGCAATATGACATCAGTGTCGAAAAATTGGCGAAGACCAGCAAATTTGAAGGCAGTTTCGCCTCTTCGACCACATCTATGATCACTCAAGATGGCACCCTGACATTTAAGGCTGGCGACAAGACCTTTGATGTAGATGTTAAAGCAGGAGATTCACTCCAGTCCATTCGCAAGCGCATCAACAATGATAGTGACAACTTTGGTCTTAGCGTCAATATCATGAATACCTCCGATGGCAAGGCGGCACTTGTGATTGACTCTGGTGTCAGTGGAACAGGTAAGGATCTGCAGATAACCGGCAGTACACCAGAGCTGGCTGACAATTTCATCTCCAAGCTGACCCAGAAGCAACAAGCCCGTGATGCTGAGATAAGCGTGGATGGCAATAAATTGACCAGTTCGACCAACACCTTCGATGGCACCATTGTGGGTCTCAAAATTACGGTGTTGAAAGAGTCTGATAGCACCACTACCACGAGCCCGAGTGATGGTACCGTGACGACCACTTACAAGCCAAACAGAGTGGATGTGACGACAGACAAGGCTGGCATCAAGACCATGGTGCAGAGCTTTATCGATGGCTATAACGCTCTGGTGAAGAAGAGCAACGATCTGGGCAAACGCAGCTCTATCGTAGCCGGCATCAGTCAGAATGATGGTGGCGCCTTGGCGGGGGATGCAACGACCAAGGCAGTGACCAACCTGATGAGTGGCACCGTCACTGAGCCTTCGAACAACTCCTCAACCTTCTCGACCATCTTTCAGTTGGGGGTCAAGATGGACAACAAGGGAGTGCTCTCACTTGATTCGACGAAATTCGATGAAGCGGTCGAGAAGAACTTCGACCAGGTAGTGGCTGTGTTTGGTGGCAAGGACGGAGTTGCTGGTAAGTTGGCTAGCCAGCTTGAGACCTACTCCAAGACAGGGGGGCTACTTGCCAAGCGGGAAGAGACGCTCAATTCGGACCTGCGTGATGTCAACCGCAAACAATCAGATGTTGCGGCGCAGCTCACCAAATATGAAGAGACGTTGAGGGCCCGCTACGGCAGTCTGGATACCTTGCTGGCCAAGATGAACAAGTCTGCCTCCTATCTCAACCTGCTCAATACCAACACCAAAACCAGTTAATTTGTAGTCAGGAGCGGTGTCTCATATGTATCGAAAAACGATCAAGGCCTATACAACCCAGAGTTTGCAGTCTGAGCTGGCTGTGGCGGATCCCTATCGCGTGATCCAGTTGTTGATGCAAGGGTGTCTCGAGCGTCTCGCTCAGGCCCGCGGTGCAGTCGAGCGTCGCGATTTCGAGGGTAAGTCCCAATCTATCTCCAAGACGCTGGCCATTATCAATGGTCTGCAAGATTCACTTGATCTCTCTTATGGCAAGGTACCCGAAGATCTGTTCGCACTTTATGACTATATGAAAGTGCGCATGATGGATGCCAGCCGTGACATGGATGTAGGCGCTATTGATGAAGTTATGAACCTCATGCTGACGGTCAAGAGCGGTTGGGATGCCATCCCTGTCGATGAGCGCGACAAGGCGCTGGCACAGCAAAAGGTAGGCAGACCGGCATGAATGAGGTCAACGACACTTCTGTGTCAGCCTTGATGAGACTGGGCGAACAGTTGCAGTCTCTACTGGTACAAGGTGAGCTGGTTGCTGCAGAACAGCTGGCTGAACGTTATCTGCATGATCTGGAAGAGGTGTTCGGGTCACTGCCTCGGGAAGAGGCAATCAATGTGGAACAGCGGCAGGCACTGCTGCAGTTCCAGCTTATTCATGATTGGGTGGGTCAGGAAAAGCAGCAGGCTGAAGCACAATTACGACAATTCTCCCAGGCTGGACGTGCATCCGGTCTCTACAAGCTGAATGCAGGTTAGTTTGACATGGATATCCATCACAAAATTCATGATGTAGAAAGTGAACTGGCACGCCTGGCTCTGCAAAAGCAGCAGGAAGCCGCCATGCTGGAAGTACTCCCTGTTCGTTATGATCTCAATATGGCTGCATTTGCCAAATTCATGCCCGCCATTCATGACTTTTTCAAAGCATACCAGCCTGCCAGGCCTTTTCGTTTCTTCTGTAATGAAAATGGCGTTCCCAATATTCTGTGGCTTGACGAGGGCGTCTCGCTTTATGGGGACGATCCATTTAGCGAGGTTCAGTCGCAGATTGCCGAGGTCATTGAACAAAGCGTTTTGCAGTGCATCGATTTTGTGCCTCAGTGGTATATCGACGGCCAAATCCATATCAAATACAACAATGAAATCTCCAAATTAAAAGAGAAGTCAGCGCTGGAAGGATTGCGTCTCAACGCGGCATTACATTCCGATATTCCTCTGGCACTGATGTATGGCATTGGTTTGGGCTACCAGCTCGGTTGCTTGTATGAACAGTGCAAGATCAAGAATCTGTTTGCTTTTGAGCCCGATCTTGACATGTTTTATGCCTCGCTTTTCTGCTTTGACTGGCATCAGCTGCTCGCCTACATGGATGAGGAGTCGATCAGCCTTCATCTCTTTATCGGTGTTGACGAGCAATTACTGGTCGCTGACATGATGGAGGCGCTGCATCGCAAGGGCGCATTCTGGTCGGCAAGCTATTTCTCCTTCTGCCATTACCACTCTCCCAAGCTAGACGCCTTGATAACACAGGTAGAAAGGGAGTTTTATCTGCTCAAGACGGGGTGGGGGTTCTTTGATGACAACATCTATGCACTTGCCCATAGCCACACCCATCTGCAAGATGGCACCCCCTTTTTGAAACGCTGGCGGGATAGCAGCCCCTTCGAACAGGTCCCGGTCTTTGTGGTTGGCAATGGTCCCTCACTGGATCAGAGTATCGAGTTCATCCGGCAGCATCAGCAGCAGGCCATCATCATCGCATGTGGTACGGCGGTCAGTGCGCTGTATAAAGCTGGCGTCAAACCGGATATCTACGTTGCAGTGGAGCGAACTAAAAGCTCTGCGGATTTTCTGAATATTCTCAATGCCGATGACTTTATCAAGGATACGGTGTTTCTGAGCGTTGATGTCATCCATCCTGAATGCAAGCGTTTTTTTCGCAAAACAGGATTGGCATTCAAGCCCAATGAGCCGATGTTCTCCATGCTGATTAGCGCGTTTGGTCAGGCATTCGAGTACGATAATATCGAATTTTCCAATCCGTTCGTTGGTAATACCGGCCTCAATTATGCGGCCTTGCTTGGCTTCAAGCAGGTGTATTTGTTTGGTATCGACAATGGCTATAAAACAGCCGGACAGCATCACTCCAGCCTGAGTCTCTATTACAACGACAAGCAAGAGGCTAAATACCAGGAAAACTTAAAGAATACTTTCCCGGCACCGGGTAACTTTGGCGACGAAGTGCGTATCAACCATCTATTTGGACTGGCCATTCATAATATGGCCCGTGTATTGCGTGATTATCCCGAGATGCAGTGCGTCAACAGTAGTGACGGCGCTTATATCGAAGGGGCGATCCCTCGCCGTGTTGAATCGTTGCAACCAGAATGGCCGGTACTTGACAAGATCTCACTCATGGATGAAGTGATGGCGACTTGTTTCCAGCCTTTTGACATGGCCAGTTTTGATTTTGCCGCTGCGTTGCAGGTGCCGCTGTTCGTTGAGCTTGTGGACAAGTTCCGTGATGACTGGCGCCAGGTAGCCTGTGAGCACAACGCGGTGCTGGCGATGATGCAACGCCATCACGACTATCTGCTTTATCTGTTGATGAGCCGCGAATCCCATCTCTATCGGGTCTTGATCGGTTCAATGAACTATTTCTACGCCAATATCATCAGCCTGATGATGTCGCAGGTGACAGCAGAACCCGAGGTACTGGCGGTCAAGATAAAAGAGGCGCAGGCAATCCTGGAGTTATTTTTCGAGGACAGCAAAGTGATGTATGCCGATGCGTTCGATGGCCATGATACCACCTACTTTACCGGCCTGGATGTGTTCAAGCGCTAGTCCTTGAATCGGATGGGGATGACTCTGTTCATCTCCATTCCCTAACAGTATGATATAGAAGTATTTAATCCTTTCAGGTGCATATATGGCCACCCTTTCCCTGGCATCCACCGCATTTCTCATGCCCGGTAATGTGGCATGGGCTCCTTTGGCCCGACATGCACAGTTGCAATTTTGTCCTCAAGGTCAATGGCAGCCGATGGCCGCTTGTGACGGACATCTGGTGCTCTGGTTTTGGGAGCAACTGCTGACCGACAGCGAATGCCAGCATTGGTACACCTTGGCTGAACCCGCATTGTCCGAGACCATCGACACCTGGTTGGAAGCATTGCTCTCGCCACTGCGGGGGCTCCCTCATCTTTATCTCGGTGCCTGTTCACTGCAAGGCGGCGGTGTGAGTAGCGCTCTTCATCCCTGGATGATGCAGCTGGATGTCTGCTTTACCCGAGCGCTTGCACGTCACCACATTAGGGATTTGGGGCTGGGTCGCTGGCTCTCTGAGCAGGGGCGAGCCCATTGTGTGGACGAGCGTAATCGTTACCTTCTTTCTTGTCCTCTCTCGATGCACGGCTTGACCAGCCTTGCCGACTGGATTGCCGCGCGTTGGATGCTTGATCAGGCGCCAATACGCAAGGTGCTGGTGCTCGATTGTGACAATACCCTGTGGGGGGGGGTAGTGGGTGAAGAGGGGTTGACTGGCCTTTACCTTGGTCAGGACGGTCTCGGCAAACTCTATCAGTCGTTTCAGGATGCGGCGCTTTACTGGTATCAGCGCGGCGTGTTGTTGGCATTGTGCTCTAAAAACGAGCCTGCAGATGTTTGGCTGGTGTTTGAGCAGCATGGCGCCATGAGACTCAAAAGGCGAAATATTGCAGCATCTGCCATTGGTTGGGGCTCTAAATCTCAAGGTTTGCGACATATTGCTGCCAGCCTCAATCTGGGGCTTGAGGCCTTGGTCTTCTGGGATGATTCCCCCCTGGAAAGGGCTGAAGTTCGCCATGCCCTGCCACAAGTCGATGTCATTGAACCACCAGCAGATATTTGGGCATGGCCTACAACCTTGCTCACTTATGGGGGGTTCTCGCGCATCTTCAGTGGTGATGACGCTCTTCGTCAGGCCTCCTATCTGGCATTGGCAGACGCCGCCCGGTTACGTAGCGAGGTTGGCAGTGAACAACATTTTCTCGCCTCCTTGTCGTTGCGTGCGGCGATACAGCCGTTGGCGATGGATAACCTTGCTCGTGCCGAGCAGATCATCCATAAAACCAACCAGTTTAATCTCTCCTGTCAGCGATATGAGGCGAGCGAGCTCAAACGGCTGGCGCAGTTTGGCTGGTGCTGGCTAGTGTCGTTGCAGGATCGCTTTGCCGATCATGGCTTGGTTGGCTTGGTGCTGATCATAAACATCACGCCCAAACTGGCATTGCTCGATACGCTGGCTCTGAGTTGCAGAGTGTTGTCCAGAGGACTCGAATATTGGTTACTGGATAGAGTCTCGGCTGCATTGCGCGAGGCGGGGATCGAGCGTCTGGTTATTGGCTCGAATCGTTGTGCACGTAATGAACCTGCGCTGACATGGTTGGCATCCCTGCCGTTGACCCCCTGTGATAATCCGGATCCCGCCCGTTTTTCCCATGAGCATTACCATAGTCTGGCGCTCGAACAGCTGAATTTGCCTTTTTTGGAGTTTTATCACCATGACTGATCTCTTCACTCTGTTGGAACAGCAGTTTCCTTCTGCAACCGTCACGCGAGACGACTATCAGTTGGGACTTGGGGCCTTTCCGGAATGGGATTCGCTCGGCCATTTCAATTTTCTGTTACTGGTTGAACAGACGTTCTCGGTACGCTTCGAGCCTGAAGAGCTGGCGACGATGAAACAGCTTCAGGATATTCGTGAGGCGCTGTTGCGGCGTGGTCTTGTGCTGTGATTGAAGCTCTCTCTCATGTTCTTGGCTCCCTTGGGATCGCGCGAGGGAGCGCTATAATGGTTCACTCTGACGCCATGGCTGTGGCCCAGTTTCCAGGACGGGGCAATGAAGCCGGCATACATGCTTTTTGGCTCGGAATGCAGGAGTGGCTTGGAAACGAGGGCACTCTGCTGGTGCCAACATTCACGTATAGCCTGACTCGTCAGACCTGTTTCGACAGGGCGACGTCTCCCAGTGAAGTGGGCCTGATGACGGAGCTGTTTCGCACTCTGCCAGGGGTTGCGCGGACCCGCGATCCTATCTTCAGCGTTGCGGTATGGGGAGCGGGGCGTGACCAGGTGGTTGCAGCAGGGGGTCATGACTGCTTTGGTGAAGAGAGCCCCTTCGCCTGGTTGGCGGCTCACGATGGCTGGATTGCCGGTTTTGCCTGTCATCCCGATCGCATTACCTTCACCCACTATGTCGAGCAGCAACTAGGTGTTGATTATCGCTTTATGAAACGTTTTGAGGGGGATGTCCGCGAGCAGGGAATGGTGCGCCCCTGGTATTGTGACTACTTTGTGCGAAGACTCGATCTGGCCAGCGAGATAGATCTTTCCCGTCTGGTTGAAGCCCTTAAAAATCAGGACAAATGGCACCAGGGGTTATTTGGCCGGTTACCTGTCTGGGCAGTTCGCTGCGCCGACTTTGCCGCGGTGGCAAAAGAGCTGATCGCTGTCCATCCCCATGCGCTTATCAGGGAGGGGAGATGAAACTGCACCATATTGGACTGGTGGTGGCCGAACTGGATCTTGGCGTACGTTATTGCTGCGAGACCCTCGGGCTTTCCCGCTTTAGCGAGCCGGTGCTCGATCCTTTGCAGCGGGTGCATATCTGTTTTGCCTATGATGATGCGGGGATTTGCTATGAGCTGATTGCTCCTGCCAGTGATGATAGCCCGGTTAGCCAAGCGTTACGCACGCGCCATAACCTGCTTAATCATCTGGCTTATGAGGTGGCAGACCTGGCAATGGCTGCCGAAAAACTGCGGGCCCAGCGTCATCTTCCCCTCGGGCCCAGCCAGCCGGCCATCGCGTTTGGCGGCGCCCACGTCCAGTTTTTCCTGAGCCCCCTTGGCCACATTGTCGAATTGATCGAGGCACCCACCCCATGAGTTTTCTACCCAAGAGCGGCTATCTGCCCACCGACTGGGACGACCAGGCACAGGTCGGTGAACAGCTGCATCGACTGCTCACCCTGCTGTTTCCGCTCAACCGCAGCCTGACCGGGGACGGGGTTCGACAGTCGTTGGCCCTGTGGCGCGAGCACTGCCTGCCCGGGCTGCAGATCCATGAAGTGGCCAGCGGCACCGAGTGTTTCGACTGGACCGTGCCTGACGAGTGGAACGTGCGGGAGGCTTACATAGTGGGGCCGGATGGACGCAGGGTGGTAGATTTCCAGGACCACAACCTGCATCTGGTCGGTTACTCGGAGCCGGTGCGCTGCACCCTCTCACTGGCCGAGCTGCAGCCCCATCTTCACTCTCTGCCCGAGCAGCCGGACGCCATTCCCTATGTGACCTCCTACTACAAGCGCCGCTGGGGCTTCTGTCTGCCCCATCGGCTGCGAGAGGCGCTGCCGGAGGGGGAATATCAGGTGGTGATCGATGCCACCCTGGCACCGGGCTCGCTCACCTATGGCGACTGGGTGCTGCCGGGGGAGAGCGAGCAGGAGATCCTGCTGTCGAGCTACACCTGCCACCCCTCCATGGCCAACAACGAGCTCTCCGGCCCCTGCGTTGGCGTCTTCCTGATGGCCTGGCTGGCGTCACTGCCAACACGTCGCTACAGCTACCGGCTGATGCTGGTCCCTGAAACCCTGGGGGCCATCGTCTATCTCTCCCGCCATCTGGACCAGCTCAAGCAGCGTACTCTGGCCGGGTTCAATCTGACCTGCCTTGGCGATGATCGTGGCTACTCCTTCCTGCCTTCCCGCCAGGGCAACACGCTGGCGGATCGCATCGGTCGCCATGTGCTCGGCCATCTGGCACCGGGCTATAAAGCCTACAGCTTCCTGGAGCGGGGCTCCAACGAGCGGCAGCTGTGCGCGCCCGGCATCGATCTGCCGGTCACCTCGGTGATGCGCAGCCGATACGGCTGTTATGCCGAGTACCACACCTCGCTCGATGACCTCTCGCTGGTGACGCCGGCCGGTCTGGCGGGCGGCTTCATGGCGCTGCGCCGGGCCATCGAGTGTCTGGAGCTGGACGAGCGCTGCGAGGTCACCGTGCTGGGCGAACCCCAGCTCGGCAAGCGGGGGCTCTACCCGGATTTGTCGACCCGCTATTCGGGCTGGCAGGTGCGGGAGATGATGAATCTGCTGGCCTACAGCGACGGCAAGCTGACCCTGTTCGAGATCGCCGAGACCATAGGGGCGCCGTTCTGGCGGGTGGAGCCGCTGGCGCGGATGCTGCTGGAGGCCGGGCTGCTGCGTCGCCTCAGCCCGCAACCGGACTACTCGATCACCAGATAGGCCGGTCCCGGGTTGTGCGGGGTGCGACGGATGGCGTAGCGATCCAGCCCCAGCACCTCCTTGAGGGCCAGGGTCTCCCCCGGGAAGGCGGGCCAGTTGAGCTCATCGAATGCCAGCACCGATCCCTTGGTCAGGTGCGGCTTGATGAGCTCGAGGCAGCGGCGGGTCGGCTCGTAGAGATCAAAGTCAAAATAGGCCAGCGCAACCATGGTCTCCGGCTGACGAGCCAGATAGGCCGGCAGCGTCTCGGTCACATCTCCCTTCACCAGCTCATGCTTGACGATATGGTCCAGCGGACTTTCCGCCTCATGGGCGGCGAGCAGCCGGGCCAGATGCTGCTCATAGCCCGGCGTCACCCCGTAGGCACCGGGCTGGATGGCGGCGTCGCTGCCATCTTGCGGGGCGTGGGAAGGGAAGCCGCTGAAGGTATCGAACCCCACCAGCTTGCGGTTGTAGTTGTAGGGTTCATACATGCCGCGAAACGAGGAGAAGAGCGCCAGGTTCTGACCCCAGCGGGTGCCGAAATCCATGATGACGCCGTGGACCGGCACGATCTTCTGATACAGCTCGTGCATGAACAGGATGCGGGAGAGCGACTGGCGCTTGAGGTAGAGGCCCAGGTTGTTCTGCAACTCGGCCGCGGGCAGCGGGCTGGTGTGCAGCAACTCGCTGAAGGTCTGGCGGCGTGACAGCTCTTCATCGGAGGCGTTGGAAATGGCCTTGATCATCAATGGTCTCCTGTGGTGGTGTCGCCGGCCGGGGTCGACAGGCAGTGCACCACTTCATATTCGAGGTAGTCGGCCAGCCCCAGCCAGTCCTGGCGTTCCTGGCACTGCAGCAGGGCGGCTACCAGTCCGGGCGGCAGGTTGCCCTGCTCGGTGAGCACCTCTTGCAGCAGTTCCGGCAGTGCCTGACTCGCGGCGACCGACTGCCCCAGCCGAAACTGGTGCGCCAGGGCGGTGAGACGGGTGATCTGGCCGTTTTTCATTGCACGTACTCCGGGTGATAGTGGCAGCCGGCGATCTCCGCCCCCTCCCTGCTGCAGTTCCAGAATTGCACCTCGGGGTGGCGCGCTATGTAGCGCTCGAGCTCGGTGCGGTAGGCGGAAAAGTTCGGATTGGTCTTGACCCGCCGGCCATGGCCGTCGAGGGCCCAGCTGAGTGCCAGCGCGGCGCTGGGGCCGAGGGCACCGTCGGCCCAGCCCGAGTGGGTGAGCTCGCCGGGAAAGGCGAAGTCGGTGCCCAGCAGGATGACCTGGTGGCAACCCATCTGCACGGCGAGATCCACGGCTGGATGAATGACGCTGCCGCCCGAGTGCAGCACGCCTTTGGGGAGCGTCTGCCGCAGTTGCTGATACATGGGGCTGCGGGAGTAGGCGGTCTTGCGCGGCCCCTGCCAGGCCAGCAGGGCTGCCGTGGGAACCGTGGGGTAATAGACCAGGGTGGTCTGGGCCGACTGGGCGGCGGGCAGCCGGTTGCCGTGGATGGCGTCATCGATGGTGACGACGATGTCGGGCCGGATACCGTGGCTGAGCAAAAACGCCAGCGCGGTATCGACGCTGATCAGCAGGTAATCCTGCCGACGGCGCTGCAACTGGGCCTGCAGGGTGGCCAGGTTGTGCTGCAGGGTTGGGCCACTCGCCACGATCAGCGCCTGCTTGCCCTGAGCCAGACCGAACAGGGAGGCCACATCGCCGTCGCCGGCCAGGAGATCGCGGTTTTCGGCCAGCCGCCGGGTGATGTCGGGGTGCTCGGCGTCGAACCTAGCCCGGGCGAACGGCAAGTCGATTTCACTCACCAGCCGGTCGCGGATGCGGGCGGCGGCATCTTCCACCAGCAGCAGCTCGGGCGGCAGGGCGAAGAAGGGCAGCCGCACCTCCCCTTCGTCGCCGGCCATCATCAGCTCGACCCTGGGGTCAGTCAGCCAGTCCTGCTGGTCTAGCAGCCGCAGTACCAGGGCAAACAGGGCGCCATTCATGATCTTCACTTCCAGCCGCTTGAGGCTGCTGCGCCCCAGCAGAGCGCGCGGCAGATCGCCGAGCCCGGTGCCGTAGAGGTGCAGCACCGGCTGCTCGGGCAGGCTGGCGGCCTGCTGCTCGGCTTCTTTCACCCGATCGTGCCGGCTGGTGAGCTGGATGCCGTGGAGGCTTAGGGTGGAGCCGAGCCCTTCGGTCAGCTCGGCCGGCAGGCTTTCAACGTCCTGTGCCAGCAAGCGGGGCCAGAGGGCGGGCCAGCGCTGGCTGATGAGCCTGCCGTGCTGGTTGAAGAGATCATCACTCATCGTTATCTATCCACTCCCAGCTCAGCGGTTGATTGGCACTCAGGCTGCGGTTGACCCGCTTGCCGATGAGCCGATCGTAATCGGCCGGGGGCAGGCCGAGGGCGGGGCGCACCGACTTGATATGCGCTGCGGTGAGCTGCTCGCCGGCGGCCATCTCCTTGACCAGATAGAGGGAGCGGCGAAACGCGCGGTTACCCTGTTCACTGGCGGTGAGCTGGTAATCTGCCACACCGAGGGCGGCATGAGCGGTATTGACCGAGGCTACCAGTTCGGTAAGTTCAGCCGGTTCCATGGAGAAGGCGCAATCCGGTCCGCCGTCGGCGCGGGCCAGGGTGAAGTGTTTCTCGATCAGGGTGGCCCCGAGCGCGGTGGCGGCGATGGCGGTGGCAGAGCCGAGGGTGTGATCGGAGAGCCCCACCTCGACCCCGAAGCGCTGGCGCAACATGGGGATGGTACGCAGGTTGTACTCGGCTGCCGGCGCCGGATAGCCGCTGACACAGTGCAGCAGGGCCAGCTGGCCGTTGCCATGCTTGAGCGCAATATCGACCGCGGCGGCGATCTCGGCCTCGTTCGCCATGCCGGTGGACATGATAAGCGGCTTGCCGGTCTGGGCGGCGTAGCGGATGAGGGGCAGATCCACCAGCTCGAAGGAGGCGATCTTGTAGGCCGGGCAGTCGAGGGATTCCAGCAGATCCACCGCACTGAAGTCGAACGGACTGCTGAAGACCGTCAGCCCCAGCTCGCGCCCTTTGGCAAACAGTGCTTGGTGCCACTCCCAGGGGGTGTGCGCCCACTCGTAAAGGTCGTACAGGTTGCGACCATCCCAGAGGCCGCCGTGGATCTGGAACTCGGGCCGATCACTGTTGAGGGTGATGGTGTCGGGCCGGTAGGTCTGCAGCTTGACCGCACTGGCCCCGGCTTCCCTGGCGGCGGTCATGATGGCCAGTGCGCGATCCAGGTTGCCGTTGTGGTTGGCCGACAGCTCGGCGATCACGTAGGGAGCCTGCGCCGGGCCGATGGATTGATGGGCGATCTGCATCTGTGTTCAGACTCCTGTGCCAAGTTGCCAGCCTTGCGGCGCCAACTGCCAGGGGGCAGGGGGCGCTATCTGCGGTGGCTCGGCAAGATAGAGGGGAAATTGGGAGAAAATTGTTCGCAAGCGATGTGCCAGCTCTTGCCACTCCGCTGGTTGCAGTGGCCGGGTGGCCTGCCATGTCAGCCGCTGGCCGTTCAGGGTCAGGGTGAGCAGCGGGCGGTCATCATGGCGTAGTTGCCACTGCTGGCCATCTGGTAACAGCTGATAATCCGATTGTTGCTGCAACCAGGCGGTGAGCCGATCCAGCCCCAGCCCGTCCACCTGCTGCTGGCCGCGGCGGCGGTAGTCGTCTGACTGTTGTTCAAGCCGTTGCAGAACCTGCAGCAGCCGCTCAGGCTCGGCCAGCTCGCTCAGGGTCAGCCGCTCGGCCAGCTGAAAGCGGGCGATCACCTGGTCGTTGAACTGCTGGTTGTCGACGATGGGCACCGCCAGGGTCGGCAGGCCGAGACAGGCCCGCTCCCAGGTCATGCCGCCGGCGGCGCCGATGGCGAAGTCGTGCCGGCTCATCAGGTCGGCCATCTGGTCGCTCTGGCGCAGCAGCACAAGGTCGAGGTCGGCCAGTTCGGCCACTCTCTGTTCCAGCTCGGGCCAGAAGGGATTGGCACCGCCCGCCACCAGAGTCCAGCGTATGGTGCGGGTCCAGGGCAGCCGGGCCAGGCTGTTGAGGGTGATGAGGCAGGCGCCGGCCGGGTCGGCGCCGCCAAAGCAGACAAGCCCCCGTCGCCACTGACTGGCGTGTTGCCGAGCCAGCCGGCGATAGGCGGGGCGCAGCAGGGCATAGTCGGTGCCCAGCAGCAGCCGGCAATCGGCTGGGGTGAGCGGCTGGTAATCGGCGGTGCGGCGCAAGGGGCCCTGATCCAGCAGTAGCTGGCAGTGGTGCGGTCGGTCGGCCAGATCATCGATCACCAGCACGCGGCGGCAGTGGGCGGCCAGCTGGGTTTCGAGCCGCTGGTCAATCTGGTAGTGATCAAACACTAGCCAATCGGGCTGCAAGCCAGGCAACGGGCCAGCGGCGTCCAGCGCGCTCAGGGGATGATGGTGATGGGGCCGCAGCAACGACAGCAGGTGCGCCGGCAGATCGTGGCAGAGGAAGTGGCACTCGGCCCCGGCGGCGTGCAGCCGATCGGCGATGGCCAGGCAACGCATCAGGTGGCCCAGCCCGATCTCGGCGCCGGCGTCGAGCCGGAAGGCAACCCTAAACGTCATCTTGGGCCAGCACTTGATAGAGCAGTTCGGCCAGGTGCCAATCTTCCGGCGTGTCGATGTCGACTACCCTGTGCCTCGGCAGTATGTGGCCGATCCCTTCCCCGCCCACCGGGCTGATCCCCCCCAGCCAGGCAGCCCGCGTCCCCCAATAGAACTGGCCGGCATCCTGATAGGCAGGCTCCAGATCCTGAGAGCGTTTCGCCATCTGCTCCGGCCAGAACGGCGTGACCCTGCCTTGCGCGTCCATGCGCACCGCCCGCTGGATCGGGAAGCCGAATTCGGCCACCGTGTAGACGAAGGGAGCCTTGCTTGCGATCAGCCGCTGATAGGCGGCCTTCAGGCCATCGGCTTGGATAAGCGGGACCGTGGCATAGATGCAGCAGTAGTGCTCTGCCTGGATGCCTAACTGATCGAGCCGCTGGATAGTGTCGATCACCACAGGGGTGGTACCTGTGTGATCATCGGCGAGGCTTGCAGGCCGAAGAAATGGCACTTCCGCGCCCAGTTGACGAGCAACTTCGGCAATCTCCTCATCATCGGTGGAGACCACCACCTTGTTGAAACAGCCTGATTGTTGCGCCGCCAGGATGGCATAGGCGAGCATGGGCTGGCCACAAAAGGGGCGGATATTCTTGCGTGGAATGCGTTTGCTGCCACCCCGGGCCGGGATAATGGCGATGGCCATGATGGGCTCTCTCTGCTGGATTAATGACTGGCCAAAGCCAGGATAATCGATGACAACTCTTTGATTATTTTTGATATTATACTGGTTTTTCTGCTTGTATTATCGATTTTTGCTACGGAATGGCAGCAGTGTGGTCGATAAGAGAGACGGGTCATGGAACTGGATGGCGTTGAAGATGAGTTATGGCGTTGAGCTACGCCCGATAGCGCTGTGGGATCTTCCTGCTTTGCGGCGTTGGCGCAATCAGGATGAGGTGCGAATGCAGATGGTATCCCAGACGCGTATTTCACCGCGGCAACAGCGCCAATGGTTTGCCGCCACCCGTGAGCGGCGGGATCAGCAGCACTGGGTGCTCTGGTGCAAGGGCGTGCGAGCGGGTTACGTCAATCTGAAAGGTGAGTCTCAGGGCGAGCTGCAGGGTCAGGCGATCGCCGATGCGGGGCTCTATCTGGGCAACTCAACCGTGCGGCATCCCATGTTGGCCGTTGCTGCTGCCTTATCCCAGCTTGATCAGGGTTTTGATGAGTTGCATATCGGTTGTATTCGCACTCTGGTTCGGGAGAACAATCGCTCTGCCCTACGCTTGAATGAACAACTGGGTTATAGCCAGATAGGACAAGAGAACGGATTTTTTGCATTGGAACTGCTGCCGGCGAATTACTATGCCGCCCGTGAGCGGCTACGGAGATTTTTCAGATGACAATCGCATTGGAACAGGTTTTTGCCGAGGCGCTGGGTATTGATATCGGCAGCGTCAGCGATGGGTTGGCCTACAACAGCATCCCGCAGTGGGATTCTGTCGCCCACATGGGGCTGATTGCCCAGTTGGAGGATAACTACGGCGTGTTGCTCGACACCGATGACATTATCGACATGAGTTCAGTCGCCAAGGCACGCGAGATCCTGGTCAAGTACGGGGTCGCTTTCTGATGCAGGGGCTGTTGCAGGGCAAGCGGGTGTTGATCACCGGTGCCGGGCGTGGCATCGGTCTTGCCATCGCCCGTCAGTTTGCCTCTCAGGGGGCTGAACTGTGGCTGGGAGGCCGTGATGAGGTGACGATGAGCCAGCTGGCGACCACGATTGGTACCGAGTTTGGCGTGCCCTGCCAGCCTCTCTGTTTTGATGTGGCTGACCCGTCGGCGGTCAAGCAGGCCTTTCAACAACTTTTTACCCAGAGCCGATCGCTGGATGTGCTGGTCAACAATGCCGGCATGCTGGAAGAGGCGTTATTGGGGATGGCTAACCAGACCCATCTGCAAAAGACATTCAGCAACAATACCTTTAGCGTGATCTACTGCAGCCAGTATGCCGCCCGCCTGATGCGGCGCAGTGGTGGTGGCAGCATCATCAATCTCGCCTCCCTGATGGGGCAGGTGGGGGCCGCCGGGCTAAGCTGCTATGCCGGCAGCAAGGCGGCGGTGATCGGTATTACCCAGTCACTGGCCAAGGAGCTGGCCGCCAGCCAGATCCGGGTCAATGCCATTGCCCCCGGGTTTATCGATACCGATATGGCGCATGCTATCCCGCAAGAGAAGTTTGCCGAGCGGGTGGCCAGCATCGCCATGGGACGGATTGGCACGCCAGATGAAGTGGCCAAAGTGGCCCTGTTTCTCGCGTCCGACTTGTCGAGCTATGTGACCGGGCAGGTGATTGGGGTCGATGGGGGGATGGTGATTTGAACCGGCCTGATTTGCTGGCCCATCTGGTTGAGGGTAACAGCGAGCCCGCCTGGCGAGACCCGCAAGAGGGGTGGCTCAGTTATGGTGAGCTGGCTCGGCGTGTGGCGCAGTTGGCCACCATCTATCCTGCTGGCCGCCATTTGGTCTACCTGCCATTTGTGACGTCTACCATGCATCTGCTGCACTACTTGCTGGCCCTGCGGGATGGCCACGCCATCATGCTGGCCGATCCTGCACAGGATGCCCGGTTGCACCATGAGCAGTGCCAGCGCTTTGGTGTTAGTCTGCGGGTATTAGAGGATGGGGCAGTTGCGCATC
The DNA here is from genome assembly GCF_049175075.1 of Aeromonas sp. 600774. Lineage (NCBI taxonomy): Bacteria > Pseudomonadati > Pseudomonadota > Gammaproteobacteria > Aeromonadales > Aeromonadaceae > Aeromonas > Aeromonas sp. 600774. Next base: position 25,772 of record NZ_JAAKUJ010000001.1, read on the forward strand.
TTGGCGATGCGCCTTCACTTCACCCTGAGCTGGCCATGCTGCTGCCCACGTCGGGCAGCACGGGGTCCTGCAAATGGGTGAGATTGTCGCGAACCAATCTTGATGCCAATGCCGCGGCCATCGCCGAATACTTGGCGCTGAACGGGCGTGAGCGCGCCATCACCTCGTTGCCACTTTTTTACTCCTTCGGTATGTCGGTGCTCAACAGCCATCTTTTGGCTGGCGCCTCGCTGGTTTCATGTACTGCCAGTCCCCTTGAGCGCCACTTCTGGGATGAGGTAAATCGCCATCAGGTCACCAGCGTGGCAGGGGTACCCTTTACCTTTCAGATGCTAAACCGCTTGCGTTTTGACTGGGCCCGCTATCCCAGCCTGATGACACTGACCCAGGCGGGAGGACGACTTGAGCCAGCACTGGCAAAGCAATTTGCCGAACAGGCAGCTGCGCTGGGACGCCGTTTTTTCGTGATGTATGGCCAGACCGAAGCGGCACCACGCATCGCCTGGCTGGCGCACGATGAAGTGATGATTGCCCCGGATGCCATCGGCCGTGCCGTACCGGGCGGGCGTCTCTCTCTGCGTCATGAGCCCGGCTTTCCCGACGGGGAAGGGGAGTTAGTCTACCAAGGGCCAAACGTGATGCTGGGCTATGCGGAGCTCCCTGAAGATCTGGCTCGGGGGCGTGATATGGATGCGCTCTTTACTGGCGATCTGGCTCGTTGTGATGAGGCGGGCCGATTCTATTTGACCGGACGGCTCAACCGTTTCCTGAAGCTGTTTGGCAAACGGGTGAGCTTGGCTGAAGTGGAAGCCTGGTTGCAGGGGAGGGGCTATTCCTGCGCTGCGACCGGCATCGATGATCGCCTGCTGGTAGCCATCGAGGCAGACGCGTGCCCCAGTGATGCACTACAGCTGGAGCTGGCCCGCTGGCTGATGGTGCCGCCATCAAGCGTTCGCATTTATCGGCATCATTTGCCACGACGCAGCAATATGAAGATTGATTATCCTGCCCTGTTAACACAACTGGAGCAGCTATGAACAGGCTGTTTGATGCGCCGGTTTTCGGGCTGCCCCAACAGGAAAAAAGTGGGCTGCTCCTTGCTCGCCTGAATGAATTGACGCAGCGCCATGCGCAGGGGTGTCCAGCTTTTGCCAATATTCTGTCGGCGTTTGGTTGGGGGCAGGCTTCGACTTATCAAGAGCTTCCCTATCTGGCCGCCCGCTTGTTCAAATTGGACCAATGGCAGAGTGTGCCGCAAGAAGACGTGTTCAAGGTGCTCACCTCCTCTGGCACTACCGGAACGCCGTCACGCATTGTGCTGGATCGGGATACCGCCGCGTTACAGAGCAAGGTGCTGGTGAAGATCCTGCAAGAGTTTGTCGGCAAGCAACGGTTGCCCATGCTGCTGGTGGAGCAGCCTGCCCTGATTCAAAACCGCAGCGGCTTTTCAGCCCGCGGAGCCGGTGCGCTGGGCCTCTCCTTCCTTGGCCGTGACCATACCTATGCTCTCGATGAGCAGATGCGGCCCAACTGGCCGGTCATCGAGGCGTTTTGTGACAAATATGCGGGCCAGCCGGTCCTGTTGTTCGGCTTTACCTTCATGGTATGGCAATGTTTGCTGGAACCGCTGCGTGAGCGCGGTCTGCAATTGCAGCTGACGCAGGGCACGCTTTTTCACAGCGGTGGCTGGAAGAAGCTGCAACACCTCGCGGTGGATAATCCTGCCTTCAAGCAGCGCTGCCATGAACAGCTGGGGCTGAAGCGGGTGCATAACTTCTACGGCATGGTGGAGCAGGTGGGGTCGGTGTTTGTCGAGTGTGAGCAGGGCCATCTGCACGCCCCCCTTTTTGCCGATCTGCTGGTGCGGGATCCGCTGACTCATCGACCACTCGGGGTCGGCCAGCCAGGCTTGTTGCAGGTGATCTCCGCCATTCCCCAAAGTTATCCCGGCCACAGTTTGCTCAGCGAGGATCTTGGTGTGCTGCTGGGGGAGGATGATTGCCCCTGCGGCCGTCGTGGCCGTTATTTTCAGGTATCAGGACGTCAGCAAGGCGCAGAGGTGAGGGGATGCAGCGACACTTTCCAGTGAGCCGGTCAGATGTAGAAGATGCCGTGTGGCAAGCGGGGCCAGAGGTTGCTTTCGCGGCTCCCGTCAGCGGCTGGCAAGGTTTTGTCACTCGCCCGCTGCCAAGCTTTGCGCCCGTCATCTGCGATTTTGTGGCTGCGCTCTCTGCACGTCTGCTGAAGGAGGGGCGAGAGAGCCCGGATCTGGTCGCCTTTGGCTTTTGGTTGCGGCCACGCCAGATTGAGGTACAGCACAAACGCATGGCAGGGCGTGCACCCTTGGGGATGGTTTTTCATCTGGTCCCCTCCAACGTGCCGACCGTTGCATTCTACTCCTGGATCATGGCGCTGCTGATGGGCAATGGGTCCGTGGTACGTCTCTCATCGCGCATCGACCCGGTGCAAGAGGCTATGTTGGCCATCCTGAACGAGCTCTTCTCTCTGCCCGAGTGGCAAGAGATTGCCTCCCGTACCCGTTTTATCCGCTATGACCACGACGAGGGCATCACCGCCTGGCTGTCGGCCCGGTGTCGGCTTCGTATTATCTGGGGAGGTGATGAAACCATCAGCCGGGTACGGGCTATTCCGCTCTCACCCCGCGCTCAGGAAATCGTGTTTCCGGATCGCCGCTCCATGGCGGTGTTGGATAGCCAATGGCTCGCCAACCTGGATGCTGCTGCGTGGCGGCAAGTGGTCGCGGCTTTGCAACAAGACTTTACCCGTTTCAATCAACAAGCCTGCGCCTCACCCACCACCATTTGCTGGCTGGGCACTCCCACCAGTGCGTTGCGCCGTTGTCTGCTTGAAGGGATCTTCGCTCCATTTGCAGATAATCCCTCCCTGATGATGGAACGCCTTATCAATAGTCAACAAAATGCCGCCCATGATGGCCAGATGAAGCTGGAGACCTTTTCTGGCGTCACCTTATTGACTCCCACCGCCTCTTTGCGGCTTGCACACATCGGAGGAGGTACAGTCGCCGAATTTGTTGCCGATAACCTTGATGAGTTGCTGCTACAGCCTTGGGATATGCAGACTTGTGTCTGGGTTGGCCCGGATAAAACGCAGCTTGAGCATGCGCTCCTGGTATCGCCAGGCTGTCGTATCGATAGGGTGGCAAGTCCGGGACAAGCGCTGGCATTCGAATGGCTCTGGGACGGCATCGACATGCTGGTGGCCTGCAGCCGTCAGCTTGCCCGCATTGAATAGTGGATTCCAGGTCACATAAATCAAGTCATATCAATCAATTAGCTTGGTCAGGCACAGCTCTTGCAGTAATTATTGTGATGAAGGACAGGAAAGGTTGACAGAGACCGTGCGGTAGCCTTGTCCATTTTCTTTGTTTTGCTTCTTTTTTACTCAAATCCTGGGTTTCCTTATGAAAATCAGCGTACTGGTGCCGGTATACAACCTCGGGCGCTTCATTGAACCTTGCCTGCTTAGCCTGCTGGAACAAAAAACGGATTTCGAATTCGAGGTGATCGCCATTGATGACGGCTCGAGCGATGACTCCTGGGCCATTATGCAGCGGTTGGCGTCACAGTGGCCTCGGCTACGGGCACTCCAGAACGCGCAAAATATGGGGTTGGCTAAAACCCAGAAACGCTTGTTGAGAGAGGCGGACGGTGAATATATCGCCTATGTCGACGGGGATGATCTGGCTCTGCCGGGCAAGCTGCAGCGTCAGGCCGACTATCTGGACGCACACCCCGGCTGCACCCTTTGCTATCACGAGGCGGAGATGTTTGATGATGAGACCGATGCGCGCATCAAGCTCTTCACCCGCGATTACTACAACGCCCGTTACCTCGAATCCGTGATGACGCGGGAGGCACTTATTCGCTTCGGGGTATTCGTCAATGCCAGTTCCATTATGTTTCGCCGTTATGAAGGGATGGAGAACGCCATCGATGAGGGGTGCAAGATCATCCTCGATTATCCCTGGCACATCTTGAACCTCTCCCACAATCCGGGGACGCTGGATTTTATCCCCGAATTATTGGGCCGCTATCGCTTCCATACCCAGAGTTTTGGCGGGCAAACCCGCAAGTCGACTGAACGTCGTGAACAGTCGCTGCGCGATCTGCTGCGTGCCTGTGACAATGCGGCTGCGTTTGGCGCTGATCCCGTTGTCATTGCTCAGGGGCGTGCCCATCACTACTACTCTGCCGCTCTCTACTTTTTGCGGCAGGATGATGTCGCCCGCTTCACGCAGCTTATCGAGCAGTCGGTCGATGCTGTGGCCAGGCTAGCCCCCGGTTGGTTCTTCGATGAACGACATCAGTTGGCATGGGCAGAGCGGGCCCATCCCGCGCGTGTCATGCAGCAACTGTTTGGAGATAGAGCGTGAGCTATCAGGCGATCGTCATCGGCGCCGGGCTTTCGGGCGCCGTCATGGCTGAACGAATGGCCAGCCAGCTTGGCTGGAAGGTGCTGGTGCTGGAACAGCGCGACCATATCGGTGGCAACTGTTTCGACGAGTATGATAAGCATGGCGTGCTGATCCATCGCTATGGGCCGCACCTCTTCCATACCGACAGCAAGGAAGTGTGGGATTACCTGTCGCAGTTTACCGAGTGGTTGCCTTACGAGCATCGGGTGCTGTCACGTATCGACGGGCAACTGGTGCCTATCCCGTTCAACCTGACCAGCATCGAGCGCTGTTTCCCCGCAGACAAGGCCGGCGCCATGATTGAGGCCCTGCGTACTCGGTTTGGTGATGGTGCCAGAGTGCCGATTCTGGAGCTGCGCAAAGAGCAGCATCCCCTGCTGGGTGAACTGGCGGATTTCATCTATCAGAAGGCTTTCGTCAACTACACCAGCAAACAGTGGGGTGTGCCGCCCGAGCAGATCTCCCCCGAGGTGACGGCGCGGGTACCCGTGGTGGTGAGTCGGGATGATCGCTACTTCACCGATCCCTGGCAAGCGGTGCCGGCCGCAGGCTATACCGCCATGTTTAAGCGCATGTTCGCGCACCCGTTGATTGACGTGAAGCTGTCTACCCCCATGGCACAGCATGTCAGGCTGGATTGGCAGCAGAAGTTGGTGTGGTTGGATGGTGCACTTTTCGATGGTCCACTGATCTATACAGGTATGCTGGATCAGTTGATGCCGGCGGAAGGGAATTGCTTGCCATACCGCTCACTGCGTTTTGAACATCGCCATCTGGCGCAAGAGCAATTTCAACCTGTCACCACCGTCAATTATCCGAATGAAGAAGCCTTCACCCGGATCACCGAGTTCAAGCATTTCAGTGGGCAGGTGCATCCCGGTACCAGCATAGTGTACGAATATCCCTGTGACTATCAGCCAGAGCAGGGGCTGGAGCCTTACTACCCGTTGTTTACCGACGCAGCCAAACAGAACTATCAGGCTTGCCGCGATGAATTGGCACAGTTCCCGCAACTAATTGCGCTGGGCCGCCTTGCCGAGTATCGCTATTTCGATATGGATGATGCGGTGAGTAATGCATTAAATATTTTTGGTAAAAATATTGAGAAAATACCAAGTAACCCCTTGGTTTCGGTCATTATGTCTGTTCATAACTGTGCTAATTATATCGAAGATGCGCTAGATAGCATATTGAAGCAGACCTATAAGAATCTGGAAATAATAATATTTGATGACGGATCAACTGATGAAACTGGAACCGTCATTGGCAGGATGGCAGCAAAAGACAGTCGAATCCTTCATTATCACCGGCGGCAGCAGGGAATAGCCAATTGTCTGAACGAAGCGCTATTGCTAGCTCGGGGAGAATTTATAGCCAGGATGGATGGGGATGATATTTCGTTACCAGAGCGGATAGAGAAACAGATGGCGTTTTTACACGAACATCCGCATATAGATCTGGTGGGGTGTTGGCTCAAACTGTTCGGTGCCCGTGATGAGGTATGGCATTACCGACCTTATGATAACTTTATCAAAAATGCGATTCTGCTATTTAGTAATGGAGTTGGACACAACGCGATTCTGGTGCGTGCTGATGTTTACAAGCGTTTTCGATATGACCCCGAATTTACGGATGTTGAAGATACCGAGTTGTGGACCAGAATGGCTATCAGCAAGCCCGAAGTTCGTTTCGCCAACTTGCGTGAGGTGTTGGTGCTGTATCGTATTCATGGCGCCCAATCGTCCATATTGCGCAAAGTCAGACAACGAGAGCTTTACCGGCGTATTGTCAGCAAGTATCTGGATTCGCTAGGTGTTTCAGCTACTGAGCAAGATATGGAGGCTCATGAATGGCTGGTGGATCAACCGACTAACTTGTCGGATTCGCAGCTATATCGCTTGGCCAATTGGCTGAACCATATTGCGGTACTCAAGCATAGTGCGCTGCCAGATGAGTATGGTGTATTGGCCGAGCGCTGGCATCAACTGTGTCAAAAGAACCGAGCCCGCCTAGATATTTATAAGCGCTATCACGCAGAGTTCGATATTTGCTGGCTTCCACCGATGTCTGCGTAATGAAGGGAAGATGGACATGGTCGTTAAAAACATCCCCCCAGGATCAGAGATAGCTATGGTTGGGGGTTGCCATGAGATTTGAGATCGTCGGTCGGCAAGGGGTCTGCTCATTATCTATTGCTGAGCTGCCTTCATCAGGGTACCTGTTGGCTGGTATGGGAAATTACAGTCAACTGATCCTGCAACGGTTACAAGAGATGCAGCGTCCACTGCCTGTTGCCCTGATCGATACCATGACGAGCGATTGTTCGGAAAAGTTCGGTCTTCCGGTGATCGATATGACGCAGGCGAGCCAGCATGATCTGAGCATCATCATTGGTTCTTCTCCCTATGACTATGAGCAGGAGGTGATGGCCAAATTGCGGCGACATGGCTGTCATAGGCTGGTGGCTCTTGAGCCGGAAGAGATCCTGCCACCCTTACTTGATCCTTTGGCCGATTCGTTGGCCGATACAGAGACTTGGCCGGTGTTGTTACTTGTCTGCATGTTGGATCACCATGTTCAGCAGTTGGCTAGTCTTATGATTTGGCTACATCAGCGGCAGATTTTGTGCAGAGTAGTCCGCTCTTATGATGCGCATGCGATTATGGCTATTCCCCCTTCACGCCTACTTGGCGCCATCATCTGGAATGGTACACCGGCCTACTATGACAGCGTAAAACAGTATCTTCAGGATATGGGGAAGCAATATCTCTATGCCGAACTGGGTTTTTTCCCGCAAAGGGAGCATGTTTATCTCGATAGACAAGGCGTCAACCTGGGGCGATGCATGGGGCTAATGCCATGCCAGAAAGATGACGCTGAGCAGGAGTTGGTGAGAGTGAGGGAACGGCTTCTGGGCGGGCGCCTATGGGTTCCTGGGGATGCTGTTCTTGTGCCTTTACAGATTGCTACTGACACCAATGTGCGTCTCTATTCCAACTATGGAGACAAAATGCAGCAGTTTATTGACGATGTAATCCGCGATTACGGAAACGAACGACTGCTCTTTAAGCCCCACCCGTTGGATCCTCTGGGAGACACATATGATTTTCATGGCCGTGAAATTGTTAGTGGCGATTTCATGACGCTGGCGCTATCGAGCAAGTTTATTTGCGGTATCAACTCCAGCACTCTGTTTGAGGCTCGTCTGGTTGGAATTCCTGTGCACTTTTACGGTCGTTCATTGTTAAGCGAGTGTCCCGATGAGCAAGAGGTGATGCTGCAAATGGTTCAAAACCAGTTCCGGGTTGATGGGAGCGATTTAGTACGAAAAATCGGGCCTTACATGCAGCAGTTTGGAATTGAAATATAACGATGTTTATTCAATATCGGACAGTTAAAGGATGTATAAAATGAGAACGCTGGTGGTAACCCGTGCAACCTGTGGGCAGGTCACTCTGCGGGTCGAGGGACAGTCCGAGGTGAGTTGTCCGATCCCTGAAATTGCACATCAGTTGGATAGCGAGTTTGAGTTGATCCAAGTACTGGATTTGCAATTTTTGACCAGTATGGAAGCAGATACACTGTTAACACGTCTAGTCGATAAACTTGCAGTTAATGGTCACTTACAGGTTACGGTCCCCGATCTGGATTACGTCGTGGGCCAATGGCTACAGGCTGAGTGGGATGAAGGGACTTTACGCGATGTGACCTCAGTCGCTCGTCAGAGCTTCGCCGGGCTCTTTGGCCCCCAGCACGATGGTAATCCCATGCTACCGGGCTATTCGACGCATTATTCGGGCTGCAACAAGTCTGGTTATAATAGTAAACGACTGGCTTTTTTGCTTGCCCGCCAGGGGTTGGTTGACATCAACATCGTGACTGATGATACCCACCTATTACAGGCTTCGGCTCGGCAGTCGATGGTGCGTGGTGAGCGACAAGTGGCACCGGATTTGCGTAATATCCGCCAGGACCACCTGAATCGTTATCGGTTCGCGGCAGAGTGCCTACGCGCAGCTATGCCACAACGAGTGCTCGATTTGGCATGCGGGATCGGCTACGGCAGCCAACTGCTGGCTAACCAGCTTAATTGTCAGGTCACCTCCGTCGATATTGAACCCGAAGCGCTTGCTTATGCGCGAAAACACTATAGTTCTCCGAAGATTACTCATCTGTGTGCCGATGCTAGAACTCTGCAGCTGGATTCAGCTTCCTTTGACGCGGTTGTCTGTTTTGAAACCATTGAGCATGTGACGTTTGATGAAGCCCTACTGGGTCAGTTTCATGAATGGCTACGTGCTGGGGGCAAGCTAGTGATGTCGACGCCGAACGAGAGTGTCATGCCTTTTAGTGCCGCACAATTTCCCTATCACGTGAAGCACTATACCTATGCCGAATTGGAGTCGATGCTGACGCGCTGTGGTTTCCGCCTCCAGCAAGTCAGCAAGCAGCAAAACCTCCAGAATCCAGAGATTGTTCCTGGCAGCGATGGCTGTTTCATGATCGTTATCGCGGAAAAGGTGTGAGGTCGGGATGAGCGCAGCATTTGTGCGGTTTAGTATTATTATTCCGGTCTATAACCGGGATGAGCCGTTACAGCGGGCGCTGGATTCACTTTCTCGGCAAACATTCGGAAACTTTGAGGTCATCATAATCGATGATGGTTCAACTCCCGAGTTTGGTGAGCGAATACAAGCTTTAGTGACCACTTTATCTGATTCTCGCTTTTCGCTGATCTGCTACCAGCCTAACCGAAATGGCGCTTATGCGCGTAATCGTGGCATCGAGGTTGCTCGAGGCGAGTATCTATGTTTTTTGGATTCGGATGATGAGTGGTTACCGGAGAAACTGGAGCGCATCGACCAGATATTAGCGATTGAGCCACATTGGCAGGTGATTCATCATCCGTATCAGAACGTGAGCCATGGTGAGCGTAGTGCACCCTTTCCTCGGGAGGCCCGCCGCACCGATGAGAGCGTTGCTGAATACTCGTTCTGTACTAATCGTGTCGGGGGTATTCAATCGAGCTGTCTCATCGTCAAGCGTGAACTCGCGCAGAGGGTACGTTTCAATGACAAGTTGCGAGGGCATCAGGACTGGGATTTTGCATTGCGGCTTGGCGCAGAAACGGATCGCTTCTTGTTTATCGATCAGGTGTTGACGCTGCGTCATGTCGCTGACGCAGCGACTGGCATGGTGTCCCGTTCTCTTGACTACGCATACTCGTTGGCCTTTCTACGTGAGAACCAACACTATTTTTCATGGCAAGCTCAGGCCGGGTATGCGGCCCATATCTTGTTACCTAAAAAAATGACAGCTAATGTTCAAGCATTTAATCGCTATGAATGGCTGGCTATGCTGTTTTACCCAATTTTGATCGGAAACTGGAAAATAAAACAGCTGCATCTACATTGGCGCTGTATACGGTTGGTTTTGTGGTGTCGCTGGCACAACAAAAAGAATATTGCGTTAATGGGATGCAATGATTACACATGCTTTTTTATCAAAAACTATGCTTCGTATTTATCAATTCAAAGACTGATTGATAAAAATAAGCATGGAGAGTATTTTTATGGTTGGAGTGTATTTTCCGTGAAAGATCTCGCTCCAGTATTATGGGAAAGTTTAGATTGCGTGGTAACTATGACTGATAAACATCATGAAAGCATGAGTGGTGATATAAAGGTATATGCAGAAAATATACCTGTTGTTGCTTTTTGATGAATTTTATTGTCACTTTTATGCCCTTGCATGATTAAGCCATTGCGGCGGAATTTTAATTATGGTGGTTAATTGATAATGAACAAGCTTCTGGTTTTTAGAACTCATCTTCTTCCATATTCTGAAACATTTGTCTTGGCTCAGGTTTGTCATTTGAAACGTTGGCATGCAGCCATCTTGGGAGAGGTCAGATTAGATAACGGCTTGTCGCTTCAGGGGCTGGAGGTTGATACGTTGCTGAAAAACGAGGAGCATTATAAAAATTTATCAATGAACCGGGCTGTAAATGAATTTGTTCGTTCGTCCCTGTTGTCAAAGGCTAATTCATTTAAGAATGCCGGTTATAAGCTAATTCATGCGCATTTTGCTGTCGATGCACTGCGCGTTTATCCATTAGCTAAGGAAATGGATGTTCCGTTGGTTGTAACACTACATGGTTATGATATTAATAGAAATCATGATTGGTGGCAGAATGGGCTCGGTGGTCGGAGCATGATTACTTATCCCGAAGAACTGGTGAAAATGTCCACAGACCCCAAAGTAAGGTTTATTGCCGTCTCAAAGGCTATCCATCAGAGAGCCATAGAGTTTGGTATATCTCCATCCAAAGTGACCCATATCCCGATAGGGGTGGATGTTTCGTATGCTGAAAAATTTAATCTTAAGTTCAAACAGCACAACAAGGAAGTTATATTTGTTGGTAGACTGACAGAAAATAAAGGCTGTATTTTTTTGTTAAGGGCCATGCGCATCTTGCAAAAAAGGATTGATGGTGTGCATCTGCGAATCATCGGTGATGGTCCTCTGCGTAATGGATTGGAAGAATTTGCCAAAATATACAATCTAAATGTTTCTTTTTTAGGCGTGCTACCTAGTGCTAATGTGATGAGAGAAATATCAGAGTCAAAGGTTTTATGCTTGCCCAGTATCACTATCGGTAATGGGGAATCGGAGGCATTCGGGTTGGTTTTGTTGGAGGCTCAGAGTTTAGGGGTGCCTGTCATCACATCATCCAGAGGGGGGAAGGGGGAGGGACTGATTCATGGGGAGACCGGATATGCGTTTGATGAAAGAGATGATAAATCGTTAGCAGAATATTTATATCGGCTTCTGATGGATGATGAGCTAGCCCATGCCATGGGGAAAAAAGGGTATGCTTTTGTAAAGAATAACTTTGACATCGTCAGGCAGACCGAAATTCTAGAGTCATTTTATGATGACGTTGTTAGTGAGTTTAATCGGGGGTGATATGGAGGAGTTTAATTCAAAACTATATTGGGAAAAAAGATATGCAACTGGTGGAAATTCTGGCGCTGGTTCATATGAAAAATTTGCCGAGTTCAAATCTGCAGTATTGAACGAATTCGTAAAGGTTAACAATATTGATAGCGTTATCGAACTTGGGTGTGGCGATGGGAATCAATTGTCGTATGCAGATTATAATTTCTATATAGGTGTTGACGTCAGTCCGTCAGCTATAAACATCTGTAAGCAAAAATTCATAAATGATGTAAGAAAAAGTTTTTTAATCTCTGATGAGCTGAAAGAACATCGGGCAGATTTGGCTATATCGCTTGATGTAATATTTCATTTAGTTGAGGATGTTGTGTTCTTTAATTACATGAAACAGCTTTTTAGTGTAGCAGATAAATATGTTGTTATATATTCTAGCAATACGGATGATAACGAGTCATCCCCGAAGCATATTAAGCATCGAAACATTGAAAAATATATTTCCGGGCATTTCCCGAATTGGTTGCAGACTAATAAAATAAATAATATATATCCATATACAGGAGACCATTTAACTGGTTCGTTCTCGGACTTTTACATCTACCAACGTAGATGAGTTTGTTTTCCATTTGCACAGATTTAAATCTTATCAAAGTTAAATGGTGGTTGAAAGATGCCAAAATTCAAATGCTATGTTGGTGTTCCTGTTTTCAACGAAGAAAAATATATAGAGCAGACTCTACTTTCTTTAATTAGGCAAGATGAAGACAATGTTTGCTTTCACGTGTCTGATAATTGTTCAACCGACAATACATGGAACATTATCAATGATATCTGTGCTCGCGATAAACGATTTATCCTGACTAGGCAAGAGAAAAATGTAGGTGCATTTGAAAACTTCAAACAGTTATATGATATTTCTGACTCACAATATTTTATGTGGCTTGGGGGGCATGACTATATTTCGGATGGTTACCTGTCTGCGATGAAAGAAACCCTCGATCATGATGAATCACTGTCAATGGCATTTGGTATACCACATAAGATCCTGGATGGCATCGATTATGGTCGAATGGAAAAGGCTATCCATACGTTTTCAAAAAGACGAATTGCTCGTTTTCTTCAAGCGACAAAAAACATAACTCTGTGTGCTATGTGTCAGGCTTTATTTAGACGAGAACTTTTGCAAAACTTTGATTTCAGAATGAAGCTTGGTGCGGATTTCGTAATGATTTGTCACTTGCTTTGGTATGGAAATATTAAATTTGTTGAAGGGCATAAATATTATGCCCGCTTTTTTTCTGCAACGTCGGAAACCTCGAATGAGCGAGTTACTGGTCAAAAAGATATATATTTGAGTAATTATGATTTCATCATTTACCAGTTAGATTCATTAGCTAATTTATATGATGGAGACCCGCGAATAAAGCAATATCTAGAATATGAAATCATCCATGCCTTGCAGCAATACCGAGGTATACATAGCCTGATGATTAACGATGATCGGTGAAAATAATGAAAGCAATTATTCTAGCGGGTGGTTTAGGCACCCGGATCAGCGAAGAGTCTCATCTTCGACCTAAACCCATGATTGAAATTGGTGGTAAACCGATCCTTTGGCATATTATGAAAATATATTCTCACTATGGTGTTAATGATTTTATAATATGCCTTGGTTATAAAGGCTATGTGATAAAAGAATACTTCGCAAATTATTTTTTACATATGTCTGATGTCACGTTTGATATGCCGAATAATCGAATGGAGGTCCATCATAACCATGTAGAACCCTGGCGAGTGACATTAGTCGACACCGGTGAAGATACGCTTACAGGTGGACGATTGCGGCGTGTCGAAGAGTATGTGAAAGGTGAATCGGCTTTTTGCTTTACCTATGGTGATGGTCTCAGCAATATTGATATTGGAAAACTGATAGAGTTTCACCATAGCCACGGCAAGCTGGCGACTGTTACCGCTGTTTCACCGCCAGGTCGTTATGGGGCTTTGACTCGAGACGGAAATTTGGTGACAGGTTTTTCTGAAAAACCGCGCGGTGATGGGGGCCTGATTAATGGCGGTTTTTTTGTGCTTTCTCCTGACGTGTTCAAGTTGTTGGATAGCGACCACTGTAGCTGGGAAGGAGAACCTTTGGTTGAGTTGGCCGATATGTCGCAGTTGATGTCATTTGAGCATCAAGGTTTTTGGCAGCCGATGGATACGTTGCGCGAGAAAAATCAACTGGAGGAGCTATGGGCCAGTCACAAGGCTCCCTGGAGGGTTTGGGAATGAGACGAGGTCTCGATGCATCCTTTTGGTCAGGAAAGAGAGTGCTCGTTACCGGGCATACAGGGTTTAAGGGGAGTTGGCTGACTATATGGTTGCATCGCCTCGGGGCGGATGTGACGGGAATTAGCTTGCTGCCCCATTCAACGCCAAATCTGTTCGAGGCTGCAGAGGTTGCGAAGATATGTCGACACCATATTTGTGATGTCTGTGCACCGGAACATTTCGTGCCACTGGTTCAGGAATCGCAACCTGAAGTGGTATTCCATCTGGCGGCGCAGTCATTAGTGCGCGAGGGGTATCGTGAGCCTGCGCGGACATTTGAAACCAATTTGATGGGGTCTGTTTATCTATTAGAAGCGCTCCGTACGTTGGATTCGGTTAAGAGCGTTGTCATGGTGACCACGGATAAAGTCTATTACAACCAGGAGTCCATCTGGCCGTATCGCGAGACCGACCTATTGGGAGGACATGATCCCTATAGTGCGAGTAAGGCGGCCAGCGAACTGGTTATTACCAGTTATCGTGATGCTTTTCTGGCAGCACGAGGCGTTGCGATTGCAACCGCGCGAGCAGGCAATGTTATCGGTGGAGGGGACTGGTCCGTCGATCGTTTGATTCCTGACGCAATACGGGCCTGGCAAGGCGGTCAGACTTTATCCATTCGGCGCCCTGAGGCTGTTCGGCCGTGGCAGCATGTCTTGGAGCCTGTTGCTGCCTATATGGTGTTGGCACAACGTCTGTATCAAGAGCCTCGGTTGGCGGGGGCTTATAACTTTGGTCCAGATAGCCGGGATGCTGCGAGTGTGGCGCAGGTGGTGGATTTGGCGGCTTTAAGTTATGGGCTCAGTCATAAGGCTTGGCGTTTGGTGGGTGAACCAGGCCCTCATGAGACCAGTTGGCTGGCGCTGGAGACAGCCAAGGCGCGACATACTCTGAACATTTCACCTCGGTGGTCATTGCCACAGGCCGTTGAGAAGACCATGTCTTGGTATCGCGACTGGTATCAGGGGGGGAGGGCCCGAGACTTGTGTGAGCAACAAATTAAAGCCTACGAGGCTCAGCCATGAATCGTTTTACCCTATTGTCAGAGCCGCTTGGTGCCAGATTGTTGCAGCGTGAAGTGCATGGTGACTCACGCGGTGCTTTGAGCAGACTCTTCTGTGTCGAAGAGTTGTTTGTGCTGGGGTGGGGGGCATGCGTGGCACAGGTCAATCTGACATGTACGTCCCGTTGCGGCACTGTCCGTGGTCTTCACTTCCAATATCCACCGCATGCCGAGAAAAAGTTGGTGACTTGTACTCGAGGTCGGGTTTGGGACGTAATTGTCGACATTCGGGCTGGTTCACCGACTTTTCTGATGTGGCATGCGGAGGAGCTTTCGGGTGATAACCATCGTTCTTTGCTGATTCCAGAAGGATTTGCGCACGGTTTTCAGGCTCTGAGTGATGATGTCGAAATGCTTTATTGTCATTCGGCAGCCTATGTTGCAGCAGCAGAAGGAGGACTCGATCCGTTGGATCCGTATCTTCAGATTTCATGGCCGATGCCGATAACAGAAATCTCCGCACGAGATCGCCAGCATTCTGCATTAAACGACAGTTTTCAGGGAGTGATAGTTCGATGAGATGCCGACACTGCGGTACCCTGCTGGTCCATCGTTTTCTCGATCTGGGCTTTGCTCCGCCATCGAATGCCTATCTGTCTGCCAGCGATCTCTCCCGACCAGAAGTAACCTACCCATTACGCTTGTGCGTGTGTGACCGGTGCTGGCTGGTACAAACGGAGGATTTTGCTTCGGCAGATCAGCTTTTTTGTGCAGATTATGCATATTTTTCAAGTACATCGACCAGCTGGTTAGCTCATGCAGCCCGTTATTGTGCGCGTATGATTGACGAATTGTCTCTTACGTCCAAGAGTCATGTGGTTGAGATTGCAGCCAACGATGGGTATTTGCTGAAGAACTTTGTCGCCGCAGAGATTCCTTGCCTAGGAGTGGAACCTACCGCTGGTACTGCCGCTGCGGCTGAATCGCTGGATATTCCGATTATCCGGGAGTTTTTTGGTTCCGAGTTAGCTCAACAAATGAGAGGAAAAGGACAAGGGGCGGATCTACTGATCGGTAATAATGTTCTAGCTCATGTGCCGGATATCAATGATTTTTGTCGTGGCTTGAAGTATCTGCTTAATCCTGGTGGAACGCTGACGCTGGAGTTTCCTCATCTGCTGCAATTACTGCTGCAGGTTCAGTTTGATACGGTTTATCACGAGCATTTTTCGTATCTGTCGCTGCAGACGGTGCAGCGGATGTTGGCTTCGGTTGGCCTGAGAGTGTTTCATGTCGAGTCATTAGCGACCCATGGTGGAAGTTTACGGGTATTTGCCTGTCATGCCGATGAACAACGACCGGATACTCTGGCTGTCGCAGATTGTTTGTATCAGGAGGCTGTAGCTGGATTACATCAGTTGAACCTCTATCTGGAATTTCAAGCGCATGTGGACAGAGTAAAAAATTCACTACTTTCTTTCTTATTAACACAGTATCAAGCGGGGAAGACGGTGGCAGCCTATGGTGCTGCTGCTAAAGGCAATACATTGTTGAACTATGCCGGTATTCGTCCAGATCTGCTGCCCTATGTTTGCGATGCAGCCGGCTCGAAACAGGGGCGATTTATGCCTGGCAGCCATATTCCAATCTTGTCGCCAGAAGTACTGATGGCTAATCCACCAGATTTTGTCCTGATTTTACCTTGGAATTTGGCTGATGAAATCAGCCATCAATTGGCGCACCTGAGGGCAGCAGGAACTCGTTTTGTCGTTGCGGTTCCTCATCTGGAGTTCCTATGAGTGAGCGTATCTTATATACCAAACCATCTATCACCGAGCTAGAAATTGGCTACGCCACAGATGCGGCGACTAACGGATGGGGTGAGCGCTGTTACGAATATATTGACCGCTTTGAACTGCTTTTTCGTGACTATTTGGGGGTGAAATATGCGATTGCCACGTCAAGTTGTACCGGCGCCTTGCATATGGGGATGGCTGCGTTAGGAATAGGTGCTGGCGATGAAGTAATATTGGCTGATAGCAACTGGATTGCCAGTGTTGCACCCGTCGTCCATCTGGGGGCGACGCCTGTTTTTGTCGATATCTTGCCGGACTCTTGGTGCCTTGATCCTGAATTGGTTGAGGCGGCAATTACGCCACGCACCAAGGCCATCCTAGCAGTACATCTGTATGGTAATCTCTGCCATATGGATCAGTTGTTGGCTATTGGTGAGAGATATGGCATTCCGGTGATTGAAGATGCCGCTGAGGCGATTGGCTCTGTGTATCACGGACGGCGAGCTGGCTCCATGGGTTGTTTTGGTGCTTTCTCATTCCATGGAACCAAAACCCTGACTACTGGGGAGGGCGGCATGTTTGTTACCAACGATGCTGACCTCTATGAACGTGTGTTAACGCTCAGCAACCACGGCCGGGCTCGTGGACAGACTCGTCAGTTCTGGCCTGACGTTGTGGGTTATAAATACAAGATGTCGAACATTCAGGCTGCGATTGGCTGTGGCCAGATGGAACGAATCGAAGAGTTAGTTTCGCGGAAGAGATATATTTTAGATTGCTATCGGCGTGAATTATTGTGTGTCGATGGAGTCAAAATGAATCCAGAACCGAGCGGTACGATTAACGGTGCCTGGATGCCAACTATTCTGATTGAAAAATCAGGTTCGGAGGCAGTTGAACAGCTGAAATTTAAATTCAGCACTGAAAATATAGATGCGCGAGTATTTTTTCATCCATTGTCATCTCTGCCCATGTTCATGCAAAATAACTGTAATGCTCTCGCGAAATTTATATCTAAAAGTGCGCTAAATCTTCCAAGCTATCATGATATGAGCGATGAATCTCTAGAGAAAATCATCAAAATCATTCGTTCCGTGCTGAAGAGTAATTAGAGAGATGAATAATCAAAAAATTAGTCAGTTGTTATGTGAACACTATTCAAATACATTCATTAAGCATGGCCGAAACTCCAAAGGGGTTGATTGGGGTGATAATAAAAAAGGTCATTTATTGCGCCTTGAGAAAATGCTGAATGTCATAGATGTGACTAGTGTTTCAACCGCCAGCTCAATCTTGGATGTCGGCTGCGGATATGGAAGTTTGCTTGAGTTGATCAGACAAAAAAAAATGCCCGTAAAATACACTGGAATCGATATCAGTTTGCCCATGATTAATTCAGCAAAGAGCCTCCATCCTAACGATGAATGGAGGTGTATTGATATATTGAATGATTCGTGTTCTGGGCAATATGATTATGTCGTTTGCAATGGTATTTTGACGCAAAAACTGAATGTCAGTCATAAACTAATGGATCGCTATGCTCATGAACTAATAAAAAAAATGTTTAGCTTGTGTCGTGTTGGGATTGCCTTCAATGTCATGACAACCCATGTTAACTTTCAAGTTGATAATTTGTATTACCGAAACCCGGCGGAATTGCTCGCCTGGTGTATGAGTGAGTTATCATCGAAAGTTAGAATTGATCATTCTTATCCTTTATTCGAATACACTATTTATTTATATCGGGATGTGGATAATAAAGATAAGGATTGTGATATGAAATATAATTCGGCGATAAGTTCAGTATGATGCGGCTTGGTATTATTGCTTCAAGCGGTGGTTCTGTATTCGCGACAGGCATTAACTTGCTAAAGTCGTGTGGCTATGAAGTATCTGCATATGTGGTTACGGATCGTGAATGTGGGATAGAAAGAGCCTGTGACGAGTTAGGTGTCTCTTACACTAGAATAATTGATAATGATAATGTTGGCTTTTCATGTAAAGCCAGCCAGTGGTTATTTTTTGAAAATAATGTCGACTGGGTTTGTCTTTTTTTTACCAGGCTGATCAGCTCGTCGATATATTCATTTAAACCGTGCATAAATATACATCCTTCTTTGTTGCCTGCGTTTCCTGGATTTAACTCTCTGCAGCGGGCCTTTGAAAAAAAGGTCCGATTTGTTGGCGCAACAGCTCACTTTGTTGATGGAAGTACGGATGGTGGCGAGCTCGTGGCTCAAGTGGTTGGATCTGTAGTCAATATGCATGATATACAGCAATTAGAGCGGCTCTCTTTTGCGCAGAAGCTATATATATTTCTTGTTTTGTGTGAGTCAGTACTTCTGGATGGCGTTAGTTATTTATACAAGTCTAAAGACAACTTAAACACATACCCCGCGCATTCATGGAACAGCCAGTCTCTCAGGAGTAAAAAATTAGCAGATGCCTTCGAAGACTTTTTGAAAAGTGAGAAAATATATTGGATACGGTAATGGTCGATAACAAACGAGTTGTCATATCACAATCCATGTACTTCCCATGGGTTGGATTGCTTGAGCAAATCCGTCTAGCTGATATTTTTGTACACTATGATGATGTTCAGTTTTCTCGTGGTTTTTTCAACCGTGTACAAATTAAAACGTCAAGAGGCATTGTCTGGATGACTGTTCCTCTAAAAAAACATCATCAGAAAGAAAAAATAAATGAAATAGAAATTGACAACTCAATAGATTGGCAAAGACAACACAAAATCCTTCTCAAGGAGGCATTTTCATTTGCTCCCTATTGCCAAGATGTTATGGATATTGTAGATGGAGTTTTCTCTTTACCCTGTAATACATTAAATGACCTATCAAGACGTTCGACTATCGCATTGGCCGAGTACTTTGAACTCGTTCCATCCACTATTTTTTATGAATCTAGCCAATTAAATGTGTCCGGCAATAGCACTGACAGATTACTTGGAATTGTTAAAAGACTTGGTGGAAATATATATGTCACTGGGCACGGTGCTAAAAATTACTTAAACCATGAGCAATTTTTAACATCTGGTATTTCTGTTGAATATATGAACTATCAGAAAGCAGCATACCCCCAATTATTCGGAAACTTTACTCCTTACGTGTCAGCTCTTGATCTGATTGCAAATTGTGGGGCTCATGGGAAAAAATTTATCCATTCTGGAACTATACCTTGGCAGGAGTTTGCTGATGAATCATAATGATCTATTCAAAGAAGAAGTTGAGACAAATATTCGCTCTCTCGCGTCAGATATGGATCTACAAGCTTTATCAAGGATCTGGATTAGGGAGATAGCCCCCCATAAATGGTCATATAACTTTCGATGGATGGGAAGGCCTGCTATACAGTTTCCGAATGACGCATGGGCAATGCAGGAGTTGATTTGGGAAATACGTCCAGATCTTATTATTGAGACCGGCATTGCTCATGGTGGATCACTTATATTTAGTGCTTCGATGCTGGCACAACTAGATTTGTGCGAAGCCATTGAACGTGATGAAAAATTTGATGCTAAACGATCAGAACGGAAAGTCATTGGAATTGATATTGATATTCGGAGTCATAATCGAGAAGCGATTGAAAAACATCCAATGTCATCAAGGATTCACATGATTCAAGGATCAAGTACGGATGAAAAGGTGATTTCTGAAGTCAGAGAGCTTGCACGGAAATATAACAGAGTACTCGTTTGTCTAGATAGCAACCATACGCATGACCATGTTCTTGCCGAGTTAAACGCGTATGCATCATTGGTCAGCGTCGGTAGTTACTGTGTTGTATTTGATACCATCATTGAAGATATGCCAGATAGTCTGTTTCCAGACCGACCGTGGGGGAAAGGTAATAATCCTAAAACAGCTGTTTTCGAGTTTATGAAAAACTGCTCTGATTTTTGTATCGACGAGAATATTGCCCATAAGCTGCTTATAACTGTAGCTCCAAGTGGATTTTTGAAGCGACTCAAATAATCAGCGACACTACAACATCAGATATAAAATACAGGAGCTATATGTATAAAAGAATTTATTTCGACATTTCTGGGGTTTGTAATGCACACTGTCGATATTGTGTGAGTGGTAAAGATTCAATATCTGGCTCTGAACATCGTAAGCAGGGAAAGTTTATCGATATTGATACCTTTTCTGGGGCCATCACTCATATGCTGAGCAAAAAAATAATTGCTCCTGACTGTGAAGTTATTCTATATAGCTGGGGGGAGCCATTCTTACACAAAGATCTAAAAATGATAATAGATATTTTAAATCGCAATGAGCTATTTTATAGCCTCAGTACTAATGCATCTATATGTATATCATTTAATGAGGAACAGATATCTCGTCTAAAAAATATAACCTTTTCAATGCCTGGCTTTAGTCAGGACTCATACGATAGGATTCATGGTTTCAAATTTGACAGGATCAAAAACAATATCTCTGATATGGTTTTATCTCTTCGTTCTAGTCGCTATACAGGCCCCATAAATCTTGCTTATCATATATACAAGTTTAATCTGCATGAAATAAGCTTGGCAGCAAATTTTGCAAAGGAAGTTTGCATAAATTTCGTTCCGTCACTTGCATATTTAAATGGTTACAACATGTTTCGCCACTTTCTGACAAAGGCTATGAAACCTAACCAAATTGAGGTGATTTCGACGGAAGTTTTCACAGAACATCTGGGGAAGATGCAGCGACAAAGACCTACCGATTATATTTGCCCACAATTCGAACGACTTTCGATCGATGAAAGCTGCAATGTACTTATGTGTTGCGGGATGGAAAAAACATGTGGCGATAGGGGACTCGTTGGTGATTTATTTAAGATGGATTTCAACGACATCCAAGAACGAAAGAGAGAGATGACCATTTGTGATGAATGTACATCCCTTGCTATTGATTATATAGGCCATAATTCGATTGGGATTATTGATTTCCTCAGGCTGTATGGCGAGTTGTTCAGCATTGTTGATTACGATAGCAACGAGAAACAGATGGGGGGGGATATATATGTGTATGGCACGGGTGAAACTGCCGATGCCTTATTTGGCTCATTTTTGAACAATAAATTGTTTAATGTGAATGGTGTAATTCATGGGCAGTCTGTAGAAAAAAATATATTTTTTAGAGGTCATAAAGTTGAAAATATTGATGTGCTAAAAAATAATCCAAGTCAAAAAGTATTAATAGCTTCGTTGTCATCCAAGTCAATCGATGAGATATATCATATGCTTCGTCGTGAATTTAAAATAACTAACCCTATTATAAAATTCGAAATCAACATATAGTTTTCATATTTTTGATGGTATTCGACTTATTTGGATTTGATATTTTTCAAATGGTATATGACCTTCTCCTGTTGCTTGGTCAAATCGGGATAGATAGGGATTGATATACTTTGTTGATAAAATATTTCGGATGTTGGGTTTTTTTTGATTACCATATGGTGAAATGGTTGAGAATAGATTGGCATGTAGTGCACATTAACTCCGAGTCCTGCAGAACGCAGTTGTTCAAAAAAAACCTTTCGATCATCTGCGGGTATCTTTATTACAAACAGATGCCATGCCGAGAGACGCCCCTCTCGGTTGGCTAGGATCTCAAGCCCCAGGCTAGGCAGTTTGGCCTGATAACGTGCGGCAATGGTGCGGCGCTTGGTCAGAAATTCCTCCAAGCGTACCATCTGGCTCACCCCCAGTGCAGCCTGAATGTCGGTCATGCGGTAGTTGAAGCCGAGCATCTGCTGCTCGTAGTACCAGGGGCCATCCGGTTCATTGATGAAGTCTTCCGGTTCGCGGGTGATGCCGTGGCTGCGGAGCATGCGCATCGTCTTGGCGAGCACAGGGTCGTTGGTCATGGCCATCCCCCCTTCACCGGTGGTGATGATCTTCACCGGGTGGAAGCTGAAAACGGTTATATCGCTGTAGCGACCATTACCGGTTGGTTCATCGTGATAGCGAGCTCCCAAGGCGTGGCAGGCATCT
This sequence comes from Aeromonas sp. 600774, assembly GCF_049175075.1. Taxonomy (NCBI): domain Bacteria; kingdom Pseudomonadati; phylum Pseudomonadota; class Gammaproteobacteria; order Aeromonadales; family Aeromonadaceae; genus Aeromonas; species Aeromonas sp. 600774. The sequence goes on from NZ_JAAKUJ010000001.1 coordinate 48,310, forward strand.
TCGATGATCCGAAAGCCATACTCTTGTCCCAGGCGGCGGATCTCCTGCATGTCGCAGGGGAGGCCGGCAAAGTGCACCGGGATAACGACTTTGGGCAACTTACCCGCCGCTTTAGCAACAATTAGTTTCTTTTCCAGCTCCAAGGCGCACATGTTGCCGGTATCTGGCTCAATATCGACGAAGTCGACTTGTGCACCGCAGTAGAGAGCACAGTTGGCGGATGCAACAAAGCTGATGGGGGATGTCCAGACCCAGTCGCCGGGGCCAACGCCAAGTGCCAGACAGGCGATATGCAGTGCTGCTGTACCTGAATTGACCGCAACCCCGAATTTAGCGCCACAGTAATCGGCTACTGCTTGCTCAAAGCGGGGGACAACGGGCCCCTGGGTCAGAAAGTTGGACTTGAGAACATCCACAACAGCATCGATATCTGCCTGGCTGATGGATTGGCGGCCATAAGGGATCATTCAGCACTCCCCTTTTGGTTCATTTTCAAAAGCTGTTCAATGGTAAAAAAGTGAGGGTTGCTGCGAGAGTTATATTCGAAGCCCTGTTCTACCATTTTTCCTTTTTCGCCCGCCGCTGTTTTGGAGAAATCGTTGTTGCGATTATTGAAGTTGATGGTTGGGCCAATCACGAAGAAGTCATCAAACTCGAAGGTGTGATAAGAGTCATCGGCAGGACACATCACTTCATGGAGCTTCTCTCCCGGACGAATACCGATGATCTTGTGTGGCAGGTGAGGGGCCATGGCGCTGGCGAGCTCGGTAATACGGACCGATGGCAATTTTGGAACAAAAATCTCTCCTCCTTTCATGCGGCCAAAATTGTCCAGCACGAAATCCACCCCTTGCTGCAAGGTGATCCAGAAACGCGTCATCTCCTCATGGGTGATGGGCAACGCATCTGCACCCTGGTCAATCAGCTTCTGGAAGAAGGGGACGACAGAGCCGCGAGAACCCACCACGTTACCGTAACGAACCACTGCAAAACGGGTGGGATCCTGCCCCGCGATATTGTTTGCTGCCACGAAGAGCTTGTCTGATGCCAGTTTGGTGGCACCGTAGAGATTGATTGGATTGGCAGCTTTGTCAGTGGAGAGGGCAATAACTTTTTTGACTTGATTGAGCAAAGCGGCCTGGATGACGTTCTCAGCACCATGGATATTGGTCTTAATACACTCCATGGGGTTGTATTCAGCGGCTGGAACCTGTTTCAGTGCTGCTGCATGAACCACGTAATCGACGCCACGCATTGCCATGGTGAGCCGGTTGGCGTCTCGGACATCACCGATAAAATAGCGCATGCAGGGGTCGTTAAACTCCTGCTGCATCTCGAACTGTTTCAGTTCGTCACGAGAATAGATGATGAGCCGTTTCGGCTTATAACGTTCCAGTACTGTCTTGACCAATCGTTGGCCAAACGAGCCGGTGCCACCTGTGATCAGTAGCGTTTTATCGTTGAACATTGTGGGCATCTCGTCATAAAAACAGTAGATGAATCATATGCTAGCAAATAAAGTACCAGCTTTTTTGGCAAAGAGTGTGATCCATTCACAAAAACAGTTTTAAAGATTTGGGCGCACCAGACCACCTCGGATTGGCTCGCATTAGTAGAGCTTTATCAAGATGTGCTGGAGCTCTGCGTGCTTAGCTGAATAGCTTGGCAAACCTCTTCAACCCCCTTGAGGGCTCTTGGGGTGAAGCGGTGCAGTTCATCCGAGTTGATTAAATCGAGTCGTTGATGCTGCACCGCATTGAGATTGGGCCACTTCTGCCAGTGACGCAGGGCGTCAGGATCTTGACTCCCTGCCAGGATCAGCGCGGGGTTCGCTCTGATCACCTGTTCCATGTCCACTTGAGGGTAGGGGGTCTTGGCATTCGCCATGACGTTGATCCCGCCGCAGAATTCGATGGCCTGAGCAGGCCAGGCATTGCCACTGACGCTGGTGAGCGGAGGGTACCAGAGCTGGTAGAACACCTTGACGCCGGTTGGTTGGCCATAGCGCTGTTGTAGCTCATGCAGGCGCGCCAGATAGCGCTCGGCGGCCTCGTTAGCACTCTTTTCCACACCCAGCAATTTGCCCAGCGCCCGCATCTCGGTGGCCAGCGATGCAAAATCGGTAGGCTCCGAGTAGAAGATCGGGATCCCGAGCTGTTCCAGCGGGGCCAGCATGCGAGACTGGGCCGAGCGCCAGCCGAGGATCAAGTCCGGCTTTTGCGCCAGCACTGCCTCGACATTGATGCTGCGATAATTCGCTACCTTTGGCTTGGTTTTGACCTCGGCTGGGTAGTCGGATGCATCGTCAATGGCCACCAGTTTGTCGCCGGCACCGATGTCATAAAGCAGTTCGGTCAGGTGAGGAACAACGCTCACCACCCGGGTCGGTGTGGCGGCAAGCAGGGCACCGGGCAACCAGGCAAGCAGCACGCAGGGCAGCCAGACAGCCAAGCGCAACACTCTACCCATGAAATAACCCCGCTACCGTGACAACCAGCGCCAGTATCAACCAGCCCCAGCCGCACCCTTGCAGAATGTTGAGCACCTTGCGCGGTGTCTCGCTATCTGGATCAGCACCAGTGCCGATGACGGGCCAACGCTGGAGAGCCCCCTGATAGTAGCGAGGGCCACCAAGTCGGATCCGGCACTTGTCTACCAGCAGAGTGAGCAGCATCCCCATGGCGGGATAGGGCCAGAGCGCGCCACTGCGCAGCAGCTGTGCTGCCTGTTTGAGACGGCTTGCCAGCAGTGGCAGCCCCAGCAGCAAAATGACGGAGGCATTGAGCACCTGATAGAGGGCACTGGCGGCGTGACCAAAGTGGTCGAAGGCGGGGTCTTTGCGACTCCAGCTCTGATTCATCAGCTGTACCAGCCGCCAGAGCAGGGCGCCCTGTACGCCAGCCAGGGCATATCCCAGCAGCGGGCCAGCCCATTGGCCGACCAGACGCAGGGCGCTGCTCTCCGTCACCGCTTTGGCGAGCCCCATGGTCGAGAGTTTGCCGGTCTCCCGCTTAAGCCAGGGGGCAGACTGCAATCTCGCCAGCGGCAGGGTCTCCTGGGTGGCGAGCGAGCGGGTGGCATGGGAGAGTTCGCGCAGCGGACGGGATTCGAGCATCAGCAGCAAGAACAGCAGGTCGAAGAGCGGCTCGCTCAGGGCCAGATTGCGAAGCGACCAGAGCCCGGTTGCGCAGGGGAGCCAGACTACCAGCATTGCCAGCAGGCCGGCCTGCATTTGCTGGCCGGGTGAACCATCGGGTCTGTGTACCTTGTGCCCCAGCCGGGTCAGCAGGGGCGTGACGGCCGAAAGACGCAGATGGGATGGCCACGGGATCACCGCCTCCAGCAGGGCAGCACCTACCAGAATGGCCGCCGTCGTCGAGAGGAGGGCGTCGGCCATCAAATCAAGCGAGCCGGTCTCGATCACAGCTTGCCGAGCATCTTGATGATCACTTCGGCGGAGTGCTTGCCGGCCACTTCGATAAAGGCATCGAAGGATTCAACCTGTTCCTTGCCAGCGATATCGGACATGGCGCGCACCACCAGATAGGGCACTTTGAACATGTGGCACACCTGACCGATGGCGGCACCTTCCATCTCGACCGCCAGCATCTGCGGGAAGTCGGCGCGAGCCTTGGCGATGGCGTCCGGTTTGCACATGAACTGATCGCCGGTGCAGATTAGGCCGACCTTGGTCTGGTGCTTGCCCTGCTCGGCGATGCAATCCTGAGCGACCGCGATGAGCTTCTCGTCGCAGGGGAAGGCGGCGGGTTGTTGCGCCATCTGGCCCATCTCGTAACCAAAGGCGGTCACGTCGACATCGTGGAAACGCATCTCGCTGGCGATCACCACATCACCGATATGCAGGTCCTGGGCAAAGCCGCCCGCAGAGCCGGTATTGATGACGCAGTCGGGGGCAAACTTTTCCAGCAGCAGGCTGGTGGCCACGCTGGCGGCGACCTTACCGATACCGGAGCGGGTCAGGATCACCTCTTTGCCTGCCAGCTCCCCTTGATAGAACTCGCAGCCGCCCAGTTGCAGGGTGGTGGGGTTGCTCATCTGGCTGCGCAGCAGGGCCACTTCTTGCTCCATGGCGCCGATAATACCTACTTTCATTGCTGACCTCGTCTTGATAGCCGTGTGGCTGAATTTAAGTTGCTGTAGATCATAACAAAAGATGGCGTCGGCGCCGAGAGGCACAAGCGAAAGGAGAGATGAAGCGCGGCGCTCCATATGGGAGCGCCGCAGGTGACAAAAAGCATTGATGAGGAGGGGAGAGTGCCTTTAGCCGAGCGCAGTATCGAGGGTCATCATCAGGGCAAAGCCTGCCATCAGACCGAGGGTGGCATAGGTCTGGTGACCGTTGCGGTGAGTCTCCGGGATCACCTCGTGCGAGACCACAAACAGCATGGCGCCGGCGGCGAGCCCAAGTCCGATGGGGTAGGCGATGGCAAGGCCACTGGAGAGCCCCACTCCGAGCAGGGCGCCAACCGGTTCGAGCAGGCCGCTGGCGATGGCAACCAGCACCGCGACAGAGGGGCGAAAACCGGCGGCGCACATGGCCAGCGCCACCGCCAATCCTTCCGGAATATCCTGTAGTGCGATGGCAGTGGTAAGCGGCAGCCCCACCGACATATCCCCCTGCGAGAAGCTCACCCCGATGGCCATCCCCTCCGGCAGGTTGTGCAGGGCGATGGCAAAGACGAACAGCCAGACCCGGGAGCAGCTCTCGTGGCCGGGGCCGCAGGGGCCGGTTTTGTCATGCTCGTGCGGGGTGAACTGATCCAGCCCCAGCATCAACAGCACCCCGAGGGTCATGCCGACAACCACCACGGCGGCGGCGCTAAAGCCGTTGCCGGTGATCCCCTCGGCAGCCTCTAGCCCCGGCAGCAGCAGGGAGAAGGCGCTGGCCGCCAGCATCATGCCTGCGGCAAAGCCGAGCATGGTGTCCTCCACTTTTTGCGGTACCGAGCGTAGAAACAGAGCGGGCAGGGCGCCGATGGCGGTGGCGGCAAACCCGGCGGCACCACCTATCAGGCCATAGCGCACGCCGCTGGTCACCTCGCCGGTAGCGAGCATGATGAGACTCTGCAACAGCAGCAACAAGACGGCAGCCAGCGCGATAAAGAGGCCGAGAGCAGTGAGCGGGCGGCTTTGCATCTGGCTGCGCAGTTGCTGTGACCAGGATAACGGAGGAAGAGCTGAGAGATGGTCCATGGCATGACCTCAAGGTGTGCAAAGTGGATGGTGGCATTACATCGATTAGGCCGCCCCTTGTCCATGTCTGCAGGGCGATTGCCGCTATCTGAAAATCTGGAAAGAGTTTATCCAGGCAACCACATGGGAACTCTTATCGGTAGCCAAAGGCGGGGGGCAAGAGGGGTTGTCTGCAAATGGCTGAAGTGGATGTTGAGAGGCAAGTGGGGATGCATCGCGAACTCTTTTAAATCAGCTGTAGATGTCTGCCTTGGTGTTCGGATAACAGATACAAGAAAACCGGCTTGCGCCGGTTTTGTTATCTGTCTGCTCGAAGGCTGGCTTATTTCGCCAGGGACTCCGGCAGCTCTTCACGGATCTTGCCGAGCATCTCTTTCAGGACACGCGGGTTGGCAACCACGATGTTGCCGGAGTTTTCGTAGTTGTGACCACCTACGAAGTCGGTGACGATGGCGCCAGCTTCTTTGGCCAGCAGTTCACCGGCAGCGGTGTCCCAGGGCTTGAGGCCGATTTCCCAGAAACCGTCGACGCGACCGGCAGCCACGTAGGCCAGATCCAGTGCGGCAGAGCCGGAGCGACGGATGTCGGCACATTCGATGAACATGCTCTGGAACATCTTCAGGTAGGACTCGATGTGGTGCTTTTGCTTGTAGGGGAAACCGGTCGCCAGCACGGTGCCAGCCAGCTCTTTGGCTTTGCCGACACGAATGCGGTAGCCGTTCAGCTGGGCGCCGCTACCACGGGTAGCAGTAAACAGCTCGTCACGGATGGGATCGTAAACAACGGCTTGTTCAGTCTTGCCCTTGACACGCAGGGCGATGGAGACGGCAAAGTGCGGAATGCCTTTGACCAGGTTGGTCGTGCCATCCAGTGGGTCAATGATCCATTGATAGTCCGGATTGGTACCGGCAATCTCACCAGACTCTTCAGCAACAATGCTGTGCTCCGGGTAAGATTTTTTGATGGTGTGAATGATGGCCGCTTCGGCTTCACGGTCAACGTTGGTCACGAAGTCATTGCTGCCTTTTTGGATAGCCTCAATGTTCTCGGGCTGGGAGAAGGCTTTTACTACAACTTGACCGGCGTTGCGCGCAGCGCGCACGGCGATATTCAGCATCGGATGCATAGGTTCACCACTGGATGTTAAAGAACGGGGGACAAAAGGACGCGGTATAGTACCAGTATTTTGTGCGATGGCAACTGTTATCACCCTACGACCAATTGATTGTGACTGCCAGATCTGACGGCTCCAATATAGACCAGATCTGCGCTAGTCTTATCCCGGCAGCCGGATACAGGCTGTCATGAGCATAGGGATATGAGCCATGAATTTGTCATTAGTGAGTCAAAACGTGTCTGGCGCCAGTGAAGGTCTGCTGGCCATTTTGCGGTCATCACCCGAGTATGGTGACCATTTTGCCCACATCAGCGTGACGCCACTGACCGAGTGGCAACCGGCCAAGGCTGAAGCGGCGATCCTGCTGATCGATGGCGATACCCCCTGGCAGGATGCCGGGTTTATCCGTGGCGAAGACGATGCCATCGGATTGCCGGTACTGCCGCTGTTGATCCGCAAGGGGGACAAGGATCTCACCATCTGCGGCCCCGATGTGCGCGACCCCCGTTTCTACTTTGTCTCCAACGGCATCGTGCTGGAGGAGTCAGAGCTGGCAGACCCCTCGTGTAGCCGAGTGCTGTTGCGCAAGCTGGAGTCCTACTTCCCGCTGCTTTCCCGCCTGATCATGCTGCGCCAGCGCAAGCCGGTCGCCATGATCAACTAATATTTACCATTGCCAGAGCGCACCAGCGGCGCACTGTGGCCTTGTGTGGCCTACGGTGCGCCGCTTTTTAATGGTCTGGAGCCGGTCACTTGTTGCAAGATGAGGCGGCTATGGTGTTGCACCCTGTTCCAACCGTGCAATCTGGCTATGACCAACAAGGAGTGAATCATGATCGACTTTTACACCGCCGCGACCCCCAATGGTTTCAAAGTGGCGATTGCCCTCGAAGAGCTGGGTTTGCCCTATCGGGTCATTCCTCTCGATTTGTCTGCATTGGATCAGAAGAAGCCCGAGTTTCTCGCCATCAACCCAAATGGCCGTATTCCGGCTATCGTCGATCGGGATAACGACGATTTCGCCGTATTCGAGTCGGGCGCCATCCTTATCTATCTGGCGGAGAAGGCGGGCAAATTGTTGCCGGCCGATCCCAAGCGCCGCTCTCAGGCCATTCAGTGGTTGATGTTCCAGATGGGCGGGGTTGGACCCATGATGGGGCAGGCCAATGTCTTCTACCGCTACTTCCCCGAGAAGATCTCCGCCGCCATCGAACGCTACCAGAAGGAGGGGCGCCGCCTGTTCGAGGTGCTCGATAGCCATCTGGCTCATCACGAATATCTGGCGGACGAGTACAGCATTGCCGATATCGCCACCTGGCCCTGGGTGCGGATTTATGACTGGAGCGGCATCTCCATCGAGGGGTTACCCCATCTGCAAGCCTGGATGGATCGGATGGCCGAGAAGCCTGCCTGCCAGAAGGGGATCACCATACCGCCGCGCAAAGAGCAGCCGGATGAGCTGATCAAGCAGGCACAACAGATGGTAACACGTTGATTTTTAACCTCAGACGGGGTGTATTGCCCCGTAATATTAGAAAAACTAAGGCAAGCCGATTATAAAGATTCGTTCGTTTTCTGTGAGCTGAATCACTATGATGCCCCCATACCACCAAGCGTCCTGTGCGGTGGTCTGGCGGGCTCCCCGCCTACTGTTTCCAACACTGTTTTTGATTGCATCACAGCCTCTGTGATCAGATTCCTCTGGGCCATTTTGTGCCAGAGGGCGGCAGCATTTTTTCGATTTTTTGGGACTGATATGGATCGGCACAGTTTTTATCCGTTGTTTTTACTGACCATTTTGATGGTCGCTGTGGGCCAGATGACCCAGACCCTCTATGTCCCCTCCATTCCCATGATGGCGGGAGACTTCAATGTGGCCTCGGGCCAGCTGCAGGCGGTGATGGCCTGCTACCTGATCCCCTATGGCCTCTCCCAGTTTGTCTACGGGCCGCTGTCGGATCGCATCGGTCGTCGTCCGGTGCTGATCGTCGGCATGATGGTGTTTCTGGTGGGCACCCTGATCATTCAGGTCATCCCCCATTTTGCCGCCTTGCTGGTGGGCAGCTTTATTCAAGGATTGGGTACCGGTGCCGGTGGCGCCATGAGCCGTACCGTGATGCGCGATCGCTACAACGGTGCCGAGCTCAACCGCGCCAACAGTCTGGTCAGCATGGGGGTGATCTTCTCCCCGCTGCTGGCACCGGTGCTGGGCGGCTGGCTGACCGAGCTGTTCAACTGGCGTGCCGGTTACTGGTTCCTGTTCGGTTTTGGTGCTGTAGCAACCCTGGCGATCATGGCCTGGTTTGGTGAGACGCTGCCTGCTGCTGCACGTCAGCCGCTGCGCGTCGGTGCTGCCTATCGCCATGTACTGGGCAACCCCAAGTTTCAGGGCAACCTGCTCTGCCTGATGGCGACCTTTGCCGGATTGGCGGTATTCGAGGCAGCAGCCGGTGTGCTGCTCGGCGATGTGCTGAAACTGAGCGCCCGTACCGTGAGCGTGCTGTTCGTGCTGCCGCTGCCCGGCTATCTGTTCGGGGCCTGGCTCTCTGCCAAGCTGAGCTTCCGTTTGACTCAGGGCAAACTGATGCGGCTTGGCATCGCCTTTCTGGCGCTCGGCTCCCTCATCATTCTGGTGCCGGGGCTGTTCGGGGTGGTGAGTGCTGCCTCGCTGGTCGGTGGTGCGGCCGTCTACTTCATCGGTAGCGGTATTCTCTACCCGACCGCCACCTCCTGCGCCATCGAGCCCTTCCCGGGTCAGGCCGGCACCGCGGGGGCCATTCTCGGCGGGATGCAGAATCTGGGGGCGGGCGTGGTGACCCTGCTGGCCGCCGGTTTCCCGATGACTGGACAGGTGACCCTGGGGGCCATTATGACCCTGATGGTGCTGATCGTGGCGCTGAGCTTTGTCTGGTTGCGCCACCACGGCTCGCCGCACGAGCAGATGGCGATTTGATGCCCGCGCTTGTTCTCTGAAAGCCCGCCTTCTGGCGGGCTTTTTCTTTGCCAGAACCGGATGAGGTTTACCGCTTGGCCTGCATCAAGGCGCGTTTGCCGGTTCACCTTCAGCCACCAGTTCAAGAAAGGCGCGCATGGCGGGGGTGATGCTCTGCTGGCAGAGCGGGCGAGGCCGGCGCTGACGATGGCCCAGCCCAGCCGATGGCGTACGGCGCTGACCAGATGGAACAGCGAGTCGGTCTCCAGTACCACGTTGAGCGAGGTTCCCCCCTGCTCGGCGGCGCGATCCAGATACTGACGAAATTGCATGGTGCGGCTGGGCAGCACCAATGGCTGTTGCTGTAGTTCAGCAAGCGCAATGTCGCCGCTGTGCGGGTACAGATCCGCTTCGTCACGGTTCATCAGCACCGCCATCTGGTTGGCGCCTTGCGGGTAGACATGAAAGGCGCGCCGGCCAGCTCCGCCGGCGGGTTCATCAAATCCCAGTCCGATATCGCACTGATGCAGCTCCAGCTGTGATAGCAGGGCTTCGTTGCTGAGCACCGACAGGCGAATGACGATGTCGGGATAGCGCTGCTTGCAGCGGGCGATAAACGGCATGATGTCTAGATTGGACTGGGGCACGATGCCGATGCGCAGGGTGCCGGATAGCTCGCCCTGAAACAGCGCCAGCTCCTGCTTGAGCGCCTCCTGTTCCAGCAACATTCGTTCGGCATACTGGCGTACCAGCTCGCCGGCCTCGGTCAGGGCGACAAACTGGCTGGTGCGTACCACCAGATCGGTGCCGACACTCTTTTCCAGCGCGGTAATGCTGGCCGAGAGGGTGGGTTGGGTGATGTGGCAGGCTTTGGCCGCTTTGGCAAAATGCCGGTGTTTGGCCAGCTCGTGAAAGTAGTGAAGTTGCTTGATGTTCATCTGGTTGTAGTGGAGGCAGTGGAACCGGCTATTGAAGAATTAATTAATTGAAAAAACATCTTCGATAGAATAACTCTATCAGGATATAGATTTATTTCATTGGTTTTGCGTCAGTCGCCTCTCTAAACTTGAATGCAGTTTGCATTTTTAGGCCAACCTGCATGCCTGCCCATTCTCCCGTCGCAACCCCCGCCAACTTGCCGTCACTGGATCATCTGGTAGAGGAGGTAGCCGTCGCCATCAACATCAATGGCATCAACCATGCGGTGATGATGGCGACCCCGGACGATCTCGACGACTTTGCCGTCGGCTTTCTGTTTGGCGAGGGGATTATCCGGCATAACCACGAAGTCCACGACATTGAGATCGCGCCAGCCGAGCAGGGGGGGGGTGCTGGACATCACCATCGCCAACCGCTCTCTGGCCGCCCTGACCGAGCACAAGCGCCGGTTGACCGGGGTGACCGGGGTGACCGGCTGCGGCATCTGCGGCGTAGCGGCGGTAGAGCAGGCGTTGCCCGCTCTGTCGGTGTTGCCGCTGACGCCGCCGCTGGATGCCGAGGGCCGGATCCTCCACTGCCGGGAAGATATCGGGCGCCACAATGCTCTCGACAATGCTGCTGCGTCAACACAGTGCGTGCGACACCCTGGTGGTGACCAGCCGTTGCGGTAGCGAGCTGGTGCAAAAAGCCGCCCGCTTTGGTGCCCGTCATCTCATCTGTCTGGCATCGCCCAGCCAGCTGGCGGTCAGGCTGGCCCTCAAATACAACCTCAACGTCGTTCATATTCCCAAGTTTGATCCCCCGGTCAGCTATTCGAGCTATCGCCCGGCGGATCCCATCGGAGAGTGCCATGAGTCATATTGAAAAGCCCGCCAAAGCCGGCGGTTTTTCGTCCCTGCAATCCACCATGAAACAGGTGCTGCGCAGCCAGAAGACCCGTCAGAACATCAAGAACCTGCTGCGGGTCAACCAGACCGACGGTTTCGACTGCCCGGGTTGTGCCTGGGGTGACAACGACCACGGTACCTTCCAGTTTTGTGAAAACGGCGCCAAGGCGGTGGCATGGGAGTCTACCGGCAAGACGGTAGGGGCCGAGTTTTTCGCCGCCCACTCGGTGCGCCAGCTGGCTACCCAGAGCGACTACTGGCTCGAGTATCAGGGGCGGCTGACCGAGCCGATGCGCTACAACCCGGCGACCGATCACTACGAGCCGATAAACTGGGACGACGCCTTTGCCCTGATTGCCGACACCCTCAAGGGGCTTGCCAGCCCGGATGAGGTGGAGTTCTACACTTCGGGGCGTGCCAGCAACGAGGCCTCTTATCTTTATCAGCTGTTTGGCCGCCTGTTTGGTACCAACAACTTCCCCGACTGCTCCAACATGTGCCACGAGGCGAGCGGGGTGGCGCTGATCCAGTCGGTCGGCATCGGCAAGGGGACTGTGGTGCTGGATGACTTTGACCAGGCCGATGCGGTGTTCGTCTATGGACAGAATCCGGGTACCAACCACCCGCGCATGATGAATGCCCTGCGCCAGGCGGCGCGCGGCGGCTGCAAGATCGTCAGCTTCAACAACTTGAAAGAGGTGGCGCTGGAGCGCTTCGCCAGCCCGCAGAGCCCGCTGGAGCTGCTGACTCCGGCTGCCACCACCATCAGCCACCAATACCTGACGCCGAAACTGGGTGGCGACATGGCCGCCATCCGCGGCATGGCCAAGTACATCCTGGAAGAGGCGCCGGAGGCGGTGGATCGCGACTTTATCGCCCGCCACACCCGCCACTTTGCCGAGTACGAGGCGCAGGTGCGTGCCACCGACTGGGCCATGATCGAGCAGCAATCCGGCCTGACCCGCGCCGACATCGTGCAGGCTGCCCGGGTCTTTGCCGCCAGCCAGCGCATTATCAGTTGCTGGGCCATGGGGGTGACCCAGCACCTGCACTCGGTTGATACCATTCGCGAAATCGTCAACCTGCACCTGATGCGTGGCCAGATTGGCAAGCCGGGTGCGGGGCTCTGTCCGGTTCGGGGTCACAGCAACGTGCAGGGCAACCGTACCATGGGTATCAACGAAAAGCCCACCGCCGCCTTTATCGAGCGGCTCGAGCGTCACCTGCAGGTGAGCCTGCCGCGGGCCCGCGGTCACAATGTTTACGAAGCGCTCAAGGCGCTGGACCAGGGCAAGAGCAAGGTGCTTATCTGCCTGGGCGGCAACCTGGCGGCAGCGGCGCCCGATACCGACTTCACCTACGGGGCGATAAAAAAGGCCGAGCTCAACGTGCAGATCAGCACCAAGCTCAACCGCAGCCATCTGCAGGTGGGTAAGGCTGCGCTGATCCTGCCCTGCCTCGGCCGTACCGAGCTCGATATCCAGCGCAGCGGCAACCAGAAGATCACGGTGGAGGACACCTTCAGCATGGTGCACGCCTCGACCGGCGCAGCCGAGCCTGTGTCGCAGCTCTGCCTCTCTGAGACCGACATAGTTGCGCGGATGGCTCATGCCACTGTGGGCAGTGAGCGGGTCGACTGGCTGGCCCTGCGCGATGACTATGCCCGTATCCGTGATCTCATCGAGCAGACCATCGCCGGCTTTGCCGATTTCAATGCCCGCATCCAGCAGCCGTGCGGTTTTCATCTCGATAACTCCGCGGCGCTGCTGACCTGGAATACCGCCAGTGGCTGCGCTGAGTTTCGTGCCAGCACCCTGCCGCAATCAGTGTTGCCGGAATGTACCCGCCATGCCGAGCAGATGGTGGATCAGCCGGTACTGCTGCTGCAGAGCCTGCGCTCTCACGATCAGTACAACACCACCATCTACGGCATGGATGACCGCTATCGCGGCATCAAGGGCCAGCGCAACGTGGTATTCATGAACGAGGAGGATGCTCGCCAGCTTGGCTTTGCCGAAGGGGAGCGGGTCGACATGGCGGCCATCTGCAACGACGGGCGCGAGCGCATTGTTACCGGATTCAACGTGGTGATCTACGAGATCCCGCGTGGCAACATCGCGGCCTACTATCCGGAGACCAACCCGCTGGTGCCCATCGACAGTATCGGGGCCGGGTCGTTTACCCCCACCTCCAAGTCCATCCCGGTGCTGGTGACGGCCTCCCGCCAGCAGGAGAACTTGTTGCTGCTCAAATAGAAGCGCTAACGCGACTGGCTGCGCTAACACAGCATGCACTGTGAATGCTGTGATGCCCCGGGTGAGCTTTTCATCCGGGGCATTTTTTCAGCTCTGAAAGGGGTAGGGGGCGTTGATCATCAGGCAAAGAAAAAGCCCGTCACGCTGGTGACGGGCTTTTGCTGTTGGTACCCCGAGATGCCGTTGCCGGTTTGGGCCCTTGAACCGTCGGTTCAAGGCGGGGATCGGATCTGACCGCAGGCTTCTCGGTCGTGCCGAGCATGCGCAATAGCCAGAAGGCAGATCCCCTGTTTGGTATGAATATCGGCTCGGGGACTTGAACCGGCTGACAAACATCCCAGGGAATTTTAAAACGGTTTGCGATTAGGGCTGCTGCCCCTCTTCGCTGGAATCACCATATTGTCCGTGCTCGATCAGGGCCGCTTCGATGGTGCGCTGCAGCATCTTGATCCGCTTGTCCATGGTCTCAGAGTATTGGTGGTTCTTCTCTTTTTCAAGGCAGAGCTCATGACAGAAATTGAGCGCCGCCATGATAGCCAATTGCTCGTTGCTGGAGACTTTGGAACGTTGACGCAGGTCGATCAACTTGTCGGTCAGCTGCTCGGCGGCCTGGCGCAGGGCATCCTGCTGTCCCAAGGGACAGGATACCTTGTAGGGACGTCCCAAAATGACGATTTCTACGGCCTCTGTGCTCATGCCTTCCTCAATACGGCGGAGCTGATTTCCGCCTTTATCCACGTGGACAACTGGGCGGGACTATATAGCGCAGATGCATAAGTTTCAAGGCCTTGCTGGCTCTGCAAGAGGGAGAATGCTAGGATCCTGACCATTAATTCTGCAAATTTGCCTGAACTTTGAGCGGATCCTCTATGAGCAAAACAAACCCCCTTAAATATGCGGCTGTGGCCGACATCATGGAGCAGCACGAGCTGATGGCCAGTGCAGTCGAGGCCCATGGTGTGATCTGCGGTCTGGTGTGCGGTGGTGTGGCACTGGATGAGAAGAGCTGGGTCCCCCATTTCAACGATCTGGTGAACGACGGTTTCGGCCTGCCGGCCCCGGTGCGCCAGGTGATGACCGATCTTTATCACAATGTAGTCGAGAGCCTGATGGCCCAGAAGGGGGTCGAGCTGCTGCTGCCAAGCGATGATGCTCCCCTCGACGAGCGCATCGATTCGCTGGTGGACTGGTCACAGGCATTTCTGGCCGGTTTCGGCGTGGTGCAGCAGGAGCTCTCCCGCGCATCGGAAGAGCTGCAGGAGATGATCCAGGATATCGCCAGCATCACTCAGGTCTCCGCCGAGTTCGATCAGGAAGATGACGAGAACGAAGCTTCCTTCCTGGTGCTCTACGAACACGTCAAACTGGGTGTCATGATGGCCTTCGAAGAGTTTGGCAAGCGCCCCGATACCCCGAGCGCGCCGCCGACCCTTCATTGAGGTGCGGGTCAACGCGACCCTTACTGAATCTGCAAGAGCGCCTGATGGCGCTCTTTTTTATTTCCTTGTGGTGGCTAACCCTGTGAGGCGCAACCGGTTTTTTGCCGGTGACCTCGCATTCGGCCAGCGGCTTTGTGATAGCATGAGGCCACCTTTTTCACTTCTTCCTCTCTGCTTATGTCTCAATCTGATGTGCGACAGGTCGATGTCACCTTGGTCGGCGGTGGAATGAGCGGTGCCGTGCTGGCCCTCTCGCTGGCGGCCCTGCTCCGATCCGATGGCTCCCCCCTCGAGATCCTGCTGCTGGAGGCAAGCGTCCCCGAACAGCACACCCATTCAGGGTTCGACGCCCGCGCCATTGCGCTCTCGGCCGGTACCTGTGATGCGCTGTTGCGACGCGGACTCTGGCCGCTGTTTGCCCCCCATTGCGCCCCCATTACCCAGATTCATGTCTCGGATCGGGGCCACTTCGGTCAGGCTCGCCTGTCGGCTGCCGAATACGGCCTGCCCGCGCTGGGCCAGGTGATCGAGCTAGCATCCGCCGGCAAGGCGCTGCAACGGGCGATGGCGGCCTCGCCCAATCTCCGGGTTTGTTGTCCGGCACGGGTGAGCGAGATTGCGCCCGATGAGGATAAGGTGACCCTCACCCTCGAGAGCGGTGAACAGATTGAGACCCGCCTGCTGGTGGCGGCAGACGGCGGCAACTCCTTTGTGCGTCAGCACTTCAAGTTGCCGGTGACCCGCCACGACTTTGAGCAGCACGCCATCATCGCCACGGTCAAAACGGCGCAAGACCCTGAGGGACGCGCCTTCGAGCGTTTTACCGAAGGGGGGCCGCTGGCCCTGCTGCCGATGCAGGAGGGGCTCTCCTCGCTGGTGTGGAGCGTCGGGCAGCATGAGGTGGATGAGCTGACGGCCCTCGATGAGGCGGCGTTTCTTGCCCGTCTGCAGCAGGCCTTTGGCTGGCGGCTTGGTCGCTTCGAGCAATGCGGTGTGCGTAACGTCTATCCGCTCATTCTGACCGCCTGCGACTACCCGCTGGCCCAGCGCACCGTGCTGGTCGGTAATGCCGCCCACGCCCTGCACCCGATTGCCGGGCAGGGCTTCAACCTCGGGATGCGGGATCTGGACCTGCTTACCGGCGCCGTAGCCAAGGCGTTGGCAGAGGGGGAGGATATCGGCAGCTTCAAGGTACTGAGTGGCTACTGGCAGCAGCGTCAGCGCGATCAGGAGCAGACCGTCTGGCTCACCTCTTCGCTGGCCCAGCTCTTCTCCAATGGTCACGATCCGCTGGTGGCGGGGCGCAATCTGGCGCTCACCCTGATGGGGCGATTCCCGTGCCTCAAGGCGCCGCTCGCCTCGCGCACCCTGGGCTTTGTCGCCGATGTGTGCGGCAACTAGCCAGCACTTGTTGAGTGGAGCCTGTTGACCGGAAGATGGTGACCGCCATTCGTTGATCAAAACCTATTGAATAAAGAGGTGATGCCTGCGGGCGTCCCCTCGCTGGCCAGCCGGTCAGCCCTGAAAGGATGAGATGATGCAGATGCAAAATGTGGATGTGGTGATTGTCGGTGGCGGCATGGTGGGGCTGGGGCTCGCTGCGGCCCTGAAACATAGCGCCCTCAAGGTGCTGGTGGTGGAGGGACAACTGCCCGACCCGCAGCTGGGGGAGGTGGCCGATAATCGGGTCAGCGCCCTGAGTCTGGCCAGCCAGCAGATCCTGCGCCATGTCGGCGCCTGGGACGGCATTGAAGCGCGCCGCCTGCAGGCCTATGACAAGATGGCGGTGTGGGAGCAGGACAGTTTCGGCCATATCGACTTCGATGCCGCCAGCCTGCGTCAGGCCAACCTCGGCCACATCGTCGAGAATCGGGTGATCCAGCTGGCGCTGCATGAGGCGATTGAAGGTGCCAGCAATATCCAGCTGCTGACCCCCGCCAGAGCCAAGAGCCTGCAGAGCGGCCCGGCGGGCGCCTTGTTGCTCCTTGAAGATGGTCAGGCCATCTCGGCCAAACTGGTGGTGGCTGCCGATGGCGCCCACTCCTGGGTGCGCCGTCAGGCCGATATCCCGCTCACCAGCTGGGATTATGGCCACCACGCCCTAGTGGCGACGGTGCGCTGCGCCGAACCCCATGAAGCGGTTGCTCGCCAGATCTTCACCCCGGATGGCCCGCTCGCCTTTTTGCCGCTGTGGCAAGAGAACCTCTGCTCCATCGTCTGGTCGCTGCCTGCGGCCCGCGCCGAGGCGCTCTGCGCCTGCGATGACGAGCAGTTCAATCGCCAGCTTACCGCTGCCTTCGATGCACGGCTCGGTCTGTGCAAGGTGGAGGGGCCGCGCAGCGCGATTCCTCTTACCGCCCGCTATGCTCGCGACTTTGCCCGCGAGCGGCTGGTGCTGGTGGGGGATGCCGCCCATACCATCCATCCGCTGGCGGGCCAGGGGGTCAACCTCGGCCTGCTGGATGCTGCCGCGCTGGCGGAGCAGATCTTGCAAAATCATGCCGCGGGCGAGGATATCGGCCTGCTCGCTAACCTGCGCAGCTACGAGCGCTGGCGCAAGAGCGAAGCGGCTCGCATGCTGGCGGCGATGGAGGGGCTCAAGCGGCTGTTCAGCGGGGCCAACCCGCTCAAGAAGCTGGTGCGGGGCGTGGGATTGCGGGCAGCCAATCTGCTGACGCCCTTCAAGGAGGGGGTGATCCGCGCCGCCATGGGGCTGGAGGGCGAGTTGCCCGCATTGGCCCGTCCTGACTGGGTCGTTGCGGCGACCAAGGGCAGTGCCATGCAGGCCAAGGGTGAAAAAAACTAATATTACTCGCGTTTTTTGACAACAAAAGTAATCCGACAAGGCTGATGACCCGTTTTGGGTGTCAGCCTTTAATTTTGCTCTGGAGCGAAACGTTTTTCTGCAAATTGTGACGAAACGGTAAAAATCAAAATTTAATCTCGCCTGAGTCGGCTTATAGCTGTTTTTATCACTGCATTTATCTTAGTGTCTGGAGTCAGTTTTACGGGAGGGGATTAGTTTTTTTTGAGCGGCACGCTCGCCTGCTTGTCATATAATCCGCTCCGTTCAAGGAATCCCTCTTGCCTGGCAAGGGCAGGAGCGAGCACACACTTTTGGATCCGGTCGCTTTTTGCTGCGCGTAGTGCAGTCAGAGCGGTGGCGCGGGTCGCAAGGGTGGTCGCCAAAGCGAAAAGGCTTTTTGCTAAGGAAAGAATGCGATGATCCAGACTACTGTACTGCATCCCAAACACCTGGAAGCCGGCGCCAAGATGGTGGACTTCCACGGTTGGGAAATGCCCATCAACTACGGCTCCCAGCTGGAAGAGCACCACGCGGTGCGCAGCGATGCCGGTATGTTCGATGTCTCCCACATGACCATCGTCGATTTGACCGGCGAACGGGTTAAAGCCTTTCTGCAACACCTGCTGGCCAACGACGTGGCCAAACTCACAGCCCCCGGCAAGGCCCTTTACAGCGGCATGCTCAATCCGGAAGGCGGCGTGATCGATGACCTCATCACCTATTACCTGACCGATACCTTCTACCGGCTGGTGGTCAACTCCGCTACCCGCGAGAAGGATCTGGCCTGGATCCGCCATCACGCCATCGATTTCGATATCACAGTAACCGAGCGTCCCGAGCTTGCGATGATTGCGGTGCAGGGCCCCAACGCCAAGGTCAAGGCTGCTGCTGTGCTGAGCGCCGCTCAGCGTACCGCCGTGGTGGGGATGAAACCCTTCTTCGGCGTGCAGGCTGGCGATCTCTTTATCGCCACCACCGGCTACACCGGCGAGGATGGTTATGAAATCGTGGTGCCGCAAGAGAAAGCCTGCGAGCTGTGGCAAGCGCTGCTGGATAACGGTGTGGCCCCGTGCGGCCTCGGTGCCCGCGATACCCTGCGCCTGGAGGCGGGGATGAACCTCTACGGTCAGGATATGGACGAGTCAATCTCTCCACTCGCCGCCAACATGGCCTGGACCATCGCCTGGGAGCCGAGCGATCGCAATTTCATCGGCCGTGACGTGCTGGAAGCGCAGAAAGCGGCGGGCAACCAGCCCAAGCTGGTGGGGCTGGTGATGGAAGAGAAAGGGGTGCTGCGTGCCGGTATGCCCGTTACCTTCACCGCGGCAAACGGTGAGAAGCGGGAAGGTGTGATCACCTCCGGCTCTTTCTCCCCCACCCTGGGCTACAGTATTGCCCTGGCGCGGGTGCCCCGCGATATCGGTGAGCTGGCCGAGGTGGAGATCCGCAAGAAGCTGGTCACCGTGAAGGTCACCAAGCCCGCTTTCGTCCGTAACGGCCAGAAGCTGGTTTAACATCGTCTTGGGGGAGGGCTGTGCCTCCCCCCATCCCTTTTCATATTCGTTTTTAAACGCGACTCAAAGATCAAAGGAAGCACAAATGAGCCATATCCCGAGCGAACTGAAATATGCCACTTCCCACGAGTGGATCCGTGTTGAAGCCAACGGCGAGGCCGTGGTCGGTATCACCGAGCACGCCCAGGAGCTGCTGGGTGACATGGTGTTTGTCGAGCTGCCGGAAGTGGGCAAGCAGGTCAGTGCCGGTGACGACTGCGCCGTGGCCGAGTCGGTCAAGGCGGCCTCCGACATCTACAGCCCGGTGAGCGGCGAGATCATTGCCGTCAACGAAGAGCTGGAAGGGAGCCCCGAGCTGGTCAACTCCGATCCCTACAGCGCTGGCTGGCTGTTCCGCATCAAGCTCGATGACGAGAGCGAGCTGGCCAACCTGCTGGATGCCGAAGGCTACCAGAACGTGGTGGACGAAGAGTAATGCCCCGGGCCCTGCCAACACAGCAGGGCCCCTTTGTATGACAGCCAGCCGGGCAAGCACCGGCCGGTGGAAGGGTGAAGTCGCCCGCGCCTGCCGTTTGCCAGCCTAGGTGCCTAGGGGGCAAACGGGCCGGTCCGCAACAAGGCGATCCCCTCTTGATGCTGCCGTAGCATCTGGTGCCGCACCCTGTCTGCGGGACCCAGAACATGAGTGGAGTCGGTATCAGCCGACGATCAGGAACATCAGGTCTTGGTTATCAGGATGTCATGCCAGGACTTATTTATCAGGAAATAGGGAAATGACCCAGTCACTGTTTGAACTCGAGCAAAAAACCGATTTTGTCCGCCGCCATATCGGCCCGGGCGAGGAAGAGCTGCGCCAACTGCTGGCGACCGTTGGGGCCGAAAGCCTGGACGATTTGATTGAACAGACCGTGCCCGCCGCCATTCGCCTGCCGGGCCCGCTCGGCATCGGTGCTGGCATGACCGAAGTAGAGGCGCTGGCCAAGCTCAGGGGCTATGCCGCCCAGAACAAGATTGCCAAGAGCTATATCGGCATGGGCTATCACGATACCCATGTGCCCCACGTCATTTTGCGCAACGTGCTGGAAAACCCGGGCTGGTATACCGCCTACACCCCGTACCAGCCCGAGCTGGCGCAGGGCCGTCTCGAAGCCCTGCTCAACTTCCAGCAGCTGACGCTGGATCTCACCGGCATGGATCTGGCCAGTGCCTCCCTGTTGGATGAAGCGACCGCCGCCGCCGAGGCGATGGCGCTGGCCAAGCGGATGGCCAAGTCAAAATCCAACCTCTTCTTCGTGGCCGATGATGTGCACCCGCAGGTGATCGACGTGGTCAAGGAGCGCGCGGTTCACTTCGGTTTCGACGTGGCGGTTGGCGCCGCGAGCGATGCGGTGAGCGAAGAGGTGTTTGGTGCCCTGTTCCAGTACCCCACCACCACAGGTGAGGTGAAAGATCTGCGCGCCCTGATTGCCGCCGTACAGGCCCAGAAAGGGCTGGCCTGCGTCAGCGCCGATCTGCTCTCCCTGCTGCTGCTCAAATCCCCGGGTGAGCTGGGCGCCGACGTGGTGTTGGGGTCCGCCCAGCGCTTTGGCGTGCCCATGGGTTACGGTGGCCCCCACGCCGCCTTCTTTGCCACCCGCGATGCCTACAAACGTTCCATGCCGGGTCGTATCATCGGTGTCTCCAAGGATGCCCGTGGCAAGGCTGCGCTGCGTATGGCGATGCAGACCCGCGAGCAGCATATCCGCCGCGAGAAGGCCAACTCCAATATCTGTACCGCACAGGTGCTGCTGGCCAATATGGCGAGCTTCTACGCCGTTTACCACGGTCCGGTAGGGCTGAAAACCATCGCCTCCCGCGTGCACCGTCTCACTACCATTCTGGCGCTTGGCCTCAAGGCCAAGGGTGTGGCCCTCAAGCATGCCAGCTGGTTCGATACCCTGACCGTGCTGACGGCAGATAAAGCAGCACTCATTGCCAAGGCTGAAGCTAATGGCATCAACCTGCGTGCAGACCTCGACGGTGCGGTAGGGGTCTCCCTCTCTGAAACCACCACTCGCGGCGATGTGGCCGAGTTGTTCGATCTGTTCCTCGGTCAAGGCCATGGCTTGGATATCGAGGCACTCGACAAGGCGGCCCAGACCCATCACGCCATCCCGCAGGATCTGCTGCGCACCGACGCCGTGCTGACCCACGAGGTGTTCAACAAGTACCACTCCGAAACCGAGATGCTGCGTTATATCCATCGTCTCGAAGCGAAAGATCTGGCCCTCAACTACGCCATGATCTCCTTGGGCTCCTGCACCATGAAGCTCAACGCCACTGCCGAGATGATCCCGGTGACCTGGCCCGAGTTTGGCAAGTTGCACCCGTTTGCGCCGCTGGCGCAGGCCAAGGGCTACCAGCTGCTGCTGGCCGACCTCGAAGATTGGCTGGTGAAAGTGACCGGTTACGATGCGGTCTGCATGCAGCCCAACTCTGGGGCGCAGGGTGAGTACGCTGGTCTCTTGGCCATCAAGAAGTACCACGAGTCTCGTGGTGAGGGGCATCGCGATATCTGCCTCATTCCGGCTTCTGCCCACGGCACCAACCCGGCATCTGCCCAGATGGCGGGGCTCAAGGTGATCGTCACCGCCTGTGACAAATCCGGCAACGTGGATCTCGACGATCTGCGCGCCAAGGCGGCCGAGGCGGGGGAGCAGCTCTCCTGTCTGATGGTGACCTACCCCTCGACCCACGGGGTGTATGAGGAGACCATCAAGGAGGTGTGCGACATCGTTCACCAGCACGGTGGTCAGGTTTACCTCGACGGTGCGAATATGAACGCGCAAGTTGGGTTGACGGCGCCGGGCTTTATCGGGGCGGACGTTTCCCACCTCAACCTGCACAAGACCTTCGCCATCCCTCACGGCGGTGGCGGCCCGGGCATGGGCCCCATCGGCGTGAAGAAACACCTGGCGCCGTTCGTGGCCGGCCATGCCGTGGTCAAGACCGACAAGGAGAGCCGCAACAACGGCGCCGTGTCGGCCGCACCGTTCGGCTCGGCCAGCATCCTGCCCATCAGCTGGATGTATATCGCCATGCTGGGTGATGAGGGGCTGAAGAAATCCACTCAGGTGGCCATCCTCAACGCCAACTATCTGGCCAAGAAGCTGGGTGACTCCTTCCCGGTGCTCTACTCCGGTCGTAACGGTCGTGTCGCCCACGAGTGCATTCTGGATATCCGCCCGCTCAAGGAGGCCTCCGGCATCAGCGAGATGGACGTGGCCAAGCGGCTGATGGACTACGGTTTCCACGCACCGACCATGAGCTTCCCGGTCGCGGGTACCCTGATGGTCGAGCCGACCGAGTCGGAATCCAAGCGCGAGCTGGACCGCTTCGTCGAGGCGATGACTTCCATCCGCGCCGAGATTGCCAAGGTGCAGGAGGGGCAGTGGAGCCTCACCGACAATCCGCTGGTCCATGCACCGCACACTCAGGATGACGTGATGGATGCAGAGTGGAATCGTGGCTACAGCCGCGCCGAGGCGGTCTTCCCGTCCAACGCCATGCGTGCCGCCAAACTGTGGCCGTCAGTCAACCGCATCGACGACGTCTACGGCGATCGCAACCTGTTCTGCTCCTGCATCCCGACCGAGGAATACGCCAAGTAAAGGCGTGTTCAGAATCGCGTACTAAACAATGCTAAACAACAGGGCCACCCAAACGGGTGGCCCTTTTTATATGTCATCTGATTGCTACGGCTATCCAAAGGTCCGGCTTAAGTCCTTGAGCTGGCTCGCTTTGGTCTGCAAGTTGGCGCTGGTTTCACTGACCTGATCGATTTTGAGGCTATTATCGTGAGAGAGCGAGGATATCTGGTTGATATTGCGGCTGATCTCCTCGATGACCGCTTGTTGCTCGGTAGCTGCGGCGGTTATCTGGTTGGAAAAATCAGAGACCTTGTCTATCTCGACCACAACCTGATTGAGGTTGCCGGTACTTGCCTGGGTGGTGGCGAGGCAGGCGTTGGTTCTGGTCACATTGAGATGCATCATCTCTTTCCATTCCCCCAGGGTTTGCTGGATATGGCCAATGCTGTTCTGGATTTGCTCTGTCGCCTTATGGGTTCTGGTCGAAAGGCTGCGTACCTCGTCTGCCACCACCGCAAAGCCGCGCCCCTGATCGCCAGCCCGCGCAGCTTCGATGGAGGCATTGAGCGCCAGCAGGTTGGTTTGATCCGCAATACCGCGAATTTCGCTCATTATGCTGCCGATACGCTCGGATTCACTTGCCAGTTCGACGGCTGACTGAAAGGCTTGCTCCGCCTGGGTTGCCAGCGCCGACATTTCTTCTCCCGCTTCCGAAAGCTGCTCGCTGGTGGTGATGCAGTGGCTGCGGGCCTCTTCGATCTGGTTGCTGCTGTCCTGAATGTTGCGGCTAATCTCTTCGGCAGCCGATGCCATCTGGGTGACTGCGGTGGCGACTTGCTGAATTTGCATATCCTGTGCGGAGATATCCTGGCTGGCCAATGCTGCCGAACCGCTCAAGTTGTTGGCCATGGCGTTGAGCGAGACAGTCGTGTCATCGACCCTTCCCAGCACGGTACGGATTCTGGCTTGCCACAGCTTGATATGGAAATCGGCAATGCTATGGGGTGCATCCCCCGAGAAGATGAGGCGGCTAATGCTGTCGTAGTCTTGCTCGAGCTGCTGCAAGTATCGCGGCGTGCGGAAGAGAGAATTACGGTTGAACCAGATGGCGGTCAACAGGGGAATGATGATCCAGAGCGCTTGCAGTGGTGGGAGTAGCCAGCCTGCGCTGATAACACAAACTAACAGCAGGGGGATGGTCATCATGGTTGGCGTGATCAGGCGCTGTCCCATGTGAATGGCAGAGCCGGTTTCGCGGGCTTTAAGAGCCTTGTACATCTTGCTGGCCCGCTCTTTGTGCTCCGCAGTGGGGCGACAACGGACGGATTGATAACCCACCATCTTGCCATCTTCATAAATCGGGGTGACGTAGGCATCTACCCAGTAATAGCGACCATCTTTGCAGCGGTTCTTTACCATGCCTCGCCATGGCTTGCCCGCCTTCAGGTGGGCCCAGAGATCGGCAAATGCTGCTTTGGGCATGTCGGGGTGGCGCACCAGGTTGTGATGCTGCCCCAGCATCTCTTCCAGACGATAGCCTGCCACCTGACAGAATGCCGGATTGGCATAGGTGATGTCCCCTTTGAGATCGGTCGTCGATACCAACTGCACATTATCGGTAAATTCAACCTCGGTATCTGTGGTGTGAAGTGTACTGGTTACCATGTTCAGGCTCCGGTTTTGCCATAACGGAATGCTTCGCCTGAGTATGGCAGAGGATGTTCATTTATTGTGTTGTTACACATTAACTCTTGTGCTACTGCGTGGGGACGGGACGGGTCTCACATTTTTACAGCGCGGTTTGGCGAGGAAAGGCAAGCCAAGTAACATGGCGTGACTTATGGCTGTGCAGCGAGACAGGTAACGCAATGAAGTTGGATGCGATTTTATGGGATTATGACGGTACTCTGGTCAATTCGGTGCCGAAGAATATCGATATCACCAAGCAGATCCTGGCTGAGGTCGCCCCCCATCTGACCGGAGAACATCTGCCGCGCTATCTGCGCAGCGAAGCGGAGTATCACCATGCCAATCACTCCGCCAAGAACTGGCAGGCGCTCTATATGGATTACTACGGTTTGTCGCGGGACGAGATGGTGCTGGCTGGCAGTCTGTGGGCCAAGCATCAGGAGATGAACCGGACCGAGGTGCGTTTTTTTGCGGGGCTGGAGGCGGTGATTGACCATTTCTCTGCCATTCCCCACGGAATTTGTTCGCAGAACTCCCAAAAGAACATTCGCCGGGTACTGGAGCTGCATGGCGTGAACAGCCTGTTCAAGGCTGTGGTCGGCTATGATGACGTGCCCGGACAGCAGCAAAAACCTCATCCTTTCGGTGGCCTCAAATGTCTGGAGTCTATCTTCGGCCCAGCCAGGTGCCAGTCGCTGATCTATATCGGTGACCATGAAGCGGATGTGCAGTTTGCCCGTCATTTGCAAAGGGCGCTTGGCGAGCAGAGCCGTGTGATCTCGGTGGCTGTCGCCTATAGCTGCGCGACCCCGGAGCGCTGGGAACACCAACCCGACCATATCGCCCGTGACGTCGAGGATCTGCTCCCCATTATCGGGCAATATCTGTAACGCCGGTTGCAGATTGTCGTACGGAACATGCAAAACGCCGATCAGTTGATCGGCGTTTTGTCTATGGGATGCCTGATGGTTTCACACTCTGCTGGCTTAACACCCTGTCTGTTTAATGATGGGCGACTTAAAACAACAGTTGCGTCAGGTAGCCCATCAGGATCGCCATACCGAGTATCACGGTAAGGAAGGCCGCAATCATCGGGGTTCTGAACATGGATTTGAGCAGGATCACCTCGGTCAGACTGGCACCGGCACTGCCGATGATCAGCGCCATGACGGCGCCCATTCCCATCCCTTTGCCCAGCAGTACCGACGCCAGCGGGATCACGGCCTCGGCGCGGATGTAGAGCGGGATCCCGACGATGGCGCTGAATGGAATGGCCAGCGGGTTGTCGGCGCCAGCATGGGCGGCGATCCACTCGGCCGGAATAAAACCGTAAATAAACGAGCCGATGAGCACCCCCAGCAGCAGGAAGGGCAATACCGTTTTGAACTGCTGCCAGGCATCGATGCGAGCTTTGACCCAGGCGGTGGGGAGCTGTGGCGCTCTGGTCAGGGCAGCCGTGCCATCGCCGCAGCAGGGGAGGGTAGCCTGTTCTGCCATCTCTGGTTGCGGAGCCGGGCAGCACGCCGTCCCCTTGAGTTGTTTGATTGCGCGAATGGTACCGCGTTGGTTGTCACTGCAATTTGTTTGAGTTGTGGCGCGGGTCGCCGGGCCACAGTCGCTACCGCAAGAGGGGGTGGCCTCTTTGGGGTCGATGACGTGGCGCTCGAACCCGAGCCTGTCGAGCAGCATGCTCGCCATGACGGAGACGCTGGCGGCGATCACGGCGTAGAGCAGGGTCACTTTCCAGCCGAAGGTGGCCCACATCAAGCCGACGATGATGGGGTTCAGCAGTGGCGAAATAAACAGGAAGGTGAGGGTGGGGCCAAAGCCAGCTTTGGCCGAGAGCAGCCCTCTCAGCATGGGGATGGTGGAGCAGCTGCAAAAGGGGGTGACGGCACCGAGCAGGGCCGAGAGCAGATAGCCCTTGCCATGGCGCGCCCCCAGCATCCGCTGGATCTTCTCGTCGGGGATCTTCTGGCGGATCAGGCTGACCCCGGCGCTAATGACCAGAAACAGCACCGACAGCTCGACAGCCAGAAACAGGAACATCTGGGCTGCATCGGTCAGCATGGTTAACCACTCATTCATTGTCGTATCCTCACTTGGTTTCTATATTTCCAAAATAATCGAAATGAATGGCCGGTCAAGATATTTCTGGTATTATCGAAATATCAAATTTGTGGAGGGCGCAGAGATGCAACTGGAAGAGGTCGCCAAGGCATTGAAAGAGCTGGGTCATCCGACCCGGCTGTTTATCTTCAAGCATCTGGTCAAGGCGGGAGAGCAGGGGCTGCCGGTGGGGGAGCTGCAAAAGCAGCTGGCGATCCCCGCTTCTACCCTCAGCCACCATATCGCGGCGCTGGTCTCGGTGGGGCTGGTGAAGCAAAACCGGGAGAGTCGCACCCTGCTTTGCGTCTCTCAATACGCGGTGTTGGAGGAGATCATCGCCTTTTTCCGTGATGAGTGTTGCGTCAATAGCCCGGAGCATCGGCAAGATCAAAGGCAAGAGCTGCCTTCCTGAGGGCTATGGCTGCTAGTAGTGCGGTCAGTTGCGCTGAGCGCAATAAAAAACGCCGATCATGTGATCGGCGTTTTGCATTGTTTTTCTCAGCTACGGGCATTAACCCAGATTGGCTGCGACCTTGCTTTGGGCTTGTCCCTTGCGCTTGATGACAAAGCCAATGCCCAGTACCACCAGCCAGGCGGGGATCAGTTCGACTGAGATGCGGAAATCGGGGGTCATGTACATGATCACCAGGATACCAGCCATGAACGCGAGGCAGAGGTAGTTGCCGAAGGGATACCAGAACGCCTTGAACTTGGGCTGGACGCCTTCTGCGACCTTGGCCTTGCGGAACTTGAGGTGCGCGAGGCTGATCATCGCCCAGTTGATCACCAGTGCGGAGACCACCAGCGCCATCAGCAGGCCGAACGCCTTGCCCGGCATCAGGTAGTTGATCAGCACGCAGAGCAGGGTGGCGATGGCCGAGACCGAGAGGGCAACCAGTGGCACGCCGCTCTTGTTGGTCTTGAGCAGGGCTTTCGGGCCGTTGCCCTGTTTGGCCAGACCGAACAGCATCCGGCTGTTGCAGTAGACGCAGCTGTTGTAGACCGACAGTGCCGCTGTCAGCACCACGATGTTGAGTACGGTGGCGACCAGATTGCTGTCCAGAGCGTGGAAAATCATCACGAACGGGCTGCCGCCTTCCACCACTTTACCCCAGGGATAGAGGGACATCAGGATAGCCAGGGCGCCGATGTAGAAGATGAGGATGCGGTAGATCACCTGATTGGTGGCCTTGGGAATGCTCTTCTCGGGATTGTCCGCTTCGGCGGCGGTAATGCCCACCAGCTCCAGACCGCCGAAGGAGAACATGATCACCGCCATCGCCATCACCAGACCGCTGATGCCGTTGGGGAAGAAGCCCCCTTGTGCCCACAGGTTGGTGACGCTCGCCTCGGGTCCGCCGGCACCGGAGAGGAGCAGATAGCCGCCAAAGCCAATCATGCCGATGATGGCGACCACCTTGATGATGGCGAACCAGAACTCCATTTCGCCAAACGCTTTGACGTTGGAGAGGTTGATGGCGTTGATCAGCACGAAGAAGAAGGCTGCCGACATCCAGGTCGGGATCTCGGGCCACCAGTACTGGACATAGATGCCCACCGCGGTCAGCTCGGCCATGCTCACCAGCACGTAGAGCACCCAGTAGTTCCAGCCGGACGCAAAACCGGCAAACTCGCCCCAGTATTTGTAGGCAAAGTGGCTGAAGGAGCCGGCTACCGGCTCTTCCACCACCATTTCACCGAGCTGGCGCATGATCAGGAAGGCGATAAAGCCACCGATGGCATACCCCAGCAGGACTGAGGGGCCTGCCATCTTGATGGTTTGGGCAATGCCCAGAAAGAGGCCGGTGCCGATGGCGCCGCCCAAAGCAATCAACTGAATGTGGCGGTTTTTAAGGCCGCGCTTCAGCTCCTCACCGTCTTGTTTCAAATCCATGGGTCTGTCCTTACGTCTCTGTTGTCTCTGGTCGGTGTTGGGCTCATCCTGAGCAGGCCGCATTGCGTAGCCAAAACCTGACGAAATCTGTATTTATTTCGTTACGCCATGCCGTTTTCAATTTTTAATGTTGGCTGGCAACCGAAGCAGAATAGTGATAATCCGCCATGAATGCACCTATTTTCCATCTCTAATGGCCGTATTTTGTACCAAAGGCAGCTTTTTCATGATTTGAAGAGGCTTCTTGGTAGTTTTTGGTTGATGTTTGTGCAATCGAATTCTGTTTTGTTGACATTTTGTCTTGTTGGTGTGCTTTTGTGGTGCCAAGCCACAAATGGATGCAAATGATGCCAAACAAGCAAGAGTACAGGGAAGAGTGCAGGGAGTTGGAGTACAGAGAGCGCGAAAGCGTGCTGCAACAAGGGGTTGCCCGGGGTGTGCTGGTGGCGCTCTGGTTAGGGATTGCTGCCAGTCCGCTGTTGTTGCTGGTGGCCGCGATTATGTTGCTGGGTTGGCTGTTACTCGGTGATCAGGAGTTGCTGCACTACTGGCAGCCGCTGTTGCTGATTGGTGGGGTAACGGGGGCGCTCGTTGGCGGCTGGCTGGCGGAGCGGGTTCGCCTGCGCCACGGTTTGCTGGCCTTCTATGCCCGGTTGATGAACAACCCTGAGCTCAATCGTTAGTTAACGCTGGCTGTTTGCCGAGCGCAGCAGAACGGAATCGAATAGCAGCTAACTGGCAGCGGGTGACAAGGGCACAACGGCAAGGTCGACAAGAAGAGGGATAAGCATTTGTGGTGCTTATCCCTTTTTTATCCATGCTTTTCACTGTCATCTATGTGAATTGCAGTTAGCAACAGCTGACTTTCGCCGCGACACTGTAATTTTTATCTTTTGTTGATGCCGATAGCTGTCAAGCTGGATTAACAGAGCTGGCGGCGCAGACCGGTCGCCTCGAGAACCTTGGCGCTGATCTCCTCCACCGAGTGGGAGCTGGTATCGAGGAAGCGTATCGCCTCCTGGCGAAACAGCCTTTCCACGCAGGCCAGCTCTTGCTCGCACTGTTCGATGGAGGAGTAGCGGCTGTTAGCGCGGCGCTGGTTACGGATCTCGTGCAGCCGCTGCGGCGCTATGGTGAGGCCAAACAGCTTGTGACGGTTGGCCTTGAGGGGGGCGGGCAGCTCCAGCATCCCCATGTCCTGCTCGATAAAGGGGTAGTTGGCGGCGCGAATGCCAAACTGCAGCGCCAGATAGAGGCTGGTGGGGGTCTTGCCGCAGCGGGAGACCCCGATCAGGATGATGTCCGCCTCATCGTACTCTTTGGTGGTGATGCCATCGTCGTTGGCCAGTGCGAAGTTGACCGCCTCGATGCGATCGTCATAGAGCTTGCGATTCTCCATACCGTGGGTGCGGTGGAGGCGGGGCTCGGCTTTTACCCCCAGCTCCTGCTCCAGCGGGCTGACGAAGGTATTGAGAAAGTCGTGGCCGCACGCCTCCGATTTCAGTACCTCTTCCCGTACCAGCGGGTCGACGATGGTGTGAAACAGGATGGGGCGTACCCCGGTCTGGCGGAACTGCTCGTCGATCCGCATCCGTACCTGACGGGCTTTCTCCAGTGTCTCCACAAAGGGGATAGTGATCTGCTCGAAGGCCAGCGGAAACTGGCTCAGTACCGCGTGGCCGAATACTTCGGCGGTGATGGCGGTGCCGTCTGAAACATAAAATACGGTGTGCACGTAGGGCTCCTGTGATACCGCGGGTGGGATCGCATGGGGTAAAGGGTGAGAAGTATCTCCCGAAACCATATCAGTTTTGTCAACCAGTCTGCTGTGCCCAAGTTGTGAAGTGGCTTGCAAACCTGAATCGTTATCTTTTTGTGTCGCCATTGTAGAATGTTCCGGTCATTCGACCATCCCCAATGCTTGCTCGGGGATTTTTTTGAAAACCAATAGAAAACGTTTTCATGGTCGTTGGCAACAGAAGAAACAGACAATAACGCACCTGACTTACCCATAACCTCATCGATTAAATCGGGCGCACGAGGTGCTATGGCATCGGTGCCCACCAACCTGGAGACATCCAAGTGCAACAGTACGTGCTCTGGTACGAACAACTCGGAATGCAGGACGTAGAACGAGTTGGCGGCAAGAACGCATCCCTTGGCGAGATGATCAGCAACCTCTCTGGCGCCGGCGTATCCGTGCCGGGGGGCTTTGCCACCACCGCCTTTGCGTTTCACGAGTTTCTGGAGTCAAGCGGCCTCAACGGCAAGATCCACCATCTTCTCGACAATCTGGACGTGGACGATATCGCCGCCCTCAACCGGGCCGGTCAGCAGATCCGCGACTGGGTGATCGAAGCCCCGTTCCAGCCCGAGCTGGAGCAGGCGATCCGGGTTGCCTATGAAAAGTTGAGTGCAGGAGTCGAGGCCTCGTTTGCGGTGCGATCCTCCGCCACCGCCGAGGATATGCCGGACGCCTCCTTTGCCGGTCAGCAGGAGACCTTCCTCAACGTACGTGGCATTGATGCCGTCATGACGGCGGTCAAGCATGTGTTTGCTTCCCTGTTCAACGATCGCGCCATCTCCTATCGGGTGCATCAGGGCTATGACCACAAGGGCGTTGCCCTCTCGGCCGGGGTGCAGCGGATGGTGCGTTCCGATCTCGCCGCCTCCGGCGTCATGTTTACTCTGGATACCGAGTCCGGCTTCAACGACGTGGTTTTTATCACCGGGGCCCATGGTCTTGGCGAGATGGTGGTGCAAGGGGCGGTCAACCCGGACGAGTTCTATGTGCACAAGCCGACCCTCAAGGGGGGGCGCCCGGCGGTGGTGCGCAAGACCCTCGGCTCCAAGCTTATCAAGATGACCTATTCGGACGATGCCGGTCACGGCCGTCAGGTGAAGATTGTCGACACCGATGAGGCCGAGCGCAGCCGCTTCTGCATCAGCGATGAGGAGGTGATGGCGCTGGCGAAACAGGCCCTTATCATCGAGCAGCACTATGGCCGCCCGATGGATATCGAGTGGGCTAAGGATGGTCAGGATGGCCAGCTCTATATCGTGCAGGCTCGCCCGGAAACCGTGCGCAGCCGTCAGGAGGCCAACACCCTCGAGCGTTTTGCACTCAAGCAAGCGGGTAAGGTGTTGATCGAGGGGCGTGCCATCGGCCACAAGATTGGCGCGGGCCCGGCGCGGGTCATCTCCTCCATCAGCCAGATGGACGAGGTGCAACCCGGCGACGTGCTGGTGACTGATATGACCGATCCGGACTGGGAGCCCATCATGAAGCGGGCCTCCGCCATCGTCACCAACCGTGGCGGCCGCACCTGCCATGCTGCCATTATCGCCCGCGAGCTGGGCATTCCGGCAGTGGTGGGCTGTGGCAACGCCACCGACCATATTCAGCCGGGCCAGCGGATCACCGTCTCCTGCGCGGAAGGGGATACCGGTTTTATCTATGACGGCGAGCTGGACTTCGATGTGGCAGTGACCGAGGTGGGCAATATGCCACGCCTGCCCATCAAGATCATGATGAACGTCGGCAACCCGGACAGGGCGTTCGACTTTGCCCAGTTGCCTAATGCTGGCGTAGGACTGGCACGCCTTGAATTCATCATCAACCGGATGATCGGCGTGCACCCCAAGGCCTTGCTGGAGTTTGACCAGCAAACCCCAGAGCTGCAGGCCACCATCGGCAAGATGATCGCCGGTTACGACAGCCCGCGGGAGTTCTATGTGGCCAAGCTGACCGAGGGGATCGCCACTCTGGGGGCCGCCTTCTGGCCGGAGCGGGTGATCGTGCGGATGTCGGACTTCAAGTCCAACGAGTACGCCAATCTGGTGGGCGGTCGTGGCTACGAGCCCCACGAGGAGAACCCGATGATCGGTTTTCGTGGCGCATCCCGCTACATCGCCGACAGCTTCCGCCCCTGCTTTGCCCTCGAGTGCGAGGCGATCAAGCGGGTGCGCGATGTGATGGGATTGACCAACGTCGAGGTGATGATCCCCTTCGTGCGCACCGTGGGCGAGGCGGAGCAGGTGATCGACATCCTGGCCGAGAACGGTCTGCGCCGTGGCGAGCGGGGGCTCAAGGTGATCATGATGTGCGAGATCCCGAGCAATGCCCTCTTGGCAGACAAGTTCCTCGAACACGTGGACGGCTTCTCCATCGGTTCCAACGACATGACCCAGCTGACCCTTGGGCTGGATCGGGACTCGGGGCTGATTGCCCACCTGTTCGACGAGCGCAACGAGGCGGTCAAGGCACTGCTGTCGATGGCGATTCAGGCCGCGCGCAAGGCGGGCAAGTACGTGGGGATCTGCGGTCAGGGGCCATCTGATCACCCGGACTTTGCCGCCTGGCTGGTGGAGCAGGGGATCGATTCGGTGTCTCTCAACCCCGATACCGTGGTCGATACCTGGCTCTATCTGGCGGAGCAGCATGGTGCCAAGTAAGTCACTATCGACATGAGTGATTAGAAAGGGGGGCCTAATGGCCCCCTTTTGATCGCTATTATCTTATGTTTTGCCCTTGGGCTTATTCCACCAGGCTCATGCCGGGGATCTGGCGCCAGTAGCCGTTGCAGTCACTTCCTTGCTGCAAGGAGAGGGGAGCCTGGCCCTGCCGGTTGACTTTGAAGCGGGCCAGCATCACCAGCGTCTCCATCCCTTGCGGCGAAAGCCTGACCACATCTACCAGACCTTCCATACCAGCCAGCTCGTTACCCAGGTTGTAGCAGTAACCGGACTGGGTCTGGATCCCGTTGAGATTGAACACCCGCTGCCCCTCGCGGCTGTTGGCCAGTCGTCCGGTGGGGTAGTTGATGCAGGCGAGCTCGCAGTTGTCTTTCGGTTTGTCAAGGGAGCGGGCGGTGAAGCAGCGCGCCGAGTAGGCGAGCGGCAGATGGCCGTAGGCAAACACCTCCACCTCAAATTGGTCGCGCAGGGGGCCCAGATCCTGATTGAGCTGGATCAGCCAGTCACGGGAGAGCTCCACCGGCATGACCCAGCGTTTCATCCCCTGTTTGAGCAACATGCGCAGCACATCGGCGTTATAGGCGTTGATGGCGGGACCACAGACGAAGGGGATCCCTGCCTCCCTGGCGAGTTGCACTGTACCGAGATCGTTGGCTTCGACCATAAGATCGCCATTGTCGACCAGTCGCTTCACCTCCTTGAGCTCGGAAGGGGCGGAGATAAGGGCGAGGGTCGAGAGCACCACCTGCTTGCCGGAGCTGGCCACCTGACGGGCCAGTGCAATCCAGTCATCGACTTTGAGTTCGCGCCGCTTGCTGCAGACTGTCTCCCCCAGATAGATGATGTCGGCCTGACTGTCGGCAGCGGCATGGTAAAAAGCTTCGGTATCGGCTTTGGGCCAGTAGAAGAGCAGAGGCCCGAGAGAAAATTGCATGGGTGGACTCCTTATTGCCACTGACGATGGTAGGCACCGAGGGTAGTCTGGCTACCTTCGGAGACGCGGGCGAGCTGGGCATCCCACTCAGCTTTAACCTGATAGGCCTCGGGATTGGCCTGATAGGCATCGATGGCTGCACGCCAGACCCGGGTCACTTGCTCCACATAGGCGGGGCTGCGCTGGCGCCCTTCAATCTTGACCGACTGGATCCCGGTCTTGAAGAGCTCGGGCAGGAGACCCAGGGTATTGAGACTGGTGGGCTCTTCCAGCGCGTGGTAGGTCTGGCCATCCACGTCGAAACGCCCCTTGCACAGGGTCGGATAGCCAGCATTTTCGCCCGGGCCATAGCGGTCGATCAGCACCTCGTTGAGCCGCGACTCGAGACCATTCGGGGTCTCTTCCCAACGGACGAACTTGGCCGGTGAGCAGGCGCCGACGGTGTTGGGACTCTCGCCAGTCATGTAGGAGGAGAGATAGCAGCGCCCCTCGGCCATGATGCAGAGGCTGCCAAAAGCGAATACCTCAAGGCCAACATCGGTCTCGCGGGCCAGCTGCTTGACCTGATGCATGGAGAGCACCCGGGGCAGCACCACCCGTGTGACATTGAATTGCTGCTGATAGAAGCGAATGGCGGCGGCATTGGTGGCGCTGGCCTGCACCGAGACATGGAGTTCCATCTCGGGGTAGTGGCGGCTGGCATATTCCAGCACGGCGAGATCGGCGATGATTAACGCATCGGCGCCGAGGGCCACCCCGCGATCAACCGCCTGTTTCCATCGAGTATCGGCCCCGGGATGGGCAAAGGTATTGATGGCAATATGCAGCTTGCGACCATGTTGATGCACATAATCTACCGCCTTCTCCAGTTTGCTGTCGGTAAAGTTGAGACCGGCAAAGTGGCGGGCATTGGTGTCATCCTTGAAACCGATATAAACGGCATCGGCCCCGTTATCCACGGCGGTTTTCAGTGCCGGCAAACTGCCTGCCGGACAGAGTAATTCCATTGGTACGCTCCGAGAGTGCATATGAAGGGCAAACGAGCCCTGATTGTATGCAGCCATGCACTCCCGCTTTTTGACCTGAGGCAGCTTTGTGTGGCTTTACCCTTCTTGAGGTAACCCTGCACAAGTTTGATTTCCAACAGGATCTTGACACTCTCCCTGTGTTTGAATGCGCAAAAAAGGGAGTCTATCGTGTTTCAACAACTGCAACGCCGCCTGGTCGAACAGGCTCCGCGCTTCTTGCGCCATCCCCTCAAGCTGGTTCCCTTCAATCTGCAAAAGCAGCTGATGGAGAGTTTGCTGGCCCGGGTTTTCAAAGAGGCTATCGAAGATGGCGATTTCGAGTTTCTGGCAGACAAGTGGCTGAAAGTCGAAGTCTCTGATCTGGAGCTGTGCTGGTTTATCAGTGAGCAGAATGGCCAGCTGGTGGTGGCTCGCGAGTGTGACAAGGCCGATGTCTGCTTCAGCGGTACCGCCAACGACCTGATCCTGATTGCCGGTCGCAAAGAGGATCCGGATTCGCTCTTTTTCCAGCGCAAGCTGAAGATAGAAGGGGATACCGAACTGGGCCTTGAGGTGAAAAACCTGATGGACAGTCTGGATCTCGATGGCTTGCCAAGCCTGATGAAGTATCCCCTGATGGATCTGGCGACGTTTATCGAACGGGCCCGTACCGCGTCAGCGCAGGCTCCGGTGCAGACGGCGCCGGGCGGGATCCCGTCTTAAGTGGACAATCACCCCATGGGCATGGCGACGATAATGGTGCCGTGCCCAGAGGCAACGACAGGCCCACAGACAGGGCACCAAGGCGATGAGTGCCGCAGGGGCGGGCAGCTGTGACATGGCTAGCCCCGCAGCCAGCCAGATGAAGGGCTGCGCTTCATACAGCCACTCCGGCTGTAGCCAGCGTTTGCTCGGAAAGATAATCAGATCGGTACGTCGGTAGCTGGAGCGCATCATCCAGGTCACCGCTCCGGCGATAAACAGTAAGGCTCCTGCAAACCAGAGCAGGGGCTGATCACTCAACGTAATAATGGCAATGGCTGCCAGCAGGTAGAGGCTGGGCAATCTCTCATAGATAAAGGGAGGAAGCATGGCGCGGTGTCTCCTGTGCCGTTTATCGGATATCCATCAAGTTTAGTCCCCCCCTCTCACTTCCCTCATGCTGGTTTGTTATACAAACGGGTGGTTTTGTTCTGAAATGGCTCGGCTTTTACGGTGCCAACATCGTGTTCTCTTATGTTACAATTGCGCGCCATTTTTGACTGAAGATTGACTGGGCATGTTGGATCAGATTCGTATCGTTTTGGTAAACACCTCTCATACCGGCAACATGGGGTCTGCGGCACGTGCCATGAAGACCATGGGGTTGACCCAGCTGGTATTGGTTGATCCGCAAGCCTTGCCGGATGACAATGCCTTCGCCCTGGCGGCTGGTGCCAGCGATGTGCTTGCCAATGCCCGTATCGTCCCGACACTGGATGACGCGATCGCCGATTGTGGTCTGGTGATTGGCACCAGCGCCCGCTCGCGAACCCTGAGCTGGCCTATGCTCGATCCCCGTGAGGCCGGCGAAAAGTCGGTGGTCGAGGGGATGCAGCACCCGGTTGCGCTGGTGTTTGGTCGTGAACGCACCGGTCTCACTAATGACGAGTTGCAAAAGTGCCACTACCACGTGGCCATTCCGGCCAATCCTGATTACAGCTCCCTCAATCTGGCCATGGCGGTGCAGACCCTCTGTTACGAAGTGCGGATGCGCTGGCTGCAGGGGCAGGCCGCCGAGCCTGAAGAGGAGATGGCCTATCCGAGTGCCGCCCAGCTGGAAGGGTTTTATCAGCACCTGGAACAAACCCTGATGAAGACCGGTTTTATTGCCGATGACCATCCGGGTCATGTGATGAGCAAGCTGCGTCGCCTGTTCAATCGAGCTCGGCCGGAAGCTGCTGAGCTCAACATTCTGCGCGGTATTCTGACCTCGGTGCAGAAAGCGCGCATACCGGATTAATCCGACTGATTTACTCAACCATATACTTGACTGATTTGGTCGGGTATGTGACCATGTGCCCCATTAAATTGCTTCGCAAGACGGTAAGGCACATGAGACTGACTTCAAAAGGACGTTACGCTGTAACCGCCATGCTCGACGTGGCGCTGCATGCAGAGCAGGGGCCCGTCCCCCTTGCCGATATTTCCGAGCGCCAGGGCATCTCGTTGTCCTATCTCGAGCAGCTCTTTGCCCGCCTGCGCAAACATGGTCTGGTGAGCAGCGTGCGTGGCCCAGGCGGTGGTTATCGCCTCGGGTTGGCCCCAGGCGAGATTTCGGTTGGTCAGGTGATCACCGCGGTCGATGAGTCGGTCGATGCCACCAAGTGCCTCGGCAAGGGCGGCTGCCACGGTGGTACCCAGTGTCTGACTCACTCCCTGTGGCGCGACCTGAGTGAGCGGATCTCCAGCTTCCTCGGGGATATCACGCTGGCCGAGCTGGTACGCCAGGCCGATGTGCGCCGCATTGCCGGCAAGCAAGATGAACAAATGAAGACCGTGTTGTCCCTGGTTGATCGGGCAGAACACGGCGATGTGAGCTTGAAAGTCCAACTATAAACGTGCTTTCCACAGCGGGACTCTGTATGACCCGGACTGTGACGGAGAAAAACATGAAACTGCCTATTTACCTTGATTATTCGGCAACCTGTCCGGTGGACCCGCGTGTCGCAGAAAAAATGATGCAGTGTCTCACCATGGATGGCCTGTTCGGCAATCCGGCTTCCCGTTCTCACCGCTTTGGCTGGCAAGCCGAAGAGGCGGTGGATCTGGCCCGTAATCAAGTGGCAGATCTGATCGGTGCCGATCCCCGCGAGATCGTCTTCACTTCCGGTGCGACCGAATCCAATAACCTGGCCATCAAGGGGGTTGCCCACTTCTATGCCAGCAAGGGCAAGCACATCATCACCTCCAAGACCGAACACAAGGCGGTGCTCGATACCTGTCGCCAGCTGGAGCGTGAAGGGTTCGAGGTGACCTATCTTGAGCCGATGCCCAACGGCCTGTTCACTATCGAGATGATCGAGAATGCCATGCGTGATGACACCATCTTGGTCAGCATCATGCATGTGAACAACGAAATCGGTGTGGTTCAGAACATTGCCGCCATCGGCGAGTTGTGCCGTTCCCGCAAGATCCTGCTGCACGTGGATGCCGTTCAGAGTGTGGGCAAGATCCCGGTAGATGTGGAAGCACTGAAAGTGGATCTGCTCTCCGTCTCAGCACACAAGGTGTATGGTCCGAAAGGGATCGGTGCACTGTTTGTTCGCCGTAAACCCCGCGTTCGTCTGGAAGCCCAGATGCACGGTGGCGGCCACGAGCGCGGCATGCGTTCCGGTACTCTGCCGACCCACCAGATCGTCGGGATGGGCGAAGCTTTCCGCATCGCCAAAGAAGAGATGGTGAGTGAAGGCGAGCGCATCTTGGCTCTGCGCCAGCGTCTGTGGAATGGCATCAAGGATATTGAAGCCGTCTACATCAATGGCGATCTGGAGCAACGTGTTCCGGGTAACCTCAACGTCAGCTTTGCCTATGTGGAAGGGGAATCCCTCATCATGGCGCTGAAAGATTTGGCGGTCTCTTCCGGTTCGGCCTGTACCTCCGCCAGCCTGGAACCCTCCTATGTGCTGCGCGCACTGGGTCTGAACGACGAGCTGGCACACAGCTCCATCCGTTTCAGCATGGGTCGCTTCACCACCGAGGAAGAGATTGACTACGCGGTCAAGCTTATTCGTGACTCCATCGGTCGTCTGCGCGAGATGTCCCCACTGTGGGAGATGTACAAAGACGGCGTCGATCTGAACACGGTCGAATGGGCTCATCACTGATCCACCGGGTCAGTGAGCAACAGAATTAGCAGGAGTGAGATATGGCTTACAGTGAAAAAGTAATCGACCACTACGAGAATCCTCGCAACGTCGGTGGTTTCGACAAGAATGATCCCAGCGTTGCAACCGGCATGGTCGGTGCGCCCGCCTGTGGTGACGTGATGAAGCTGCAATTGAAGATCAGCGACGAAGGCATCATCGAAGATGCCAAGTTCAAGACCTACGGCTGCGGTTCCGCCATCGCCTCCAGCTCCCTGGTGACCGAATGGGTCAAGGGCAAGACCCTGGACGAAGCGGCTGGCATCAAGAACACCGATATCGCCGAAGAGCTGGCTCTGCCACCGGTGAAGATCCACTGCTCCATTCTGGCCGAGGACGCCATCAAGGCTGCTATCGCCGATTACAAGCAGAAGAAAGGTCTCTAAGCGCCGGAGAGCAGTATGGCTATTACCATGACAGATGCCGCCGCGGCACGGGTTTCCTCTTTTTTGGCTAACCGGGGCAAGGGCATTGGCCTGCGCCTCGGCGTCAAAACCACCGGTTGCTCCGGTCTGGCCTACGTGCTTGAGTTCGTTGATGAACTGACCGATGAGGATCAGGTGTTCGAGCAGCAGGGCGTCAAGATTATTGTCGATGCCAAGAGCCTGATCCATCTGGATGGCACCGAGCTGGATTTCGTCAAGGAGGGCCTCAACGAGGGCTTCCAGTTCAACAATCCCAACGCCAAAGGCGAGTGTGGTTGCGGCGAAAGCTTCAGTGTCTGAGTTGTTTGACGTCAATGATCCTTCGTCTGTGGTTGAGCGGGTTGCCCATGACCCGTTCAACCACATCTCATTTGCCAAGGGCGAGTGAGGTTGTGGCGAATGTTCCCAAGAGGTTTGCATGAATCATTTCGAGCTGTTTGGGCTGGTTGAAGGCTTCGAGCTCGATACCCGTCAGTTGGCTGATACCTACCGCCAGCTGCAAACCCAATTCCATCCTGATCGTTTTGCCACCGCCCCCGAACGGGAGCAGCTGGCTGCGGTGCAACGTGCCGCCCAGATCAACGAAGCATTCACCACCCTCAAGGCGCCGCTACGCCGTGCAGAATATCTGCTCTCCCTGCGTGGCACTGATATCCGTGGTGAACAGCAGACCCTGCAAGATACCGCATTTCTGATGCAGCAGCTGGAGTGGCGCGAGCGTCTGGCCGATCTGAAAGATGACGCCGACCCTGAGCGCGCCATCAAGGATTTTCGCAGTGAGATCAGGCATGATCACCAGATGTTGATGCAGCAGCTGACCGAGTCTCTTGCCGCCGGTAAAGATCTCGTTGCCGCTGATTGCGTTCGCAAACTCAAGTTTGTCGACAAGCTCCTTGAAGAGCTGGAACGATTCGAAGACTCGCTTCTCGAGTCTTGATCCTTTAACGCTGGAAGTTTCATTACCCATGGCATTACTGCAAATCGCCGAACCCGGCCAGAGCGCTGTTCCTCATCAGCACAAACGTGCCGTCGGCATCGATCTCGGCACCACCAACTCTCTCGTCGCTGCGGTTCGCAGCGGTCACGCTGATACTCTTTGCGATGAGCAAGGGCGCGACCTGCTCCCGTCAGTGGTGCACTATCAAAGCGACGCCATTCGAGTGGGGATTGATGCCAAGCGCGAAGCGGCACTCGATCCTCACAATACCATCGTCTCGGTCAAACGGATGATGGGCAAGGCGCTGGCCGATATTGATACTCGCCAGCAGCCCTACCAGTTCATTGCTGCCGACAATGGCATGCCGCAACTGCAAACCCGTCAGGGGCTGGTCAATCCGGTGCAGGTCTCGGCCGAAATTCTCAAAAAGCTGGCCGAGCGTGGCGCCCAGACTCTCGGGGGCGATCTCGATGGCGTGGTCATTACCGTGCCGGCCTATTTCGATGATGCCCAGCGTCAGGGCACCAAGGATGCCGCCCGTCTGGCTGGTCTGCACGTGCTGCGCCTGCTCAACGAGCCGACTGCGGCCGCGATTGCCTATGGCCTTGACTCCGGTCAGGAAGGGGTGATCGCGGTTTACGATCTGGGGGGCGGTACCTTCGATATCTCTATCCTGCGTCTGCATCGCGGTGTGTTTGAAGTGATGGCGACCGGCGGTGATTCCGCCCTCGGCGGTGATGACTTCGATCACCTGTTGGCGGACTGGATCAAGGAACAGGCGGGCCTCACCGGTGAGCTGGATGCCCATCTGCAGCGCGAGCTGCTGGATGTGGCCGCTGCCGTCAAGCACGGTCTGACCGATGCCGAGCAGGTGGCGTGCACCTTTGCGGGCTGGCAGGGTTCAGTGAGCCGTAGCCAGTTTGATGAGCTCATCACCCCGCTGGTGAAACGGACCTTGCTGGCTTGTCGCCGCGCCCTGCGCGATGCGGGCCTTG
Source organism: Aeromonas sp. 600774 (assembly GCF_049175075.1). NCBI lineage: Bacteria > Pseudomonadati > Pseudomonadota > Gammaproteobacteria > Aeromonadales > Aeromonadaceae > Aeromonas > Aeromonas sp. 600774. The sequence continues at coordinate 89,413 of NZ_JAAKUJ010000001.1, forward strand.
AGCAGGTGGAAGTGCTGGAAGTGGTGATGGTTGGTGGCTCCACCAGGGTGCCGCTGGTGCGCGAACTGGTGGGCGAGTTCTTCCAGCGCACGCCGTTGACCAGCATCGATCCGGACAAGGTGGTCGCCATCGGCGCCGCCATCCAGGCCGATATTCTGGTGGGCAACAAGCCCGATGCCGAGATGCTGTTGCTGGACGTTATCCCCCTGTCGCTGGGTCTGGAGACCATGGGTGGCCTCGCCGAGAAGGTGATCCCGCGCAACACCACCATTCCGGTTGCCCGCGCCCAGGAGTTCACCACCTTCAAGGATGGTCAGACCGCCATGGCCATTCACGTGGTACAGGGTGAGCGCGAGTTGGTCGCCGATTGCCGCTCCCTGGCACGCTTTACCCTGACCGGTATTCCGCCGATGGCCGCCGGTGCCGCCCATATTCGCGTCACCTTCCAGGTGGATGCGGATGGTCTGCTCTCGGTGAGCGCCATGGAGAAATCCTCCGGCGTGCAGGCCGAGATCCAGGTCAAGCCCTCTTACGGGCTGGCGGAGCAGGATATCCTCAACATGCTGAGTGCCTCCATCGAGAACGCCCAGCAGGATATGGATGCCCGCATGCTGGCCGAGCAGCAGGTTGAAGCCGATCGGGTGGTCGAGAGTCTCAATGCGGCGCTTGCCGCCGATGGTGATGCCCTGCTCAATGCAGCCGAGCGTGCCGAGATTGATGCCGCCATCGCCCATCTGCTGATCATGCGCAACAGCGGCGCAACCCATCAAATCAAAGAAGCCATTGAGGCAGCCGATGCTGTCAGTGGCGAGTTTGCAGCCCGCCGGATGGATGCTTCCATCCGCAAGGTGCTGACCGGACAAAACGTCAACAAGGTGTAATATGCCAAAACTGATCATTCTTCCTCATCCCGTACTCTGTCCGGATGGCGCCGCCCTCGAGGGGCAAAGCGGCGAGACCATTCTGGATGTGGCGCTGCGCAATGGTATCGAAATCGAGCATGCCTGCGAGAAATCCTGTGCCTGCACTACCTGCCACTGCGTGGTGCGCGAGGGCTTTGACTCGCTCGAGCCAAGCGACGAGCTGGAAGACGACATGCTGGACAAGGCGTGGGGGTTGGAGCCGGAATCCCGTCTCAGCTGCCAGGCAAAACTGGCGGACGAGGATCTGGTGGTGGAATTGCCCAAGTACACCCTGAACCTTGCCTCTGAACGCCATTAATTACACATGAGTGAATTGCACGTGCAGCATCCTGTGGTGCTTCAGTGATATGGTGGAAGGCCGTGACCCTCGGGGGCACGGCCTTTTTTGTATTCGTTATTCTCTCTTTGCTAATAAGCTCTTTCCCATAAAGAGTGCTTATACATAGTGCCAGTAAAAAGGAAGCAAACACGATGGCTGACATGATGAAGGTAGCGTTATCCACCCAGGCTGCGGCTACCTATTGGGGCGAGGGCGCCCAGCTCAGTTTCAATGGCGACGAGGCACTGATCCATCTCGGTGCCGCCGGTCAGGAGAAGGATGTCCTGCGCACCGTTCAGCGCGCTGCCCGTCGCCTCGAATCGAGCGGGATCAAGCGGGTGACGCTGGCTGGAGAGGGGTGGGATCTGGAGCGTCGCTACGCGTTCGCCCAGGGGTTCTACGCCGCCAAGGGAGCCCGTGAACTGGATTTCGGCCAGCAGAGCGACGCGGACGCCCGTGAACTGAATGCGCTGCTCAAGGCTGCTCGCTGGGTACGTGACATCACCAATGGCTGTCCGGAAGAGATCTACCCCATGAGTCTGGCGGAATCGGCCCTGTTGCTTATTCGTGGTCTGGCCGGGGATCAGGTTACTGCCCGCATCACCGCCGGTGAAGCGCTACGTGAGTCTGGCCATATCGGGATCTGGTCGGTTGGCCGTGGCAGCGAGCGCGAGCCTGTGCTGCTGGAGCTAGACTACAACCCGACCGGTGATCGCCATGCGCCCGTGGTGGCGGCGCTGGTGGGCAAGGGGATCACTTTTGATTCTGGCGGCTACTCCATGAAGTCCTCTGACAACATGCTGCCGATGAAGTCCGACATGGGCGGCGCCGCCATGGTCACCGGCGCGCTGGCGCTGGCCATCAGCCGCGGTTTGAACCAGCGGGTGAAGCTCATTCTCTGCTGCGCCGAGAACCTGGTCTCCGGCCACGCTTTCAAGCTGGGCGACATCCTTACCTACAAAAACGGCATTTCGGTCGAGATCCAGAACACCGATGCGGAAGGGCGTCTGGTGCTGGCCGATGGCCTGATGGCGGCCTCCGACAGCGGTGCAGCTTTTATCCTTGACGCAGCCACCCTGACCGGCGCCGCCAAGATGGCGCTGGGGCGCGACTACAATGCGGTGTTTGCCCTCGATGAGACCGAGCAGCAGCGCGCACTGGCCGCCGCCAAGGTGGAAAACGAGCAGGCGTGGGCGCTGCCGCTGGAGCCCTGGCATGCCAGCCAGCTCACCTCGGCCTTTGCCGATCTGGGCAACGTCGCCTCAGCCGAAGGCACGGCCGGTGCCACCACGGCTGCTGCGTTCCTTTCCCGTTTCGTACGTGATGAGGGCAAGGGTTGGGTGCACCTGGATCTGGCGGCCTCTTATCAGAAATCGGGTAACGATCTCTGGGCAACCGGCGCCAAGGGGCACGGTCTGCGCACCATCGCCCGCTGGCTGCAGGAGGTGACCGCATGAATGTCTGGTTAAGTCGTGAATTTGCACCGGCCGAGTGGGGGGAGGGGGCGCTGCTCTCTCACCGTGCCGACGGCATGGTGATCCATCTGGTGACGGCCAATCCGCTGCTCGATATCCAGCAGGCGGCCCGTCGCCTCTGCCAGCAAGGGATCCAGAAAGTGACCCTGGCTGGTCATTGGGAGCGTGAACAGCAGTGGGCATTTGCACAAGGGCTGCAAACCCCCAAGGCGGAGGTGCAACTGCAGTGGGCCATGTCCTCGGAAGAGGACCGAGAGGAGCTGGAAGCGCGCTGGCTCTGTGGCCGCTGGGTGCGCGAGATGACCAATGCCACCCCGGAGCAGTTGGGCCCGCTGGAGCTGGCGGTGGAAGCGGCCTCCTTTATTACCGAGCTGGCGCCGGACAAGGTGAGTCATCGCATTTTGAAAGGTGAAGCGCTGCAACAGGCGGGCTGGGTCGGCCTCTATCAGGTGGGCCGCGGCAGTGCGCGCGAACCGGTATTGCTGGAGCTCGACTTCAACCCGGGACGTGACCCCAAGGCGCCGGTAGCGGCAGCGCTGGTGGGCAAGGGGATCACCTTTGACTCCGGCGGCTACTCCATGAAGAGCTCCGAGGGGATGCTCACCATGAAGTGCGACATGGGGGGCGCGGCGATTGTCACCGGTGCACTGGCGCTGGCCATGCTGCGCGGGCTCGACAAGCGGGTGAAGCTGATCCTCTGCTGCGCCGAGAACCTAGTCTCCGGCCACGCCTACAAGCTGGGCGACATCCTCACCTACAAGAACGGCACCACGGTCGAGATTGTGAATACCGATGCCGAGGGGCGGCTGGTGCTGGCCGACGGCCTGCAACTGGCGAGCGAGTCCGGCGCACCGCTGATCATCGATGCCGCGACCCTGACCGGCGCAGCCGTGATGGCGCTGGGTGGGCGCTACAATGCTCTGTTCGGCCTCGACAAAGGGTTGGTAAGCCGGGCCATGACCTATGCCGATGCTGAGCATGAGCCTGCCTGGCCGCTGCCGCTGGAGCCCTGGCACCGCCAGCAGTGCCCCTCCCATTACGCCGACACGGCCAACAGCCGTCCGGTGAAGGGGGGCGGGCCGGGTGGCGCCTCCAACGCTGCGGGTTTCCTCTCCCGTTTCGTTGCCAACGAAGGGATGGGCTGGTTGCATATCGATCTGGCCGCCTGCTTCAGTGACAACGGCGATGCCCTCTGGGCGCCGGGGGCCAATACCCTGGGGATGCGCACCATAGCGCGGGCCCTGCTGGCGGAAGCCAAATAGGCGAGACAAGGCACCTTCGGGTGCCTTTTTCATGCTGTTCGAATTGTGAACAAAAGATGGGGTTTTGGCGGCTTAAGGTAACTATCGTGCGCAAGCGCACATATTTTCCGGCTCTGCTCGGTCAAGATGAGTGTGGATGTTGATTGCAAGGGAGTGATGTTTAATAAAAAGTTGCTCGTTTGTGTGTTTTTCCGGTTTTTGTTTACGTATAATCGCCAGCGAACATGGATTCTAACAATAAAACTCTGTAGTTAAGGAAAGATATCAATGGCCATCGAACGTACCTTCTCTATCGTTAAACCGGATGCTGTCAGCAAGAACCTGATCGGTGCCATCTATAGCCGTTTCGAAAGCGCAGGCTTGAAAGTGGTGGCATCCAAAATGCTGCACATGAGCAGTGAACAGGCTGCCGGTTTCTATGCCGAGCATCAGGGCAAGCCTTTTTATGACAATCTGGTCAGCTTCATGACCTCTGGCCCTGTCATGGTGCAGGTGCTGGAAGGGGAAGACGCCATCCGTCGCAATCGCGAGATCATGGGGGCTACCAACCCGAAAGAGGCGCTGGCTGGTACCTTGCGTGCCTGTTATGCCGAGAGCATCGATCGCAACGCAGTGCATGGCTCCGATGCACCGGCATCCGCAGCCCGCGAAATTGCCTACTTCTTCTCTGACAACGAGATCTGCCCGCGCGGCTGATTTTTGTGGATGATGACCCAAGGGAGCCTCGGCTCCCTTTGTTGTTTTCGCCGTTTACGCAATATCCCTCTATTCTCCAGGTGGAAAGCCAGACCCATTATTTGTACAATGCCGCCCCCTGACGTCGTCAGCCAATAATTGATGAAGTGTTTGAACTGAGGCCATTGATGAGCGAAACAAAAATCAACCTGCTGGATCTTGATCGGGATGCCATGCGTGCCTTTTTCGTCGAACTGGGCGAGAAGCCATTCCGGGCAGATCAGGTCATGAAGTGGATCTATCACTTTGGGTGTGATGATTTCGATCAGATGACCAACGTCAACAAGGTGCTCAAAGAGCGCCTCAAGGCGATCGCCGAGATCAAGGCGCCCGAGATCAGCCGCGAGCAGCGTTCTGCCGATGGCACCATCAAGTGGGCCCTGCAGGTGGGCGATCAGGAGGTCGAGACCGTCTACATCCCGGAAGATGACCGCGCGACCCTCTGCGTCTCCTCTCAAGTTGGCTGTGCGCTGGAGTGCAAGTTCTGCTCCACGGCTCAACAAGGCTTCAACCGCAATCTGAAAGTCTCCGAGATCATCGGTCAGGTGTGGCGTGCGGCCCGCGTGGTCGGTGGCAAGCGTCCCATCACCAACGTGGTGATGATGGGGATGGGCGAGCCGCTGCTCAACCTCGCCAACGTGGTGCCCGCCATGCGTCTGATGATGGATGACTACGGCTTTGGCATCTCCAAGCGCCGGGTGACCATCTCCACCTCTGGCGTGGTACCTGCGCTGGACAAGCTGGGCGACCAGATCGACGTGGCGCTGGCTATCTCCCTGCACGCCCCAAACGACAAGCTGCGTTCAGAGATCATGCCGATCAACGACAAGTACAACATCGAGGAGTTCCTCGCCGGTGTCCGTCGTTACCTCGAAAAGTCCAATGCCAACGGTGGTCGGGTAACCGTCGAGTATGTGCTGCTCGATCATATCAATGACGATATGCAGCATGCCCACGAGCTGGCCAAGGTGCTCAAGGACACTCCGAGCAAGATCAACCTGATCCCGTTCAACCCCTTCCCGGGCAACCCTTATGGCAAGCCGAGCAACAGCCGTATCGATCGCTTCTCCAAGGTGCTGATGGAGTACGGTTTCACCGTGATTGTCCGCAAGACCCGTGGTGATGACATCGATGCCGCCTGTGGTCAGCTGGTGGGGGACGTGATTGACCGTACCAAGCGAACTATCAAAAATCGGATGCAACAGGATGGGATTTCCGTCAAAATGGTTTAAATGCTAAGCCATTGTATAGACAGGGAATGGATACACGTACATTGATCGTAGTGGCAGCGCTCTGCGCGCTGCCAGGCTGTGTGACCGAGACCACTTACGCTGGCCAGAACTCGACCCAGCGTGAAGTGGGTCCTGACCTCAAGGCGGCTGCCCAAACCCGCCTCGACTTGGGTATCCAGTACTTGCGTCAGGGCAATGCCGAGCAGGCCAAGTTCAATCTTGACCGCGCCCTCCAGTATGACCCCTCCAACCCCCAGATCCAGATCGGTTTTGCCTACTTTTACCAGAAGGTAGGAGATTTCAAGGCAGCCGAGACCCATTACAAGAACGCCCTTGCCATGGATCCGTCCAATGCTGACGCAATGAACAACTATGGTGCCTTCCTCTGTGATCGCGGCAGGTATGCCGAGGCAGATCAGGCGTTCAACCAGGCTGTTATTCAGCCAGGCTACGTAAAAATTGCCGATACCTATGAAAATGCGGCACTTTGTGCGCTGCAAAATCGCAGAAATGATAAAGCAGGCGAGTACTATCGCCTGGCCTTGGGGTATAATCCCCGCAATCCAGGGTTATTGCTGGACTTGGCCGAGCTTTCCATGAAAGATGGCAAGCTGCCTGATGTGCAGTCCTACCTCGCCCGTTTTGCCGATGTGTCAGACGAGAACGAGGAGAGTCTCTGGTTGAGACTTCGGCTGGCACAGGCGATGGACAAGCCGGCATTACTTCACCAATTCGGGACTGAGCTGGTAAGGCAATATCCCACTTCGCAACAAGCCAAGCGTTATTTAGCCAATGACTATTGAACAGCAACACGATTTCCAAGACGACTCCCAGGCAGTAGGCCCAGGCCAATTGCTGCGCAACGCCCGTGAACAGCTTGGCTGGACACGAGAACAGGTTGCGTCCCGCATTCACCTTCGTCTGACCCTGATCGCCGCTATCGAATCGGATACCTACGACAAGCACACGTCCCACACCTTTATTCGGGGTTATTTGCGTACCTATGCCAAGCTGGTCGGGATCCCCGACGAGACCATTCTGGCCGCTTACGACAAGCTGGGTCTGACTCCTCCCGACAATATCGACATGCAGAGCTTCTCCCGTCGTTCTCGCCAGCAAGCCAACGACAATCGCCTCAAGGTGGTCACCTGGTTGGTTATTCTGGTGTTGATTGCGCTCTCGGTCGCCTGGTGGTGGCAGAGTACTTCACGCCGCTCCGCCGGTGATGAAGCCTTGGCTGCCACCGAGATGAGTGCAACCAGTTCAACACCGGTAGCGTCTGCTACCACGGTGCCTGATGCAATCAATAGCGCTCCGGCGGAAGGTACTCCTATCGCCCCTGCCGCCCCTGATGTAAATACTCCAGCGATGGTTTCTGGAGCAAGCACCACCCTGACGCCGGCCTCTGCGGCCGTGGCCCCGACCGATGTCAGCGCGGCTGTCGGCACTGCGACCGATGCTGTGGTATCCGGCGCCAATGGCACCGAATCTAATGAAGCTGTCGTTGATCCGGCGACTGCGCCGCAACTGAAGATGAGCTTCACCGCCGATTGCTGGCTGGATGTTAAGGATGCCAACGGCAAGACCCTGTTCAGTGGTCTGAAGAAGGCCAACGACGAGCTGGTGCTGGAAGGCGCCGAGCCCCTGAAGTTCATCATTGGCGCGCCGATGGCGGTCAAGCTTGACTACAAGGGTCAGTCGTTTGATATGAGCCGTTACAACAACGGTCGTACAGCCCGCTTCTCACTGCCGCAGGAGTAATCTGTTTCCCATGTCATCTCACGAATCTCCCATTATTCGTCGTAAATCCAGACAGATCATGGTTGGTAATGTACCGGTTGGGGGCGATGCCCCCATTACCGTGCAGACCATGACCAACACCAAGACCACAGATGTTGCCGCCACCGTCGAGCAGATCCAGCGGATCGAGCGGGTCGGTGCCGATATCGTTCGTGTCTCCGTGCCCACCATGGAAGCGGCGGAAGCGTTCCGGCTGATCAAACAGCAGACCCGCATTCCCATCGTCGCCGATATCCACTTCGACTATCGCATCGCCCTGAAAGTGGCGGAATACGGCGCTGACTGCCTGCGTATCAATCCGGGTAACATCGGCAACGAGCAGCGGGTGCGCTCGGTGGTCGATTGCGCGCGCGACCTCAATATTCCGATCCGTATCGGGGTCAATGGTGGTTCGCTGGAGAAAGATATTCAGGAGAAGTACGGCGAGCCGACCCCCGAAGCGCTGGTGGAGTCCGCCATGCGGCACGTGGAGTATCTCGATCGCCTCGATTTCCAGGATTTCAAGGTGAGCGTCAAGGCCTCCGACGTCTTCCTGGCAGTCGGCGCCTATCGCCTGCTGGCCAAGCAGATCGAGCAGCCGCTGCACCTTGGCATCACCGAAGCGGGCGGTTTCCGTGCCGGCGCGGTGAAATCTGCCATCGGTCTGGGTATGCTGCTCACCGACGGCATCGGCGATACCCTGCGTATCTCGCTGGCGGCGGATCCGGTGGAGGAGGTGAAGGTCGGTTTCGATATCCTCAAATCCTTGCGTATTCGCTCCCGTGGCATCAACTTTATCGCCTGTCCCTCCTGCTCTCGGCAGGAGTTCGACGTCATAGGCACAGTCAATGCACTGGAAGAGCGGCTCGAAGACATCATCACCCCGATGGATGTCTCCATCATCGGCTGTGTGGTGAACGGGCCGGGCGAAGCGCTGGTTTCCGACCTTGGTCTGGCGGGTGCCGCCAACAAGAGTGCCTTCTATGAGGGGGGCCAGCGGGTCGATCGGCTCGACAACAAGGATCTCATTCCTACTCTGGAGCGCCGCATTCGTGCCCGCGCCGCCATGCTGGATCCGGCCAACCGGATCCCGATGGACAAGGAGTGAGCGAAACAGGGCCACATGGGGTGGCCCTCTTTCCAGGTGACTGATTTTACACCCCGCATCCGGACTCCCTGATTTTACCTCGGGGGTGAAACTCCCTATAATGCGGCCAAATTTTACCTCTTTTTCTCGAGTATCAACGTGGCAAAACAGATCCAAGCTATTCGCGGTATGAATGATTGCCTGCCGGAGCAGAGCCCGGTATGGCAGAAAGTTGAACAGATCCTGCGCCAGGTCGTTGCCAGCTATGGCTACAGCGAAGTGCGCATGCCGATTGTCGAGCAGACTCATCTGTTCAAGCGCGCCATCGGTGAAGTGACCGACGTGGTCGAAAAAGAGATGTACACCTTTGAAGACCGCAACGGCGACAGCCTGAGTCTGCGTCCGGAAGGGACCGCCAGCTGCGTCCGTGCCGGTATCGAGCACGGTCTGCTTTACAACCAGGAACGCCGGATGTGGTACATGGGCCCCATGTTCCGTCACGAGCGTCCCCAGAAGGGCCGTTACCGCCAGTTCCACCAGTTCGGTGTCGAGCTGTTTGGCATCAACGGGCCGGACATTGACGCGGAGCTGATCATGCTGACCCACCGCCTGTGGCGTCTGTTTGGCATCAGCGAACATGTCACCCTGCAGCTCAACACCCTGGGGCAGAGTGCCGAGCGTGCCGCTTACCGTGATGCGCTGGTAGCCTATCTGGAGCAGTACAAGGACCAGCTGGACGAAGAGAGCCAGCGCCGCATGTACAGCAACCCGTTGCGGGTGCTCGACTCCAAGGATGAAAAAGTACAGGCCATTTTGGCGGGTGCCCCGCGTCTGTTCGATCACCTGGGCGAAGAGAGCCTGGCCCACTTCGAGGGGCTCAAGCGCCTGCTTGAGTCTGCCGGGATCAAATACGAAGTGAACGAGCGTCTGGTGCGTGGTCTTGACTATTACAACCTGACCGTGTTCGAGTGGGTCACCAGCAGTCTGGGTGCCCAGGGCACCGTCTGTGCCGGTGGCCGCTACGATGGTCTGGTAGAGCAGTTGGGCGGTCAACCGACCCCGGCCGTGGGCTTTGCCATGGGCATGGAGCGTCTGGTGCTGATGCTGGAGACCCTCGAGCTCAACGCCGATATCCGCCCGGCGGTGGATGTTTATCTGGCGATGGTGGGCGAGGGGACCGAGCAGGCTGGCTTCCAGCTGGCCGAGCGTCTGCGCGATGCCCTGCCTGACCTGCGCCTCATGAGCCACTGCGGCGGTGGCAACTTCAAGAAACAACTCAAGCGTGCCGACAAGAGCGGTGCGGCAATCGCCCTGATCCTTGGTGAAACCGAGGTGCAAAACGGGGAGATCACTATCAAATATCTGCGTGGTCAGGCCGAGCAACAGACCGTCAAGGTTGACGCCGCCATTGCCCTGCTGGCAGCCAAAGGAGAGTAAGCTGTGGAAGTCTATACCACCGAAGAACAACAGGTTGAGGTTATCAAGGAGTGGTGGAAAGAGAACGGAACCTCGGTGATTGCCGGGACCGTGATCGGTCTGGTCGGTCTGTTCGGCTGGCGCTATTACAACCAGCACCAGCAAGAGACCATGGAGGCCTCCTCCAACTCTTACAACCAGGTGATTGAGCTGCTGGCCAAGGGCGATGTCGCCGGTTTCGAGCAGGCACAGCAGTTTGTCACCGCCAACAAGGGCGACTCCTACGGCGAACTGGCCGCTTTGCAACTGGCTGCTGCTGCCGTCAAGGCGGGCAAGCTGGATCTGGCTGCCGAGCAGCTGGAGCTGGTGGCGACCACAGGTGACGAGAGCATTCGTCCCATCGCGGCGTTGCGTCTGGCCCGAGTGCTGAATGATCAGGGCAAGGCAGATGAAGCGCTGGCCCAACTTGGCAAGATCAACAGCGACGCCTTCAAGGCCCAGGTGGCCGAAGTGCGCGGTGACATCCTGCAAAAGCAGGGCAAGATTGAGGAGGCTCGCGACGCCTATCAGGCGGCGGCGGATGCCGGCGGCCTGCAGGGTAGCGCCGAGCTCAAGCTGAAAATGGATGATCTGGCCCTGCCGGCCGTTGCGACTGGTGAGGCACCGGATGCGTAATCTATTCAAGATGGTGGCGCTGGGGGCTGCGGTCTCCTTCGCTCTGCAGGGTTGCTCCCTGTTCAGTTCGGAAGAGGATCTCAACCCGATGGCGCCGCTGCCCAAGGTTGAATCTTCCTTCACTGCCGACACCGCATGGTCATCCACCGTGGGTGATGGCATCGGTGACTTCTACTCCCAGCTCAAGCCGGTGGTGGAAGAGGACCGCATCTACGCGGCTGCCCGCGACGGCGATGTCAGCGCCTTTGATCGTGCCAGTGGCGATCGCCTCTGGACAGTCGATCTGGCTGACCTGCCGGTCAACGCCGACAAGCGCAGCGCGCGCCTCTCGGGTGGCTTGGTATCCCGTTACGGCAAGCTGTTCCTCGGCTCCGAGAACGGAGTGGTATACGCCCTGAACGAAGAGAATGGTGATGTGCTGTGGCAGACCAATGTGCCCGGCGAAGTGGTGGCGAGCCCTGCGGTGGAAGATGGCCGCGTGGTAGTGCTGACTACCTCCGGTCGCCTGATTGCCCTCGATACTGACGAAGGCAAGGTTCAGTGGACTCTCTCTGAAGAGCAGCCGCCGCTGACCCTGCGCAGTGCAGGTGCGCCGGTGATCACCAATGGTGCCGTGATTTATGGCCGCGCCGATGGCAAGGTGGGCATTGCCCTGCTCGGGAACGGCCAACCGGTGCGCCAGTCCAAGGTCGCCGACCCGCGCGGTGCCACCGAGCTTGACCGTATGGTGGACGTCGATGCCAGCCCGCTGATTGCCGGTGATGAGCTCTATGCCATCGCCTACAATGGCCAGTTGATGGCACGCAAACTGATGAGTGGTGACGAGGTGTGGAAGCGCAAGTATTCCGGCTATCGCGATCTGGCGATTACCGGTAATGCCATTGTGCTGACCGACAGCCGCAGCCACCTGTTTGCCGTGGACCGCCGCAACGGTCTGGAGCTGTGGTCCAATACCCAGCTGGAAAACCGCACCGTCACCGCACCTGTCATCTTCGGTGACTATGTGGTGGTAGGCGATGTGGAAGGATACCTGTATTGGCTTGATCGTACCGACGGTACCATCAAGGCGATGCAGCAGCTCGATAGCAGTGGTCTCTACGCCGCTCCCTTGGTGGATGGCGAGACCCTGTATGTACAGAGCCGTGGCGGCAAGTTGTACGCCCTCAAGCGTCCTTGATCGTCCGTTAATGTGAATATACGGCTCCTGGTCTTCGGACCCGGAGCCTTTGTCGTCTTGAGAATGAGGCTTTTATGACTCCTGTAGTAGCCCTGGTGGGCCGCCCAAATGTGGGGAAATCCACCCTGTTTAACCGTCTGACTCGTACCCGGGATGCCCTGGTTGCCGATTTTCCCGGTCTGACCCGGGATCGCAAATACGGTCAGGCGAAGCTGGGCGAGCTGGAATTTATCGTGGTCGATACCGGTGGTATCGATGGTACCGAAGAGGGGATCGAGCTGAAGATGGCCGAGCAATCCCTGTTGGCCATCGAAGAAGCGGACGTCGTGCTGTTCATGGTGGATGCCCGTGCCGGTCTGACCGCGGCGGATCAAGCCATCGCCGAGCACCTGCGCAAGGCCCACAAAAAGGTATTTCTGGTGGCCAACAAGACCGACGGTATCGACGGTGATTCCGCGGTTTCCGAGTTCTACGGTCTGGCCCTGGGCGAGGTCTACCAGATCGCGGCCGCCCACGGTCGTGGCGTACTGAGCCTGCTGGAACTGGCCCTGGCCCCCCATCTGGAGACCCTGGTTGATGCCGCTACCGATGAAGATGCGCAGGATGAGGAAGAGGAGGACTTCGACGAAGAAGCCCTGCTGCGCATGGTGGCTGCCGGTGAACTCGATACCAAAGAGGACACCAAGGAGACGCCGTTCGCCGACCTGCCCATCAAGTTTGCCATCGTCGGTCGCCCCAACGTCGGTAAATCGACCCTGACCAACCGCATGCTGGGTGAAGATCGGGTCATCGTCTATGACATGCCCGGTACCACTCGTGACTCCGTTTACATTCCGATGGAGCGTGACGAGCAGAAGTATGTGGTCATCGACACCGCCGGTGTGCGTCGTCGTGGCAAGGTGCACGAGACGGTGGAGAAGTTCTCCGTTATCAAGACCCTGAAAGCCATCGAAGATGCCAACGTCTGCCTGCTGGTGATCGACGCTCAGGAGACCATCACCGATCAGGACTTGAGCATTCTGGGCTATGTGCTCCATGCCGGTCGCTCCGTGGTGCTGGTGGTGAACAAGTGGGATGGCCTGGATCAGAAGGTTAAAGAGGATGTGAAGAACGAGCTGGATCGTCGCTTGGGCTTCATCGACTTCGCCCGCGTTCACTTCATCTCCGCCCTGCACGGTAGCGGTGTAGGCCACCTGTTTGAATCCATTCAGGAGGCTTATCAGTCCGCCACCCGTCGTACCAGTACGGCGATGCTGACCCGCATCATGCAGATGGCGCAGGAAGATCACCAGCCGCCGATGGTCAATGGTCGCCGCGTCAAGCTCAAGTATGCCCACGCCGGTGGTTACAACCCGCCACGCATCGTGATCCACGGCAACCAGCTGAACGACTTGCCGGACTCCTACAAGCGGTATCTCATCAACTACTTCCGCAAGTCCCTCAAGATCATGGGCTCGCCGATCCGGGTCGAGTTCCAGGAGTCGGTCAACCCGTTTGAAGGCAAGAAGAACACCATGACCCTGAGTCAGGAACGTCAGCGCAAACGCCTGCTGAAGATGAAGAAGAAATAAGTCCTTGCGGCTGCCCTCACCGGCAGCCGCTTTGTTATCCTCGCCATGTTAAGGTGAGGAATAAGGGGAGGGGAACCCGCCATGGGCAAGCCTATCGCAGGTTCACTTTATGAGGAGTCTACAATGGAAGCCCTGCTTTGCCCGTCATGCCAGGCTGAACTGGATACCCGCAGCAAGGAGCAAACCTGTGGTCAGTGCCAGGCACCTGTTCGCGTCACGGCCATCTGCCCGACCTGCCAGCAGGAGCTGGAGCGTCTCAAGGCGTGCGGCGCGGTGGATTACTTCTGCAACCACTGCAACTCACTGATCTCCAAGCGGACGGTACAGTTCAAGGCGGCGCTGGTGTAAGACGATTTTCAGGTGAGAAAGAAGATAAAAAAACCCGGCGAATGCCGGGTTTATGCTGTGTGCTCTGCAATAAGCAGGGTATAGGATCGATTTCTGCGCCACAGGTTGCGCTTGATGTCATTAAGCTTGAGTTTGCGTCTGGGGCTCCAGCTGCACTTCGCTTTTCTGACCAGACTGATTTTTCTACGTTTTTGCATCTTGGTCTCCTCCCAACTCAGGTGGCCATCCCGGCCTTGGGTCATTGATGGCGCCCATCCGAAATTGCTGTTATTTACTCTCTCAACATAATGAAAACAATGCGATTTCGGATAGGCTCCGATGTGGATCGATGGTAACAGAGAAGTTTGCGTGAAAACAGCCGAATAATGGCTGGTTAGCGCATGGTGATCTGATTGACCACTTCGGCGATGATAGTCGGGCGCTCGGCGATCTCCGGCTCGCTGTCGTTGTCGAGACTCTCCCGTTGGTGGGCCTTCTGTTGCTCGTTATCGAGCCAGAGCAGGCTCTGGTAGTACTGACGCACGTTGTTGACATAGTTGCGCGCCTCGCTGCCGCGGGCATAGCCGTAACGCACCTTGCGATGCCAGCGTGCTTGCTGCAGCAGCGGCAGCACATCCTTGACGTCGCTCCAGGCGTCGGGATTCTTGCCTAGTTCCTTGGTCAGACGGCGCGCGTCCATCATATGGCCGTAGCCGATGTTGTAGGCGGTGAGAGCAAACCACACCTTCTCGTCCTCGGGCACCGAGTCGGGAACCTTTTCCATCATCTGCTGCAGATAGAGAGAGCCCCCCTTGATGCTCTCTTCCGGATGAAGCCGATCATTGACCCCCATCGCCTTGGCGGTGGGCTCGGTCAGCATCATCATGCCACGCACGCCGGTGTAGGAGCGCGCCTGCGGGTCCCAGTGGGACTCCTGATAGCTGATGGCAGCCAGCAGGCGCCAGTCGATATTCTTGGCGTGGGTCTGGAACAGCGGCTGGTACTTGGGCAGCAGGCTCTTGGCCCGCTGCAGGAAAGTGCGGGTATCGACGAAGTCAAAGTTCTGCACGTGGCCGAAGTACTTCTCGTCCAGCTTGGCGATAGCGCCGTCCATAAAGCGCTGACCGAAAAAGTCGATGACGCTGGCATAGAGGCTGTCATCGGGCAGCTTGCTCATGGCCCAGGCAACGGTCTGCTTCTGTGCCAGGGTCAGCCCCTCGGTGAGCTCCGGGTAGTAGCGCTGGGTACGGGCCAGCACGGTATCCTGCACCACCGTGTAGTCAATCTTGCCATCCACCACCTGCTTGAGCAGTTCCTCCACATCGGCGTTGTGGCTGGTGCTCCACGTCAGTTTGGGATTCTCTTTGCTCATCTCTTTGAGCAGATCTTCCCCGGTGGAGCCGGCGGCCACCACCAGCTTGCCTTTTATATCGTTCAACGAGGCCGGCTTGGGCTTGCCATTACGGTATACCAGCTTGGGAGAGACCTGGTAGAAGCCCGGGCCGAAGCGAAACAGCTCGCGCCGCTCCTGAGTGACCATGATGGCGGCTGCCGCCAGATCGACTTTACCCTTTTTCAGCAGGGTAACCAGTTCGTCAGTGGTGTTGACCGGGATGATGGTGAGTTTCACCCCCAGCCATTCGGCATAATGTTGCGCCAGCTCATAATCGAACCCCTGGGCGAGGTCGTCACGCTGGTAATAGGATGTGGGGCCATAGATGGTGCCAACCCTGATCTCGCCTCGTTGGCGGATCTGCTCCAGCTGGCTGGAGGGGGTATAGAAGTCGCAGCCAACCAGCGTCAGCGTCAACAACAGCCCGATAAACAGTCGAAAAATGCAGCGCAAGTAGGTGAGTACCTTTGTTGAAAAAATCGGCATTTGTCAAAAAAGAGGCACCTTTATACCAGAGAGTGTGCGCAGAGTCACACTGCGTGAAGTGAGAAAAACGTTTGTCCGCTGTGAGCCAGATCCCTATAATACGCGCGTCTCAATTCCCCCCCACTTTAAAACTTGGTGAGAAAGGTCATATGGATATCTTGCGTGGTGCCCCAGCACTGTCTGATTTTCGTGTCCAAAAACTGCTGCAACGCTTCGCACAGATGAAAAACGAGAGTGGAGTAGAGAGCGGAGTAGAGATAGAGGATGTCTATGCCGAGTATGTGCACTTTGCCGAGCTGACAAGCCCCCTCTCTCCCCCCGAGCGAGCGACCTTGGGCCAGCTCTTGCGCTACGGCCCGACCATCCCCGAACACACCCCCAGTGGTCAGCTGTTTCTTGTTACCCCCCGCCCCGGCACTATCTCCCCCTGGTCTTCCAAAGCAACCGACATCGCCCACAACTGCGGCCTGAAACAAGTCAAGCGGCTGGAGCGTGGTATTGCCTATTACCTGACCATCAAGGGGCCGGGTGAGCTGAGTGCCGCCCAGCGCAGCGCCATTGCCGCCGTGCTCCATGATCGGATGATGGAAGTGGTGTTTGCCGAGATGAGCGAAGCTGCCGCCCTGTTTGCTCACCACGAGCCTCGCCCCTTCACCCAGGTGGATGTGCTGGGCGGTGGTCGCGTAGCCCTGGCCGAAGCCAACGTGGCGCTGGGTCTGGCGCTGGCCGACGACGAAATCGACTATCTGGTGGAGAACTTCACCAAGTTGGGTCGCAACCCCAACGATATCGAGCTCTACATGTTCGCCCAGGCGAACTCCGAACACTGCCGTCACAAGATCTTCAATGCCGACTGGACCATCGATGGTGAGCAGCAGCCCAAGTCGCTGTTCAAGATGATCAAGAACACCTTCGAGCAGACGCCGGATCATGTCCTCTCTGCCTATAAAGACAACGCCGCCGTGATGGAAGGGAGCCAGGGTGGCCGCTTCTTCCCGAGCCCGGCCAACGGCGAATACCAGTATCACCAGGAACAGGTCGACATCCTGATGAAGGTGGAGACCCACAACCACCCGACCGCCATCTCCCCGTTCCCGGGGGCAGCCACCGGCTCCGGCGGCGAAATCCGCGACGAGGGAGCCACCGGTCGTGGTGCCAAGCCCAAGGCGGGTCTGGTCGGTTTCTCCGTCTCCAACCTGCGCATTCCCGGCTTCGAGCAGCCCTGGGAGCAGGATTTCGGCAAGCCGAGCCGCATTGTCAGCGCCTTTGACATCATGCAGGAGGGGCCGCTCGGCGGCGCCGCGTTTAACAACGAGTTCGGCCGTCCGGCCATTCTCGGCTACTTCCGTACCTTCGAAGAGGAGGTGCCGAGCCACAACGGCGTCGAGGTGCGTGGCTACCACAAACCCATCATGCTGGCTGGCGGCATCGGCAACATCCGCACCGAACATGTCCAGAAAGGGGATATCCCGGTCGGTGCGGCGCTGATCGTGCTGGGCGGCCCGGCGATGAACATCGGTCTGGGCGGTGGTGCCGCATCCTCCATGGCCTCCGGCCAGTCGGCCGAAGATCTCGACTTTGCCTCGGTGCAGCGTGACAACCCCGAGATGGAGCGCCGTTGCCAGGAGGTGATCGATCGCTGCTGGCAGCTGGGTGACGACAACCCTATCGTCTTTATCCACGATGTGGGGGCGGGTGGTCTCTCCAACGCCATGCCGGAGCTGGTCAACGACGGTGAGCGTGGCGGTCGTTTCGATCTGCGCGCCATCCAGAGCGACGAGCCGGGCATGAGCCCGCTGGAGATCTGGTGCAACGAATCCCAGGAGCGTTACGTGCTGGCGGTAGCGCAGGACAAGCTGCCGCTGTTCAAGGCGCTGTGCGAGCGTGAGCGCGCCCCCTATGCCGTCATCGGTACCGCGACCGAAGAGAAGCATCTGACCCTCTCTGACGACCACTTTGACAACCAGCCCATCGATCTGCCGCTGGACGTGCTGCTCGGCAAGGCCCCCAAGATGCACCGCGACGTGGTGACTCTGCCTGCACAAGGCAAAGCGCTCCAGCTCGATGGCATCACTTTGAGTGACGCAGCCGAGCGGGTTCTGCGTCTGCCGACCGTGGCGGAGAAGTCCTTCCTTATAACCATCGGCGATCGCAGCGTGACTGGCTTGGTCAATCGCGATCAGATGGTTGGCCCCTGGCAGATCCCGGTGGCCGATTGCGCCGTCACCGCTGCCACCTACGACAGCTATCACGGCGAAGCCATGTCCATGGGCGAGCGTACCCCGGTGGCGCTGCTCTCCCACGCCGCCTCCGCTCGCATGGCGGTGGCGGAAGCGCTTACCAACCTGGCGCCGGCCCACATCGGGTCGCTGAAGCGGGTCAAGCTCTCCGCCAACTGGATGGCCGCTGCCGGTCACCCGGGGGAAGATGCCGGTCTCTATGAGGCGGTCAAAGCGGTGGGCGAGGAGCTCTGCCCAGCCCTTGGCATCACCATTCCGGTGGGCAAGGACTCCATGTCCATGAAGACCCGCTGGCAGCAAGATGGTAAGGAGCACAGCGTCACCTCGCCGCTCTCCCTGCTCATCTCCGCCTTTGCCCGGGTCGAAGATGTGCGCAACACGGTTACGCCACAACTGCGTACCGATCTCGGTGAAACCGACCTTATCCTCATCGACCTTGGCAACGGCAAGCAGCGCCTCGGCGCCTCGGCGTTGGCGCAGGTCTATCGCCAGTTGGGTGACAAGGCGCCGGATCTCGACAATCCGGTCCAGCTCAAGGGCTTCTTCAACGCCATTCAGGCGCTGGTGGCCGATCGCAAGCTGATCGCCTATCACGACCGCTCCGACGGCGGCCTGTTTGTCACTCTGGTGGAGATGGCGTTTGCTGGTCACTGCGGTCTCGACATCCAGCTCGATCGTATCGGTGGCGAGCTGTTGCCTGCGTTGTTCAACGAGGAGCTGGGCGCCGTCATTCAGGTGCGTCGTGAAGATAAAGAGGCGGTGATGACCCTGCTGGCCGGCCACGGTCTGGCAGCCTGCTCCCATGTGCTCGGTACCGTGCGCGAAGGGGATCTCATCACCCTGCAACGGGCCGGTCAGGAGGTCTATCGTGCCAGCCGTACCGCCCTTCGCACCATCTGGGGCGAGACCAGCTGGCAGATGCAGCGCCTGCGCGACAACCCCGAGTGCGCCGACAGTGAGCACGCGGCCCGTCAGGACGCCACCGATCCGGGTCTGCATGCCAAGCTGACTTACAACCCGTCCGAGGATGTGGCTGCACCTTACATTGCCCGCGGGGTCTCCCCCCGTCTGGCGGTGCTGCGCGAGCAGGGGGTCAACTCCCACGTGGAGATGGCGGCGGCGTTCGATCGTGCCGGTTTCGCGGCTGTGGACGTCCATATGAGCGACATTCTCTCCGGTCGCATCAAGCTGGAGGAGTTCCAGACCCTGGTGGCCTGTGGCGGCTTCTCCTACGGTGATGTGTTGGGTGCCGGTGAAGGCTGGGCCAAGTCCATCCTGTTCAATGACAACGCCCGTGAGCAGTTCCAGCGCTTCTTCGAGCGCGGCGATACCCTCTCTCTGGGTGTCTGCAACGGTTGCCAGATGATGTCCAACCTGCGGGATCTCATCCCGGGTGCTGATCTCTGGCCGCGCTTTGTACGCAACCGCTCCGAGCGCTTCGAGGCCCGCTTCAGTCTGGTGCAGGTACAGGAGTCCCCGTCGGCCTTCTTCGCCGGCATGGCAGGCTCCGTGATGCCCATCGCCGTTTCCCACGGGGAAGGGCGTGTCGAGGTGCGCGATGCCGCTCACCTGAGCGCACTGCAGCAGAGCGGTCTGGTAGGGCTGCGCTTTGTCGACAACCGCGGCAGCGTGACCGAGCAGTACCCGGCCAACCCAAATGGCTCGCCGGATGGTATCACCGCCGTGACCACCACCGATGGCCGCGCCACCATCATGATGCCGCACCCGGAGCGGGTGTTCCGTACCGTGGCCAACTCCTGGCACCCCGACAACTGGGGCGAGGACGGCGCCTGGATGCGGATGTTCCGCAACGCCCGGGTTCGTCTGGGTTAATAGAGACAGCACCAGCGCATAAAAACAGAAACCGGCCATTTGGCCGGTTTTTTTATCCGTGTCGTTACGGCTTGCCGAGCGGTTGGGGGATAAAGTCTCCCCGGTCTAGGATCCGCAGACAGGCATCCACCACATCCGCATCGAGCTGATGGCCACGCATCTGGATGATCTGCTCCCTTGCTTGGGGAATGCCGAGGGCGGCGCGATAGGGACGATCCGAGGACATGGATTCGACGATATCGGCGACGGTGAGGATGCGGGCCTCCAGCAGGATCTCATCCCCCTTTAGCTTCCCTGGATAGCCGGAACCGTCCAGATACTCGTGGTGCTGGTGGATCATCCGGGCGATGGGCCAGGGTAGAGCAATATCCTTGAGCACCAGATAACCTGCCGTCGGGTGCTCCTTGACCAGATTGAACTCCTGGGGGGTCAGCTTGCCCGGTTTGGTCAGGATCTCGACAGGCACCTGGATTTTACCGATATCGTGCACCATGGCGCCCAGATAAAGACCACGTAACTGTTTGTCACCCAGCCCCAGTTCCCGACCGATGGCCAACGCCAGAGTAGCGACGTGCTTCTGGTGACCAGCGGTGTAGGGATCGCGTTGTTCCAGCACGGCAGCGATGGCTCCCAGCGCATCCTCCAGGGCCAGCTCCAGTTGGCGGGCATGCATGGCTTTTTCTCGCTGAGCGGCGAGATAGGCTTGCTGGGTACGACGAGCTTGCAGGCCATATGTCAGGTAGTCAGCCAGTCCGTTGAAGAGGTGTACTTCCTCATCGGTGAAGGCTCTGGCCTGCGTGCTGTGAATAAGCAGGCCACCTGGCACTGCGGCTTGCCACGGTAATGGCAGCAGCAGCCGGCCCCTCAGGGTGGCGGAGTGGTGAACCAGTTCGATGCCGAGTGCTTCGTTAAGCATCTCGCCTGAGCTGATGGCCCGGATCAGGGCCACATCCCGGGTGAGCCAGTCATCGCTGGCAAACCAGATAGCCTGACCTGCCTGCGCCAGGATCTGCATTCTGTCCTGATCAGCGGCCTGCAGCACGATCACCAGAGGAAAGCGACCATCGAAGGTGATGGCATCGCAGATCTCCTGCAGTAGTGTCTGCTCGTCCCCCTGCTTGAGCATGGCATGGTGGGCGCGGGTAATGGCTTCAAGCGTCCAGGTATATTGCTGGAGACGCTCCTGCTGCTGCTTCTGGTCGGTAATATCTTCGAAAAAGACACCGACGCCGATCACCTTGCCCAGCTCATCGTACAGGGGAAACTTGGTGGTACTGAGCCAGCGGCCTTCCCCTCCCTTCAGATAGGGTTCTTCGTGATGCCGGGTTTTGCCGCTGGCCATGACCTGGAGATCATCATCCCGATAGCGTTGTGCCAGTTCGGCCGGAAAAAAGTCGGCATCACACTTGCCAACCAGCTCTGCCGGGGTGAGGGCAAGATCGTTGGCCAAGAGACGGTTGCAGGCGATGAAGTGTGAACGGGTATCTTTCAGCAGGACGCGATAGGGCAGCTGTTCCATCACCTGATGGAGCAGGGCTGCGGTAGGGTGATCGCTGACGCCCGGTGGCTGAGTGGATGGCGGTATATTTTTAAACATCATCTTGGTGCAACCAGAGTCAGGTGGTAGTAAAGCGGTAGCCCGCTTGCCAGACGGCGAAACAGGCATCGACCACCCGTTCGTCGTAATGCACTCCGGCATAGCGCGTCAGCTCGGCGAAGGCTTCGGTGAGGGGGAGGGCACGCCGGAACGGACGGTGGGCCGTCATGGCGGCGAGGGAGTCGGCGACCCGTATAATTCTCGCCTCCAGAGAGATGGCATCCCCCTGCAGCCCCTGCGGGTAGCCACTACCATCCATGTTTTCATGGTGCTGCTGCACTATGGTGGTGATGGGCCAGGGGAAGTCAATTTGTTGCAGGATCTCGCGACCTGTCTCCGGATGTTGTTTGATCAGTTCGAACTCCACCTGTCTCAGTTCCCGTGGGCGGGTGAGGATCTCTGCTGGGATCTGCAACAGGCCGATGTTGTGCACCATGGCCGCAAGGCCCAGCCCATCCAGCTGCTCCTGCGGCAGTTGCAGCTGTTGACCGATGGCCAGCGCGAGATCGTGCACGCGCCGTTCGTGTCCTGCCGTGACCGGATCTTTGTGGGCAATCGCGGAGGAGAGGGCCGCTATGGTCTGAAACAGCAGGGTGCGCTGGCGCTGCTCGCTCTCCTTGATATGAGTGATGTCGACCAAGGCGCCGATGATACCTGCCACCTCGCCCTGATGGTCATAGAAGAGATCCTTGAAGTTCAGCACCTGGTAGCGGTGGCCGCTGCGATCAAACAGCGTATGTTCGAAATATTGCGGCTGCCTGCTGCGCAGCACCTCCATGTCACGTTGGGTATATTCGTCCGCCATCTCTGGCGGCAGGATTTCGTCTACTCGCTTCCCCTGCAGATCGGTCCTGCTGATCCCGGTCACTTGAGTAAAGGCAGGGTTGCAACTGATAAAGCGCCCTTCAACATCCTTGTAGAATACCGGGATGGGGATGGCCTTGAGCAGGGACTCGTTGAGGCGCTGCATGTCGACCAGCTCGGCCTGCTGGCGCCTGGCGAGCTGTTCGCTGTCCTTGCATAGCTGGATGGCTCGAGCCAGATTACCAAGTACCGGGCTGAACAGATGGCAGACCGGTACAGTATGCTGCTGGGGGTGGGGTGCCAGCAGCAAGATGAGATATCCCCCGTCAACCCTGAGCCGATAGGCAAAGTGGTATGGCCGGCCACCGGGGAGAGGCACAGTTGTTTGCAGCGCACACTGATCTCCTTCACCAACCCAGGTCGGCAAGGAGAGCCGAGAGCCACAGTGCCGGGATAGCTGATCATCACCAATGACCTTGAGCAGCTCATATCCTTCCCGTTGCTGCTGCAATACCACACCAACCGGTGTGGCACAGTGAAACATAAAACGCTGCAACACCTTGGTGAGCAGGGCATCGAGTGTGACCTCCCGACCAATACAGAGGGCGAGATCGCAGACAATGGCCATGGCGTGATCGTTGTTCACCGCGGTCCCTCCCCGTTGCAGAGAATGGCGCCGTTGTGAAACAGCGGGTAGTCCCCTGGTCGCAGGTTCCCTATTTCACCAAGGGAGAGGGCACCAGCCAATTCATGTGCCCCACTGTGAGTGAAGAGGGTTTCCAGCTCAAGCGCACTCTGCGTACCGAAGTGCTGCTGACGCCCGGCGCAGTAGTAGAGCTCGATGTATTCAGGCACACCATGCTGGCTGAGTTTTCCGGCCAGCTCAATGGCATGGGTTGTCGGACTTTGCGGCGCCTTGAGCAGCGTGAGAATACTGTGGTCAGGGACCTCTCCCACGCAGAGCAGGGCACCCTCTTCGGTGACGGCGACCGGGATCCGCACGATTACATCGCCATTGGCTCTGAGCAACCCGAGCGGCAAGTGGACGCCGTACTGGTAGAACTGCTCCGGGGTGAGGTTCTGCTGGAATTGCTGCCGGATCAGGGATTGATAGCGGCTGAAGGCGGGTTCCCAGTCGATAAAGGAGATCTTGTTGCCCTCGCTGCTGGTGGCAAGCATGGGTTGAGCAGTGAGCTGGTAGCCGTGCTCGAGCAGGGAGTAACTTTGGTGGGGAAGCAGTACACAACTGACCCCATGATCCAGCAATGTCCGGGTATCAAACAGGCAGGGCATGGCAGTGAACTGACCGCTGCCCGCATTGACGCCGGCATAGTTGACCCTATCTGCCAGCCGCAAATAGAGCCCTTCAAGAATGGAGGCGATATTGGGGATCATGGCGTCGAAAGTGAGAAAGAGGGTAGGAATTTTCTGTGCATCCGGCCACTCGGAAAGTCTGGAGGCCAGTCGCTCGCAGATGATGGCGGCCAGTTCATCGGCGCTGGCTGTAGAAGAGAGCGGGATCAGCAGAGGGTTGTGAGATGTGGATCTGGGCAACAGCCAGGCCCCCCGTTCGTGGAAACCATGTCGGCTGACCAGGCTTGGAAAGATGGCGCCACAGAGCTGAATATCGAGGCGCTGACACTGCTGCTGCAGTTCGGCAACACGTGCGGCATCCCGCTCGGCCAGCAACACATCGAGTCGTCCCCCTCGGTAGGGAAGCAGTGTATCGGTCAGTGGATGCGCATCAAATTGATGAAAAGTAGGCTGCATCATCGCTCGGAACTCCATTCCTGCCAGTCATCAATATATCAGCAAGGGGGCTGGCTGAATACCCATCAATATTTGATGTGTCAGTATAAGCCTTTCTAAAGACAGGCAAATTTGAGTCGTGGCAGGGGGTATCGGTTATGTGGCAATAAAAAACCGGCCACAGGGACCGGTTTTGATTGAGAGGTTGTTTGATATTACTGCAGTACCACGTTCTGGAAACCCTGTACCAGAGAGATGACGGGTTGTGGGTAGAGGCCGAGCAAGACCACCAGTGCGGCAGAGAGCAGCACTACCACACCACCGGAGGAGAGTGCCCAGTCGGCGCTGGCATCCCGCTGCTGCATGCCTGGTTCGCGCAGATAGAGGGTCACCATCACCTTGAGGTAGTAGTAGAGACCCAGTGCGCTGCCGAGCACGATGGCGCCGGAGAGCCACCAGAGCTGCGCCTCGACGGTGACGCCGATGAGGTAGAACTTGCCGATAAAGCCGAGGGTCATCGGGATGCCCGCGAGTGACAACATCATCACCGTCAGTACGGCTGTGAGGTAAGGACGCTTCCAGAACAGACCGCGATAGCTGTGCAGGGAGTCTGCATCCTTGCCGCGATAGGGGCTCGACATCATGCTCACCACCCCAAAGGCACCCAGGCTGGTGAACAGATACATCAGCAGGTAGACCCCGGCCGCTTCCACCGGCATCTGGCCGAATCGGCTCGCCACGATCACCGCCAGCAGGTAACCGAAGTGGGAGATGGAGGAGTAACCCAGCATCCGTTTCACGTTGGTCTGCACCAGGGCCAGCAGGTTGCCGACCAGGATGGAGATAACCGCCATGGCTGCCAGCAGCCAGTGGATCATGGGATCGCTCGCCGCCGGTACCGCCAGATAGAAGCGCAGCAGCACGGCAAAGACCGCCACCTTGCTGACGGTGGCGAGGAAGGTGGCGACCGGTGCCGGGGCACCTTCGTAGACATCCGGGGTCCAGAGGTGGAAGGGGGCCAGGGAGAGTTTAAAGGCAAAGCCGACCAGCATCAGCCCCAAACCGCCCATCAACAGCGGGTGGTGAGCCGGGCTCTCGGCCAGGGTCTGCCCCAGGGCTGCAAAGCTCAGGCTGCCTGCCTGTGCATAGAGCAGCGCCATGCCAAACAGCAGGAAGGCGGTAGCTGCGGCAGAGAGCACCATGTACTTCACTGCCGCTTCCAGCGAGTGGCGCTCGCGGTAGGCGTAACCCACCAGACCGAACATCGGCAGGGTCAGCATCTCGATCCCGATAAAGAGAGAGGCGAGGTGACGGGAGCAGGCCAGCACCAGACCACCGGCAGTGGCGATCAGCAGCAGCAGGAAGAACTCCTCCCGGTTGTCCGGGTAGGCTTTCAGCCACGATTGACCGAAGGTGCAGGTGGCCAGGGCGCCGATGAGCACCAGTCCCATGTAGAAGACGGCGTAACTGTCCACTTGCAGCAGCGGGGTGACCCCCTGATCCCCTTGCGCCATCACGATGGGCAGCGAGAACAGAGCAAGGTTGAGGCCAACGATGGTCACGGTAAAGGCGGTGGTGACACAGCGGCGCCAGGCGATGGCCAGCATCAGGGCCGCCATGGCCCCGGTGGTCAACAGCAGGGGAAGCAGTGCCAGCAGTTGGGAAGCGGAGAAAGTCATTGCAGGGCTCCAGCAGTCGGCAGCAGATACCAGTGCAGCACGTTGATAAGGCTGCTGCTGGCGGTGTCAATCACGGGTTGGGGATAGAGGCCAAGCAGAACCAGCAGGCCCGCGATCACCATCATCATGGTCAGCTCGCGGCGATCCAGTCCCTTGAGCATGCTCTCATCCTTGGCGGGGCCAAAGCAGGCGCGCTGCAACATGATGAGGGAGTAGACCGAGGCCAGTACCAAACCGAAGGTGGCGACCGCCGTGATGACAGGGGCAACCTGGAAGCTGCCGACCAGGATCAGGAACTCGCCGACAAAGTTGCCGGTGCCCGGCATGCCGAGCGACGCTACCGAGAAGAAGAGCATCACGCCGGGCAGATAGCGCAGGCGTCCCCACAGGCCGCCCATCTGGCGCAGATCCCGAGTGTGCAACCGCTCGTAGAGCTGACCGCAGAGGATAAAGAGGCCGGCAGCCGAGAGACCGTGGGCGATCATCTGCACAACGGCACCCTGCAGGGCCACTTCGCTACCTGAGTAGATAGCGATCATCACAAAACCCATGTGGGAGATGCTGGTGTAGGCCACCAGGCGTTTAATGTCGGTCTGGGCAAAGGCCACGATGGCGCCATACACGATGCCGACAAGACCCAGCACCATGGCGTAGGGAGCAAATTCGGCGGAGGCCTCCGGGAAGAGGGGCAGGGCAAAGCGCAGCAGACCATAGGCCGCGGTTTTCAGCAAAATACCGGCGAGGTCCACGGAGCCTGCGGTCGGCGCCTGACTATGGGCATCCGGCAGCCAGCCGTGCAGCGGCACCAGCGGCATCTTGACCGCGAAGGCGATGAAGAAGCCCAGCATCAGCAGCCACTGTACACCCTTGCTCATCGGGGTATTGAGCAGATCTAGATAGTTGAAGGTGAAGACACCGGTAGCATGCTGGTGGGTCAGCACCAGCCCGATGATGGCCACCAGCATGATCAGGCCGCTCACCTGGGTGTAGATGAAGAACTTGGTCGCCGCGTTGATCCGTGATTTGCCGTCAGTGACCGAATGGCCCCAGAGCGCAATCAGGAAGTACATGGGAACCAGCATCATCTCCCAGAAGAAGAAGAAGAGGAACAGATCCAGCGCCATAAAGACGCCGAGCACGCCACCCAGGATCCAGAGCAGGTTCAGATGGAAGAAGCCGATGCGTTGCACGATCTCTTTCCACGAACAGAGAATGGCCAGTACCCCGATAAAGCAGGTGAGGATCACCATCAAGAGCGACAGGCCATCCACCGCCAGATGCAAAGAGATGCCGAAGCGCGGGATCCACGGCAGGCGCCACTCGGCGGCCCAGGCGGAGGCAGCACCGGAGACGCCCGCGCTGTCGAGACCCGTGGTGGCAAGGGAGAAGTCACCACTTAGCCAGATGGCACAGGAGAGCAGCAGGCTGGCGCTCATGGAGAGGAGGGCTACCCAGCGGACAAACTGCCCGCCGAGACGCTCCATCTGCCAGCAGAGCAAGCCGCCGATAAAAGGAATTAGCAAGATCCAGAGTAAGGTCACGGTATCAGCTCTCGTTCAAGTTCATATGAGATTGCGCTCCCTGTTCCATCAGGGAGAGCAAACAGCCCGGCTGTACGGTCTTCGTGTTGTTCATCGCGTTACCCCAACAGCAACAGCGCCAGCACCAGCACGGCGCCGATCCCCATGGAGGCGGCATACCAGCGCAACTTGCCGGTGACTGTCCAGGCCAGCAGCTGGTTGCCCCGCAGGGCAAACCAGGCGGGCAGGCCCATCATCCAGTCCAGCGGGTCTCGGGCCAGCAGCCGGGTCGCCAGCAGATAGGGTTTGACCCACAGCTGGTCGTAGAGCCAGTCAAAGCCCCAGGCGTTGAACCAGAGGGTGCTGAGCAGGCGGCCTGGCGCGCTGTTGGCAATGGCGGTGGCCAGACGGCGCTCACCAAGGAACAGAAACGCGGCCAGCGTGATGCCCGCAATGGCGATGATGCCGGAGGCTACCTCCAGTGCATGGCGACCCTCTTCGATATGGTCCCCCGGGCCTGCGGGCAGTACACCTGCCAGTGGCGGGGTGATCAGCGCGCCTATGCCGGTAGAAAGCACCAGCAGCACCAGCAGCGGCAGATGGTGAGCCAGACCGTGACCAGCGTGGGCTTTGGTCTGCTCTTTGCCATGGAAGGCGATAAAGATCAGCCGGAAGGTATAGAGCGAGGTGAGGAATGCCCCTACCAGACCTGCCCACAGCAGCGCGCTTTGGCCAGAGGCTTCTACTTGCCACAGGATGGCGTCCTTACTGTAGAAACCGGAAGTGACCAGCGGCAACGCCGCCAGCGCCGAGCCCCCCACCAGGAAGCAGGCATAGACCAGCGGCAAACTCTTGCGCAGGCCACCCATCTTGAAGATGTTCTGCTCATGGTGGCAGGCAACGATAACGGCACCGGCGGAGAGGAACAGCAGCGCCTTGAAGAAGGCGTGGGTCATCAGGTGGAAGATGGCCCCTTCCCATGCGCCGACACCCAGTGCCAGAAACATGTAGCCAATCTGGCTCATGGTGGAGTAGGCGAGGATCCGCTTGATATCGGTCTGAACCAGCGCGGCAAAGCCTGCCAGCACCAGGGTGATGGCGCCAACCAGTCCGACCAGATGGAGGATCTCTGGCGCCAGCAGGAACAGGCCGTGGGTACGTGCAATCAGGTAGACACCGGCGGTCACCATGGTGGCGGCGTGGATCAGCGCGGAGACCGGGGTCGGGCCTGCCATCGCATCCGCCAGCCAGGTTTGCAGCGGCAGCTGGGCCGATTTGCCGACTGCGCCGCCCAAGAGCATCAGGCAGGCCAGCGACAGGGCAGGGGAGCCCTCGGCAAACAGGGTCGGGGCACGAACCAGCAGCTCGTGGATATTGAGGGTGCCCAGTTCCCGATAGAGGATAAACAGGCCGATGGCGAGGAAGACATCACCCACCCGGGTCACGACAAATGCCTTGAGGGCCGCCGCTCCGTTGTTGCGATCCTTGTAGTAGAAGCCGATCAGCAGATAGCTGCACAGCCCTACCCCTTCCCAGCCGAGGTAGACAAACAGCAGGTCATCGGCCAGTACCAGAAACAGCATGCTGGCGATAAAGAGGTTGGTGTAGGTAAAGAAGCGGGAGTAGCCCTCTTCACCGCGCATATACCAGGAGGCGAACAGGTGGATAAAGAAACCCACCCCGGTCACTACCCCCAGCATGGTCAGCGACAGGCCATCCAGTGCCAGCGAGAAGCTCGGGGTAAAGTTGCCCACCGCCATCCATTGCCACAGGCGCTGGACATAGACGCCCCCCTCGGGCGGGTTGCCCAGAAAGTCGATGCCCACCCACAGGGTAGTGAGGGCCGACAGGCCAATGGAGCCCACCCCGATCAGCGCCGAGGTACGCTCGCCAAACCGGCCGAGGGAGAAGGCCAATACCAGCCATCCCAGCAGCGGAAATAGAAAAGTCAGATATAAGAGGCTCATCCGCGCATCTCACTCACAGTGTCCACGTTCAGGGTGTGGTAACGACGATAGAGCAGCAGTAACAGGGCAAGGCCGATACTGGCCTCCGCTGCCGCCAGAGAAATCACCAAGATATACATGATCTGGCCATCGGCCTGGGCCCAGCGGCTACCCGCCACCACAAACGCCAGTGCCGAGGCATTCATCATGATCTCGATACTCATCAGGATGTAGAGCAGGTTGCGGCGGATCAGCAGACCGCACAAGCCGATGCAGAAGAGCACCGCGGCCAGCAGGAGGCCGTGCTCCATAGGGATTCCATTCATTGCTGACCTCCTTCTTGTGCAGAGCGGGATGCTGTGCGGGGGACGGAGAGCACTTCACCGCTCTTCTCTTCCCGACCCAGGTGATAGGCGGTTACCAGACCCGCCAGCAGCAGGATGGAGGCAAGCTCCACCGCCAGCACATAGGGGCCAAAGAGCTCGACACCTACCTGCTTGGCGGTCACCTCGGTCACTCCGATCAGGCCCCCGGTCACCCCGAGAATGCCGTGGGCCAGAAAGCCCAGCAGGATCAGCGAGAGCAGGGCTGGGCCCCCCCAGGTCATGGGGGTGAGCCACTTTTTCTCCTGTGCCTGGGCACTCCCCAGGTTCAGCATCATTACCACGAACACGAACAGCACCATGATGGCGCCGGCGTAGACGATCACCTGCAGGGCGCCCGCAAAGGCGGCACCCAGGCAGAAGAAGATCATGGCCACGGCGATGAGGGAGATGATGAGATTGAGCAGCGCATGCATGGGATTGCTGGTGCTGATCACCCGCAGCGTGCTGTAAATGGCCACCAGGGCCGAGGCATAAAATGCCAGTTCCATGATTGACTCCTCAGGGCAGCAGGCTCTTGACATCGATGGGCTTGGCTTCGTTTTCGGCATCCCCTTTCGGCTTACCGTCGATGGCCATCCCGCTCATGCGATAGAAGTTGTAGTCCGGGTATTTGCCGGGCCCGCTGATCAGCAGATCCTCCTTCTCGTACACCAGATCCTGGCGGCGATACTCACCCATCTCGAAATCCGGTGTCAGCTGGATGGCGGTGGTGGGGCAAGCCTCTTCACACAGGCCGCAGAAGATGCAGCGAGAGAAGTTGATGCGAAAGAACTCCGGATACCAGCGACCATCTTCCCGCTCGGATTTTTGCAGCGAGATGCAGCCGACCGGGCAGGCAACTGCGCAGAGGTTGCAGGCCACGCAGCGCTCGTCCCCGTCGGGGTCGCGGGTCAGCACGATGCGACCGCGGTAGCGGGGGGCCGCATAGACTGCCTGCTCCGGATAGTTGAGGGTTTCACGGGGCCGCCAGGCATGGGAGAAGACCATGGCCAGACTGCGTAACTGGGTGCCGACACCCTGAATAATGCTAACAATTTTCATATTGAGTGCCTCACTGCGTACTTATCAGTACAACTGCCGCGGTGACCAGCATATTGATCAGGGTCAGCGGCAAGCAGACTTTCCAGCCAAACGACATCACCTGGTCAAAGCGCGGGCGAGGCAGGGAGGCCCGCAGCAGGATGAAGAACACCATGAAACAGGCGGTCTTCAGGGCAAACCAGATGAAGGGGGGCAGCCAGGGGCCGTGCCAGCCACCGAAGAAGAGGGTCACGATGAGCGAGGAGATCAGCACGATGCCGATATATTCGCCCACGAAGAAGAGACCCCACTTCATCCCCGCATACTCGATGTGATAGCCGTCGGCGAGCTCCTGCTCGGCTTCTGGCTGATCGAACGGGTGACGGTGGGTGACGGCGACACCGGCAAACAGGAAGGTGACAAAGCCCAGGATCTGGGGCACCACGTTCCACAAGTCTGCCTGTGCCTCGACGATATCCCGCAGGTTGAAACTGCCGGTCTGGATCACAATCCCCATCAGGGATAGCCCGAGAAACACCTCGTAGGAGAGGGTCTGGGCCGAGGCGCGCAAGCTGCCAAGCAATGAGTATTTGTTGTTGCTCGACCAGCCGGCGAACAGCACCGCATAGACCGCCAGCCCTGCGATGGCCAGGATGTAGAGCAGCCCCACATTGAGATCCGCCACGCCCCAGGTGGGGGTGATGGGCACCACCGCAAACGCCAGAATAAAGGCAGTGAAGGCGATGATGGGGGCCAGGATAAAGATCCGGCGATCGGCGAAGGGCGGGATCCAGTCCTCCTTGAAGAACATCTTGATCATGTCGGCGGCCAGCTGGAGCAGACCAAACGGCCCCACACGGTTGGGGCCGTAGCGATCCTGCCACAGGGCCAGCAGACGGCGCTCGATGAAGCTCATGAAGGCGCCAGCCCCCACGATCCCCACCAGCACGATCAGTGCTTTGCCCACCTCCAGCAACAGATCGATCAGCGACTCGCTCATGCGATCACCTCCTGCAGGTTAGTGATTGAGGCTTGTTGCAGGGCCGTCGGCAGGCCGTTCACC
Source organism: Aeromonas sp. 600774 (assembly GCF_049175075.1). NCBI lineage: Bacteria > Pseudomonadati > Pseudomonadota > Gammaproteobacteria > Aeromonadales > Aeromonadaceae > Aeromonas > Aeromonas sp. 600774. The sequence continues at coordinate 121,107 of NZ_JAAKUJ010000001.1, forward strand.
CCAAGGGGGAGCCCCACCAGACCGGCGCTTAGCTGATCGCTCAGGCGCAGGCGAAGTTGCCAGTGGCTCCCGCCCCAGGAGAAGGAGACCTGATTACCGGCATGCAGGGCCAGACGCTCTGCATCAAGGGGATTGAGCACCAGCTCGGGTTCATTCATCCGGGCCTGAATAACCGGGCTGCGAGCGGAGAGCTCCTCACCGCCAAACAGCTGGGCATAATTGACCACTTGCAGCGCCTCTGCGGCCTTGAAGGGGGCGGGGATGGTGGTGAACCAGCCGAGCGGCTCCTTGCCTTCTGCCTGCGGGTCTGTTGCTTCCAGCAGACGGCGACCCGGATCGCCAGCACGCAGTTTGCCACCCACTTCATCCTGGAACTTGTTCCAGGCGGAGGGAGAGTTCCAGCCCGGCGCCCAGGCGAACGGTACTTGCGGCAGCGGCTGACGGGCTCCGGCATACCCTTCCATGGAGAAGTTGAAGGGGGAGTCGGGATCTTGCGCTACCCGCGGTTCGCTGACGTTCTGATCCGCCAGCATGGAGGTGCGACCGCTGTAACGATGCGGCTCACGGGCCAGTCGCATGCCACGGATCCGCAAGCCTGCGTTGGGCGCCGCTTCCAGCATGGTAGCCAGCAGCGGATTGCTGGTGGCGCAGTCATGGTTGACCTGGTCGAAGTTCTGCCAGCGCAGCGGCTTGCGTTCGATCGCCCCTTGCAGCGCCGCCAGCCAGCGCCACCCTTCACGCACCTGAATATCGGCGTTGTAGAAGGCGGGTGCATAGACCTGGAAGAAGCGTTGGGCGCGCCCTTCCATGTTCACCAGGGTGCCATCGGCCTCGGCAAAACTGGCCGCTGGCAGCACCAGATCTGCCTTGTTGGCGGTCGGGGTCGCCTGATGGTCGATGACCAGCAGGTGCTGCAGCCGTGTCAGAGCAGCATCCACCCGGTTGCGCGGCGCGCGGCGGTAGAGATCGTTCTCCAGGGTGACCAGCGCCAACCCCTCTTCTGACTCGATACGCGCAAGGGCGGCTTCGAGTGGCTTGTCTGACAAGGTTTGGGCGCCCAGCATGGCCAGACCCAGCGAGTTGGCCTCCTGGCCAACCAGCGCGATGTTGGCTTCCAGACCTCGGCCTTTCAGGGCGCGGGCAATGTTGCTGGCCGCCTCAACCAGCGCCACATCGCGGGCACTGGAGCCTGCAATGATGAGCGGCTTCCTGGCGTTGCCGAGCAGCTCGGCCCAGCGAGTCGCTTGTGCCTGCAGCTCGGGGCAGAGGTCGGCCACGGCCGGTGCACTCGGGTCGAGCAGGTTGGCGATGGCAAAGCCAATGCGCGCCTGATCGGCATAGGGGGCGTGCAGCTTGTCGGCCGCCACATCGTCCAGACGGGTGGTGTCGAGGCTGGTGATGAGCAGCGGGTAGCGCTCGTTCTGCCCCAGGGTCTGAACGGCGGCGACTTGCCACAGATCCACCTTCATCTTGCGGGCCAGCTCGCGGGCCTTGCCCTTGACGGCTTGGCGCAGCGCCAACGCGATACGGGCGGCGCTCATGGTGACATCTTCACCGAGCAGCAGAATGGCGTCGGCCTCTTCCATGTCCCGCAGGCTCGGGGTTGGCACGCCGCCCTGTTGCAAGATCTGCAGCATCTTCAGCTGACAGGCCCACTCGGCCTGCTCGACGCCTGCGTAGAAGTTGGCTTCACCCACCAGCTCGCGCAGGGCAAAGTTGCTCTCCAGCGAGGCGCGGGGCGAGCCGATGCCGATGAGGCTGCTAGCGCTGCGCAGGGCATCGGCGGCGCGGTTGAGGGCGCCATCGACCGTGATGGTCAGCTGGTCGTTGCCATCTTTGAGCAGCGGTTGGCGCGGGCGGTCGGCCAGATTGACGTAGCCATAGCCAAAGCGGCCACGGTCACAAAGGAAGTAGTGGTTGACGCTGCCGTGGAAGCGGTTTTCGATGCGGCGCAGCTCGCCATAACGCTCGCCCGGGCTGATGTTGCAGCCCACGGAGCATTGCTGGCAGATGCTGGGGGCAAATTGCATGTCCCACTTGCGGTTGTAACGTTCGGAGTGGGTCTTGTCGGTGAAGACGCCGGTGGGGCAGACCTCCACCAGGTTGCCGGAAAATTCACTCTCCAGGGTGCCATCCTCGACCCGTCCGAAATAGACGTTGTCGTGGGCACCATAGACCCCGAGATCCTCGCCACCGGCATAATCCTTGTAGTAGCGGACGCAGCGGTAGCAGGCGATGCAGCGGTTCATCTCGTGACCGATGAAGGGGCCCAGCTCCTGATTCTGGTGGGTGCGTTTGGTGAAGCGGTAGCGACGGCTGTTGTGGCCTGTCATCACCGTCATATCCTGCAGGTGGCAGGCGCCGCCCTCTTCACACACCGGGCAGTCGTGGGGGTGGTTGGTCATCAGCCACTCCACCACGCTCTTGCGAAATTCTTTAGCCTCTTCATCCTCGATGGCGATGTAGCTGCCATCGGTGGCCGGGGTCATGCAGGACATGACCAGACGACCGCGCTTGTCATCGGCATTCTGATACTGTTTGACCGCACACTGGCGGCAGGCGCCAACGCTACCCAGCGCCGGATGCCAGCAGAAATAGGGGACGTCCAGACCCAGCGACAGACAGGCTTGCAGCAGGTTATCTGCTCCGTCTACCTCGTACTCTTTGCCGTCTACATAAATGGTTGCCATACAACTTCCCTGAAACCTGTTTTGTGAAATCTGTGGTGTCGTTACCAGCGCTCGCCCAGCAGATTGGGCTGGATCCCTTTGACCGGCTTGCGGTTATCACCGCTGCCTTTGATCCCGGCCTCGAATTCGGAGCGGAAATATTTGATGGCGCTGGCGAGCGGCTCGACGGCGCCCGGTGCGTGGGCGCAGAATGTCTTGCCCGGGCCAAGGAAACCGCAGAGTTGCTCCAGGGTCGCCAGATCGCCGGATTGCCCTTCGCCACGTTCCAGTGCCCGCAGCAGCTTGACGCTCCAGGGCAGGCCGTCGCGGCAGGGCGTGCACCAGCCGCACGACTCGCGGGCGAAGAACTCCTCCATGTTGCGCAGCAGACTCACCATGCTGATGGAGTCATCCACCGCCATGGCGAGGCCGGTCCCCATCCGGGTGCCGACCTTGCCGATACCGGCGGTATACATCTGGGCATCGAGGTGCTCCGGCAGCAGGAAACCGGTGCCCGCGCCGCCCGGTTGCCAGGCTTTCAGGCGATAGCCGCTCTTCATGCCGCCGGCGTAATGTTCAAACAGCTCGCGGGCGGTGATGCCAAAGGGCAGCTCCCAGACCCCGGGGTTGTTCACCTTGCCGGAGAAGCCCATCAGCTTGGTGCCGTGATCTTCCGAGCCCGGCAGCGCCAGCCCGTGATACCAGGCGACTCCGTTGCCGATAATGGCGGGGACGTTGCAGAGGGTTTCGACGTTGTTGACGCAGGTGGGTTTGCCCCAGACGCCGGAGACGGCGGGGAAGGGGGGTTTGGCGCGCGGGTTGGCACGGCGCCCTTCCAGCGAGTTGATCAACGCCGTCTCTTCACCACAGATGTAGCGGCCGGCGCCGGTGTGGACGAACAGCTCGAAGTCAAAACCGGATCCCAGAATGTTCTTGCCCAGTAGACCGGCGGCCTTGGCCTCTTCCACCGCACGGCGCAGGTGGATGGCAGCATCCACATACTCGCCGCGCAGGAAGATGTAGCCGCGATAGGCCTTGAGCGCCCGGGCACTGATGATCATCCCCTCGATCAGCAGATGGGGCAGTTGCTCCATCAGCAGGCGATCTTTCCAGGTGTTGGGTTCCATCTCGTCGGCGTTGCAGAGCAGGTAACGGATGTTCATGCTCTCGTCTTTGGGCATCAGCCCCCACTTCACACCAGTGGGGAAGCCCGCGCCGCCACGCCCCTTGAGACCGGCATCCTTGACGGTACTGACAATCTCGTCCGGGCTCATCTGGCCGAGCGCCTTGCGGGCGGCGTCATACCCCTGTTTGGCCTGATACTCCTCCAGCCACACCGGCTGGCCGTCATCCCGCAGCCGCCAGGTGAGCGGGTGGGTCTCGGCGGTGCGGGCCGTGCGGTTGGCGGTGCCAAGAGAGGCGAGGATTTTGTTCTGCGGCAGGCTCATGGGTAAGCCTCCAGGGTTTTCAGCAAGGTCACCGGATCGAGGCCGCCATAGGTGTCGTCATCGATCATGATCGCTGGCCCCTTGTCGCAGTTGCCAAGACAGCAGACCGGCAGCAGGGTGAAGCGACCATCCGGGGTGGTTTGACCGGGGCCGAGGTTCATCACCTCCTTGAGACCGGCCAGCAGATCTTCATGGCCATTGATGTAGCAGACCATGCTGTCGCAGACGCGGATGATGTGGCGCCCTACCGGCTGGCGGAAGATCTGGCTATAGAAAGTGGCAACCCCCTCCACGTCGCTGGCGGGAATGCCGAGCTCGGCCGCGATGGCGTGAATGGCGCCGTCGGGTACCCAGCCTCTGGCCTGCTGCACGATCTTGAGCGCTTCGATGCTGGCGGCGCGGGGATCTTCGTAGTGGTGTTTCTCGTGTTCGATGGCATCGCGTTCAGCCTGGCTCAGAACGAAGTCGTCCTGTTTGCTGCTGCATGCCCCTTGCCCCTGTGGGGTCTGATTATTGTGACACTGACATTGCTGGCTCATGACTTGACCTTTGGTGGCTTGTCCTTTTACTGCTCGTCCGGCGATCCCGATTCCCGGCCATGGCCGGGAGGGCGGATCACTTAACGGTCCACATCCGACATAACAAAATCGATACTGCCCAGATAGACGATGAGGTCCGACACCATGCTGCCTTTGATCACCGAGGGGATCTGCTGCAGGTGAGCAAAGCTCGGGGTGCGGATCCGGGTCCGGTAGCTCATGGTGGAGCCATCGCTGGTCAGGTAGTAACTGTTGACGCCCTTGGTCGCCTCAATCATCTGGAACGATTCGGCAGCGGGCATCACCGGGCCCCAAGACACTTGCAGGAAGTGGTTGATCAGGGTCTCGATGTGCTGCAGCGTGCGCTCTTTGGGCGGCGGCGTGGTGAGGGGGTGATCCGCCTTGAAGGGACCCTCCGGCATGTTCTTCATGCACTGTTCGATGATCGACATGCTCTGGCGGATCTCCTCGATCCGCACGGTGGCTCTGTCGTAGGCATCGCCATTGCTGCCGACCGGTACTTCAAAGTCGAACTGATCGTAACCGGAGTAGGGACGCCATTTGCGTACGTCGAAGTTGAGGCCGGTGGCGCGCAATCCGGCCCCCGTGGTACCCCAGGACAACGCCTGCTCGGTGGTGTAGGCCGATACACCTATGGTGCGACCGCGCAGAATGCTGTTGCGCATCGCTGCTTTTTCGTAATCCATCAGACGCTTTGGCAGCCAGCTCAGCAGGTTGTCCTGTACCAGCCGTTGCCATCCCTTCGGCAAGTCGTGGGCCACACCGCCGATACGGAACCAGGCCGGGTGCATACGGGCTCCGGTGATCGCCTCGATGATGGTGTAGATCTTCTGCCGGTCGGTGAAGGTGAAGAAGACCGGGGTCATGGCCCCCACGTCCTGGATATAGGTACCGAGGAACAGCAGGTGGCTCTGGATGCGGAACAGCTCCGCCATCATCACCCGGATCATGTCGACCCGCTGTGGCACCTTGATGCCAGCCAGCTTCTCGACCGCCAGCACATAGGGGAGGTTGTTCATCACCCCGCCCAGATACTCGACCCGGTCGGTATAGGGGATGTAACTGTGCCAGGATTGGCGCTCGCCCATCTTCTCGGCACCACGATGGTGATAACCGATGTCGGGCACGCAGTTGCGGATCTCCTCGCCATCGAGCTGCAACACCAACCGGAAGGCGCCGTGGGCAGAGGGGTGGTTGGGGCCGAGGTTGAGGAACATGTAGTCCTCGTTCTCGTTGCCGCGGGCCAGGCCCCACTCTTCCGGTTTGAACAGCAGGTTCTCCTGCTCCATGTCCTGTTTGGCGGCATCGAGCATGAAGGGATCGAATTCGGTGGCGCGCGCCGGGTAATCCTTGCGCAGCGGGTGACCCTGCCAGCTCTTGGGCATCATGATCCGGGTCAGATGGGGGTGGCCATCGAAGGTGATGCCCATCAGATCCCACACTTCCCGCTCGTACCAGTTGGCATTGGGGAAGTGGTTGGTGATGGTGGGCAGATGCAGGTCACTCTCGGCCAGCGCCACTTTCAACATCACATCGGCGTTACGGTCGATGGAGATGAGGTGATAGAAGACGGTGAAATCGCTCTGGGGCAGACCGTCGCGATGGCTGCGCAGCCGCTCATCGGTGGCGCTGAGATCAAACAGCATCACAAACGGGGAGGGCACCTTGCGCAAAAAGCCCATCACATCCTGAAGCCGTTCGCGGGGAAGCCAGACCACCGGCACGCCAGTGCGCGTGGTCTGCACGGTGAAGTGCTCGGCCCCGAAGTGGGCAAACAGTTCGCCAATGACTTTGGCATCCTTGTGGTCGCTGGGCTGCCACTGGGCCATGGCGTAATTGCTGGGAAAATCACGAGTCAGTTTCATGGTCAGATCTCATCCGGCGTGCGCAGGTTGGTCACATTGATCCGTTCGCCGCGCTTGCGCTCTTTTTCGGCCTGCATCTGGGGACGGTAGATCCCCTGATCGCCCACCACCCAGGAGAGGGGGCGGCGCTCTTTGCCGATGGAGTCCTGCAGCAGCATCAGGGCTTGCAAAAAGGCTTCGGGACGGGGCGGGCAACCCGGAATGTAGACGTCGACCGGCAGGAACTTGTCCACCCCCTGCACCACGGAATAGATGTCATACATGCCGCCGGAGTTGGCGCAGGCCCCCATGGAGATCACCCACTTGGGTTCGAGCAGCTGTTCATACAGGCGCTGGATGACTGGCGCCATCTTGATGAAGGGGGTCCCTGCAATCACCATGAAGTCGGCCTGACGGGGCGAGGCGCGGATAACTTCGGCGCCGAAGCGGGCCACATCGTGGGGGGAGGTGAAGGCGGTACACATCTCCACGTAGCAGCAGGAGATGCCGAAGTTGTAAGGCCAGAGGGAGTTTTTGCGGCCCCAGTTGACTGTGTCTTGCAGCACCTCCTCGAGGCGGCCCATCATGATGCCGCGCGTCGCTTCTTGCGCCAGTGGGTCATCGACGGTCTGGCGCTGCTCCTGGGGGTAGCGCTCAACGGGTGCATCCGGGTCAATCCGGGTCAGGGTGTACTTCATGGTGCAACCTCAAGGAAAGGGTCTGTGGTTCAATCACTGTTTTTGTTGTTCAGCTGCGGTTTGCGCGGTGACCAGTCCAGTGCGCCGATGCGCCAGAGGTAGATCAGGCCGATAAGCAGCAGTCCGATGAAAATGGTGGCTTCAATAAAGCCGACCCAGCCGCTCTCCCGCACGGAGACAGACCAGGCAAACAGGTAGAGCGCCTCGACGTCGAAGATGACGAAGAACATGGCGACCAGATAGAACTTGGCGGAAAAACGCAGGCGGGCACTGCCGACCGAGTCGACACCAGATTCAAATGGCTTGTTCTTGGTGCGGCCGTAGGCGCGACCTCCCAGCAGGGCGGCGAGACCTATCATCACCAGACAGATGGTGATGGCACCGATGACATAAATGGCAAAAGCCCAATGTTGAGCAGAAATATCAGCAAACATAGAGGTTTTTCCTAACCAAATTAATCAAGTGACTTAACAATAATGTTACGCATTATGACACTTTCGCACTGATTTACATGTCATTTTTACGGGTTAATTATTAATCGGTTAACCGGTAATTAAATTTTGTTAAGAAGCGCACTTTTTTGTTGGTTATGGTGGGCGAGAAAGGCCTGGAAAGCGCAGAGAATTGCTCCTCGTCATCACCTGAAAGGGGTATATCGCGTGCGGAGCAGGAGCAGATCGGTATCGCGGGCAGGGGGCACAGGCGGGAGAAGAGCGTGATGGCGGGTGAGGTAGGGGGGCGGCAAGAGCAATAAAAAGAGAGGCTTTCAAGCCTCTCCTGTCATCGCGTTCCGGTTTCGAGCGTGGGGCGGTCAGGGTTTATTGGCGACCAGCAAGACCTGATCCGGGTAGGCGCCAATGGAGCGAAGACCGATATCTCCCGAGGTGATATCCAGATACGCCCGCTGGCCATTGGCGGAGGTTACCGTGCTGCTCATCAGATAGACATAGCCTTCATTGACCTCTTTACCGCCCCCCGCCATGGCGCGCGGGAAAATGGCTTCATTGAGAGAGGGCTTGTAGCAGGCATGCTCGACCAGGGTTGCCAGCTCCTTGATGTCGGGCAGGCGCCACTGGCTGATACCGCCGAAGTGATAGAGAGCATGGCTGCTGTCACTGCGGATCCGTTCCGCCACTTGCAGCCCCTGCTGCCAGTAGTAAACGGTCGGTTCACCCAGGCAACTGCTGCCACTCCATGTCTGCCCCAGTTTGCATCGCATCCAGGTGAGGCCGGTGTGTTGATCCGTGACGGTGCCGTTGCCATGGTCAAGAAAACGGGCAGAGGGGGCGGTGCGATCCATGGTGTCATCACAAATGGCAGCACCGTGGGCCAGGGGGGCCAGCAGTGCCAGCATGGCGAACGAAAAGCGATAAAGGCTCATGATATTCCTCGGATTATTGGGGAGTGGCGACCAGTCGTACCTGCATCAGCTCGATATAGGTATCTTGCTGCACCAGCGCGGGATAGGTGGTGCCCGCATCTTCTCCCAAGAGCTGGACTGTGCGTTTGCTGATGGGACCACCGGAGAAGCGCTGAGCTGTGTTGCTGGTGGCGCTCCAGTAGTAGCCATGGTAGGTGTCATCTTCCGAGGGGGCGATATCCGGGAAGTAACGGGTATCCACGATGATGCGCTGACCCAGCGGGTCCTTGGCCAGGCTACCGTAGTGCATCAGTGACATCAGTTCACCCATGGTGGGCAGCCGCCACTGGCTGATGCCGCAGCGCTGCTCGCCATTGAGCCACTGCTGATACGCGCGGGTGGTCAGCATGGTGGCCAGCGCCTGTGCTCGGGCGAGGGCCGCCAGATCTCCTTCGGCGGTGAGCTGTTCGATCCTCTTATGAATATGCTGGTAGGCCGCTTGCTGCTCGCCTGCGGTCGCCTTGAACTGCTCATCCTCATAGGCAAAGGGCCTGCTTTTCCAGGCCGGGCTCAAGGGATCGTCCGATTTGACCTCCCACACCAGACCGGTATTGAGATCCTTGACGCACTGCCAGCTCGGCGCGTTGTCGGGGAGAACCTGACCGCGATCATCGAGTTTACGATAGGCAAGTTGGGGACGAGTGCGATTCCAGCTGGCATCTTGTCCCGGATAGTCGGCGGGTTCCTGTTCCAGCAGCGGGTCATTGCCATCGCTGAAGGTGGTGACGCCGGTGACGGTCAGCAGGTTGCGTGGCTGCTGCTGCACCAGCAGGGTCAGCAGTTCGCTTTGGGTCTCTTCAGCAAACTGGCCGTTGCGCTGCCACTCCTGAGCCAATTGCGCCAGCATCAGGCTGATGGCGCGATAGCTGGTGGTGAGCAACTGGGTCTCCTTGGCGTTGGCAAGGCGTGTGCGGGCCTGTTGCTGCAAGCTGATCGCCACCTGTTGCAGCGCCTGATCAAACTGGCCGAGACCTGCGAGGGCCACGCGGTCGCTGCCCGGTTGCAGCAGCGCGAGATCGGCCAGCAGCTGCGTCAGTGCGCGATCGGCGGCCACCCCTTCGGCAATGCGGCTCTGCCACAGGGTACTGAGCAGGGTTGGTTGCAGCCGTTGTGGATCCCCTTTGGCGGCCGGATGTGCCAGTAGCAGGCCTCCGCTCCTCGGTACGAAAAGCAAGGGCGAGTTGACGATGTTGGCCGAACGGCTGACCAGGGCCACAGCTCCTTCGCCGCTGACGGCAGGATCGGCGGGATCACATTGCCAGTTCTGATCCAGATCGGCGCACAGGGTACCGGCGGTCGGCAGAGCGACATCGACCCGGTAGTCCGGGATCGCCAGTGGTGCGTTATCTTCCCCGCCGCCACAGGCGCTGAGCAGGGCTGAGAGGGTTGCAATAACCAGTACGGATGATTTCACTTCACATTCCTTGATTCGGTCACAGGTTCACGGGGGCGGTAACCCCCGTGGTGCAGGATTCAACGGCGCGGGGTGCTCCGGCGCCAGAGGCGGGGCCAGAGGGCCAGCAACAGCAGCAGGGGGGAAGTCGTGCCGCCACCCCCTTCATCCTGCTCAAGGGGAATGATGCCGGTGTTGGGCAGGGCTTCATCCTTGTCGCAGCGGGCGCCGACTTGCTGGGCTACCCGCCAGTTGCGCAACTGACCGGTGTCACCGGCGCTGGTGTCGTTGATCTCCAGCAGCCAGCGGCCAGCGAGCGGTTCGCCGTGCAGCTTGTCCAGCGATTCGAACGGTACCAGTTCACGGGGGAACTCCCCCTTGAGCCGGGTATGGCTGACGTAACCCTTGTTCCACAGGCTGATCCGGGTGCCGTAAGGGGAGGTGAGCCAGATCTCCAGCTGCTCCAGCTTGCTGTGCTCCAGATCGAGGGCAACCACGAATCCGCTGTCGATGCGGGCCTTGCTCTCGGGCAGGGTGAGAGTGAAGCGGGACAGGCCGTGCCGCTCACCGCTCACCGCATCTTTGATCTGGCCACCCTGGCCGATGGCCCGCTGCCAGAGCGGTTCACCGATCGGCAGTTGCAGGTCAAGGCGGGTCTGGCGCTCGGTGGGGCTGGGCAGGGTGAGCTGGAACTGCAGCGGCAAGGTGACTGCCTCGCCACAGGTCAGGTTGCTCGCTGCTTCCAGCGGCAGGGTCCAGCGGGCGGTGCCATCGGCGTTGAGCTCTCCCTGCCAGTGACCGTCACCCACGAGCCCCTTGGTCGGGAGCAGGTTGGCGTCAGCTACGGTCAGAGGGCGGCCGCTCTGGTTGGTCAATTCGATGGCGAGGCTCTTTTTCTCCCCGGGCAGCAGGTAGCTGTCATCGGCAAGGCGGGCCGCGATGGGAGTGGGCAGCAGGGCGTGGTGGCGGAAGGCCTGCTCCAGCAGCTTGCCATAGCTGCGAGCCGGATAGAGGCGGTTGGCGGTATCCACGGTGACGCGCGCCAGCTGGGGCATCCGCACCTGCGGGCCGAGACCGAAGTGGGATTCAATCAGCAGGGTATCGAACTCGTCACGGGCTACCTCGCCATACTGTTCAACGGCCTGGCGCAGCGCGGTGAAGAGCGGGGTGCCCCACAGCTGGTCGCCGTTGCTGCCGTTGATGGTGAGGTGAGCCGGATAGAGGAAGCCCGGATGATAGCGCGCCCGCAGGTCATCGAGCTGACGGGGCGTCCGGCCGCTGATCCTGGCATCCCAGTTGAAGACCATGAAAGGCTCGAACTGGCGGGCTTCGGGACTGCGCTGGCGCCAGCTGGCGGCCAGATAGTCGCTAAAGCCCTCGCCGATGGCGCCCCAGTCCCCCTCTTCTCCCATGTCGGGCAGGATATGGTGCTGCACCGCATGGCCAAACTCGTGCCAGATCACCATGGGATCTTCCGCATCGGGCACCCCTATCCGGCCAATTTCCAACCGGCGCAGGAAGGGGTCATAGAGAGAGTTGTCATGCTCCCCGGCATCGGTATCGATGGCCAGGGGGCCGCCCATCAGCGTCGGGTAGCCAAGGGATTCCACATGGCGCTGGGCCAGATCCAGATGGTAGTAGCCATTGATATCGAGGAAGGCGGGCTGCTGGTGATCCAGCTGGAAGCCATCGGCATCAGGGCTGCTAAAGGGGGCAGTTTCCGGCTCCGTGCCATCCACGACCCGGGCGCGTGGGCCACTCAGCTGGTAGGTGTCATCCACCTTTTGTACCGTGAGCGGGACGGTGCGATAGGCCCGGTTGTCCAGCACCAGATCGTGGCGCCACAGCAGGTTGCCATCTTGCAGCTGGGTGCGGGGATCGAGGGCAAAGATGCGGGCCTGCACCGTGGCCGCTTCCCCTGCCAGCGGGACCGCTTCGGCACGGGTGTTGGCCTCTTGCAGCGTGCGCCCCAGCAGGGCGCTGCCATCGCAGGTGACAAACAGTTGCCAGTGGCTGCTCTTGCTGTTGCCCGGCTGGCTTTCCACCGCCAGCAGACGCCAGGCCGCAGTCAGGGTGTCGCCATCCTGCCAGTACCAGGGCTGGGCTTCGTCACTGCCAGCGAATTTCCACACAGTACCATCCAGCGTGGCGGTATAGGCATCCACCCCGGCGCGGCTTGCTTCATCACATGGAGCCGCCTGTGCCTGCATCAGCCGGGTATTGTGATAAAGGCGCCACGGGCGACCCTGCTCATCGAGACTGACGGCGGCCATCAGGCCGGCGATCGGTGCGCCATTGAGCTGCTGGCGATAATGCAGATAGTGGCCCAGCTTGCCTTGGCGCTGATAGGCCGGGGCATCACTCAGGGTGACGCCGAGCTGCTGTTCGAGCCAGAGGCGGGGATCGGCCGGGGCGTCCTGTTCGACAAAACGCAGTTCGGCGGCCTCGGTGGCAAAGCCAGCCAGCCCCAGCAAGAGGGCGGGCAACAGGGGTTTCATAGTGGTACTCCCAATCAGCGGCAGGGTCATTGATTGATCCCCGCCAGATGCAACAAGAAGGCAAATTCACGAGCCCGATCGCCGCCACCAGCGCGGTGGCCACCCTCCAGTTCGGTCAGCAGCAGGTAGGGTCCGGAGCCCGTGCTGTGCTCCCGCAGGCGAGCCAGCCACTTGACCGGCTCCCAGTAGGGGACCTGGCTATCGTGCAGGGCGGTAGTGACCAGCAGGGGCGGGTAGGGGGCGCGGTGCAGGTTGTCGTAGGGGCTGATGCGGCGCATCGCCTGATACTCTGTGGGCTTGGCCGGGTTGCCCCACTCCTGATACTCCTGACGGGTCAAGGGGAGGGCGGGATCGCTCATGGTGCCGAGCATATCGACGAAGGGAACCTGCAACACGGCGCCGCTAAAGAGCGTCGGTTGCTGGTTGAGGGCCGCAGCAACCAGCGTGCCCCCCGCGCTGCCCCCCATGGCAAACAGGGGCAGGGGAGCAGAGTCGGGCGACCAGTGGCGCAGGGTATTGCCGGCAGCAATAAAGTCGCTGATGCCGTTCTGCTTGTGTATGCCCCGTCCGTCGCGGGTCCACTGCTCCCCCAGCATGCCGCCGCCGCGCACATGGGCGATGGCGTAGACAAAGCCCCGATCCAGCAGGCTTAACAGCTCTTTCTGGTAGTAGGGGCGCATCGGCGTGCCATAGGCGCCATAGCCATAGAGCAGCACGGCACGGGGGGCCAGATCTTTGCGCCACACCAGCGAGACAGGCACCCGGGTGCCATCGGCAGAAGTGATCCAGCGCCGCTTGCTCTGATAGGGCAATGCTTTATTGTCTGCGGTGTGCTGGTCGTTGATCCACTGGCCGCTGGTCAAATCCAGCCAGCGTTGGCCGGGGGGCTGGCTCAAGCCCTGACTGCGCACCAGAATACGGTCGCTGGCCGGGTCATGTTCTCCTTGCAGCCAGCCGGTACCGGCGCCACTGGCCAGCGGCAGGCGCTGGCGTTCATGGCCGTTGCGATCGAGCAGGGCGAGCCAATCCTCCCCCTGCTGGCGAAACTGCACCACCAGATGGCGATCAAACAGTCGCCATTTCTCGGGATCGCCGAGATCCTCCCCTTTGGCGGGCCACAGGCGCTGCCACTCACCGAGCGGCGTGCTGGCTGAGTAGAGGGCAAACGCCCCCTCCCGGTTGCTCTTGATCACCCAGCCGGATTGGCTGTCCAGATAGTATTCCACCCCGCGTTGGCGGGGTTTGACCTGCTGCGGCTTGCCCGAGTCGAGCAGGTATTGCTCCGAGCTGTCGTGGTTGTTGCCCTGCAACACCAGATGCTGGCCATCCGTGGTGCGATAGAGGCTGAGCAGCCAGGCGGGATCCTGCTCCTCATAGAGAGTCTGCTCCTGGCCATCCTGCCAGCTGCGCAGCTGCCAGGGGCGTAGGGTGTAGCGCTCGTTGGCGATGCTGTAGAGGGTGCGACCATCTTGTGACCAGGCGAGATCAGCGCTGCGCTGTGCCAAACTGGCCAGCGCCTTGCCGCTTTGGAGATCGAGCAGGGTGACCTGATAGTCGAGATCGCCGCGCCTGTCTTCGGCGATGGCCAGTGTGCGGTTATCCGGGCTCAGGGCCCAGCCGCCCGCTTCGTAATAGCCCTCACCCGCTCTGGTGGGAAGCCGTTGCTGCACCTTGCCCCCGTGGCGTTGCCAGAGTGAGCCATCCGGGCGCAGCTGCCATGCCTGATCGCCGCGGACAAGCCAGTTGTCTGGCACAGATTCCCCCGCCGGATGGCGGGTAAACTCGGCGCGCAAGGTTGCTTCCAGCGGCTGCTGCGCGGCGAGCTGCTGCTCGCTCCAGCGATTTTGCTGCTTGAGCAGGGCGAGAATGGCCGGGTTGCTACGGCTCTCGTCCCGCAACCAGAAGTAGGGATCCTGGCGTACGGGATTGCCTGAAATCAGGTGCGATTGGGACGGGATCGGCGGTGGCAGGGCCTCTTGCGCCCACGCCAACGGGGCGGCCAACAGGGCTGCCATGATTGCATGATGCTTCATCACATCCCCACGAAACGGTAGCTGAGGCTGGCTGACAGGTAGCGGCCGCTCTGGCTGTAGAGGGAGGTGTCGCTGCCAGCCGGGAGTCCGGCCACATCCTGATAGCGGACGTAGCGGGTATCGAGCAGGTTGCCGATGGTGGCATTGACCTTGAGCGCCTCGGTGATCTGCCAGTCGCCGGTGAGGTCCAGACTGAACCAGCCTGCGCTGCTCTGGCAGGCACCGTTGTAGCCAGTCTGCGCATTGGCGCACTGGGGCACTTTGGTCATGGCGGCGGCATAGTTGCCACTGAGCTCAACCCCCCAGTCGAGCTGTTGCCAGCGCAGGGTGGTGTTGCCTTCCAGCGGTGTCTGGGTGCGCAGCGGCTCACCGCGGTGATCCTTGCCATCCATCCAGGCCAGATTGGTCGAAAGCTCCCACTCGTCGCTCAGCCAGAGGCTGGCGGCCAGCTCGGCGCCCCAGGTTTCTGCTTTGGCAACGTTGCGATACTGGCGCAGGAAGACACCGTCATCGAGGCGAAAACCGGTCTGGCGCCAGTCGATGAAGTTGTAGTAGCGGTTGTAGAAAACGGCCGGTTTGACGCTCCAGTTGTCGCTTTGGCCATTCACTCCCCACTCCAGACTGTGGCTGGTCTCCTCCTTGAGGTTGGGGTTGGCAATGATCTCGAACGGCGGCATGGCAAAGTAGTGAGGAATGTTGCCGTAAACCTGATCGTAAGCGGGAGCGCGGAAGCCGTTGGCATAGCTGAGCCAGCTGCGCCATGTTTCGTTGAAGCGGTAACTGGCCGCCACACTGGGGGAGATGTGATCGCTGTGGTTCTCGGCCAGATTGCTGTCCGGTGCGCGCAGGCGCTGGCGGTCAAAGCGCAGGGTCGGGGTAAACTGCCAGTTGCCCAGATCGATCACATCGCTCAGCCAGATACCATCGCGGCGGGTCTCGGCCTTGCTGAAGGGGGCTTTCTGTTCCTGGGTGGTGATGCCATCTTCCAGGGTCAGATTGCTGACCGGCCGCTCGTGGTTGGCCTGCTCCAGCTCCACACCGTAGCTGAAGGTGTGATCCAGCGAGCCGGTGCTCAGCTTGCTCTGCAGCTCCAGCTCACTGCCAAGGCGCAGCTCCTCGAATGTGGAGAGGGTGCGCTGGCTGCGATATCTGGGATAGCCGCTCAGGGCATCGTTGCGCAGCAACTGGCGCTGGTTGGCCTCGTTGCGTGACTGGTTGCCAAACAGGCTCCAGTTGAGGGTATCGATCATGCCCAGATCGCTGGCTTCCCAGCTGAACTTGCCGCCCTGGGTGCGCTGATCGCCATCTTCCTGAAAACCGACCACGTCCCAGCTGCCATCGGGTTGGGGCACCGCTTTGGGCCCCATCTGGCGTTTGGCGTGATCCTCGTAGTAGTCCAGCTCCAGCCGCAGAGCGTGATGGGCATTGAGGGGGAGGCGGCTGCTGGTGGAGGCACTCATGCCATCCAAATCAGCCGGAATGCGGTTCTCCTCAAAGTTGGCGGTTTCGTTGCCGCGCCAGCCGGAGAGGCGCAACAGATGTTCGCTCTCCAGTGCCCGCACCGCGCCTGTCATGCTGAGCTTCTTCTTGTTGCTGTCGCCACCGTAGAGAGTCTTGGCCGCCAGATAGCTATCCTGCTGTTGCAGATAATCTTCCGGCTGCTTGGTATTCATCACCACGGTGCCGCCGATGGCATCGGAGCCATGCAAGGAGGAGCCGGCCCCCTTGGCCACCTCAATCTGCTTGATGTCATCAAGGTCGAAGTTGAAGCGACCTACCTTGTCATTGATGTTGTCGGCGCCAAAGCCGTCGCTGACGCGCACCCCATCCTTGATCAGCAGGATACGGTTGCCACCGATGCCGCGTACGCTGATGTTTTGCGGTCGCCCGGCAGAGCCGGTGACCGAGACACCGGGGATCTTGCGAAACACATGAGTCAGCTCGCTGGCGACCTGACGGTCCAGCTCTTCCTGGGTGATGACGGTAATGGAGCCGGAAACATCGGAGAGTTTCTGTTGTACCCGTTGCCCGGTGACAATGATGGTGTCGTCGCTGCGCGCCTTCTCCACAGGGGGAAGACCGGCCGCGCCAGCGGAGGCACACAGGAGTGCCGGCCATGCCTGAAGCAGTTTGTTCATAATGATAATTGTTTTTATTTAAGCCTGAAGGGCGGCATTATTGCA
This sequence comes from Aeromonas sp. 600774, assembly GCF_049175075.1. NCBI lineage: Bacteria > Pseudomonadati > Pseudomonadota > Gammaproteobacteria > Aeromonadales > Aeromonadaceae > Aeromonas > Aeromonas sp. 600774. Next base: position 137,853 of record NZ_JAAKUJ010000001.1, read on the forward strand.
GAGGCCTGACCACTTGGCAATAAATGGCAATCATTATCATTAAGATCTTATGGCGTTGATATTATTGAGTTATTTGTTTTTAAAAAGAGGCTCCCGCGCGAAGCGGGAGCGGGGGGATCAGGGCTTGAGCAGTTGCAGTGACTCTTCTGCTGCCTTGCCTTGGGAGAGGGTGATATCGACCCGGCGGTTCGCCTGGCGATGTTCGGGGGTGTCATTGGCAAAGCGGGGTTGAGTGTCGGCAACACCCTGAGCGATGACTCGTCTGGCATCCAGCTGGGGATTGGTCAGCATGGTCTGCACGATGGAAGAGGCCCGCAGCACCGAGAGCTCCCAGTTGTTGCGATAGAGCTCCACCGGCGCTTGGGAGTTGTCGGTATGACCGGTGACCACTACCTGCCCCGGGATGTTGGCCAAAATGCCGGCGATCTTGTTGACCAGCGGGATGAACTGGGGCTGCAGGAACGCCGAATCGGAGGGGAACAGCGCCTTCTCGCCGATGCGGATCACCAATTGACTGCCGAGTTGCTCGACCTCGAGATCCTTCGATTCAATCTGGGCCTTGAGCTGTTGCTCAAGCTTCTGCTTGGTCACCTGCACCCACTCCTGCTCCTTGGTCTTATGGGGCCAGGATTCGGTGGCGCTCGGCTTTTCCGAGGCACCTATGGTCTCGTTGAATGGATCCGATGCCGCCATGGGGGCATCTTTCTCCAGCACAGTCTCTTCTTTCGGGCTGCTTGGCGTGGTCTTCGATTCCGGTTCAAGAATCCCTGTGCCCCCCTGCATCAAGGGTGAGCCGGCAGGCGGGGAGATGAGGCCGATTTTACCCAGCGACTCGATAAAGCCCTGGATAAGCACTCGGGTTTCGGACTGCTTGGCCATGGCAAAGGAGTAGAGCACCACAAACAGGGCGAACAGCAATGTCATGAAGTCGGCATAGGAGACCAGCCAGCGTTCGTGGTTCTCCGGCGCTTCAGCCTTTTTCTTTTTCGCCACCATGGCCTCCCAGATAAGGTTCGAGGGTCACTTGCAGGCGTGCTTGGGACTCGCCATCCACGATGCAGAGAATGCCGGTCAGAGTCATCTCCTTGTAGTGGCGGATCTGGTGGGCAAACCCCTTGTAGCGGTTGCCGAACGGCAAGAAGATCAGGTTGGCGGCGGATACCCCGTAGATGGTGGCGATAAAAGCCACCGCGATGGCGCCACCCAGCTTGTCGGGGGCATCCAGCAGACCCATGGCGTGGATCAGGCCAAATACCGCGCCGACGATCCCCATGGTCGGGCAGTAGCCTCCCATGGCTTCATAGAATTTGACCGTCTGTTCGAGATCTTCCTGTTCAAATTCGATCTCGTTCTCCAGCACCTCGTGGATTTTGTTCTTCTCGTAGCCATCGACCATCATCTGCACCCCTTTCTTCAGGAAGGGATCCTTGATCTCCTCGATCATCCCTTCCAGCGCCAGCATGCCGCTGCGGCGAGCATTGCCTGCCAGGGTCTCCAGCAACTGGGCCTGTTCCAGCATGTCGAGTTTGAGGGGAGAGAGCAGCCATTTGAAACGCTTCATGGTGCTACCGACGACAGAGAAGGGGAACTGGGTCAGCGCAGCGCCTATGGTGCCGCCGATCACGATGAGGAATGCGGGCAGATCGAGCAGTGCACTGGGGTGACCACCCTCGATCATGTTGCCGCCAAGGATGGCGATCAACGCCAGCACCAAGCCAATCAAGCTCATTTTTTACACGTCCCTGTATGTTGATAATGGCTAGTGTAGCTAGTTAAGTATCAGTTTTTCAAAATGATATCCAATCGCTGAGCAATTAATCGGCGTGGTATGTGGCTGCGGGTGTCGCGCACAAAGCGGGGAGAGGCAAACGTTGTTATGGCATCAGTGGCGAGAGACTGACTAAGAGCGAAACAGTCTGCGGCTACTATAGTGCGCAATCATCCAGAGTCGGGAATCCATGAAGCACAATAAAGAGCTTCTCCTCTCGGGACCATATCCTGGTGATTAGGTGACGTCATCATCAAGAAGGCGACCATCAGGTCGCCTTCTTGTTTCGTATTTTGCAGTATATGGCTCGATGTCAGAGGGGCGATCAGAGCACCATGGCTGCAATCCAGCCGAAGATCACCAGCGGGATGTTGTAGTGAATAAAGGTGGGCACCACGCTGTCCCAGATATGGTCGTGCTGGCCATCGGCGTTGAGGCCGGATGTCGGGCCCAGGGTAGAGTCGGAGGCCGGTGACCCCGCATCCCCCAGCGCGCCAGCGGTACCGACCAGCGCGATGATCGCCATCGGTGAGAAGCCGAGCTGCAGACAGAGCGGCACATAGATGGTGGCGATGATGGGCACGGTGGAGAAGGAGGAGCCGATCCCCATGGTGATGAGCAGGCCCACCAGCAGCATCAGGAAGGCGGCGATCCCCTTGTGCTGGCCGATGCCGGAGGCGACCACCTGTACCAGAGAGTCGACCCCGTGGGTTGCCTTCATCACCGCGGCAAAACCGGCGGCGGAGATCATGATGAAGCCGATCAGCGACATCATGCGCACCCCCTGGGTGAAAGCATCCTGGCTTTCGCGAAACTTGATGACGCCGCCGCAGGTGAAGATGACAAAACCGGCCAGCGCACCCAGTACGATGCTGTTGGTCATCAACTGCAGCCCCAGTGCTACACCAATGGCCAGCAGGGCCACCCAGATATGAGTGAGGTTGAGCTCGACCGCTTCGGGCTCGGCATCCAGGATCTTGGCCAGATCGTACTGGCGCGGTTTGCGATAGCTGATGAATACCGCAATCAGCAGGCCCAGTACCATACCGGCAACCGGAATGGCCATCGCCAGCGGGATCTGGCTGGTGGTGATGGGCACGCCGTTATCGATCAGGTTCTTGGCCAGAATGTTGTTCAGGAAGATGCCGCCAAAGCCGACCGGCAGCACCATATAGGTGGCGGTCAGGCCAAAGGTGATGACACAGGCCACCTGACGACGGTCGATCTGCATCTGCGCCATTACATGCAGCAGCGGCGGGATCAGAATGGGAATAAAGGCGATATGAACCGGGATCAGGTTCTGGGACGAGATGGCCACGGCCAGCACGGAAGAGAGCAGCAGGGTTTTAACCCACATGATGCGGGTCGAGCTGGCATCCTTGCCCAACTGGCTGATCACCTTGCGGGCCAGCAGGTCGGTGATCCCGGAGCGGGAGATGGCAACCGCAAAGGCGCCCAGCATGGCGTAGGAGAGAGCAATCTCGGCGCCACCGCCCAGGCCACCGCTGAAGGTGGTGAGGGTATCGGTCAACGATAGCCCGCCCACCAGGCCGCCAGCAATGGCCCCCAGCGCCAGCGAGACCACCACATTGATCCGCAGCAGACTGAGCACCAGCATCAGCCCGACTGCGATAACAACAGGATTCATTTGATTTCCTTATAGTTTGTTATTGCTGTCTGTCATATGAAGGGGGGTTAGTTTGCGAAAAATGTGACAAATGTCGAGTAAAAAATCGGTCAAGCCGGCCATATCACTGCTGCTTGTGGCGCCGGGTTGATCAACATGAGGCTTTCCGACCTGTTTGTCTCCATAGATCGCATACATAACGGTTGATAGTGATTATCGGTGCGCTGTGCGTTCAAACCCGTTTCGCAAAAAGCGAAGGCTGCCAGTGGCAGCCTTCATTTGTTTATGTCTGCACGTCGTCATCGGCAGGGGTATCCGGTGTGTCGTCATCCGGATACGCTGGCGGCCAGCCCCCCATGCTCTTCCAGCGGTTGACGATATGACAGAACAACTCGGTGGTGCGCTCGGTGTCATAGAGGGCAGAGTGCGCCTCTTTATTGTCAAACGGGATGCGGGCGCTCTGGCACGCTTTGGCCAGCACGGTCTGACCCAGCGCAAGCCCGGATAGGGCGGCGGTGTCGAAGGTGGCAAACGGGTGGAACGGATTGCGCTTGAGGCCTGCTCGTTCGGCGGCGGCCATCACGAAGCCGTGATCGAAGGTGGCGTTGTGGGCCACTATGATGGCGCGGCCGCAATCCTGTTCCTTCATCCCCTTGCGGATCCCCTTGAAGATCTCGGTCAATGCCTCTTTTTCCGAGACTGCGCCACGCAACGGGTTGTAGGGGTCTATGCCGGTGAACTCCAGCGCGGCCTTTTCCAGATTGGCCCCTTCGAAGGGCTCGACATGAAAGTGGAACACCTGGTCGGGAACGAGCCAGCCCTGCTCATCCATTTTCAGGGTGTAAGCCGCGATTTCGAGCAAAGCATCGGTCTTGGCGTTGAACCCGGCTGTTTCAACATCGATGACGACGGGGTAAAAACCACGGAAACGGCCCTTGAGGGTATGAACTGCGTCGGTCATGGGATCTCGGTCGGGATAAAATGAGGCGGCATTATCGCAAAAAAGCGTTGGCTTGTCCTCCCATCCCACGCAGGAAGCCTGTGCAAGATGGCGCTGGATTCAATATCTGTGCAGCCACCAGCGGGCGGCGATCAGCGCCGTGACAGTGCCAAGCAGGGCGCTGGCCAGCACATCCACCGGCCAGTGCATCCCCATTACCATGCGCGACAGACCAACCCCCAGGGCCCACAGTGGCAGTAGCCAGACGCCCGTGGGGGCGCGGGCCAGCCAGATGAGGCCAAAGAATTGGGCCAGGCTGATGGCGGCGATACTGTGGCCAGAGGGGAAGGCGTAATTCACCTCCTTTTGCCAGTGGTGGCCGAGCCACTCTGGCAGGGCCAGCAACTGACTGGCCGCATGCACCTGCTCACTGCGTACATCGACGCTACTGGCGTAGAAGCTTTTAATGGCCGGGATCAGCCCCTGACTCTCCAGCCAGAGCAGGTAGGGTCTGGGCTCTTCGGTCAGGTGTTTGACCAGGCTCTTGATCACCCAGTCGCTGGCAAGCAGGGCCGCCAGTGCACACCCCAGCGCAATGAAGGAGGCCCACTCCAGTTTGAGTTTGTAGCGGGTCAGTAGCAGCAAGAGGGCGCCACTGACCCCGATCCCGGGAATATCGACCATGCGGGTCAGGGCGTATGACCACCATAACCAGCCTGAATGCAGGGAGTCGATCAGAAAAGGCTGCCAGGGCAGCGTAGTGAGCAACAGCAGCGGCAGGATCAATAGGGCGCTAAACCCGAGCACCTGACTGCGCGTGAGTGATGGGACTGGGGCTGAGAGCGATGATGAGTGTGGCGGCATGGCTAGTATGGGCTATCGCAAAATGAGGAGGCATTGTGCCATCGGGGCATGTACAGACCAAGCCGAGCCGAGGGTTTGTTACCTCTGCTTACACATTTGTAGCGAAATATTCTGTTTGAACAGTCGGATCGAGCCGTCACCGCGCAATGGATGCCGATTCTCTGCCGATTGCATCACAGGCTGAAATCTCGGGCGGCTTTGCGCTAGAATGGCGCCCCCGTGGCGGTTGTGACCAAAGAGAGCCCGATGAAGATAGTCGTTGATGAGAATATGCCCCATGCCGTTGAGCTGTTTGCCGAATTTGGCGAGGTAGTCGCCTTGCCCGGACGGCAGATGCAGGCTAGCGATCTGCTGGATGCTGATGTGCTGCTGGTGCGTTCGGTCACCCGCGTCAACGGCGATTTGCTGGCAACCAGCCCCAAACTCGGGTTTGTCGGCACCGCCACCATCGGCACCGACCATGTGGACAAGGCCCTGCTGGCAAGTCGCAATATTCCCTTCTTCAGCGCCCCCGGTTGCAACAAGTACTCGGTGGGGGATTATGTACTCTCGGCTCTGCTGGTACTGGCGGAGCGTTACGAGCTCGACCTCTCGGCGATGACGCTGGCGGTGATTGGCGCGGGCAATACCGGTGAGTGCGTGGCTGGCAAGGCCCAAGCGCTCGGCATGAAGGTGCTGCGCTGTGATCCGCCCAAGGCGCGGGATAATCCGGATGCGGGTTTTGTCGACTATCAGACCGCTCTTGACGCCGATATTGTCAGCTTTCACGTACCCATTACCCGTGAAGGGCCGGATGCCACCTACCATCTGCTGGATGCAGAACAGATAGCTGTCCGTCCTGCCGGGCAGATCCTGATCAACGCATCCCGCGGTGAGGTGTGGGATAACCGGGCCCTGCTGGCACGCCAGTTGAGCGATGCGCCGTTGCGACTGGTGATGGATGTGTGGGAGAACGAGCCCGAGCCACTGGCAGCGCTGGTGCCCCATACCGAGATTGCCACCCCTCATATCGCCGGTTACAGCCTGGAGGGGAAGGCGCGTGGCACCTGGATGCTCTATCAGGCGCTCTGCCAGCAGCTGGGGCGCGAGCCTCGTCAGGATTTGAGTCAGCTGTTGCCAGCTCCCGATGTGCAGGCAGTGGTGCCGGGCCGCATACCGGATCAGGCGCTGATCAAGCAGCTGGTGCATCTGGTCTATGACGTGCGCCGCGATGATGCCCGTTTTCGGGTACGACTCGGCCAGTCCGGCAGCTTTGACGAGCAGCGCAAACACTATCCCGAGCGCCGTGAACTGTCCTCCCTGCAGATTGAGGGGGCCTTTGCCTGTCAGGCGCTCGGCGCCTTGGGATTTGCGCTGTCACGCTCCTGAACAGGGGGCAAATTGTTGGAAGATAACGGGAAGAGGTGAGCCGTACTGGCCATACTGAAACCATTTTTTACTGAGTTGGCGCAGATCCTGCTGCGCCAACTCAGCTATATCAGGCAGCGTCATCTCGCAGCGCGAGAGTATGCCGACCATGGTGCCAGCCGGCGCCATTGCAGCATTATCAGAGGAGAACAGAATGAGCCAGCAGTTTAACGTAGCGGTATTGGGTGCCAGCGGCGCCGTGGGTCAGGCGATGATCGAGATCCTGGAAGAGCGCGAATTTCCGGTAGCGACCCTCTATCCGCTGGCTTCCAGCCGCAGTGCCGGTGATACCGTGCGTTTTGGCGGCAAGAACCTCGAGATCCTCGATGTGGAGGAGTTTGACTGGAGCCAGGTGCAGATCGCACTCTTCTCCGCCGGTGCCGAGGCATCTGCCAAGTGGGCACCGATTGCTGCCGAGCACGGCTGCATCGTTATCGACAATACCTCCTGCTTCCGCTATGACGAAGATATCCCGCTGGTGATCCCGGAAGTGAACCCGGATGCGCTGGCCGATTTTCGCAATCGCAACATCATCGCCAACCCCAATTGCTCCACTATCCAGATGTTGGTGGCCTTGAAGCCGCTGCATGACGAAGTGGGCATTGCCCGTATCAATGTTGCCACCTATCAATCCGTGTCCGGCTCGGGCAAAGAGGGGATCAGCGAGCTGGCGGGACAGACCGCTCATCTGCTCAACGGTCGTCCGGTAGAACCGACCCTCTATCCGCAGCAGATCGCCTTTAACCTGATCCCGCAGATCGACAACTTCACCGACAACGGCTACACCCGTGAAGAGATGAAGATGGTGTGGGAGACCCAGAAGATCCTCGGCGATGCCAGCATTGCCGTGAATCCGACTTGCGTGCGGGTGCCGGTCTTCTACGGCCACGCCGAGGCGGTACATGTCGAACTGCACCAGCCGCTCGATGCCGAACAGGTCAAGGACCTGCTGCGCAATGCACCGGGCGTGACCCTGTTTGATGACGAAGGGGACTATCCGACCCCGGTGCGTGATGCCACCGGCAAGGATGAGGTGCTGGTCGGTCGGGTGCGCCAGGATATTTCTCATCCGAGTGGTATCAATATGTGGATCGTGGCCGATAACGTTCGTAAGGGCGCGGCAACCAACAGTGTACAGATTGCCGAGCTGCTGGTTCGCGACTATCTGTAAGGCTGGAGAGATGTCACAGATGCGCAGCAGGGAGTGCTGCGCATCCGGCCTGTGATCAAACCGGGGTGTGACCCATGCCGCACTCCGTTACATCAAGATTCTGTTGCGATATCAACTGATTAAGTTTTTTCCTACACTCAGAGTCAAGTCGGGTGCTAAATGTGTCGGACTACTGGCTTGCGACGCGAGCCTGATTTATATTGAACCGACTGTTTTGGGGTAACTATCCAGATTTTTCAATGTGATAGGGCCGTCATACGAAGGAACGAATATGGGACATTCCCGCATAACATTGGCAACGCTTTTCGCATTGGGTCTGCTGGGCAACGTCCAGGCTGAAGATTCGGCGCGGGAGCCTTTTTTTGTCGAGCTAAAAGGCCCTGACGAGCCCGTACCTCCCGCCGTCAATACCCAACCGCTGGCGCAGCCGGTCGCCAGACCCGTTGCGCAACCGGTACGTGCAACCGCCCAGCCTGTGGTTCGTCAGGTCACGGCCAATGCCGGTAGTTATGGCCCTGTTCGTCCAACCGATACCCTCTGGAGTCTGGCGAGCAAATACCGCCCCTCCAGTAATGTCAGCGTCTACCAGACCATGGTAGCGATCTACGAGAAAAACCCCCGCAGTTTTGCCGATGGCAACATCAACCACATTCTGGTGGGATCCCGCATTTTGCTGCCGACCGTGGCCGAAGCGAGCGTCATCACCGACGCTCAGGCGCGAGCCAGATTCCGCAGTGACAACGCCAGCTGGAAGGGGCTGAGTCCCAAGTATCTCGCCGAGAAGCAGGCCCATGGTGCCAAACCGGCGGCCAAGCCCGTGAAGGTTGAGACTGCCAAAGCCGAACCGGTGAAAACCGCGCCAGCTCCGTTGCCTGCGGCAAAAGCGGCCCCCATTCCTGCTCCTGTTGTAGCACCGCAACCGTCTGCTGAAACCAAAGATGTTGTCAAGGCGAGCGAGCCCGCGTCAAAAGAGGCGGTGGCCCCAGTCCCGGCGACGAGCGCCGCAGCAAACACCACACCGGCGCCTCTGCCTTCCGATCTTGAAAAACCGGTGGGCAAACCGGCCACCGAGATGGCGCTGGCACTGGAAGATGCCAACGCCCAGCTCGGTCAGGTGACCGAGATGAACCACAGGCTCAAACTGCGCCTGCAATCCCTGACCGAAGAGGTCGAGACCCTCAAGGCCCAGTTGCAGGATCAGACAGCACTGCAAAAAGAGCTAGCCGAGTTGAAGGCCAGACCTGTCCCCCCCGTGGTGGCAGAGCCTGAACCCAAGCAGCACTGGCTGATGGAGCTACTCTCCTCGCCGCTCAATCTCGCCATGATCATCTTGTTGCCGGTGCTGCTGGTATTGGCGCTGGTGACCCTGTGGCTGCGGGCTCGGGCTCGTCGCGAGCTGGAGGAGCAGGAGAAGAGCCTCTCCGAGTCCACCGCCATGATGATGGATCAGGAGCAGAGCGAGTTCGATGATCTGCTAAGCGTCGATTTGACTGATAACGAGCCGGTGCGCCCGATGCCGGATCTCAACACTCCTGATGGTTTTATGCCGGTCGAGCCCGATGCGTCAGCTAAAAAGCCGGATGTTGACTTGGTCTTCAGCGACGATGGCGAGATAGATCTGCAAGGTTTCGAGCCGGAGCGAATGGCTGCCCAGCCAACCAGCAGTGACCCTGATCTGGTTCCGGATCTCGATCTCTCGCTGGATGAGCCTGTCGCGTTGGCCAATGAACCCGACATGGATCTGGCCAGCGAGTTCAACCCCAAGTCCAGGGGGGCTGATGAGCTCATGAGTGAAGAGGAGCTGCAGGCAGCCCTGTTTGCTGAGCTTGATGCGGATCTTTCGGCTGATCTGGAACCGGAGTTGAGTGCAAGCAGCAAGAGTTCGGCTGCTGATGATCTGGCCAGTTTTGATCTGGGTGATTTTGAACACGAGGTGGATGAACCGGCTGCGGGCGAGGGCAACAATGCCATCGACTTGAGCGTGGATGGTTCGGCTGATGATATGTTGGCCGAGTTGGGGCTTGAGTCAACCAAAGGCAAGGAGACCGAGCTGGATCTGGAGTGGGATCCCAATGAACTGGCGCTCTCCGATTTTGAGGATGCCTTCACCGAAGTGGAGTCTCATCCGGCAGATGTGCAGCCGCGTGAGCAAGCGCAGGAGAGCGGCTACGTCGAGATCGACAAGCTGCTGGCCGATGCCGATGCCAGCACCACTGAGCAGGAGCCTTATCAGGGCTTCTCGCTGGATGTGGGGCTCGATGGCTTCCCCGAGGTGCTGCCGGAATCCACCGGGTTTGACGTGGATGCCGACGACGGTGGTGTGGGAGCCAAGCTGGATCTGGCCCGCGCCTACCTCGAGATTGATGACAAGGACAGCGCCCGCGAATTGCTGCAAGAGGCGGCAGCGCAGGGAACTGATCATCAGCGTGCCGAGGCTGAGAAACTGCTCAAACGGCTGGGGTGAGTCACCTTCCATAACGAGATAAGCATGACGAGGGCAGCCAGTGGGCTGCCCTCTTCTTTATGGTGATGTTTGATGGGGTTGAGGCCAGGCATGCCAGCCAATTGTGCGCTTTATGGGACTTTTCTAGCTGAGCGCGTATAATCCGCCCCGTTTCTTTCACTGCGTTTCACAACAAGACAAGTTTATCCATGCGAATTGCCCTAGGTATTGAATATGACGGCAGCCGGTATTTCGGCTGGCAGCGTCAGCGTGAAGTGATCAGCGTACAGGAGGAGTTGGAGAAGGCCATCAGCCGGATCGCCAACCACCCTGTTTCCATCCAGTGTGCCGGACGCACCGATGCCGGTGTCCATGCGACCGGCCAGGTGATCCACTTCGATACCGAGGCGAACCGTGCCGAAGGTGCCTGGACCCTGGGGCTCAACTCCAACCTGCCGCCTGATATCGCCGTGCGCTGGGTCAAGGAGGTGGACGACACGTTCCACGCCCGCTTCAGTGCCACCGCTCGTCGCTACCGCTATGTCATCTACAACCACAACTTCCGTCCGGCGATCCTGGGCAGTGGCGTCAGTCATTATCACGAGACCATTGATGCCGAGTTGATGCACCAGGCGGGCCAGAGCCTGATCGGGGAGCATGACTTCAGCACTTTTCGCGCCGTCGCTTGCCAATCCAATACCCCGTGGCGCAATGTGACCCATCTGTGCGTCAGTCGTCAGGGGCCCTACATCGTGCTCGATATTCGTGCCAATGCCTTCCTGCACCACATGGTGCGCAATATCACCGGGTCCCTGCTGCTGGTGGGGCAGGGGCTCAAACCGGTGGAGTGGATTGCCGAGGTGCTGGCGGCCAAGGATCGCAATCTGGCCGGGCCGACCGCCAAGGCTGGTGGCCTCTATCTGGTCGACGTGGATTACCCGGCCGAGTTTGCTCTGCCGCAGTTGCCGCTCGGCCCGCTGTGGCTGCCGGACTCGGCACCGGGTACGACCAGTTTTTAGTAACTGCGCCCGAAAAATTGTGGTTTAATGACCCGTCATTTGTTGCCATCGAGCTATTAAGTCATTGAACAATCTAGGCTCGATGCGTTTTGTCAGGCACAAAAGCATTAAGGAATTCCATGAGCTGGCTTGAGAAGATTCTTCCCAAGAGCAAGATCACTGCACCCCGTCGTCACAACATTCCGGAAGGGGTGTGGACCAAGTGCAGTGCTTGTGAACAGGTGCTCTACCGGGCAGAGTTGGAGCGCAACCTCGAAGTGTGCCCCAAGTGTGATCATCATATGCGCATCAGCGCTCGCGCCCGTCTCGAGAGTTTCCTCGACGAGCAGGGTCGTACCGAGATCGGTGCCGAGCTGGAGCCGCAGGATGTACTGAAATTCAAGGATTCCAAGCGCTACAAGGATCGTTTGTCTGCCGCCCAGAAAGCGACAGGAGAAAAAGATGCGCTGGTGGTAATGAAAGGGACCCTCAAAGGAGTGCCGGTTGTCGCCTGTTCCTTTGAGTTCTCCTTTATCGGTGGCTCCATGTCCTCCGTGGTCGGTGCCCGCTTCGTGCGCGCCGTCGAGGAGTGCATCAAGGAGGGCCGCGGTCTGGTCTGTTTCTCCACTTCTGGTGGTGCCCGCATGCAGGAAGCCCTCTTCTCCCTGATGCAGATGGCCAAGACCAGTGCGGCGCTGGACCGACTCTCCAAGGCTGGCCTGCCCTTTATCTCTGTACTGACCGACCCCACCATGGGGGGGGTCTCCGCAAGTCTGGCGATGCTGGGTGACATCAACGTGGGCGAGCCCAAGGCGCTCATCGGTTTTGCCGGCCCTCGGGTTATCGAGCAGACCGTACGCGAGAAACTGCCGGAAGGCTTCCAGCGTTCCGAGTTTCTGCTGGAGAAGGGTGCCATCGACCTGATTATCGATCGTCGCGACATGCGTAACCGTCTGGCCAGCCTGCTCGCCAAAATGCTGAATACTCACGTCATCGAAGAGTGAAGATGAGTTCAAACATGCAACAATCCCAAAGCCGGTCGCTTGTCGACTGGCTTTCTTATTTGGAGCAGATCCATCCGGTCAATATCGACATGGGACTGGATCGGGTCGGTGCCGTTGCCCGCCGCATGGAGCTTACCCAACTGCCGTTCAAGGTGGTCACGGTGGCGGGCACCAACGGCAAGGGCTCCAGCTGTGCCATGGCGGCCAGCATTCTGATGGCCGCAGGCTATAAGGTCGGCGTTTACTCCTCGCCCCATCTGCTGCACTTTACCGAGCGAGTGCGGGTCAACGGGCAGGAGCTGCCCGACAGCGACCACTGCGCCGCCTTTGCCGAGGTGGAAGCGGCTCGCGGCGAAATTGCCCTTACCTTCTTCGAGTTCGCGACGCTGGCTGGGCTGTGGTTGTTCCGCCGCGCCGCGCCCGATGTGCTGCTGCTGGAGGTGGGGTTGGGTGGCCGGCTCGATGCCACCAATGTGGTGGAGTCCGATGTGGCGATGATCACCTCCATTGCCCTCGATCACTGCGACTGGCTGGGTGATACCCGTGAAGCCGTGGCGGTGGAGAAGGCTGGGGTCTATCGCGCCGGCAAACCCGCCATCAGCGGTGAGCCCAATCCACCTGCGACTATCGCGAGCGAAGCACAGCGTCTTGGTGCCAACCTGCGTCAGGTCGGTATCGATTTTCGTGGCGATGAGCGCGAGAGCGGTTGGGATTATCTGGGCCTCAACCAGTGGCGGGATCTGCCCAAACCGGCGCTGCCGCTGATGAATGCAGTGACTGTGCTGGCGGCGCTGGAATCGCTCGGCTTGCCGCTGCCGGAGTCTGCCATTCGTGACGGGCTGGCCAATGCCCGGCTGGCTGGCCGGATGCAGCAGCTGCAAAGCGCGCCGCTGGTGATCGTCGATGTGGCCCACAATCCCCATTCGGCAGCTTATCTGGCAGCGCAATTGCGCAAAATGCCCTGCTCGGGTGTGCGCCGCGCCGTGGTCGGCATGCTCAAAGACAAGGACATGGCGGGATCCCTTGCCGAACTCGATGGCCTGATTGGCGAGTGGTATCTAGCCAGTCTCACCGGCCCGCGCGCCGCCACCGCAACGCAGCTGGCTGCCGCGCTGGGGGGGGGGAAGGAGCCTGCCAGGGAGTTTGATGATGTCAGCGCCGCTTATCAGGCAGCGTTGGCCGCATCGAGTCCGGACGATATGGTCATTGTGTTTGGTTCGTTTTACACTGTCGCCGACATTCTGGCGGGTGTCGCCGTCTAGGCCACACCCCGGATCCCCAGCCCTCGGGCGGGGAGCCAAATCGCATATTGAGTTACGTAAAGGTAGGATTCAACTTGGCCTCGAAGTTTCAAAACCGTCTGGTGGGCACCGTCATCCTGGTGGCCCTGGTTGTTATTTTCCTGCCGGACTTGCTGGATGGTCACAAGCTGGCGCAAAAGGAGGAGGCTTTTGCCAAGATCCCGCTGCGCCCCGAGCTGGAGCCTGCCAAGCCTGCGCTGCAGGTCTCGGCAGCCAGCACCTTGCCGGCCGATCATCTGGCCAGCCAGCAACAGGCCTCTGCGGCCCAGCAGTGGCAAGTGGAAGAGGTGGCGGACCCCATGACCCTCGCCGGTCAGGGCAGCGGCGCACAGCCGGCTACAACCCCTGCGGCACCGGTACAGTCGCAACCGAATGCCCAACCCAAGCCACAGCCCAAGCCGGAAGTGGTGGCCAAAAAACCGGTCGAACCGCCCAAGCCAGCACCCAAGCCGACACCAGCCAAACCGGTTGAAGTGGCCAAGGCTCCTACGCCAGCCAAACCGCAGGCTGGTCAGATCAAGTCCCTCGACGATCTGATTGAAAGCAAGATGAATCAGCCGACCACACCTGCACCCGCTGCCGCGCCAGCGCAGGGTAGCTGGATCCTCCAGCTTGGCGCCTTCAAGAACGTCGACAGCGTCAATGCGCTGGTGAGCAAGCTGCGTGCAGCGGGCTACTCTGCCCACACCTCGCCGCGCACACCGGTGCAGGGGCAGCTCAACCGGGTCTTTATCGGGCCGGATGTCTCCAAGGCCAAACTGCAGGGGATGCAGGGACGGATCTCTCAGATGACCGGCCTCAGTGGCTCGGTGGTCTCCTACAACCCGTAACGGCGTTGCCGCGGGCTAGACCCTCTGCCATCAACACCGCGCCCCGTGCGCGGTGTTTTTTTTATCTGGCTGTCGTGATTTTTAAGGTCGGCGTCGTACAGGACACCACCCGGTTGGGATTTGCTGGCAGTTGGGGTAGTCTGGGGCCTTCTGCTACTCACAGGAGTTCAAGATGATCCTCTCGACAACCCCCACGCTGGAAGGCAAAACCATTCGTGAATACCGCGGTATCGTGGTTGGCGAAGCCATTCTCGGCGCCAACATTTTCAAGGATCTCTTTGCCGGGATCCGCGACATCATCGGCGGCCGCTCCGGCGCCTATGAAAAAGAGCTGGCTCGCGCCCGCGACATCGCCTTCGATGAGCTGAAAGAGCGTGCCGCCGCCCTTGGTGCCAATGCGGTGGTCGGTATCGATATCGACTACGAGGTGGTGGGGCAAAATGGCAGCATGCTGATGGTCAGCATCAGTGGCACCGCCGTGCTGGTGTGATGCGCCAAGCAAGGGTTGCCGACAACTGCCGTCGCAGGCAGGGTCACGGATAAAGTGCCGGCTGCCCAAGGGCCGACAACCCGGTTGTCTGCCCTTCTCGTTTATTGATCAATTTCTGCCGTTGCCATACCAGTCGAGCTGGTCGGCCAGAGTGACCACCGAGCCGATGATGATGAGACTCGGGCTCTTCACCTGACGGGCCAGTTCGGCCAACTGCTGCAGCTCGCCGCGCACCACTTGCTGACTGAGCTGGGTGCCTTGCTCCACCAGCGCCACCGGGGTGTGACCGGGCATGCCGTGGGTTTGCAGCGCATCCTGAATGCGGGCGGCATGGGCCAGCCCCATGTAGAACACCAGGGTCTGGCGGGGGGCCGCCAGCGCCGACCACTCCTGGGCGATATTGCCCTCCTTGTCGTGGCCGGTGATGAACTGCACCCGCTGGGCGTGATCGCGGTGGGTGAGGGGAATGCCGCTGTAGGCGGCGCAGCCCGATGCGGCGGTGATGCCCGGTACCACCGAGAAGGGGATGCCCGCCTCGGCCAGGGTTTCCAGCTCCTCGCCACCCCGGCCAAAGATAAAGGGATCGCCCCCCTTGAGCCGCACCACCTGTTTGCCCAGCTGCGCTTGTTCCAGCAACAGCTGGTTGATCGCCTGCTGGGGTACGCAGTGGCGTCCTGCCTCCTTGCCAACAAAGATCCGCTCGGCATCCCGGCGAACAAGCGCCAACACCTCCTGCGACACCAGCCGGTCATAGACCACCACATCCGCCTGCTGCAGCTGCTGCAGACCGCTCAGGGTAAGCAGGCCCGCATCGCCGGGGCCTGCGCCCACCAGGGTTACGCTTCCCTTGCTCTGCGGTTGCTCATCGAGTAGCTCGGCGACGTTCTGCTCGGCGGCCTGTTGTTGGCCGCGGGCCAGCTGGCATGCCAGTCGCTCATGGCTAAAGAGCCGCTCCCAGAAGCGGCGGCGGGCCAGCTTGTCCGGAATGAGTTTGACCTGCTCGCGCAGCTTGCCCGCCAGCGCCGCGAGTTGGCCGAGGTGTTGCGGCAGCATGGCTTCAAGTTTTTCCCGCAGCTGGCGGCTTAGAACCGGCGCCGCGCCTGCGCTGGAGATGGCCACCATCAGCGGCGAGCGGTCGATGATGGCGGGCATGATGGCGCTGCAGTGGGCCGGAGAGTCCACCACGTTGCAGAAGATTTGGCGCCGATTCGCTTCGTTGAAAACCTGCTGGTTGACCTCGGGCTGGTTGGTGGCGGCGATCACCAGCCACTTGCCATCGAGCAGCTCGGGGTGAAAGTCGGCGGCGCAGACGGTCAGCACTCCCTGCTCGGCCCAGCTCATCAGCTGGGGTTCCAGATGGGGGGCATTGATGGTCACCCGGGCTTTGGCATCGAGCAGCAGGCGCGCCTTGCGTACAGCGACTTCGCCACCGCCGACGATAAGCACCGGCTTGTGTTGCAGCTGACAGAAGAGAGGGAGAAAGTCCATAACAGGCTCCGGATGCTGGCCCGCTCGCAATGCCGCGCCGGGCGAGATAGCAGGGCACGCCGTGACGTACCCCTGATGGTCGGGGGAAAGATCCCCCGACGGGAATAAAAAAGGGGAAGGGTGATCTACGCCCGGGCCAACGACAGATCCCCACCGGTGTCGGCCACTTGATCACGCTTCCCCAAACGAGGTTTTTCCTATTGCACCGCTTTGACATGCATGTTGGCGACGTACTGATCTTCGGCCCAGAAGATGCGGTCAGCGACCATGGCTTCCGGGTTGAGGGTGACGCCGCGCAGCACCCGCTCCTTGAACTTGTGATAACCGGCCCGGTCGATAAGGTGACCCATGTGCAGGTAGATGGGCTTGCCATCCAGCATCTCGGCCTCGAACTCGAACAGGTTCTTGATCACCGCATGCAGCACCTCTTCGGTGACCCAGTTGAGGAACAGCTTGCCGGTACGGGGGGTCTTCTTGCTGGTGCGCCCCCCCAGCTTGACCATGTAGAGCTGCTTGGGATCCCGCTGCCAGGCCAGGGTCGGGCAGGCCAGCACACACTCGCCACAGCCGATACACTTGCTCTCCTCCTTCACCGCCTTGCCATGCTTGATGGCGAGGCAATCCACCGCGTGGTGGCTGCATGCCTTGACGCAGGCGCCGCAGCCGATGCAGCGCTCGGCATTGAAGTGGATCTTGGCGATGCCGAGGATGCCGAAGTCGGCCATGTTGGCCTTGGCGCAGTCGTTGGGGCAGCCGGCGATCACCATCTTGAGGTGATAGGGGTTGGGGTAGAGGTGTTTCTCCATCCGCTGAGCCAGCCCGGTGCAGTCGATATTGCCCTTCTGGCAGATGGTGTTGCCCTGACAGGCGACGATATTGCGCCCGCCGATGGTCTGGTAACCGGCTGTTGTGTCCTCTACCTCGATGCCGCAGGTCTCCACCTCGATCTCCTTGATAAAGGGTTCGAGGGCGGCGTTGACCTTGTCCATGTCCTGATATTTGATGCCGGGCATCGCCAGCTTCTGGCGGGTGGTGAGGTGGATCAGGCCGTTGCCGTACTGTTCGGCGATCTGCTGGGCCACCGCCAGCAGGTGGGCGGGCATGATCCCGCCGGGAATGCGTACGCTGATCATCGCTTCGCCGCGCACCTTGGAGAGGCGGTATTCGTTCTTGGCGCGGGCCTTGATGATGTCGATATCGAGACTCATGGTGTTCTCCCTCAGTCGATCAGATGCTGGGCCTGGTCAAAACGAAAGACCGGTCCATCTACGCAGATATAGGTGTCGCCCATCCGGCAGTGGCCGCATTTGCCCACGGCGCAGGCCATGCGGCGTTCGTAGTCGACCCAGATTCGATCCTTGGGGATACCCCGCTCGAGGAAGGCGAGCACCACGAAGCGGATCATGATGGGGGGGCCGACCACGATCACCTGGATATCCTCCTTGTCAGCGAGATCCAGCTGGTCGATGTAGTCGGTGACCCGGCCAATGCGAAACTGCTCGCTCTCCTTGCCCTCGTCCAGGGTGACGATAAGGTTCTGCTGCTCGGCCCAGAGCGGCATCTCGTGGCGATAGAGCACCGCCTGCTCGTTCTTGAAGCCGAGGATCATGTCGAGGGATTTCACCTCTTCCGGATGTTTGCTGAAGCGGCGCAGCAGCCCCTTGACCGGCGCTACGCCGGTGCCGCCCGCCACCACGATGAGGTGCTGGTTGCGATAGGTCTCCAGCGGATAGCCGTTGCCGTGGACGCCGCGCATCCACACCTTGTCGCCCACATCGAGGGCAAACAGCGCATCGGTTACCTTGCCGACCTTGCGGATCAACAGATCCACATAGCCATCGCCATAGTCGGAGGCCGAGATGGGCGCTTCGCCCACGGTGGGCAGGGAGATCTCCACAAACTGGCCGTAGTGGACATCAAAGTCGCGTGATACTCGAAAGTTCCACTCAAGTTCGGTGTGGCGCTCGATGGCCAGAATGGTGTAGGCCTTGGGCAGCAGGCGGTTTTCGACCACGTCCTGCTGCGGTTCTGCTGTTGCGGTTTGCTGGCACTGGCACATATCAGTTCGCCCCCTGCGCGTTGTCGGCTGCGATGGTCTGTTCGACCACATCGGTCATCTTGTTGATGATGTTGCTAAAGGAGATGTAGTGAGGGCAGCGATCGTCGCAGCGGCCGCAGCCGACGCACATGTGCTCCTCTCCCTGACGGGCCTTGTAGTCGTTGACCTTGTGCAGGGCGCGATAACGCAGGCGCTCGCCATGTTTGGCGCGAAAACCGTGGCCACCGGCCATGTCGCTAAAGCCATCCACCATACAGCTGGCCCACTGGCGACGGCGCTCGCCCTGCTTGGGGTTCTCGGCATAAGTGAGGTCGTGCACGCTGTAGCAGCTGCAGGTCGGGCAGGAGGTGGTACAGCGGCCGCAGCCGATGCAGCGGCTGTCGTACTCGGCCCAGACCGGATGGGCGGTGAGGATCTGGCGGATCCGCTGGGGGTCGTCACAGACGCTGTCCGGGGTGCGTACCTTGACCGGGTTGCTCTGGACAAATTCCGGGGTGAAGTCATCGGATTCACCCAGCTCGGCAAAGTAGCCGAGCAGCTCGGGATCCTTTACCTCGATACGGGCACCCTCATCGCTCAGACGAATGGCGGCGGCGTAGTCCTGGGTCTCGTTGCTGCCCATGGAGACGCAGAAGCAGTTCTCGAAGCTCTCGCGGCACTCCAGCAGCACCAGCTTGAGCTTGCTGCGCAGTCTGGCGTAGTAGACGTCGCTGTTCTGGCCATTTTTCAGGTAGACCTGATCCAGCCTGCGCAGAGCGTGGATATCGCAGCTGCGCAAGAACAGCAGGGTGGGCTTGGCCTCCACCTTTGATTCGCGCAGCTCCAGATTGTCGAAGTGGAACAGGGTCTGGGTGATGGGGAGCACCACTTCTTTCGGGGAGAAGTGGGACTTCTCCTGCCACACCAGATCGGCCGGATGGCGGATGCTGTGGTAGGTGACGTTGTCGGTGTCGGAGAAGCGGCCGCCTCGATATTCGGCCGCGGGCGCCATGATCCGGTAATCGGGCAGCAGCCGCTCGAACAGCTGCGCCAGCGCGGGATGGGTGAGAAGAAACGACATAAATAAACACCTTGTATGAGGGTGAGATGCCCTGGCATAGGGATGAGGCGCGGGCCGGTCAGGGTGTCTGGCACCGGTTCTGGCCGCGCTTGCCTCGCCACGGTCTGTTTTTATGACTCATGTTGCTCAACTGACCCGATTGTTATTGTGTTGGCGGCGCGTGCGTCGCGGCAGGTCGGGTCATGCCTGTAAAACCCTTATCAATTGAGCAGGGCGGCCTGATAGCCTGCGCACTTGCCCATCACGTATCCCATCTCCAGCTTGTTGATATCGCGGGTAAAACGGGAAACGGGGAAGTAGTCAGCCGGGGCGATCACCTCGATCTGGCAGTCCTCCGGCGGATTGGCGATAAAATCGAGCGCCTCGTTGTAGCTGCGATCCCGCTGCTCCAGCGCCTGTGCCAGCGCGGGACGGGTCTTGAGCAGGGTGCGGATCATCCAGGGGAAGGGCATCGGCTTTAGCCGATAGCCAAGGGGCTCGGAGAGGATCACCGTCAGGTGACGGGCACCGCGGCGGTAGGCCTCGATCACCGGGATGGAGTCGGCTACCCCGCCATCTGTCATCGGTACCCCGTGCACTTCCGGGTATTCGTGGGAGGCGAGGGGAATGGCGCAGCTGGCGGGCAGCACCTCGTTCATGTTCTCCGGCTTGACCCGGATGTACTCCGCCTTGCCGGTCAGGGTATTGGTCACCACCGCATAGAAGGGGATGCCGGTCTCCCGGTAGGCGTGAATGTCGAGAGGATACTTGCTGCAGCTGGTGTTCCACAGCCAGTGGATATCCACCAGATTGCCCCCCTTGGCAAAACGCAGGGGATCCATAAACTGCTGGCTGCACGCCAGTTTGGTCAGGATCTCGTGGCTACGGCCATGCTGGCTGGCGAGATAAGCCAGCAAGTTGGTGGCCCCCGCCGAGACGCCGATGGCGAAGTCAAAGGGGCGATAGTCATGCTCGATAAACGCATCCAGCACGCCGCTGGCAAATATGCCGCGCATGGCGCCGCCTTCTACAACCAATGCGCTGGGGGATGCGTTTTTGTTCATGACAGGCACCTCATTGATAAGTCAGAGAGAAAAAGTGGGAAAGAGAACGTCCGGGCTGTCAGGCCGACCGTTCTGACAACCAACCGGGGTTGGCCATCGCAATGAGGTCATTCTAGGAAGGGGATAGTGTTTAGAATATCTGTTAATAATGAATCAAGTGTTTTGTATTTCTAAACGACACTGATAAACCCGTTGTGATCAAAGGGGTTGTGTAGGAGTCTCAACGACTCTGTGATGGCTGGATATTGGCAAGGATGAGTGTGTCATGACGTTATTGGTTCCCCCGCTGCTCCGACGTGGCGATACCATCGCTTTTTTCTCCCCTTCCAGCGCGGCGACCGCCTGGGCACCCAACCGTTTTGCCCGCGCAAAAGCCTTTCTTGAGGGGCAGGGCTTTAGGCTCAAGGCGGGCAGCCTCACCGGCCAGCAGGATCACTGGCGATCCGGCTCCATCGCCGCGCGGGCCGAGGAGCTCAACGCCCTTATTCGCGACCCAGAAGTGCGCTGCATCATGTCGGTGATTGGCGGCAGCAACTCCAACTCCCTGCTGCCCTACCTCGATTTTGAGGCGCTCAAGCGCGATCCCAAGATCATCGTCGGCTACTCCGATGTGACGGCACTGCTGCTCGGCATCCACGCCCAAACTGGCCTGGTTACCTTTTATGGCCCGGCGCTGGTGGCCTCGTTCGGCGAGTTGCCGCCGCTGGTGGAGGAGACGCTGGCCAGTTTTTTACAGATTGTGCTGGCCGACGAGGCTGGCGTTCCCTGCACGTTGCCCACCCCGGCAAAGTGGAGCGATGAACGGCTCGATTGGGAAAATCAGACCCGGGCCAAGCAGTGCCAGCCCAACCGGCTGATCTCGGTGGGGACTGGTCGGGTAGCGGGGCGGCTGATAGGCGGCAACCTCAACACCATGGCGGGGATCTGGGGTTCCCCCTATATGCCGGCCATCGAACGCGGTGACATTTTGCTGCTGGAGGACAGCCTGAAATCTGCCGAGACGCTGGAGCGCTCCTTTGCCCATCTCAAGCTGTGCGGGGTGTTTGAGCGGATCGGCGCGCTTATCCTTGGCAAGCACGAGCTGTTCAACGATCAGGGTAGCGGCAAGCGCCCCCTCGATATCCTGCTGGAGGTGGTGGGGGAGCCGAGCTTCCCCATTCTGGCGGAGTTTGACTGCGCCCATACCCACCCCATGCTGACATTGCCGCTTGGCATTGAGGTGGCACTCGATCTTGACCGCCAGCAGCTCACCTTGCTGGAGCCCTGGTGGGATGGTTGTTGAGGCTATGTGCTCAGAGGATTGAGAAGTGATTGATACTGCTCATCAAAAACCATGTGCAATAACAAGCGCGACTGAGAGTCGCGCTTGTTGCAGTTGGCGGTATTACCAGCGGTAGGTTTTCAGTAGTGCTTCCAGTTTCTGACACTGCTCCACCAACTGGATGCTGGCGAGGTTGGCGGCGTGAGCTTGACCCAGGGTGTCGTTGGAGGTGTTGCGAATATCGCTCACCGAGCTGTCTACCTCATGGCATACCCTGTCCTGTTCTTCGGCCGACTGCGCCATCTGGGCGTTGAGGTCGTTGATGCGGGCAATGCGCTCGATGATGTTCTGCATGGCGGCCAGGGTCGCCTCGGTTTTGCTGATGCTCTCACCGGCTTTGCTTTTTGCATCCCCGATCACCGTAACTGCGCTCTGGGCCTCATTTTGCAGGGCGGCGATCATCTGGGAGATCTCTTCGCTGGCGGCGCGACTGCGATTGGAGAGGGCCCGCACTTCATCGGCCACTACCGCAAAGCCACGGCCTTGCTCGCCCGCCCGGGCTGCTTCAATGGCTGCGTTGAGGGCCAGCAGGTTGGTCTGATCGGCAATCCCCTTGATCACCTCGAGTACGCCGTCAACCGCAAGACAGCGGCTGTCGAGTTGCTGGATCACCTGATCCACCCGATCAATCTCTGCCGACATCTCGCCCATATCGGTGATGGAGTGCTGGGCTAGGCGGCTGGTGTTGGCAGCATCCTGATTGGTGAGTGCGGAGAGCTCGGCGCTATGGCGGGCATGTTCGCGCACCTCATGAGAGCTGGCGGCCAGCTCGCTGACGGCGGCGGCGACCTGGGTGGTCATCCCCTCTTGCTGGCGGGCCGAGTTTTCGGTCTGGGTCGCCACCTGACGGATCTGGTTTGACTCCTGATAGAGCTGGTGGGTTGCCTCTTCCACCTCCTGCAGGCTGTGGCGGAATCCCTGCACCATGTCATTGACTGCGCGGGTCATCTGGCCCAGTTCATCCCGGCTGTGATTGACCAGGGGGAGGGCGAGGTCGCGCTCTTTGGCCATCCGAATCATGGTGAGCTGCAACTGGCGCAGTGGGTGTTTCACGTAGCGTTGCAATACCCACCAGAGCAAGCCGAAGCCGATGCTGAAGACGGCGGCCAAGCTGCCGCTCAGGATAAGGTTGTTGTGGCGGATCTCGCCGAAGGTGTGGCTGAGGTCATAACTGATCCGCACTGCCCCCATTACGGTCCCTTCATTGACCTGGTGACAGGTGAGACATTGGGTGCCGCGATACTCCTTGTAGGCTTTGAACGGTTTGATCAGGGTGAGCCGGTTGCCCTGCTGCTCCAGAATGGCTTCGCCTTGATTGATAGCGCGCTCATCGAGGGGATCCTGCGCTTTCTGGTCTGGGTGACCCGGGCCAAACAGGTTGCTGACGGCAGGGGCGCGGATCAGGCGAGCCTCGACGATGCCCGCTTCACTCTTGAGCTTGGTCTGCACGATTTGTCGGTTGGCCATGCCACCGGTCATCATCAGGACGTTGAGCTGGTCCATGTAGGTGTTGGCGGCGCTTTCCACTTTTTCGCCCGCCAGCCGGATAGCGAGATCCCGTTGCAGCCATGCGGAGAGTTCGAAGCAGAGGCCAAAGGTGGTGCTGATGACCAGCGCAAGAGGGAGGAATATTTTCCAGTTCAAGGAGAGGTTATGCATTTTGGGCAAGTTCCATGCGCTTGGTGTTGTTATGTGATCCCGTATCATCTTGATCGTAGACGAAGAAACGGCGGGAGATGGTTCTCTATCGGCACACGATAACCACTCTTGAGTAAATAATCTGTTAAGCAGATCGGTAATGCAGGTTGCCAAAATGGCTTTCAGGAGGGGGGCTGCTCCTCGGGTTGATCCAGAACAAATTGCCAGTAACGATAATCGTTATCATTGTCGTTATTTGCTGATAATAGTGACCATCATGAATCTGACCCCTTCCATGACCGGTATTGCCACGCCGGATCCCCTCAAGTTTGCTTTTAGCGCCAAGACCTCGGCTCACGCCAGTCGGGGAGGGATGCGCCCCTTCCCGCTGGATGAGGCTGGCTGGCAGAGCTGGTGGCAGCGAGAGAGTGAAGCTGAGGAGCGCGCCCTCTACATCCACATTCCTTTTTGCCGAAAGCGCTGCAGCTTCTGCAATTTCTTTGAAAATGGTGCCAACCCGGCGCGGATCAACCGTTATGTCAACGCCCTCTGCGCCTCCCTTGCGCAGGCGGCTGACACCCCGCTGGCGCAGAGCATGCCGTTTTCAGCCGTCTATGTGGGGGGCGGTACGCCGACTGATATGAGCGCCGACGAGCTGGCCATGCTGGCCGCCGTGATCCGCCGTTTTCCTCTGGCGGCGGATGCCGAGGTGACGCTGGAGGGACGCCTCAACGGCTTTGATGATGAGAAATGGCAGGTGGCGTTGGCGGGGGGCTTCAACCGCTTCTCGTTCGGGGTGCAGAGCTTTGATACCCGGGTGCGTCAGCAGGCTGCCCGTTTCGATGACAGGGAGACCTTGCTGACCCGTCTGGGTGAGCTGACCCGGGATGATGCGGCTGTGATCGTGGCGGATCTCATCTTTGGTCTGCCCGGTCAGGATGATGCCGTGTGGCAGCAGGATATCCGCGATGTGATGGCGAGCGGTGTACACGGGGTCGATCTCTACCAGCTCATCGCCATGCAGGGCACCAATCTGGAGCGGGCGCAGGAGAAGGGCACCCTGGATTGGCTCGCCGATGGCCAGCAGCGGGCGGCCATGTATGCCTATGGCGGGGCGCAACTGGAAGCCCACGGCTGGGAGCGTCTCTCTTGCAGTCACTGGCGGCGCAGCCCGGCCGAGCAGAGTCGTTATAACCAGATGGCCAAGCGCGGTGCGGAGATCCTCCCCTTTGGCGCCGGTGCGGGGGGCAGCATTCTTGGCCACGGTTTGATGTATGGACGGGATCTGGCCCCCTGGCATGACGCGCTGGCCAGTGGCAAGCGGGCGCCCGGGATGGTGATGGGACGCAATCCCAATGCAAGGATGGACGGTCTGCTGCGTGGCGCCCTCGACAGCGGTGTGCTGGCGCTGGATCGTCTGCCAGCGCCTTTGCTGACCCATCTGATGCCGCTTTTTGCCGCCTGGCAGCAGCACGGGCTGGCCGAGATCGAGAACGCACGGTTGCAACTCACCCTCGCCGGCCGCTTCTGGAACGTCAATATGCAGGCTGGCTTGTTCGAGTTCTTGCAGCTCAATCCGCTCGATGGTTCTGCGCCGCTCAGCCATGGTACTGCCGCGGTACGCCATTCGCTGGTTTGAGCCCGAGCGGAGCATTTGCACGGAGCATTTGCCCGGCTCCGTGCGATCCATAACGAAAGAGGGAGCCTTGCAGGCTCCCTCTTTTGGCTTGGCAGTTAGCGTCGCGCGAGCTTACTCGTCGCTGCTCTCCTGATAGCTGTCACGCTGCGCCTTGGGCAGGCGGCGCATCGGCGCAAAGCCGATATCCTCGCCCACCACTTCCCGCTTGCGGGACTTGTTTTGAGGAGACTGGGCGGGATTTTTGCTGGCGTCACCCTTGGCTTTGCCCTTGCCCGCGGCTTGCTTGCCCTTGGCATTGCTGCTCTTGGCGTTGGCATGACCACGAGCCCGAGGCGGGTTCTGCACCGGCTTGCTGCCCGGCAGAGTCTGGCGACTCGGCTTGCCGCTTGGCTCATACCCTTCCAGGATCTCCATGGTCAGGGATTGGCCGATCAGGGCTTCGATCGCCTTGAGCTGACCCAGCTCGTCCTGACTGACCAGCGAGATGGCCTCGCCGCCACGACCGGCGCGGCCGGTACGGCCGATACGGTGGATGTAATCCTCCGCCATCTGGGGCAGTTCAAAGTTGATCACGTAGGGCAGTTGATCGATATCGAGACCGCGGGCGGCGATATCGGTCGCTACCAGCACCCGCACCTCGCCACTGCGAAAATCGGCCAGTGCCCGGTTGCGGGCACCCTGGCTCTTGTCACCGTGGATCGCCACGGTATTGAGACCATCTTTTTGCATCTGCTGGGCGAGGCGGTCGGCGATCTGCTTGGTGCGAACAAAGACTAGCACCCGCTGCCAGTTGCCACGGCCAATCATGTGGGAGAGCAGCTCGCGGCGGCGTTCCCGATCTACCTGAATGATGCGTTGGGTCACCTGCTCCGCGGCAGTATTGCTGGGGTCCACCTCGATCAGGGTGGGGTCGTTCAGCAGATCGTCCGCCAGCGCCTTGATATCGTTTGAGAAGGTGGCAGAGAAGAGCAGGGTTTGCCGCTCTGCAGGCAGCGCCTTCATGATGCGGCGGATGTCGACGATAAAGCCCATGTCGAGCATGCGATCCGCTTCATCCAGCACCAGCACTTCCAGCTGGCTCAGGGTCAGGGCGCCCTGGGTCAGCAGATCCAGCAGACGGCCCGGGGTGGCGACCAGAATGTCCACACCCAGCTTGATGGCGTCCAGATTGGGCTTGATGCTGACACCGCCATAGGCGATCAGAGTCTTGAATGGCAGGTGGTGGGCATACTTGATGATGCTCTCGCCCACCTGGGCTGCCAGTTCGCGGGTCGGGGTCAGTACCAGTGCGCGCACCTGACGACGGCCTCGACCGTGGTTGGCCAGCAGACGCTGCAACATCGGCAGGGTGAAACCGGCCGTTTTGCCTGTGCCTGTCTGAGCGCCGCCGAGCACATCCTGACCGGCCAGAATGGCCGGAATCGCTTGCTGCTGGATGGGGGTTGGCTGTTCGTAACCCAGCTCCTTGACGGCCCGCAGAATATGCGGAGACAGACCCAGTTCGTTGAATGACATGTTCGAGAGAAACTCCTGAGATGAGCCTTTGGCTCAACGGGCAGCCAGCATGTTGGGGCCAGCCACGATATGGAAAAGATAGTGGGGCCGTAATATAGCAAAAGAGCGGCCGCTGCGCAGTAGCTGTCGCACCGGCCGCCACACAATCGTTCAACGCAGTGGCGTAAAACGGCTCAGGAGAGTCAGAGTATCTCGCGGATCTGCTCGGCCAGACTCTCCGGTTTGGCCTGGGGGGCGAAACGCTCTACCACATTGCCATCACGGTCGATCAGGAACTTGGTGAAGTTCCATTTGACGTTTTCCAGCCCAAGAAATCCCGGTTTCTGTTGCTTGAGCCACTGGTAGAAGGGATGGGCATGCTCACCGTTGACATCGCACTTGGCCATGATAGGGAAGGTGACCGGATAGTCGAGGGAGCAGAAGCGGGCGATCTCGTCCGCATCCCCCGGCTCCTGCTGACCGAACTGGTTGCAGGGGAAGCCCAAAATCACCAGCCCCTTGGGGCCGAGCTCCCGATAGAGCGTTTCCAGCCCTTCATATTGGGGAGTAAAGCCGCAGCGACTGGCCACATTGACCACCAGCACTACCTTGCCCGCCAGTTGAGTCAGCGGGTAGGGGGTACCATCCAGTCGTTGCAAAGTGAGATCGGGCAGAGGCATATGAAGATCCTTTCGTGGGTGATGCGCGGGTTGTGCCGTGAGTGGTTCGGTCGGTGACAGAGACAAGCGCCGGATGAACAGCAACATGGCGATGCGGATACGGTATCGGTTGGCTCTTGGTACCGCAAGGAGGCCGCGGCGCCTCCTCGTCCCGATTGCAAGGGCCATCACAGTTTCGACAGCCAATACGCCTGTTGGCGGAGCGGGATCACAACTGGCGATAAAAAGCGGGGAGGCGGGCAGCAACTCGCGTATTGATGTTGGGACTTCTCAAGAGAAGTAAACCGGTTTGTGACTTTGCCGGTAAGTCGCTACAAAGCGCCCTCTTTCCACTCATTGTGAGCCAATCTTGGACTATCAAGCTGCCATGGATGCCATTTACACCCGGGGATGGGTGATAGTGGATGATTTTTTGACCGCCGCCGAGGTGGATGCCCTCAAAGCCTGTTTGCCAGGCGAATGGCAACCGGCCGGGATCGGCCGTGACGCCCTGCACCAGGGCAATCCCGATATTCGCCGTGACCAGATCCACTGGCTGGAGCCCTCTCTCGGTGCGCCGGTGGCCGACTACCTCGCCCGGATGGAGTCCCTGCGTCTTGCCGCCAACCGGATGCTGATGCTGGGATTGTTCGACTACGAGGCCCACTTCGCCCGCTATCGCAGCGGGGATTTTTACGCCCCCCATCGGGATGCCTTTGCCGGTCGCTCCAACCGCCGTCTTACCACCGTGTTTTACCTCAACAACGACTGGCTGCCCGAAGCGGGTGGAGTGCTGCGTATGTATGACGACAAGGAGCAGTTTCTGATGGATGTCAGCCCCAAGGGGGGGCGGCTGGTCATGTTTCTCTCCGAGGAGTTTCCCCATGAGGTGCTGCCTGCCAATCGCGAGCGCTACAGCATTGCCGGCTGGTTTCGGGTCAATGGCAACGGCATGGGAAGGGTCGATCCCCCGCGCTGAGGGGCAATGTGTCCCGATTTTGACACAGGGGAGACTTTTCACTGCAAGAAGTGGGGTCATGGGTCTCCCATCAGCTGACAAGGGTTGATCTCCCTTGCTACACTGGCGCGCACTTATGTTCGTATCTGGCTTCGTCCGGTTTTTATGGTGGTTGGCTTATCAAATGGTCATGACGAGGCCGCTTTTCCCAAGGGATCACATCTAATGAAGAACATGCATGTCTTGCTGCTGTGCGGCGGCGGTGGCTCCGAGCACGAAGTCTCTCTGCGCAGCGCCAATTTCCTCGAGCAACAACTGGGCCTTCTGCCCGGTGTCGAAGTGACCCGCGTCGAGATGTTCGCCGATCGCTGGCTCAGTGCCGATGGCCGCGAGTGCAAGCTGGGGCTCGACAAGCTGCTTTCGTTTGACAGCGTGGCCCGTCCGGTGGATTACGTGGTGCCCTGCATCCACGGCTACCCGGGTGAGACCGGCGATCTGCAATCCTTCCTCGAGCTGGCCGGATTGCCTTATCTCGGTTGCGATGCCGAGGCGAGCAAGATCTGCTTCAACAAGATCAGCACCAAGCTGTGGCTCTCCGCTATCGGTATTCCCAACACCCCGTACCTGTTCCTGACCGAGCAAAATGAGGCGGCGCTCGCCGAGGCCAAAGCTGCGCTGGCCAAGTGGGGCAAGGTCTTTATCAAGGCTGCTTCCCAAGGCTCTTCCGTTGGCTGCTACTCCGCCAGCAACGAAGCGGATCTGGTAAAAGGCATTGCCGATGCCTTTGGTTACTCCGAACAGGTACTGATTGAGAAGGCGGTCAAGCCGCGCGAGCTGGAAGTGGCGGTTTACCAGTATGGTGACGAGCTGGTGGCTACCTATCCGGGCGAGATCTGCGTGCCGCAGGACAAGTTCTACACCTATGAAGAGAAGTACAGCAGCGCCAGCCATACCGAGACGGCACTGCGTGCCGAGGGGTTGACCGAGGCGCAGGCCGATGCGATCCACGAGTACGCCCTCAAGGCGTTCCGTCAGCTGAAACTGACTCACCTCTCGCGCATCGACTTCTTCCTGACCGAGGAGGGGGAGATCCTGCTGAATGAAATCAACACTTTCCCGGGCATGACCTCCATCTCCATGTTCCCGAAACTGCTGGAGCATCACGGTCACCGCTTCGCCGACTACCTTGAGCAGATCCTGCGCAAGGCCAGCTAAGCGCGATCTCCCGCTCGCGGGATGAAGAAGAACCCAATAAAAAATCCCCGCCAATCGGCGGGGATTTTTTATGCCTTTATCAAGCGGGGCAGGCCAGCTGAAGGGATAAACAGGCGGGGAGGGGATGACTCTTCCCCGCCTGTTGCTACCTGTGGGTGTTACCGGCGGTTAGCCGTGAGCCACCCGAAAGCGCACGCTGCGGGAGTGGCAGGGCGCCAGATCGCCAAACTCGCCAGCGGCCAGTTCAAGAGGCAGGGGTTGTTCATCCATCCGCACCGCTTGCCAGTCGCTCAAGGTGTGCTGGCTGGTCACCTTGCCTCCCTCCAGCACCGCCTGTTCGCTCGGGTTGTAGACCCTGATCACCAGCGCCTCTTCATCCTCGGCTTTTTTCAGGGCGCTCAGCACCGGACCGGAGGGATCCATGGCGAGCAGACTGAAGTGGAGCGGGGTGGTGAAGCTCGCTTTGTTGAGCTTCATGGCATCGAACGGGATCTTGTTGTAGCAGCGCACCGGGGTGAGGTAGCTGCGCGCCGCCTGCATCACGTTGGCGCTGATGTGATCACCGGCAAACGCCAGCAGGCTGAAACGGCAGCTGAGCTTGCCACGCACCTGGGAGTCCGGGGTGGGCAGCTTGATGCCGGAGGGGCGACCCGGGCGCAGCAGCAGCTCCTCTTTACCGAGTACGCCGACCCCGCGCAGCAGGGTGAGTGCCAGGGTGTCGCACTGCTCACCGATCACTTCAAACTCGCGCAGACCGTCACTCAGCACCGCCAGCCCCTGCTTGCCATCTTGCAGGGCGACGAAGTTCATCAGCTGCCAGACCGGAATGGGGGCCTCTTTCCACCCCTCCGCTTCCCAGTTCGCCATGGCGCTGTCGCGGGTGGGGCGGGTGATGCAGCCAAACTGGTTGTCGGAGACCACGGTGTCGCTCGGGAAGGGGGTGGGGATCAGCACTCGCACCCGATGATCATCGGCCTGATTGTCGAGCTCCAGCTCGATATCGATACGCGGGCTCTGGTGCGCCAGCGTGATACGGCAGGTGACATCGAGGTGACCGTTGCACTGGCGGCTGGCCCGCTCGGCGAGGTTGGCCGGCAAGGCCATACGCAGTTTGAGAGTGGCGATGCTCTGCCACGCCTGATGGGTGACCTCGCGGGTCACCGCAAACTCGGTGGAGTAGCGCAGCCACTCGTCCCGCGATGGCGAGTAGTCATACTCGTCGCCATCATCGGAGCCCTCTTCGAGAGTGAGCACCTGATCAAAGGTGGTGCCGCGCAGTTTATCCAGGATCTGCAGGGTGCCGTTGTCATTGAGGGCTATGCGATAAAAATCGTTCTCCAGCAGCTCGCCGCTGGCCGTCACCGGTTGCTCCAGTCCCGGCTGGTTGCCCTCGATATGCAGAGTGCAGTAGCCCATGGCGGGCAGGGGATGACAGAGCTGGATGTCGTACTCCATAAAGGGGTCGTAGTTGCCGTAGTGCACGATCTGTCGGTCCACCAGTCCCGGGTCAATCTCGCGCTTGGCGCGGATGAAGTAGGGGACCGGCTGGCCCGCTTCATCGCGCAGGGCAAAGGATTGGGCGCGAATGCGGATGCTGGTGTTGATCACCTCCTGACGGGGGAAGGGCATCAGGTTGAACAGGCAGAGTTTGTCGGCCACCTGCACGCCGTCTTCGCAGAGCGCCACCGGCATATTGTCGACAATCTTGCGCATGTAGAAGCGGATCAGGTTCTCGGCCATGTCGTCTGCCAGAATGAAGCGGGTCATCACCTCCTGATGCACCTTGTCGCTGCAGCAGCAGCCGATGCTGTCATGGGCGTGGTTCTTCATGATCTCCTTCCACATCTTCTCCAAAAGCCCGTGGTGGTACTCGAAGCCGAGCGCCCAGGCGATGCTCGCCAGCGGCTCGAGGATGTTGACGATCTTGTTCTCGATGGCGGCGTGAGCCAGCTTGATATCCATCCGGGTGGAGGAGATGGTGCGGTGTACCCGCATGTATTTGCCGTCGTTGAACTCCCCCTTGAGGGGGGCCAGCTGGTCGCGGCATGCCTCGATACGCTCGAAGACCTGCTCGAAGCGGCTCATGTGGAATTCACGCTGGGGGTAGATCTCCCGCAGCTTGTCGATGATGGCGAAGATGTTCTGTTGCAGTGGCATCTGGTCGTGGCCGTTGGGCAGCAGGATATCCTTGGTTACCGAGGCCTTCTCCAGCACCTCGAAGTAGGATTCGAGCCGCTTGCGCAGGCCCGCTTCATCTTCCGGCAGGTACTTGCCGATGGCGTAGCCGAGCGGCAGGACCTGGGCGGTCACCTCGCTGCCATCGTTGCTCTGCCAGAGGAACTCGGTCTTGTCGGTGCCGTGACGCTCGGAGCAGCCGCGCCAGAACATGGCCCGGTCAATCCCGAAGCCGTTGAAGATGTGGGGTAGCTGGGAGGACATACCGAACGAGTCGGGCAGGTAACCGATCTTCATCGGCTCGCCAAGGCTAAGGCAGTCGCGCATCCCGTAGAGCAGGTTGCGCAGGATGGACTCGCCGCTCACCTGCATGGTGTCGGTCTGGGTGTACCAGGGGCCAATAATGAGTTTGCCCGCTTCCACCAGCGCCTTCACCCGGGCCTTGTTCTCGGGCTGGATGGCGAAGTAATCCTCCAGCACCGCGGTCTGGCCGTCCAGCACATAGAACTTGTAGTCGGGGTCGGACTCAAGCCGCGCCAGGATCTCCGCCATGTTGTTGACCAGCAGGATGCGGGACTCCTCGGTGGTGAAGTACCACTCCCGATCCCAGTGCATGTGTGGCGTGATGTGAACTCGTGAAACTGTCATGACAATGATCCTTTGCTGACGCACGGCGGCCCTTGCCTGCCGTGCGGAAAAATAGTCTGTTGAAAAAGCGGTGGTGAAGATGCGCCTTACTCTGCAGCGACCACCTGATAGGTGCCGCGCTGCATGGCGTGACGGCGCCAGCCGATCAGCACCACAGTGGAGATAAGGGTGCCCACCAGCGCCGCTCCGAGCCAGACGGCGGCAGCCATCAGGGCGCCGTGGCCGCCATCGTGGAGCAGGAAGAGGGAGAAGATGCCAGCCCCCGGGGTGGAGAGACCAATCCCCATGGCACCCACCATGGCGCCGGTGACCACCGAGCCTGCGAGGAAGGAGCCGATCACCCGGATCGGATCTTCGATGGCCATCGGAATGGCGCCCTCGGTGATCCCAGCCAGCCCCAGCAGCCAGGTGGATTTGCCGGTCTCGATCTCGAAGGTCTGGAACAGGCGCGGTGCCAGCAGGGTGGAGAAGGTGACGGTAAAGGCCGAGACCATCTTGACCGCGCCGAAGATGGCGTAAGGGCCGTAGACCCCGTTGGCCATGGCGCCGAGGCAGAAGGCGTAGGCCGCCTTGTTGACCGGGCCACCTAGGTCAAACGAGCACATAAAGCCGAGCAGGGCGCCCAGCACCAGCGCATTGGTGCCGGAGAGGCCGTTGAGCCACTCGGTGAGGCTGTTGTTGAGCCAGGCCACCGGCTGACCGATGACAAACAGCATCAGGCTGCCCGCCACCAGGGTGCCGATCACCGGATAGAGGTAAAAGGTGAGAAAGCCGTTGAAGTTGGGGCTAAGGCGCACATGCTGCTTGACCCAGCGCATCAGGTAACCGGCGATAAGGCCACCGACCACGCCGCCGAGAAAACCGGAGCTAATCATGTTGGCGGCCAGTCCCGCTGCAAAGCCTGGGCCCAGCGCCGGTTTGTCCGCCAGCGAATAGGCGGTATAGGCCGCCAGCACCGGCACCATCAGAGTGCCCAGCATGCCACCGCCCAGCTTGCGGTACATCCAGAGCCAGGAGTTCTCGGTATCAAACAGATGCTGCAGGCCGAAGATCTGGGCCAGCAGCACAGAGACGGCGAGCACGGTACCGCCTGCCACGATGAGCGGCACGGCAAAGGAGATGCCGCTCAGCAGCGCCTGCTTGAGCTCGGTCTTGAGGCTCACCTTCTTGCCGGTCTGCGCGTCGCTCTGGCTGGTGTTGGGCGTCGGGGCGGTGCGACCGGCCTTGGCCGCTTCCAGCGCGTCATTCAGGATCCGCTCGGCATGGCGGATGGGCTCGGCCACCGGCGTCTCGATCCGGGGGATACCGGCGAAACGCTCCTGCTCCTTGATGGCCACCTCGGCGGCGAAGATGCAGGCCACCGCAGCATCGAGCGCCTCTTGCGGCAGGCGATCCTCAATGCCGTTGGCACCCTGCTTTTCGACCAGTACCCGAATGCCCAGCTTGCGCCCCGCTTTTTCCAGATACTCGGCGGCCATATAGGTATGGGCGATCCCCGCCGGACAGGCGGTGACACAGACCACAGTGGGTTTATTTGTATCTAAGTTGTCTTCTTTTGCTGGTTGCTTGCCGCTATCCCCTTCACCATCGAGCAGCGCCATCAGCTGCTCGGCACTCTGGGCCGCCAGCACTGCCTCGCGGGTATCGTCATCCACCAGGGCGGTGGTGAGGGTGGTGAGCAGTTGCATGTGGGTGGAGCCCGCCTGATCGGTTGGGATCGCCAGCATGAAGATCAGGTTGACCGGCTCGGGGCCGTCGATCCCCTCCCAGCCCAGCTCCTCGCTCAGGGTCGCGACGGCAAAGGCTGCTTCACGCACCGCATCGCACTTGCCGTGGGGTACCGCCAGCCCTTCGCCAAGGGCGGTGGGGCCCTGCGCCTCGCGGGCCATGACCGCAGCCAGAAAGGCGGCCTTGTCGTGCAGCTTGCCGGCCTGATCGAGCCGATCAGCCAGGGCATGAATGGCCGCATCCCGATCGGCAAACCGGGTTTGCAGCGTGATGAGATGGGGGCCGGTAAGACTGGTCAGATTCATGATGATCCTCTGTCAGGTTGGCTTGCCAGCAAGCCGTCATGGTGAAAGTGACTGCGATGCTAACAAACCGGCCGACTGATTTTTGTGAGTGGTATCATACAATTCATTATTTGTATTGTTTTTGTATTGTTTGGTCGAGGTGATTTGTTAGGTCAAAGGAGGCTGAGCCGTTTTGTCTGCCGGGTAACTGGGGTAGAATGACGCCTCTTCCATTTATCATGGCGCAGAGCCGACGAGGTGGCCTTTCGTGTCGAAAAAACCTATGTATCGCCAGATAGCCGACACCATCCAGCAGTGGATTGCGCAAGGGGAGCTGGCCCCCGGCGATGCCCTGCCCACCGAAGCCGAGCTGCGCGAGCAGTTCGGGGTGAGCCGGGTAACGGTGCGTCAGGCCCTCAAGCAGCTGACCGAACTCAACGTCATCGAGAGCATTCAGGGCAGCGGCAGCTATGTGCGGCAGGAGAAGGTGAACTACGACATCTATCAGCTCACCAGCCTCTATGAGAAGGTGACCGATCCGGCGGCCGAGACCCACAGCGACATTCTCGCCTTCGAGGTGATCAAGGCGAGCAGTGAGTTGGCCGAGCGGCTCAATCTGGTGGAGGGGGCGCTGGTCTATTACGTCAAGCGGGTACGCTTTATTCGCCAGATCGCGGTGACGCTGGAGGAGACCTGGATGCCGCTCGCCCTCTTCCCCGATCTCAGCTATGCGGTGATGCAGGGCTCCAAGTACCACTACATCGAAGAGGTGAAGCAGCTGGTGATTGACCGCAGCGAGCAGGAGATCATTCCGGTGCTCCCCTCGGCGCAGGTGGTGGAGGCGCTCGGTATCGATCCCGCCAAGCCCATTATCGAGAAGGTCTCCCGCGGCTTCTTGCAAGATGGCACCGTGTTCGAGTTCAGTCGCAACTTCTTCAAGAGCGATGATTACAAGTTCACCCTGGTCGCTCGCCGCGCCAAGGGGTGAGCGGGCGGCAGCACCCGAGATAAAAAAGGCCACCACCGAGTTTGCGGTGGTGGCCTTTTTGTTTGACCGATTAACGGGTCGATGCCGGGCTAAATAGCAGATTGGCTGGTGGTTTGATGCTGCTGATCTACTGCGCTGAGTCTTTGATAACTTCCTCGACCCGCACCTGCAGGCTCCCTTGCGCCAGGGTGGTGATGAGCTGGTCGCCACTGTTGACCTGATCGGCGCGGCTGATGACTTCGCCACGCGCAGTGCGGGTGATGGAGTAGCCGCGCCCCAGAGTAGCGAGCGGGCTCACCCCGTCGAGACGGGTGGTGAGCATGGCGAGGCGGTGACTGGCAAGGTCTTGCCGCTTGGCAATCAGGGCATAGAGCCGCTCCTCGGCCAGCTGGTGGCGGCGCTTGCCAGCTGCCAAGAGGCGCTCCGGGCTCTTGCCCTGCAGGCGCAGCTCAAGGTTGGCGAGGCGCCGCTCACCCTGATGCAGCCGCTGGCGCAATAGCTGCTGCAAACGGGTGGAGAGCTCGTCGAGGCGCTGGGACTGCTGCTCCAGTCGCCGTTTCGGATCCTGATGATCGAGCCGCTTTTGCAGCAGGATGAAATCGTG
This sequence comes from Aeromonas sp. 600774, assembly GCF_049175075.1. Taxonomy (NCBI): domain Bacteria; kingdom Pseudomonadati; phylum Pseudomonadota; class Gammaproteobacteria; order Aeromonadales; family Aeromonadaceae; genus Aeromonas; species Aeromonas sp. 600774. The sequence goes on from NZ_JAAKUJ010000001.1 coordinate 173,697, forward strand.
GCGGGCAGCGGTCTGCTGGCGGTTCATCGCCTGCAGCAGTCGCTGCTTGAGGTGAACGAGACGCTGGGCGCGGGCGCTCTGATCCGGCGCCACCAGCTCGGCGGCGGCCGACGGGGTAGGGGCGCGCAAGTCGGCGGCAAAGTCGCTGATGGTGACATCCACCTCGTGGCCCACTGCGCTCACCACCGGTATGGCTGAGTGGGCAATGGCACGCGCCACCGCCTCTTCGTTGAAGCACCAGAGATCTTCGAGCGAGCCGCCGCCGCGCCCGACGATAAGCACATCCACCTCGGCACGCTGGTTCGCTTTGGCGATCGCCGCGACGATCTGGCTGATGGCGGCGCTCCCCTGTACCTGAGTCGGGTAGATAAAGACCGGCAGATCCGGCGCGCGCCGTTTAAGCACCGTCAGCATATCGTGCAGGGCGGCGCCGGTGGCGGAGGTGATAAGGCCCACCGCCCGCGGTTCACGGGGCAGCGGCCGCTTGCGGCTTTCGTCAAACAGCCCCTCGGCGCCGAGGCGGCGCTTGAGCTCTTCAAAACGCAGCGCCAATACGCCGTCGCCCGCCGGCTGCATCGACTCGATGATCAGCTGGTAGTCGCCGCGCGGCTCATAGAGGGAGACCCGCGCCTGCACCAGCACCTGCATGCCATCCTGCGGGCGGAAGGCCACCCGCCGGTTGTTGCCCTTGAACATGGCGCAGCGTACCTGCGCCGACATGTCCTTGAGGGAGAAGTACCAGTGACCGGAGCTTGGCATCGCCAGATTGGAGAGCTCGCCGGTCAGCCACACCAGCCCCAGATCCTGCTCCAGGATCATGCGCACGGCGCTGTTGAGGCGGGTGACGGTAAAGACCTGCTGCTCGCGGCCGTTCGCCGCACTGGATGGGGTAAATCGGTTCAATGGCGTACCTGTGGTCTGCCCCGGCGGGGCCGGGATAAAACGATGGACACTATCTTACCCCAGTGCGGGGCAGGTGCCGAGCCTCTATCTGGAAGTGATGCGTTACGGGTATTCAGGCCATATATAACTTGCCACGCATGAAGACATTCAGTATCCACGGTCACAGCCTGTTGTCATCGACAAATTTTTAGGAAAAACGGTGCCATCAAGGCCGGCTCTCATACCGCAGGAATATTCCCGGCATTTCATATCAGGGTCGAGTATCAAGATACTGCCAGCCCGATTAACTATGCGTAACGAACATGCTTTATCTAGTTCATCTGTATCCGATGAGGGTATATATTGGTATTCATTTCCAACAAGTTTGGCTATGCCATTAATATCACAAATATGCCCGTTTGTATTAAATGTTAATATGGAGAAAGATATGGTTATATTGTCTCTCGCTTCAATTGATATGTAATTTTTAGCATCAATCAAGTAATATCCTTCCTTTGTCGAGTTACTTATTATTGGTACTGAATGCGAGAGATAATGCGTACCAATCATTGTTGTATCGGCAGGGATGCTCTTTTCCCAATTTTTCAGTGTTTCCAGTCTGATCCGATAATTTTTTATGAGACAGTCAGCAGATGAGCACTCTTTCTTAATCTGTTTCAGCCAAGCTCGTTGTGATTTTTTTATAATATCATTATCTGCGCTATTTTTGAGTGAGAGTAGATATGTTTTGGCAAGTTCTTCATCTAATTTACTCAGCTCAGGCGTCATACATATCAACTTTTCATTTGATGTTTTTGCTTTCTTACAATCAAAACTGGCGGCATGAGATAAATAGGGTGAGATAATGAATGATGCTGCGACAAACAGATTTATGATTGATTTCTTACGAGACATTTCAACTCCGTGTTGGGGTTTTAAAAAAATTAAAATGTTGATTTGTTGCTAGATTATGGCGCTGAGGTAACCCCTTATGAAAACAAGCTTCAGCTATTGGTGCGGTGGGTTCGTAACCACGGCATATGTGAGTAATCATACGGAGCTCATGATGTTTTGCACCACTAATTTTTCACCTGTGCAACAAATGGCCTGTATGTTGTCTCATAGGTATGACAATGGCGAAAATAGTTGTTGTTTTTAGGTGCTGCTGCGGTGGCAAAACCGTACCCGAATAGGAAATATGTGCCATGCGAGGCGCGATTCGAACAAGAAAAAAACGCTCAAAAAACAAGCGATTTGACGCTCTTTTTGGTGGGATAGGTAAGGCGAGGGGAGCCATTCTGACCGCTCTGAGAGGGGCATCTGGCAAACGGGCAGGGTGCATAAAATACCACTTAGCCAACTCTTTTGCCCCGAAATGGCGCTTTTCGTACTGATAATCTTGGTTTTTTGGCGTTTTGGCCGCCTAAAAGAGGGCTATGCCATAAAAAATTCAAAAAACTTCTTTACCAGTGACCAATGCGTGAGTAAACTTCGTCGGCAATATTTTACACCCCCACTTCCTCAACGGTGAGATATTGCCATGCTCAGGATTGCCAAAGAAGCGTTAACCTTCGACGATGTACTGTTGGTTCCCGCCCACTCCGAAGTTCTTCCCAATACTGCCGATCTGCGTACCAAGTTGACCTCCGCCATCAGCTTGAACATCCCGATGATCTCCGCTGCCATGGATACAGTGACCGAAGCCCGTCTGGCTATCGCACTGGCCCAGGAAGGCGGTATCGGCTTTATCCACAAGAACATGTCCATCGAGCAGCAGGCTGCTGAAGTGCGCAAGGTCAAGAAGTACGAGAGCGGCGTGGTCACCGACCCCGTCACCGTGCGCCCTGACATGACCATCGCCCAAATCAAGGAGCTGAGCCACAAGAATGGCTTCGCCGGTTACCCCGTGGTGACTGACGGCAATCAGCTGGTCGGTATCATCACCGGCCGTGACGTGCGCTTCGTGATTGACCTCTCCCAGACCGTTGAACAGATCATGACCCAGAAAGATCGTCTGGTCACCGTGCGTGAAGGGGCCCCTCGCGAAGAGGTGGTTGCCCTGATGCAAAAGCACCGTATCGAAAAAGTGCTGGTGGTGAACGGCGACTTCAAACTCAAGGGCATGATCACCGTTAAAGATTTCCAGAAAGCCGAGCGCAAGCCCCACGCCTGTAAAGATGACAAGGGTCGTCTGCGGGTCGGTGCTGCGGTTGGTGCCGGTGCCGGCAACGAAGAGCGCGTCGCTGCGCTGGTAGAAGCCGGTGTAGACGTGCTGCTGATCGACTCCTCCCACGGCCACTCCCAGGGCGTGCTGGATCGTATCAAGGCCACTCGTGACGCCTATCCGGATCTGCAGATCATCGGTGGCAACGTCGCGACCGCCGCGGGCGCCAAGGCGCTGGCTGCTGCTGGTGTCAACGCCGTCAAGGTCGGTATCGGCCCGGGCTCCATCTGTACTACCCGTATCGTGACCGGCGTGGGTGTGCCCCAGATCACTGCCATCTCCGACGCCGTTGATGCGCTGGAAGGCACCGGTATTCCGGTGATTGCCGATGGCGGCATCCGCTTCTCCGGCGACATCGCCAAGGCCATTGCCGCGGGCGCCAGCTGCGTCATGGTCGGCTCCATGTTCGCCGGTACTGAAGAAGCGCCGGGCGAGATCGAGCTCTATCAGGGTCGCTCCTTCAAATCCTACCGTGGTATGGGTTCTCTGGGCGCTATGTCCAAAGGCTCCAGCGATCGCTACTTCCAGACCGACAATGCCGCCGACAAGCTGGTACCGGAAGGTATCGAAGGTCGCGTGCCGTACAAGGGTCGCCTCAAAGAGATCATCCACCAGCAGATGGGCGGCCTGCGCTCCTCCATGGGCCTGACCGGCAGCGCCACCATCGACGACATGCGCACCAAAGCTGAATTCGTGCGCATCTCCGGCGCCGGGATGAAAGAGTCCCACGTCCACGATGTGACCATTACCAAAGAAGCCCCCAACTATCGGATGGGCTGATAAAACGGGGCCCTGCGCCCCGTTTTTCCACCCTTTTTTTATCCCGTGCCCTTTGTGACAACATCAGCCTGATGCAGGAATAAAATGACTAAAGACATTCACCAGCACCGTATCCTTATCCTCGACTTCGGTTCCCAGTACACCCAGCTGATCGCCCGCCGCGTGCGCGAAATCGGCGTTTACTGCGAACTGTGGGCCTGGGACGTAACCGAAGAGCAGATCCGCGAATTCAATCCGAGCGGTATCATCCTCTCCGGTGGCCCCGAGTCCGTCACCGAAGCGGGCAGCCCGCGCGCCCCCGAGTATGTATTCAACGCCGGTGTCCCTGTGTTCGGCATCTGCTACGGCATGCAGACCATGGCCGAGCAGCTGGGTGGCAAGGTGCAATCCTCCACCGAGCGTGAATTCGGTTACGCCAAGGTGGAAGTGCTCGGCGAAGCTGGCAAGAGCAGCGCCCTCTTGCGCAACATCGAAGATGCCATCGCCGACAACGGCAATGCCCTGCTGGATGTCTGGATGAGCCACGGTGACAAGGTCACCACCATTCCGGCCGACTTCACTACCATCGCCCAGACCCCGACCTGCCCCCACGCGGCCATGGCCAACGAAGCCAAGCGTTTCTACGGCGTGCAGTTCCACCCGGAAGTGACCCACACCCGTCAGGGTGCCCGCATGCTGGAGCACTTCGTCAAAGACATCTGCGGCTGCGAGTGCCTCTGGACGCCGGCCACCATCATCGACGACGCCGTTGCCCGCATCCGCGAGCAGGTGGGTGACGATGAAGTGATCCTCGGCCTCTCCGGTGGGGTCGACTCCTCAGTGGTCGCCATGCTGGTACACCGCGCCATCGGCGATCGCCTGACCTGCGTCTTCGTCGACAACGGCCTGCTGCGCCTGAACGAAGGCACCCAGGTGATGGAGATGTTTGGCGATCACTTTGGTCTGAACATCGTCAAGGTCGATGCCGAAGAGCGCTTCCTCTCCGCGCTGGCCGGTGTTGACGAGCCGGAAGCCAAGCGCAAGATCATCGGCCGCGTCTTCGTCGAAGTGTTTGATGATGAAGCGAAAAAGCTGAAAAACGCCAAGTGGCTGGCGCAAGGCACCATCTATCCGGACGTTATCGAATCTGCCGCCAGCAAGACCGGTAAAGCCCACGTCATCAAGTCTCACCACAACGTCGGCGGCCTGCCGGAAGAGATGAAGATGGGTCTGGTCGAACCGCTGCGCGAGCTGTTCAAAGACGAAGTGCGCCGCGTCGGCCTCGAGCTGGGTCTGCCTTACGACATGCTCTACCGTCACCCGTTCCCGGGCCCGGGTCTGGGCGTGCGCGTCCTTGGCGAAGTGAAGAAAGAGTACTGCGATATTCTGCGCCGCGCCGATGCGGTCTTTATCGAAGAGCTGCGCAAAGCCGACCTCTACAACCAGGTCAGCCAGGCGTTCGCCGTGTTCCTGCCGGTGCGCTCCGTTGGCGTGATGGGCGATGGTCGCAAATATGACTGGGTCATTGCCCTGCGTGCCGTCGAAACCATCGACTTCATGACCGCCCACTGGGCTCACCTGCCGTACGACTTCCTCGGTCACGTATCGAACCGCATCATCAACGAGATCAACGGTATCTCCCGCGTGGTGTACGACGTCTCCGGCAAGCCGCCCGCAACCATCGAATGGGAATAAGCGGCGCGCGCCCTTCTGCCCATCGAGCATAAAAATGCAAAAAAGACGCCCTTGCGGCGTCTTTTCTTTTTACAATCGTTTGCGCCGCAATTTTCTGCCCGCTAGCAGCTTTGCCCGGGCGCGCCCCTGTCACATCTAACAGGAGGCGATTTTTGGCATCGGCACTAGGCTCTTTCATGCCCATTGCGACCGGCCCCTGATGATACGGCGCCAGCAAGCCTTATCAGACAAGGCGGGCGGCAACAGGGCCGAGATGCGGCAAAGGGGAGTCAGCGAGCCTACCGGCAGCGGCTCCCGGTGGAGACTGGAAACCACTTTAATCAACGGGGCGCAGCCCGATCGGCCAAACGAGTCGGGATCATAGAGCACGGAGAGTTTGATATGTCAGAACAAGCAGTGTTGGTAGGTGGATGGACCGCATATCACAAGCTGACCGCCGAAGATCAGGCAGTGTTCAACCAGGCGATGAAAGGATTTGTCGGGGTACAGTACACCCCCTTTGAAGTCTCCACCCAGGTGGTGGCTGGTACCAACTACCGCTTCAAGTGCAAGAGCACTGTGCCGCTCGCCCAGCCGATCCATGGCGAAGCCGTGGTACAGATCTTCAAATCACTGGACGGGGATGCCCATATCACCTCCATTACCCCGATCTGATTGGGTTGTGGGGCAAGGCGGGGAGGGGGAATAACCTCCAATCTGTTTGCTCCTAATCCTGAAAATAAGAAAGACGCCTTAGGGCGTCTTTTTAATTCTGATGCACCTTCATGTTTATCTGCGGCCTATTGCGTAGTTAATTTATTTTTGCTCCAGAACAAAATTTTATGCGATCGGTTTGGGTATTTCTCTATAGGGAGTGGCACAATGTGATGTCCTGAATGGAGAAAATGTGCGACATGATGGTGTGCCAAAAAAATACTTCGTCTGAACCTTGGAATCTAGTACCTCTTACGCCCGAATACCTCGAGGCCGAACATGGTGAGTATGTTGCGGCAATTGAATCAGCTTTTGCTGACGAGCAAATCCGGAATATAGCCTTGTCTGGTAATTATGGGGTAGGTAAAAGTAGCATCCTGCGAGAGGTTGCTCGCAGACAGAAAGACCGAGTGGTTGAGCTATCGTTGTCGACCCTTGCTCCAATAGAAATGTCACAACTCGACGAATCTGTGCCAAAACAGGCAACTACCCAGACCAATCGTATCCAGCAGGAAATCGTCAAACAGTTACTCTACCGAGAAGAGCCAAGTAAAACGCCAGGTTCGCGGTTTCAACGTATTCAGCGCTTTCGATGGCCACGAGAAATTGGGATGGCGATAGTACTTGGATTTGTTTTTGCGATCATTTTCTTACTGACCGGATGGACAAATCAGATTATTGCCTCGCTGACAATGTTAAAAGGTGTCGGTGATTGGGCTCACGCTGGAGTTTTAGGGCTAGGTGCGGGGGCTGCGCTTCTGGTTCGCTGGTGGTTCTATGGGAAATTTCACATCAAGCAGTTTTCAGCTGCTTCGGCAACCGTGACTCTTGACGACCATTCTGTTTCATACTTTGATCAGTATCTTGATGAGATCGTCTACTTTTTTGAAGTGTCAGAACATGATGTTGTGATCTTCGAGGATATTGATCGCTTCAACGACTCATATATTTTCGAAACCCTCCGAGCGTTAAATACATTACTTAACACCGCACCTCAGATAAAAAACTCAATTCGTTTCATCTATGCCATTAAAGACAGCATCTTCGACCAGATTGGATTAGAAGCAGAAGGTCGAAAGCTTGAGATGGGTATAGTTACAACCGATGATCCTGCACTGGTTGAGTCCGCACGAGCAAACCGTACTAAATTCTTTGACATGGTTATTCCCGTTGTCCCATTTATCACACACAGAAGTGCTCGCAATCTAGCAACACAACTGCTGGGGAAAATAGATCATGACGTAGCTCCTGCTCTGCTAGATTTAGCTGCACAATATGTCCCAGACATGCGATTGCTAAAAAACATTCGAAACGAGTTTATTGTTTTTCGTGGTCGGATTTTTTCGGGTGACGGTGAGCAGCTCCAGCTAAGTGAAACCGATCTTTTTGCGATGATGCTATACAAAAGTACTCATTTGACAGACTTCGAGTATATCCGGCTTGGCAAGAGTAATCTTGATATTCTTTACAAATATAGTCGCGAAATTGTAAATTCGAACATAACTAAACTTGATAGGAAATGTATAGAGTTACGTCAACAGCTCGCACGGCGAACTGGTGCTGAAAGACGCAACAATAAATTAGGTGAGAAGCTAATTGCACATGTAGAGCGGACGCTAGAATCAATCGGCACTCAGTGGCAAAATGGTTCTTTAAATTTTAAACAAGAAGCCTTGTCTAAGGATGAGCTTAAGCAACCAAGTTTCTGGGCTAGTTTCGTCGCGGCAGATTCTAATACTGCCGTACTTCAATGGCACAGTAATTATTACAATAAAACTTCACTATCATTCACTCGTAATAATCTCGCAGGTGCTCTAGATGATCCTCTAGATGCTGAAAGTTGGAACGAAGAGGATCACAGATTTTTAACTGAACAGATTGAGGATAAGCAGCAAGATATAAGATTCTTGAGAACTGCTGAGCTTAATGAGTTAATTAAACGACCTGATTTTATTGTGATGTATGAGGGGGTTGAACAGCCCTTCGATACAATTGCGAAGTCTCTCCTGAAACCTGGTTTAGCTTATCAGCTTGTCTGCGCAGGATACCTCAACAGAAATTTCACTTTATATACGTCAACCTTTCATGGAGATCGAGTAAGTCCTGCAGCGACTAACTTTATCATTCATCATGTTGAAAGAGGCCTGATGGATGAGTACTTTGAATTATCTCCAGATGATGTTGATGCCGTCGTTCGTGAGCGAGGTAGAAGCTCACTGAAAGAATCCGCATTGTATAATATAGCCATCCTCGACCACCTTTTGGTGACTGATATCAATGGATCAGATATTATGGTTCGTTCCCTTGCGGAGCTTGGGAATAACCAGACGCGTTTTTTACAGTCATATCTCTCTGCAGGAACACAAAGCGCAGCCTTTATTAAGCAATTTACAGCTGTTTGCCCGAGGGTACTTGTTTATCTGATCACTCAAGTCGAATTGGAAGAAGGATTACGGTTGAAATTGGTCGATATGGCACTGGCTCATCTTACATCATTAAAGCTTCGTGCTGATTCGGCGGTAGCTAAATATCTCTCAACATACTATTCAGAATTCATATCGTTGACTTCTGACTCTACTGAATCTGCCATAGCAGAGCGTATAGGTAATCTTTATGCTGATTCGAGTATCAAGGTGTTTAGCCTCAAGCATCTTGGCAAATCTGTTTGTTCATCATTTGTCTCACGTAATGTGTATGAGATCACTCATGAGAACCTCACTATTGCGATCAGCAACACAAATACAGTAGCACTTGATGTCATTCGTACAGCAAACAATACAACTTACGAGTATGTACTTGCGCATTTAGGTGCTTATTTAAACAATACGAAAGGACTTACCACGACAATTGATGCAAATGAGCACTTCAACATAGTGATAGAAGATGTGCTTGGGCGAGAAGAATCTTTCCTTGGTGATGTGATCGAGCGTGCAGCGTCAAATTGTATAATCACAGATTTGAATGACGTGTCTGATACCGCGTGGCCTGCTTTGGCAGAGCACTTGCGTTTCCCTGCTACCTTTAATAATATCAGTTGTTATTTCGATGTGTTTAATTCGATTGATTCACACTTGGCAAAGGTGCTGACTCATGCAGGATGTATCACCGAGAATAAAAAAAATGAAGATAAGATAAAGGAAAAATTAGCTGTCGCTGTACTGGAGGCGAAGGTAGATATCCCATCACCAATATTACGTGTAGAACTTGTCACAAGCTTGGATTTGGGCGAGTTCCTAAATGTTGAGGATGTTGCACCGGAAGCTGGGGAATTATTCCCTCTGCTGCTAAAAAACAAAATTATTGCGGACGAGTTTGAAACTTACGCGTATCTTGCTACGTTGGATTGGTCGACGCGCCATCAATTTATTTGTGCATCGGAGAAATTTGTCAATTACATGTCGCCAGAGCTAGTGGGTACAGATTTGGCTAGGCTTTTGACCAGCAATGATATTGATTCAGCGATCAAAATGGTGATTATCGATCAGTCTGTTGAATATGTAGAGGTGGGTGGTGCTCAGGGGCTTGAGGAGTTGGCTCAGTTTGCAGCTATCAATCGACATCAACTACCGTCGATAGTTTTGCATAAAATGGCACAGGCAGGTATTGATGCTCAATTGCTCGTACAGTTACTCGAACCTAATCTGGTATCAATCCCAACTGAACAGTTATTCAAAATTTTAACTTCAGTCGGTGGCGATTATGCGAAGCTAACTACGGTCGGATATGACAAACCTAGGATTCCAAATACATCAGCCGATCGTGCGCTGCTTGATCGTCTCAAACAAGATGGGATTGTCGGAAAATATGACGAACAGGGTGGGTTGATAAAAGTAAATAAGAGATACAAATAAGTAGGGTGCAATGAAATTGCACCGCTAATTTGTGCCTTATATTTTGCACAAAAGCCGCTTTGCAAACGGTGCAATGCGCTGCGCTTATTGCATCCTACGTCTTTTCGTCAATTCGCTGGGGTGGTGTGGCTAAGCGCTATTCCTCGCCAAAGCAATAAAAGGGGCGATTTGCGCCCCGATTCTTCAGGTCTCCCCGTTTTATATCGCCACAGGCTTGTCTGGCGCTGCCTGATTGTCTGCTGACTCACTACCAAGATGCCTGTGTTCCTCATCAGGCGGACAGAAAAAGCCACATTCACTCATACCTCGCCGCTTCCCAGACGTGTATCGCCTGTTTGCGGGTCTCGCCCCAGTGATAGCCGCCGAGTTTGCCGTTTTGCTGGATGACCCGGTGGCAGGGGATCATCAAGGCGACGGGGTTGGCGCCCACCGCCAGTCCCACGGCGCGGGCAGCCTTGGGATTGCCGACGGCGCTTGCCACCTGGGCGTAGCTCACCACCTTGGCGGGCGGGATCTGCAGCAGCGCCCGCCAGACGCTGATCTGAAAGTTGGTGCCGCTCACGTACAAGGAGATGGGGCGATCCGGTGCCTTGCTGCCATCGAACATGGTGTTGATGACCCCTTGGGTGCGTGATGGCGCCTCCCTAAGCTCTGCCTCGGGCCAGTTATGGGCGAGGGCGGCCAGCGGCACCTCTGGGGCCTTTTCATCGAGAAACGAGAAGTTGCACACCCCCCGCGGGGTCAGGGCGACGAATGCCTGACCAAAGGGGGTGTCGTGCACCCCGTGATCGATAACCAGCCCGGCCCCGCGCTGTTTGTACTCGCCCGGCGTTACCGCTTCGAGCTGCACGAAGTGATCGTAGAGCCGCGAGCCGCTGCTAAGGCCCAGGGTATCGGCCACCTCAAGCAGCGGACGCGACTCCTGCAGCAGCGCCTTGGCCCGCTCCAGGGTCAGCACCTGCAGATAGCGTTTGGGCGTCACTCCGGCCCAGCGGCTGAACAGCCGCTGGAAGTGGAAGGGACTTAAGTGAACGTGCGCCGCTATCTCGTCCAGAGTGGGCTGGCGCTCCACCTGACTTGCGATAAAACGGATGGCATCGGCGATGCGGGCGTAATCAGACATAAGGCGCTCTCACGATAAGGTTGCGGTCGCAGGGTGTGGGGGGCGACAACGTCATGTGCGACAAATTGATACCCCACCATCGGCCAGCAGCGCAATGCCGGTGGTAAAACTGGAGGCATCGGACGCGAGGTAGAGGGCCGAACGGGCGATCTCCTCCGGTTGGGCCAGACGTTTGAGGGCATGCATATTCTGCACAAAGGCGAGGCTCTCTGGCGTATTGGCAAAAGCCCGCCCCATGGGTGTGTCGGTACCCCCCGGCAGCAGGGCGTTGACCCGCACCCCTTGTACCCCATACTCGGCAGCCAGCACCCGGGTCAGACCGATGAGGCCCGCCTTGCTCGCCGCATAGGCCGCCATGCCGGGCAGCCCCAGGGTATGGCCGACAAAGGTAGAGGTAAAAATAAGCGAGCCGCCGCCACGCGCCAGCATGGCGGGGATCTGGTACTTGGCTCCCACAAAGGCGCTGGTGAGGTTGGTATCCAGAATTTCCTGCCACTGCGTCAGCTCAAGCTCCTCTATGCTGCCCGGCGTGCCTGTGGTACCTGCGTTGTTGAAGGCGATATCGAGCCCGCCGAAACGGGTTAGCGCGAGATCAACAAGATCGCGGGCGTAAGTCTCACTTTTCACATCTCCCGCCAGACTCACCGCCTGGCCCCCCTCGTGGCGGATCTCCTCCACCAGCAGATCCAGTTCGGGCTGGCGGCGGGCGCCGACGACGACGCTGGCTCCTTCGCGGGCAAACAGGATGGCGCTGGCGCGGCCGATACCGGAGCTGGCGCCGGTGATGATGGCGACCTTGTTGGACAGTGATGACATGGCAGTTCCCTCGCAGGTGTGTTGTGCGCCAAATCAGTGGGGCACAGGGTTGGCTGTGGGTTGGAACCCCAGTAGGTTCCAACCGACTTGGGTTTGGCCCCCACTATGGCAACCACTCCTCGCTGGAACGACCCGAATCTTGCTCTCTTTGTCCCCAAGTCGTTTTGCGACATGTCGATACAGTCCTTCGCGGCAACAAAAAGGGGCGTTCTGCGCCCCGAATTCTTTATAATGCCCCCCTTTAAAATCGCCGGATCCAGGTGCGGCGCGCCCTGTGTGCTGCAGTGAGGGGCGAGAGCCCCGGCGCCATGGTGGCTGCGTGCATCATCAAGCCTGCCTGGCAGGGCATTGACGGCGATTGCAATCAACAGACACGCTCCTGGATCAATAGCCCGTCATCTCCAGATAGCCGACCCCCTTGGCATCCCCCGAGACAGAGACCGCGCCCTCCCAGTAGTCAAAGCGACCTGTCATGGCCTGATTGGGCTGACGGGCTTTGATGGTGAGGCTCATTCCGGCGGCGTTTAGCTGCCACTCGACGGGGTAATTCTGCCCCTTGGGGCCGCGCCAGGTGTTGCCCGGGGTAAGGCGAATCGCGTCGGGGGCGAGCATCCGGCTGCTGCCATCCCGCTCAATCAAGATGCCGTAGCGATTCTCAGGCTCTGCGCGGCCCGCCTTGGTGCGCAGGCGAAACAGCATCAGCTCGCGGCCATCGGCCAGTTGCAGCGAAAACCAGTCCCAGCCCGATTGCCACTCGGCCAATACCGAGCTGCTCCATTCGTGATCAAACCACCCTTGGCCTGTGACGGTGCGGGTCTCGCCATCACGAGTCAGGGTGCCGTGAAGAGTGAGGCGCGGGTAGGAGTAGTAAAAGGAGGCGTTGCCTGGGCTCTTCTCGCTGTAACCGGCCTTGCCTTGTAGCACCAGCGGCTTGGCGGCAGTGACGGTGAGGTTCAGCTCGCCAATCTTGCTCTGTACCTTGAGGGTGGCGGGGAAGAGCGCCGCCCCTTGCGAGGCAAGCCGCCACTCCCTGAGCCAATATTGGCCGCCGCTGGCCCCCGCCAGTCCCGGCCCCTGCCGACTGGCCCGCTCATCTTGCTGGTGGCTGCCACGGTCGAGATCCGTGATGGCAAACTGGGCCAGCCAGAGCTGGGGCGTGAGCCAGGGGTTGCTGGTGCGAAGATCTTGTTCGATACCCTGGCGAAACAGAGTCCACTGCATGCCATATTCGCGCCCCTGTTCATCCTTGAGGTTGCCGGTGAGATACCACCACTCGGAGCGGTAATCGGGGTGGGCGGCGTGATCCTCCGGCAGTTTGATAGTTTGCCCCAGCAGCACCTTTTTAAAGCTGTCGCTGCCACCCCCGAGCAGGGCGCCCAGATCGCTGGCAGCGATAGCTCCGCTATAGAGCGTCCAGAGCATACCCAGCGCCAGCGGCCACCCTTTGATCTGTTTCATACCACTCTCCTTGCCGCATACCAGGATGCCAGTGCGCCACATACCGGTGCCAGCAACAGGGCGGTGACCGCATGAAGGGGGGCGGCCTCGAAGGCGAGGCGCCAGCCAAAGGCGCGAGGGTTGACCACCTCGATCAGCACCCAGGCGAGGCCATACCCCACCGGCAGAGCCAGCAGGGCGGTAAGCAGCCCCAATCCAGCCCCTTGCCACACCAGCAGCTGGCGGCAGTGGCGGGGGCTCAAGCCCAGACTCTGCAAGATCTGCAGCTCGCCACGGCGCGCCAGCCCCAGCACCATAAAGGCCGAGCCTATGCCGACAAAGGCGATGCCGAGGATCAGCAGTTTCAATAGCTCGGTCACCACAAAGGTCTGGTCAAACACCTTGAGGGCCGCGCTGTGAATGGCGGGGGCGGAGAGCAGATTGAGCTGCTCGCCAAAGCGCTCGCGCAGGTGGTCGGCCAGCTGCTCGGGATGGTCGCTAAAGAGGGCGAGGGATTGCACCGCCCCCGCCTCGAAGGCATGCAGGATCTGCCCCTTGTCGCTGCCGTAATCCTGATAGACGCCGGTGACGGTGAACTGCCTTGGCCCCTGCTCGCCGCTGATCGCCAACGTCTGGCCCACCTTGACCCCGAGGCGCACCGTCAGCGGTTCGCTCGCCAGCGCTTCGTCTGGGCGGGTCGGCCAGCGTCCGGCCAGCAGCGGATAGGCCGCTTTAAGCTGGGGGATAAAATCCATCTGCGCCCACTCGATGGGCTGCCCCTGCCAGCGGGCCGGATGCACCGAGCGGCGCGAGGCGGCGCTCACCAGCGGATTGGCGAGCAGGGGCTTAAGGGTCGCTTCGCTCAAGGTGCCCTTGCTGCCCGCCACCCCCTTGGGGGCGGTGACATAGAGATCGGCGGCCAGACGCTGGCCGAGCCAGATCTCCACGCTTGAGCGAAAACTCGACACCATGACCCCGATGCCGATGGCCGCCGCGATGGCGAGCTGCAACGCCATCACCGCGATGGCGGTGCGATCGAGGTGATAGAGGGTCTCGGCTACCCCGAGCCGGGCCGTGAGGGGGCCGCCCGCGCGCCGTCGCAGCCAGCCAAGCAGGCCGCGCAGGGCATCGGGCAGCCAGAGCGCCATGGCCAGCAGCCAGCCTCCGGCGATAAACAGCGCACCGGTGAGACCGGTTTGCGGCAGCCACAGGCACAGAGCGCACAGCAGCAAGATGGCGATGGCCAGCAAGCGCCGTCGCCACGGGTGCGCAGGGGGGCGGCTGCTCCCGGCGCGCAGTTCGAGGGGGGATTGGCGCAGCAGTTGCCACCAGCCGGGCAGGTTGGCGGCCAGCGTGCCGAGCAGCCCGATCAACAGCGCCTTGAGCAGGCTCACGGGGGAGAGGCGCAACATATCGATGGGGTTGGGCCCATAGAGATCGGCCAGCGCCTGGGTGAGCTGCCCCATCAGCGCCAGCGCCAACAGGCTGCCGAGCAGCACCCCGAGCAGGGTGCCGATGGTGGCAAGAATAAGCAGTTCCAGAATGAGCCAGCGGAGCACCCGGCTCGGCCCCATCCCCAGAATGATCAACTGGGCCAGTTGGGGGCGGCGCACGCTCTGGACAAATCGCTGGGCGTTGAACACCAGAAACAGTCCCACCGCCATGGCGAGCAATGAGAGCGCCGTCAGGTTAAGGGCCAGTGCATCGCCAAGCTGGCTGGCATCGAGCGCCGGGCTAATGGGCTCAAGCCACAAGGGCTGGTTAGGGTAATCGGTTTGCAGGGTGGCCTGCAGGGTACGAGCCTCGGCGTCGCTTAGCTTGAAGACGATGCGATCGAGCCGACCCGTTTTATCCAGCAACGGCTGGGCGAGGCCGATATCGGTTATCAGCAGCCGCTCCATGGGCACGGCGCCCGGTTCGAACGTGCCCGCCAGCGTCAGGGTCAGGGGGCGGGCGCTTGCGCCATCACTGCCGCCCAGCACAAAGCGGCGGCTCTGGCCTGCTTGCCAGCCAAGGCGATCTGCCTCGGGGGCCGCCAGCCAGATGCTGTCGGCACGGTTGAGGGAAAAGGCGGGCTCGCTTGCGGGTTGGGCGCCAAACAGCTGGCGCAGGGGGCCGGGGTTGAAGAGATCCATCCCAAGCAGTTGAAAGCTGCGCCCCTCTTCATCCTTGAGCCAGCCATGGATCTGGGGCATGGCATCGAGGGCGGGCTGGCTGGTCACCAGTTGTACATAAAGCTGTTCATCCAGCCCACCAGCGGGGGCCAGCCGGTAGTTGGCTTCCCCTGCCAGCTGGCTGCGGGCGGCAACAAAATTGGTACGGGCACTGTGGTTGAGCAGCTCGATGGCCACCACCAGTGACACCCCCAACACCAGCCCGGCCAGACTCATCAGCAGCAACCAGGGGTGACTGCGATAGAGGCGCAGCAGCGCTTTGAGTGGCAGCATCAGCGTGCTCCCGGCAGTTGCAGTCGCCGTTTAGTCATGACGGGGTCCCTTGAGCTCGATAAGTTGGCCCCCTTCGAGGCGCAGCACTCTGTCGGCCAAGGCCGCATAGGCGGGGTTGTGGCTCACCAGCAGCAAACCGGCGCCGGTATCGCGCACTGCCGCCACCATCAACGCCATTACCTGTTCGGCATTGTGCTCATCGAGGCTGCCGGTGGGTTCGTCGGCGAGCAGCCAACCGGGTTGATGGATGAGGGCGCGGGCCAGCGCCACCCGCTGACGCTGACCGCCGGAGAGCTGCTCCGGCCAGGCATGGCGCTTGTGGCTCATATCGAGCCTGTGCAGCAACAGGTCAATCCTGGCCTCATCCGGTGGCAGAGCGTTGATGGCGAGCGGCAGGGCCAGATTCTCGGCCACGTTGAGGGTCGGCAGCAGGTTGAAATCCTGATAGACGATACCGAAATGGCGGCCCCGCAGGCGCGCCCGCTCGTCGGGGGAGCGGGTGTCGATCCGGGTCTCCCCCAGCCAGATCTCCCCTTCATCCGGTGCAATCAGCCCGGCGATCAGATTGAGCAGGGTCGACTTGCCGCAGCCGCTTTGGCCCAGCAGCAGGGTGATCTCGCCAGCGGGGAGGGCGAGATCGAGATGGTGGAACAGCGGCAGTCGTTCACTGCCGTTATCGAAGCTCTTGCAGAGGTTGCGCAGGGTCAGCATGGGATAACCGTTTGATGGTCAATGGCTTTCATCATGCTTGGTACGCTAGCACGGCCAGCATTGATCAACACCCCTTACGGCTGATCAAGAGTGCCAGTTAGTGATCAAGGCGGCAAAAGAGCAGTGGATCCTCGCTGGATCCCGCTTGCCCGAGGTGGTTAGAATAGGGGCTTCCATGGGTCACAGGATGAGCAAGGATGTTACACAAGCAAGTCAGTTTTATCATCGATAGCAAGGGCAACAAGCAGGCTGCCGTCGTCCCCATCGAGATCTACAACGAGCTGATGACCCTGCAAAAGGCACTCTCCGACAACCGGCCGGGGGAGCGCGAGCTCTACCACTTCAACGGCAAAGGGGCCGAGGCCCACGGTTATCCGGTGGGCAAGCGGCAAAATCCGGGCTTTATGGTGCTGGCCGGTTCCACCGCCAATGGCGAGGATGCCGCCTCCCTGCGTGAAGCTGTGATCGAGCTGCGTCACGAACTGCTGGAGAAGGGGGTTATAGTGCCCCGCAGTCAGGGCGGATTTGTCTTTACCGCCGATCAGCTGTTCAACAGCCCGAGTCTGGCGGCCAGTCTGGTGGCGGGCAACAACCGTAGCGGGCTGGATGCCTGGCAGAACAGCGCAGGTTATACCCTCAAGCAGTCGGGTTTCGGCAAGAAATAATCCCGCGTTTTGACAGCACACCAATTAATCGTTAATTGACCTGGATGAATTCTTCTTTTCATCCAGGTGCTAGCATGGTTGCCAGACGGTTCTAAAAGGAAGAGACCATGTCTGCGCTCACCCCTGTTATGTTGCTGCTTTCCCTGTTTATCCCTCCCGCCCATGCCAGTAGTGGCCCTGTTTTGTTGACATCCTCCGCCATCGGACTTTTTTGTGTCGGATTGTTTGTGTTGGCCTACGCCCTGGTGATGGCTGAAGAGTATCTGCAACTGCGCAAGTCCAAACCCGTGCTGGTGGCCGCCGGGGTGATCTGGATCCTGATCGGTATCGCCTACCAGCAACAAGGGATGAGCCCTGTCGCCGAGCAGGCATTTCGCCATACCTTGCTGGAATATGCCGAGCTGATGCTGTTCCTGCTGGTGGCGATGACCTACATCAATGCCATGGAGGATCGCAGGCTGTTCGATGCCCTGCGCGCCTGGCTGGTGCGATCCGGTTTTCACCTGCGCACCCTGTTCTGGTTGACTGGCGGGTTGGCATTTTGCATCTCGCCGGTGGCAGACAACCTGACCACTGCGCTCTTGATGTGTGCCGTGGTGTTGAAGGTGGCCAATGGTGATCGGCGTTTTGTGAACCTGGCCTGTATCAATATCGTGGTGGCAGCCAATGCCGGTGGTGCTTTCAGTCCTTTTGGGGATATCACCACCCTGATGGTGTGGCAGGCGGGCAAGGTACAATTTGGCCAGTTCTTCACCCTGCTTATTCCCTCTCTGCTCAATTTTCTGGTCCCGGCCATCCTGATGAGCCTGATGGTGCCGCGTCATGTGCCGGAGGCTGATAACGAGGTGGTCGATCTCAAGTGGGGTGCCCGCCGCATCGTCGCGCTGTTCTTGCTGACCATCATCACGGCGGTGCTATGCCACAGTTTCCTCCACCTGCCACCCGTACTGGGCATGATGCTGGGACTCGGTTATCTGCAGTTTTTCGGGTTTTATCTGCGCAAGTCGTTGCCACGATCCCTTGCACACAAACGGGCGCTCTACGAACGCAATGGCGACACTGAAAGATTGCGCAGCCTGGGCTCTGTGGTGCCATTCGATGTGTTCAACAAGGTGGCCAAGGCGGAGTGGGATACCTTGCTCTTCTTCTACGGAGTGGTGATGTGTGTAGGGGGGCTGGGCTTTATGGGCTATCTGGAGCTGGTATCACACTGGTTGTATGCCGGTGGGGAGCCCACCATGGCCAACATCTTCATCGGGGTGTTGTCGGCCATCGTGGATAACATTCCCGTGATGTTTGCCGTGCTGTCGATGAACCCGGATATGGCGCTGGGGCAGTGGCTGCTGGTGACCCTGACCGCCGGGGTGGGCGGCAGCCTGCTCTCCATCGGCTCTGCGGCCGGGGTGGCCCTGATGGGACAGGCCCACGGCATGTATACCTTCTTTGGCCACCTGAAGTGGCTGCCTGCCATCTTGCTTGGTTATCTGGTGAGCATAGGGGCGCACCTCTGGCTCAACAGTGCCCAGTTCTGAACGTCTGGCCGCCAGTACGAAAAGAGGCTTCCGTTGACGGAAGCCTCTTTCGTTTTCATAACGGGGGATAGGGGGATCAATCGCCTCGCTTGCCGGTCAGCAGCCAGTAACTCAGGGTGGAGCCCACCCCGCAGCAGGCGATGGCGATGGCCATGGGCAGCGGCGAGTGGGGCGGATTGAGGTTGACCAGAATCCCGACCAGGGCGCCGATGCCAAAGCGCAGGGTGCCCGCCAGTGCCGAGGCGGTGCCCGCAGATTGCGGGAAGTGGCCCATCAGGCCGGTCATGGCGTTGGCGCCCACCAGACTGATATGGCCGACAAACAGCACCACCGGAATGACGATGCCCCACAGGCCGCCGGTCTGGCTCCAGGCGTTGTAGACCAGCAGGGCGCCCGCGCAGGGCAGCACCAGCAGGCCGTATTGCAGCATCCGCTCGGCGCCCACCCCTTTCACCAGTCGGCTGTTGACGAAGGTGACCACCATCATCAGCAGAATATTGAGGCCAAACAGCCAGCCGTAGTGCTCGGTCGGCACCTTGAAATACTCGATATAGACGTAAGGGGAGCCGCTTAAGAAAGCGAACATGCCGGAGCTGGAGAGGGAGCCGCACAGCACGTACCCCATGGCGCCGCGATGGGAGAGCACCCCCCAGTAGTTTTTGAGGATCTGGCCGATCTTGAGCGGCTGACGGTGCTCCGGTTTCAGGGTCTCCTGAATTTTCCACTGCATCACCAGACAGATCAGCAGGCTGATCCCCACCAGCAGCCAGAAGATCACCCGCCAGTCGGCGTGGGCACTGATATAGCCGCCCACCACAGGCGCCACCAGCGGCGCCAGGGTCATCACCAGAATGACGAACGACATGGCGCGGGAAAACGCATCCTTCTCGAACAGATCGCGCAGCAGGGCATTGACCACCACAGAGCCCGCCGCGCCGCCCGCTGCCTGCAGCATCCGATAGGCCAGCAATTCGGGCAGGGAGTCCGCCATGGCGCAGCCCACCGAGGCGACGGCAAACATCACCAGCCCCGCCAGGATCACCGGCTTGCGGCCATAGCTGTCGGCGAGCGGGCCGTAGAAGAGCTGGCCGATGGCAAAGCCGCCCAGAAAAGCGCTGATGGTGAGCTGGGCACCGTCGATGCTGGTGGCCAGATCCCGGGCGATGGCCGGAATGGCGGGCAGATACATATCCACCGCCAGCGGGGTCAGACCCGCCAGAGCACCCAGCAGGATAAACAGGAAACGGGGGGAGAGGGCGGCAGCCTGAGCTGTTGGCGATTGGGGCATAGGGTATCCGCTGGTGAACCTTGGTTGAAAAGGGAGAAGGGCGAGTCTATCAGGTTTGCCCCCGCTCGGCATGACGTTCCTGCCCCCTCAAAAGGGGGAGATGCCCGGCCATTCAGGCACCTTGGGGTGTACGCTTGCGGTCATGTGGGCGCACTGCGCGGATCACTCCCCCCAGCCAGAGCAGCCAGGCCAGCGACGAGATGGCGTACCCGAGCCGCTCCGGCCAGCGGGCGGTGAGGGTAAAGGTGAGGCTGTGTTGTCCGGCGGGCACCCAGACCTGTACCAGCCCGTTACGGGTGCTGCTGACGCTAAGCGGCAGGCGCTGGTCGAGCCTTGCCTGCCAACCCGGGTAATCAAACTGGTGCAGGATCAGTTTGGCGGGCGCCGGGGCATCCACCGTCAATTCGATATGACGAGGCTGCCAGCGCTGGATCTGCCAGTTTACCCCCTGATGGTCGCTGGTGATGGCGGGCTGGAATTCCTCTTTCCAGGCCAGCAGGGTGGGGGCAAACATGCCGCGTGGCACCTGCTTTGGACGGTATTCGCGGGCGCTGCGCTTGCTGTCGAACTCTCCGTCGAGCTGACTCTTTACGGGAGCCTGGGTGAGCGGCGCCTCGCGTACATAGATCCCCTGCGAGAGCAGGGTGAGGGCAAGCAGCAGCCACCAGACCCACTGCCACGGGCGATAGGTGGGGGTACCCAGCGCCACCACGGCGACGGTAGCGATGACCAGCAGCAGATTGAGGCGCCAGGGAAATTGCACCAGTTGCAACGGAGTCAGCAGCCGCCACAGGGGCTCGCTTGGTGGCAGCATCATCAAAAAGCTCAGGGTGCCAATGACCCCCCAGAGCAGCAACTCGGGATGGCGTGGCTCGCGGGCGGCAGCCCAGGCTACCAGCAGCAGACCCAGGGTGAGCAGCGTCAGCCAGGCGAGATGGCCGCGAAAGCGCCAGTCATCACGGCTTTGGGGCAAACGATCGAGAAAGTTGCGCTGAAATTCGAACATGCCGGTGCGCATCTGCTCCATGGAGATCCCCCCCTGATCCAGCAGAGCGGGCAGCAGCAACAGGCTGGCCATCGCCAACCCCCAGAGCTGGCCCAGCAGGGTGCCAATGAGCGGGGAGGCGGTGACAGGGACACTGACAAGCGCTGTGCTCCCCTTGTAGCGCCAGACCAGCAGCAGGCTGCGCAGGGTGAGCAAGCCCAGAATGAGCAGGGTGCTTGGTAGATGGGAAAGCGTCAGCATGGAGACGGCCAGTGCGAGCAGCAGTAACGCAGAGGGGGCGCCGCGGCAGAGGCGATCCTGCGCCAGCAGTGCCAGCGGTGCCCAGACGAAGGCCCAGCTCTCTGCCAGGGCAAAGCGGGCGTAGATATCGATGGCCAGATGATAGGGCAGCGCCATATAGAGCAGACTGGCCGCCAGCGCCCGTCCGTGGCCGGCAAAGGGGCGCAACCAGAGATAGGCAAACAGGCCGGAGAGCCAGAGTGCCACGCTGCTGCTCCAGAGCAGCGGCGTCATCGCCTCGTGGGCCAGTGGGGTGGGGCCGGCGAACAGGGCGCTCACATAGTAGGGCAAGGGGGGATAGAAGAAAAAGACCGGGCTGCCGAAGGCGCCGTTCATCTCCATCAACCAGCGCGGATAGAGCTCACCTTGCCACAGTTGCACGGCAAAGAAGTGACCGGAGAGCAGGTGGTGAAACAGATCATGGCCCTGACTGCCGCCACGCAGCCAGAATGGCAGCAACAGGAGGGCACAGGCCCCGGTCAGCACCGACAAAACCCACAGCCACTCTCTGGTTACACGCATAAGGAGACTCGTCTGTTATGGATGCGCAGTGAGTGTACCCGAGTTGTTCCCCTCTTTTTTAGTTGCTTTGGCTGATTTTTGCGCTCTTTCTATGTTTCTTGTCACTTTTGCCATGGGTTGTCTGCCGCGAGGGAATGGCGAGCCAGAGGCCGGGCTCGGCGGCAAAGCGCGGGGCAAACCAGTGCTGGCGCACCGCAGTGGGCATTTCGTTCGCGTCGATGGGGCGGCGACTGAGGCGGCAGGCTCCCCGAGAGAGCGCCAGCGCCGCATCCCCTTTGTACCAGCCGTCCGTCATCGGCAGAGCTGTGGTTTCCCGCAGCAGTCTCACTCCCCACTGGGTCACCAGCGCCGGGCAGCTTTTCTCTGCGAGCCTTGCCGCCTGCAACATGGCGGGTGGACGGGGCAGGGTAAAGGTCACGCCGAGCAGCAGCAATCCGGCCACCGCGACTACCCACTCGCCACGGCGCGGCAGCCAACCTGCCAGCAGCACGATACCGAGCAGGGTGATGGGGGCCAGATGGCGGGGATTGTCGGGATTCTGGCCAAACAGGGTCCAGAGCAACAGGGCAAGCCAATAGAGTGTCCAGAGCGGGGGGAGGGCGGCAGGGTGGTTTTTTGCTCTTTGCCAAAGCGGCAGCATCAGCAGCGCCACCATCAACAAGGGCCAGAGCGGGGTGAGCTGATCGTTGAAGGTGCGCGCCCAGCTCAGCAGCCGATCGCCGTGGGCCGCCGCCGTGTTGCCCCAGAGGGTAAAGTGGCCGTCGGTAAAGCGGCGTCCCTCGCTGAAATAGGCCCAGCCATCGGCCTGCCAGACAAAGAGCAGGCTGATAAGTCCAACCTGTGCGATGGGGAGCACAAATCTGATGCGCGTTTCCTTCTGCGCCAGCCCGAGCCACAGGGGCAGCAGCGCCAGCACAAAATAGGAGGGGCGCAGCGCCAGCATAAGGCCCAGTAACAGACCCGCCAGTGCAATTCTGCGCTGCTGCAAGGCCAGCAGCGTCCCGAGCCAGGCGGCGAGCGCCGGCCCATCCGAAAGGCCGGAGAGGGCGAGCGTCGGGGTGAGCGGCAGGGCCAATACCAGCAGCCAGACTGGGGCGAGCAGGCTGGGCCGTTGCCACAGTTTTACCGCCAGCAAGGCGGCGAGCAGCGCCAGCAAACTGCTACCGAGCAGACTTGCCCACTGCACCGCGCGGGCCGGTTCGTCCACCGCCAGATTGATCAGCCGTGCCAGCCAGATAAAGGCGGGGTAGCCCGGAAAGTGGGGGGAGAATTCCAGCACGCTAAAGCGCGTCACCCCGTGGGCGAAATTGAGGGCATCGTCGGAATCGAGGGCCACCGGGAAGGCCAGCAGCCAGCCTAGCCAGACCAGTTGCAGCAGGATCAGCAAGTAGGGTCGATTAGCGAAGCGTAATCGGCCGTGGTGACGCCCCCCTTCTCCCCTTGCGGGAGAGGGGCCGGGGATGAGGGGGGCCGTCGGCATCAATGAGAGGTCATCAAAGCGGCGCCAGCACGGCCATCAGCGCTTTTTCCGCTGCGGCAAAGGCGGCGGCGTCGGCGGGCTTGGCGCCCACCCCGAATACCCCCGGGTTGCCGATGGCATCCAGCACCTTGGCCAACGCCTGTTCGGCCGCCTTGCGATCCCCCTCGCTAAGGGAGGGGAGGATCAGATCGAGGAAGCGCTTGCTCTTGACCACCAGCACCTTGGCGGTCTGGTAGTCGCCAAGATTCTGGCTGGCCCCTTCGAGGCGGCGCTCGATCTCCGCCTTGTAGGCCCGGTTGAGCAGGGCGGCGGTTGCTGCGGCGTCTTTCCCCTTGATGGCGGCGGCCAGCGGCCCTTGCAGCTCCACCTTGTGGTGCTGTTCCAGATAGGTCAGCTCGTCGGCAATCTCGCTCAAGGTGGCGCTGGCATCCTTGCCGTCAGTGGCGGCGCCCAGCAGCGCCTCGCGGGCGTCGATCAGTGGCTCCTTGCCGGCGGCGGCGTAGGAGTATGCCTGCGCCTGCCCGCTCAGGGTCAGCAGCAGGGTGAGGGCGAGTAAACCCGGGCGGATGGTCATCCTGTTCTCCTTACTTATGCCAATGGCGCGGCACTCAGGCCACGCTCTGGGTTTCGATTACGGTATTTTCGTTGCGATGGTTAAAGATGGCATGACGTCTGTCCACCCCGTCGATCACCATGTCGGCCGCCATCATCCCCATCTCCATGGCGGTGTCGGTGAAGATGTAGCGAAATGTCCCCTGACGGCCGGTCATGATGAGGTTACTGATCGGCATCAGCGCCTTGATGGCTTCGTTACGGCGTGCCTGATAGCCCAAATCCATCAGCGGATAGGCGTACTCGCTGCGGGCTTCGAAGGTCTCATCGCCAAGCTTCTGGGTATCGACGCCGAGGCTCGCCAGATCAGCTGTAACCCGACCGCGCAGATCAGAAAGCGGAGCCTGCCAGGTGGCATCCCCCGGATTGCAGGGGATCTCCAGCATTACCGAGGTCTGGCCTTGGGGCGCCATAAAGGGGCTGCGGCGGCGCGGCTCCTGCAAGCGGGTCGCCAGAATATGGGGGTCGGAGAGGTACTGCCAGGTGTTGTCCGACAGGTTCTCTGTTTTAAGCGGCATATTGACGAAGCGAAGCGACCGGTAGTGCAGATCGCACGGCAAGCCCAGATGCTGGCAGGTGAGTGGCAGCGGCAGGGTGGAGATCACCTGATCAAATTGCTCGCTCTGCTCAACGTCATCTTGTTTCCAATAAACCCGTTCGATGCGGCCATCAGCCTGCTCAAGGCGGGTGATGGTGGCGCCGGTTTTCAGCTCAACGCCCTCTGCCACCAGCCGCTCCCCTAGGGTGGTGAAGATCTGGCCGAAGCCATACTTGGGGTAGCGATATTTGCGGGCATAGGTGCGCACCGAGATACTGCCGTTGCGTCTTGGCAGCAGGCGGCGCGCCACGTCTTTGAGATCGATGAGGCTGATGCGCTGACCGGCCCAGTCGGCGGAGAGCTTGTCCGGGTTGATGCCCCACAGCTTGCCGGTGTAGCCCTCGAAAAACTGGCGGTAGAGGGTGCGACCAAAGTGGCTCTGGATCCACTCGGCAAAGCTCGCCTTGGCAAAATCATCCGGCTTCTTGGCAAAGGGCAACAGCAGCAAGTCTTTCACCGCACCGGCCATCAGGGCGAGCGGCGCCGTCTTGAGCAGGTTGGGCAGGTTCAGGGGGTAGTCATAGGTGCGTCCGCCAAAGCGGATCACGCTCTTGCGCTCGGCATGGAGCAGATCGTCCCCCATCAGCTCGTCGATAAAGGCGAGCAATTCGGGGTTCTTGGTGATAAAGCGGTGGCCGCCGTAGTCAAAGCGATACTCCCCATCGCGCCCCTTGAAGGTCTGGGTGGCGCACATGCCACCGACCACCGGCTCCTGCTCGAACAGGGTGACGGCAAAACCGGCGCGGCGCAGGCGCCAGGCCGCCATCAAACCGGCGGGGCCAGCGCCCAGCACTGCAATGCTTTTCTTGTTGTTATCGCTCATGACCTATTCCGAAACTGCTTGATAGATAAGGGAACCGCGCCAAGGCGCGGCTCTCGAATAGTGTTGTTACCCCGCGGCCTTGTTGCCACAGGGCGTGTTGGCTTAGCCCTTGCTGGATGCAGTGCTCACCTGCGGGCGGTAGCTGCGTTGCCAGAGGGTAACGAAGATCGCCAGATAGAGGGCCCAGGTCAGCAGCTGCAAGCCAGCGGGTGAGGCATTGTAGCCAAACAGGGCGCGCAGGAAGGTACCAAATACCCCCTGATCGTCGAGAATGTGGCTGATGTCGAACACCGGCGTGGTCCAGAAGGTGATGATATCCGCCGCCTGCAACATGTTGACGGCGGACGAGAGCAAGCCTGCGGCGATGATGATGATAAGCAGGCCAGTCCAGCGGAAGAAGGGAGCCAGCGCCACCTTGCGGGTGGAGCGCAGCAGCCCCCACACCAGCGCGATGGAGACCAGCAGCCCTGCCAGCGCGCCCATCATGCCGGATTGCAGATCGACCCCTTGGCCCGAATAGAGCAGGGCGGAGAAGAAGAGCACGGTTTCAAACCCTTCGCGCATCACCGCCAGAAAGGCGAGCAGCACCAGCCCAAACAGGTTGCCGCCATCGATGGCCGCATCGATGCGCGCTGTCATGGCCCCCACCTGGGATTTGGCCTGCTTTTGCATCCAGATCGCCATATAGGTGAGCACCAACGTGGCGAAGATGAGGATCCCCGCCATCAAGAGGTGGTTGTAGCGCTCGCTCTCGAACTGGCTCACCACCACCTGGAACAGGAAGGCGACCACAAGGGAGGCGACAAGGCCGAGCGCCACCCCCAGATAGATGAACTTGTTGTAGCGGCTCGCCCCCAGCTTGGCGAGGTAGGAGAGGCAGATGCCGACCAGCAGGAAGGCTTCCAGCCCCTCGCGCAGGGTAATGAGAAAACTTGCAAACATCAGGATTGAGGCTCCGTAGCGGGCGTGACGGGGAGAGGCTGCAAGGTGAGTTGCAACCGATTTAGTTGTAGACGCGTGAGCAGCACTATGGGTGGCTCCGGCAAGCTCGGCTCGGCGGCGCGCACCGCATCATTGACCCACTTGGGGTAGGTGCGGAAATTGAGTTTGATGTCGGCCTTGAAGGGCCCTTGGGCATCTGCGGGCAGCGGCCAAGCTTCATCTCGCCAGCCATCGGCCGGAATGCGGGTATCTTCCAAGAGCTTGGCGTAGCGCCAGAACTTGAGCCCCACCGGCTTGCCCTCGGCATCGCCGAACACTTTTCTGAACAGTCGCGCATCTTCTGGGACAGCGCCATCCACCGGCTGGCCGCTGGCAAGCACCAGCTTGCCGTTGGCGTCTGTGACGGTCAGCTCCAGCCAGAGTTCACGAAAATCGGCCACCCCGGTGGGCAGGGCATGGCCTGCGCCGGTATTGGCGACTCGCACCACCAGCCGCTGACTATCGGCCGCCTGTTCGATACGGGCGGAGAGGGTAGCGCTGGAGCGCAAGAGCGCCAGACTCTCCTGTTCAAGGTCTGGATTGCGCAGCCCCACCAGCTGGTGCTGGGCGCCAGTAAAGTTGTGGCGATAGAGCCGCGCCTTCATGGTGCCGTTTTCGGTGGACTGGCCCGCGACCGGTGCGCCGCCATTGCTCGGCTCCGGGTTCATGTGGCAGTCAATGCAGGTGCGCCGCTTGGCAGGATCCTCGGCCTTGGCGAAGCTGGATTTTTCCCACTCGTCCCAGGTGTTGACGATATTGGCGCCGGTGCCCGGGGCAAACTCGTTGTGGCAGGATTTGCACAGGGCCGCATCGCGGTAGAAATCCTTCTGGTAGGAGGCTTTGTGGGCTGCCGGGCGGGCGTTGATCTGCCGCTCGGCCAGCCAGTGCTGGAGGCTGCCGCCCGGGGCATCCTCGAACACATAGCTCTCCCGGTCTTTCAAATTCACCGTAAAGGCGCTGTTGCCGCCCGCATCTTCCACTTTGGTGATGCGATGGCAGAGCACGCAGCCGGTCCCTTCCTCAACCACAGGTTCGCCCGCCTTGTGGGCGGCAATCAGCGAGGCGCCGCCCTGCTCGAACATGTGGGAGCCCTTGGGCAGATCCAGCTGGCCTGTCATCACCTGCTGGGGCATATGGCAGCCCTGACACCACTGGCCGAACGCTTCCCCTTCGGTTTCGCGGGCCAGCGCCTGCACCACCTTGTAGTAGGGGTGGGAGTTGCCCATCAGTCGGTGGTTGCTCTCGCTCCAGTCCTTGAAGGCCTGTTGGTGGCAGTTCTGGCAGGAGGCGGAGTTGAGCCACTCCTTCGGGTGGGTAGTCGGCGCCTTGGCGGGATCAGTGCGCGGGGCATCGAGTCGCAGCCAGTTGGCGAGATAGGGGAGGTTGCCATCGGCGGTGACGAAGGCGTGCAGATCTTCCATCATCGCCTTCACCTCGGGCTGGGGCTTGGCGGGGTCAACTGCCTCGGCCCCATCGCGGGTGTCATGGCCCATGCCGCCCTGGGTCTGCTGGGTCATGCGCAGGTATTCGCTGACAAAATCCCCCGCCACCATGTTGGTGAGGTTGGCGTGGCCGTTGATGGCGTTGTCGCCGCTCTTCTGGCGATGGGCCGCCATCAGATAGCGGTTGGTGAAATTGAACCCATCCAGATGGCAGGAGTTGCAGCTCATCCAGTTGTCCCCCGCCATGGGGAAGCGTGAGTTGGACGCGGTGTTGCCCAAGTTGAACAGCCGCTCGCCGCGCTGAAGAGGCTCGGGGCGCGGATCCGTCTCTACCAGCTTGGCGAAGTGGGGCGCATCAACCGTGACTCGGGCGAAGGGGCCGCTGCCGCCGCTATTGAGGCGGGTGAGATCCTGCCCCATGGCGTTGTGCACCAGAATGTGGTCGCCATCGATCAGCAGATCCCGCGGATTCTGGCCCGGCAGGTGGCGCAAGAGCTGGGTCGCCTTGGCGCCCCCCTGAAACTTCTTGCGGCGGTGGCGGTTGTTGTTGGACTTGCCGCTGCGGGAGAGATCGAACACCAACAGATCTTCCGAGCCCGCCAGGGTCAGATAGACCCGCTTGCCGTCGGCGGCGAAGCGCGCCGCGAACGGGTTGGAGACAATCTGGCTGCGGTTGCCGACGCTTGGCAGGTTGATCTGCAAAAAGAGCTGCTTTCTTTCATCGACCCGCTCTTTCTCCTCATCGAGATCGATGATGGAGACGGCCGGAAAGACGGTGCTCTGAAACTGGAAGGGGTGATCGAAGCTCCACAGCACATGAGGCAGCCAGGCCTCGCTGCCATCGGGGGAGAGGGCGATGCCATCGAGCAGGCGCGGCAAGCCCTGGGAGTCGCTCGGCGTGTCGCTATGGGTCTCGGTCAGGGTGATGAGCTTGGGCTTGGGAAGCGAAGAGCCCTTGGCGCTGTGGCCAAGCTTGGCGAGATCATAGATGGCGAGCTGGCCGGTCATGGCGTGGGTCAGCAGCAGGCGATCGTCGTCGGTCAGGGCCAGTCCACGGGGAGTCTCGGCGGTTTCTGCATCCAGCTGGAGGTTGCCGGCGCTGTCGTAAGCCTGCAGGCGAGCGGATTCGAACAACGTGACCCAGAACCACTGCCGCTTGGCATCGAAGATGACCCCATAGGGGCGATGACCGGTGGGGATCGCCTTTTCCAGATCGAGATCATCATCCAGCAGCAGCACGCGATCGCCGCTGTAGTCGGTGACCAGCAGAGTGCCATCATCGGCGCGGGCCAACTGGCGCAGATCGCCCCCCAGCTGCACCTCTTTGAGCCGCTTGCCGCTATCGCGCTCAAGCAGGGTGACGGAACCTGCGCTCAGGTTGGCGGTGACGAGGCGCGGGCTTTGCCCCTCCTCATAGGCGATCATCCCTGAACTCATCTGCTGGGCAAACGCGAAAGGGCTGGCCAGCAGCAGGACGAGTGTCAACAGGGGTGACAAACATGCACAAAGAGATGACTTCAACATGGGATCAGGAGCGCCATTTCAAGATGGTCCAGCGCCAGGCGTGGCGCAGCACCAGAGGAGTTAACGCCAATGTGCTCAGCCAGTGGGCCCAGCTGGCGAGGTTGCCCGTGGCATCGCCCGGAGTGCCGTGCAGCACCAGCAGCAGGCCGCTGGCCAGACAGATCAGCAGCAGGGCTTCAATAATCCGCCCCGTGGTGCGTAAAAAGGGTTTGTTGCTGCGGTTCAACAAGCTGCGATGGGAGAGCCAGAAGGCGCCAAACAGCAGCGGGAACAGGGTGAGCGAGAGCATCACATGGAAAAACAGATTCCAGCGTGCCAGCGACCAGAGCGGGGTCAGCGGTTCCCACAGCAGCAGGCCGGAGAAGAACATCAGATAGAGGGTGCCCTCGGCGGCCTGATGGTGGTAGGCCAGCCACTGCCAGAATTGTCGGGGTGAGAGAGAAAGGCTTGTCATAAAGGCTCCAGCACCCGGGCGGGGCCGCCCGGGGGGAGCAAGTTTATAACGCTGTAAGAGTAATGAAAAGTGTTATCAATTGTATTGCTGATGAATCAAAGCTGAATGCAGTGACCGAACACCTATATTGATGATCCCTTATCCGATTGGGTGTCACCAATGGGGCTAGAGTGCGGGCGTTGCCGCCCCTCGACAGCGGGGCAGCGGCCTCCTCATGTTTACGGTCCGATGCTATGACCACGTGTCTGGCTAGATGGAGGGTTCCTGATGAGGATCATCAGCAGCATATTCCCGTAGCTGGCGGCTGCGCAGCAGATACCATAGTGACCAGAGGCTGGCGACCAGCACCAGTGCGGTGGGCCAGCTGAATGACCACTTCTGCAGATTGAGGCTGTGGAGTTGCATCAACAGGCCGCTGATGGCAGAGCAGAGCAGCAGCAACGGGCTGTGGCGCCGGAGTCTGGCGCGAATGCTCTGGGTCTGCTGATAGGTGCCCCCGCAGGCGAGCAACGCCAGCATGGCGGGTACGTCGGTCAGCAGGCTGATGTAGAGACTTATCCTGTCGGGATAGAAGAGGGTCAGGATCTCGCTGCCGCTCTCGCGGGTGACGCCGGCCATCAGAAATAGCCAGACCGAGCGGGTCAGCAACAGGGCGATGGGCCAGAACCAGAGGGGCGGGCGCAACTGGCCGTGATCGTCATAGCGGTGTTCGGGGTAGAGGGTCATGGTTGCCCGATATCCATTCATAGAGTGCAGGTGATGCAGAGGATATGGGGCGAAGGCGACCCCTTTGCAAGGCAAGGGAGAGGGGGGGAATTAATCGGGGGCCATGCCCCCCAATCCGCGAGAATCTTTTTGTGCCGGGCAGCTGGCGTTACAGCCAGCCTTTGCGCTTGAAGAAGAGCCCGGTGCCGAGCGATGACATCACCATCAGCACCAGTGACATGGGATAACCATACTCCCAAGCGAGCTCCGGCATGCGGCCGAAGTTCATGCCGTAGATACTGGCGATCAGGGTCGGCGGCAGGAAGATTACGGCGGCTACCGAGAAGATCTTGATCACCTTGTTTTGCTCCAGATTGGTTACCCCCATGGAGGCTTCCAGCTGGAAGTTGATCTTGTCAAACAGGAACTGGGTGTGGGGCAAGAGAGACTCCACGTCGTGCAGCATCTCGTCGATCCACTTGTTCTGCTCCAGGCTCATGCGTTGGCGCAGGCTGCGTTTGAGGAAACGCAGGGCGCGGCGGGTATCGTGCAGGGAGAGACGGATCTGACCGTTGGCCTCTTCCTGTGCCAACAGCTCCTTGAGCATGGGGTTGATCTGATCCGGCTCGAAGATCTGATCTGCGGTGTTTTCCAACGTTTTGTAACCATCTTCGATAAGGTCGGAAAGGTACTCTACCTTGAGGTTTTGCACCTCCAGCAGGATGTCGAGGGCATCCTCCACTTCAAGCCGATCCTGGCGCATGTAGTGGCGCAGCAGGCGTACCAGCCCGATGTCATCTTCACGAATGCTGATCAGCAGGTTGTTGCGCAGGGTAAAGGAGACGTGGACACCCTTGGTGTCACGACCGATCCGCTGGGGAAACAGGGAGTGAATGTGCAGACCATCGGTATCCCAGTAGAAACGGGCGGATGCTTCGATGTCGTCGAGCTCTTCTTTGTCGGGGACCTCTTCCAGGAACAGGCCCGTCAACCATTCTCGCTCTGCCGTGTCCGGCTTGTAGGCATCCAGCCAGACCGTGTTGTCAGGTACTATGTCGTCAGGCCCGAGCGTGACTATGTCCAGCACCTTGTTGTTGAGAATGTAGGCGGTGATCATCTGTCCCCCCTTAAAATGTCATGGGTAATCAGGGATGGTTGCACAGGTCATGCGGCCTTAGATCGCAGCAGAAGGCGATCCCGTGGATAAGCAGATCGGGCCGATGGAAAACCTGAATGCGGCGAACTATACAGGGGCGGGCCGCGCTTGTCAGGGGCTATTCATCAGGGATTCAGCTTGTTTGTTCAAAAAACCAGCGAGGTCGGATCACCTGAGCGGCTATGCGGGGTAGAACCCGCCTTTGGCTGGGGGAGGGCTAGCTGGGGCTGCTTGTTGCCGCTGCCCCGCTTCATCACATATTCGGATAATTGGGCCCGGAGCCCCCCTGTGGTGGAGTCCAGATGATATTTTGACTGGGATCTTTAATGTCACAGGTCTTGCAGTGAATACAGTTGGCAGCGTTGATCTGCAGTTTGGCCGCACCTTCCGTTTCCAGTACTTCAAACACCCCTGCCGGGCAGTAGCGTTGGGCGGGTTCGGCCCAAGTGGGCAGATTGACCTCGACCGGAATGCGCTCGTCCTGCAGCTTGAGGTGACAAGGCTGATCCTCGTCGTGACTGGTGTTGGCCAGATACACAGACGAGAGCTTGTCAAAGCTCAGCTTGCCATCGGGTTTGGGATAATGGATGGGCTCGCAGCGACTGGCCACGCGCAGCTGACGATAATCGTGCGCCTTATCGAGCAGCTTGAAGGGCGAGTTTGCGCCAAACAGCCGTTGCTCCAGCCAGTTGAAGGCACCGCCTAACCAGGGACCATAGCGGTGAAGCGCCGCGCCGAAGTTACGCGCCGCCTTGAGTTCGCAGGCCAGCCAGCTCTGGTGCAGTTCGTCGCCATACTGTGCCAGATCTCGGCCCCCCTCATCGCCTCCCCGCAGTGCCATTGCGACGGTTTTTGCCGCCAGCATCCCCGATTTCATGGCGGTGTGGATCCCCTTGATGCGGGAAAAGTCGAGGGTGCCCGCATCACAACCGATCAGCAGGCCGCCGGGAAAATGCATGCGGGGCAGGGCGTGCCAACCCCCCTTGGTGATGGCGCGGGCGCCGTAACTGATGCGCTCCCCCCCTTGCAACACGCCGGCGATAAGCTGGTGATGCTTGAGGCGCTGGAATTCGTCGAACGGGCTGAGCCAGGGGTTCTGGTAGTTAAGATCGACAATCAGCCCGACCGCGACCTGATCCCCCTCCATGTGATAGAGATAGAAGCCACCGTGGCTATTGCCACCCCTCTGCTTGCCAAGGGGCCAGCCACTACCGTGCAGCACCCGTCCTGCTCTGCCCCGACCTGCAGGCAGTTGCCACAGCTCCTTGAAGCCGATGGCGTAGTGTTGGGGTTGGGCTGGGTTTTCCAGATTGAACTCGGCGATCAGCTGCTTGCCGAGATGGCCGCGGGCCCCTTCGGCAAAGAGGGTGTAGCGACCGAGCAGCGCCATGCCGGGCACATGATCAGCTTTTGGGTTCCCAGCCCGATCCAGCCCCAGATCGCCGGTGATCACCCCCTTGACCCGGCCTGCTTCCATGATAAGTTCGCTGGCGGTAAACCCCGGGTATATTTCGACTCCCAGCTGCTCCGCCTGTTGGCCAAGCCAGCGGCAGAGATTGCCAAGACTGACCACATGGCAACCCTGATTGTGCATCCGGGGTGGCACGGCCCAGGCGGGTAGTTGCAGGGAGCGTTGCTCGCTTTGCAGCAGATGCACCTGATCGTCGCTGACCGGTACGCCGAGCGGTGCTTGCTGCCAGCAATCCGGCAGCAGTTCTTGCAAGGCGACGGGATCAAACAGGGCGCCGGAGAGCAGATGGGCGCCAATTTCCGCCCCTTTCTCCAGCAGACAGACCGAGAGAGTGGCATCCTGCTGTTTCAGGGCGATGGCTGCAGTGAGCCCCGCCGGACCGCCGCCGACGATGACGACATCAAATTCCATTGCTTCCCGTTCCATCTTGCCTCTGCGCTCTGGTTGGCCTAGGGTAATGCTGGTAGTTTACGTAAACGTAAAGCAGTTGTAAGCAAAACTGGGCAAGAAAAAGCAAAAAATCAGGGAAGAGCGTACTGCAACAAACGCAGAGGCACACTAATGAATTCAATCCAAAGAGACGAGGCATGACCCCATGAAGCTGCTGGTCGCAATCAAACGGGTAGTCGACTACAACGTCAAGATCCGGGTGAAGGGAGACGGCTCCGACGTGGAGCTCGCCAATGTGAAGATGGGGATCAACCCCTTTTGTGAAATTGCGGTGGAGGAGGGGGTCAGGCTGCGGGAAGCCGGGGTTGCCAGCGAACTGGTGGTGGTGACATTTGGCCCTGACGCTGCCGCCGAGCAACTGCGCCATGGGCTGGCGCTGGGGGCGGATCGGGCGCTGCATTATGTCACCGATGAGACGCTCACACCGCTGACTGTCGCCCGTGCCTTGCACAAGGTGTGTGAGCAGGAGCAGCCAGATCTGGTGCTGCTCGGCAAGCAGTCCATCGATTCAGACAACAATCAGGTGGCCCAGATGTTGGCTGCTCTCAATGATTGGCCGCTGGCGACCTGCGCGTCCGCCCTTAAGGTGGAAGCGGGAGAGCTGCTGGTGACTCGCGAAATCGACGGTGGCCTCGAGACCCTGGGCATGCCTTTGCCTGCGGTAGTGAGCGCCGATCTGCGTTTGAATGAACCGCGTTTTGCCTCGCTGCCCAACATCATGAAGGCCAAGCGCAAGCCGCTGGATAGCGCTCCGTTCTCGACACTCGCCGTTGAGGTGGCCAATCAGACCCGTTTGCTCGGGGTGATGGCACCGCCAGCCCGCAGCGCCGGGGTCAAGGTGGGCTCGGTGGACGAGCTGGTGGACAAACTCAAACACGAAGCGAAGGTGCTGCCATGAGCGTGCTGATCATTGCCGAACATCATCAGGGTCATCTGGCCGACAACGTGGCACAACTGGTCACCGCCGCCGGAGCCATCGGCGGTCAGGTCGACCTGCTGTTGCTGGGGCAGGGGCTGACCGAGGCGGGTGAACAGGCGGCAGCCCTCAGCGGCGTCGACAAGGTGTTGCTTGCCGAACATCCCCTGTTGGCCGACGGGCTGCTGGATGGGGTGGACAAGCTGCTGGCCAGCTGGTGCAAAGGTTACAGCCACTGTCTGATGGCGGCGAGTACCATGGGCAAGGCGTTGCTGCCACAGGTCGCGGCCCGGCTCGGGGTGGAGATGCTCTCCGAGGTGACGGCTATCGAGAGCAGCGACATCTTCCTGCGCCCCATCTATGCGGGCAATGCCATTGCCAGAGTGGCAAGCTCGGCACCCGTCAAGGTGATGACAGTGCGGGCCACCGCGTTTGCCAAGGCGGCGACGGGCGGACAGGCTCTTATCGAGCACTTGGCCGTGCCCGAATTCGCTGGCCGTACCCGGCTGGTCGAGCGCCGCGCGGTGCGCTCCAGCAGGCCCGAATTGACAGCCGCTCGGGTGGTGGTCTCCGGTGGTCGGGCGCTGGGCTCCAAGGCGCAATTTGCTCTGATTGAGGCGCTGGCCGACAAGCTGGGCGGCGCGGTGGGGGCATCGCGGGCCGCCGTTGATGCGGGATATGTCGCCAACGATCTGCAGGTGGGGCAGACCGGCAAGGTGGTGGCGCCGGAGCTCTATATCGCGGTCGGTATTTCGGGGGCCATCCAGCATCTGGCGGGGATGAAGGAGTCGAAAGTGATCGTGGCCATCAACAAGGACAGCGACGCCCCCATCTTTCAGGTGGCGGACTACGGGCTGGTGGGGGATCTCTTCACCCTGCTGCCTGAGCTCACCGCCAAACTGTAAATTTGTCAGAAATGGCTGAGCTGTGGTCGTTTATGCGCTCTGCCCGCCATTTCTGTGCATGTTCCCTGCAAGCCCTGACCCGTTCAGGGCTTTTTCTACTGCAAGGGGGATGCAGAGTGATGGTAAAAGGTTGAGCCAGCTCCCAAAAAGCCTTTGATCCTGTGGCGGCTCTTGTGTAAAACCTGACAAGTCATCGATTACTCTCATCCACTCACGGAAAGCGTCATGAGCAAACAGATTTACAACTTCTGCGCCGGCCCCGCCATGCTGCCGGTTGAAGTCATGGAGCGCGCCCAGCGCGAATTTTGTAATTTTCAGGGGCTGGGAGCCTCGGTCATGGAGCTTTCCCATCGCGGCAAGCCCTACATGGCGGTTGCCGAGAAGGCCGAAGCGGATCTGCGCGAGCTGCTGGCGGTGCCGGACAACTACAAGGTGCTCTTCATGCACGGTGGCGGCCGCGGTCAGTTCTCCGCCGTGCCCATGAACCTGCTGGGCGGGGCCAACAAGAAAGCGGACTTTCTGCTGACCGGTGTCTGGTCCCAGAGCGCGGTGGATGAAGCCAAAAAGTATGGCGATATCCAGACCTTCCAGGGTGTTGCCAAGAACGAGCAGGGGATCTCCCACCTGCTGCCGACGCCGGCGTTTCGCGCCGATGCGGCCTATGTTCACTACTGCCCGAACGAAACCATCGACGGCATCGAGATGTTCGACATCCCGGCCACCGGCGAGGTGCCGCTGGTAGCAGATCTCTCCTCCACCATCCTCTCCCGTCCTCTCGACGTGAGCCGCTTTGGCATCATCTATGCCGGTGCCCAGAAGAATATCGGGCCGTCCGGGCTTGCCATCGCCATCGTGCGCGATGATCTGCTGGATCAGGCAAGAGCCGATGTCCCCTCGATTTTTGACTACAAGCTCACTGCCAAGAACGACTCCATGTTCAACACGCCGCCCACCTACGCCTGGTATCTGGCCGGTCTGGTGTTCGAGTGGCTCAAGGAACAGGGTGGCCTCGAGGCGATGGAAGCGCGCAACAAGGAGAAGGCCGACTTCCTCTATGACTATCTCGATCAGTCGAGCTTCTATGGCAATCAGGTCGATGTCAGCTGCCGTTCGCGGATGAACATCCCGTTCCAGCTGAAAAATGCCGAGCTGGACAAGCAGTTCCTGGCCGAATCGGAAGCGGCTGGTCTGCTGGCGCTCAAAGGGCACCGCATTGTCGGCGGCATGCGCGCCAGTATCTACAATGCCATGCCGCTGGAGGGGGTGAAGGCCCTGGTCAGCTTTATGGATGGCTTTGCCAAGCGCCACGGCTGATAAGAGAGCTCCACCTGTTTGCTGGCGGCCTCTCGTGACAACCCGTGAGCCGCTTACAGCTATTGCAGTGATTCAAGACGCCGGGTATACCCCGGCGTTTTTTTCAACAGAACCAGCGCGCTGGCGTTTGCCGTGCGATTTCCGCTGAAAGTGCCCTTGCCGAGCGGGACGCAGGCTGTTAACGTCCGGACAGGCGTTTATTTTTGAGATAGCACAGGAAGTCTATGAATTTGTTGCGTTTGGAACCCATTTCACGTGTGGCCGGTGAGGTCAATTTGCCCGGCTCCAAGAGTGTCTCTAACCGAGCGCTGCTGCTGGCGGCGCTGGCTCGTGGCACCACTCGTCTGACCAACCTGCTCGACAGCGATGACATTCGTCACATGCTGGCTGCGCTGACCCAGCTCGGGGTCAAGTACAAGCTCTCCGCAGACAAGACCGAGTGTACCGTGCAGGGTCTGGGCCGCAGCTTTGCGGTAAAAGAGCCGGTCAATCTGTTCCTCGGCAACGCCGGTACTGCCATGCGACCGCTGTGCGCCGCGCTATGCCTCGGTTCCGGTGAATATACCTTGGGTGGCGAGCCGCGTATGGAAGAGCGTCCCATCGGCCATCTGGTGGATGCCCTGCGTGAAGCGGGTGCCCATATCCAGTACCTGAAACACGATGGTTATCCGCCGCTGGTGGTGGACGCCAAGGGGCTGTGGGGCGGCGATGTGCACGTCGATGGCTCCGTCTCCAGCCAGTTTCTGACCGCGTTTTTGATGGCGGCGCCGATGGCGGCCGGTGATACCCGGATCCACATCAAGGGAGAGCTGGTCTCCAAGCCATATATCGATATCACCCTGCACATCATGAAGCAGTTCGGGGTGGTCATCGAGCACGACAACTACAAGCTGTTCTACATCAAGGGCAACCAGACCTACATTAGTCCGGGTGACTTTCTGGTGGAAGGAGATGCCTCCAGCGCTTCTTACTTCCTCGCAGCGGGCGCCATCAAGGGCAAGGTGCGGGTCACCGGTATCGGCAAGCACAGCATTCAGGGTGATATCCACTTCGCCGACGTGCTGGAGAAGATGGGCGCGCGCATCACCTGGGGCGATGATTTTATCGAGGCGGAGCAGGCACCGCTGCACGGAGTGGATATGGACATGAACCATATTCCCGATGCGGCCATGACCATCGCCGTTGCCGCACTGTTTGCCGAGGGGCCGACCTCCATTCGCAATATCTACAACTGGCGGGTGAAAGAGACCGATCGTCTGCACGCCATGGCGACCGAGCTGCGCAAGCTTGGCGTTGAAGTGGAGGAGGGGCATGACTTCATCACCGTGACCCCGCCGACCCAGCTCAAACATGCCGAGATCGACACCTACAACGATCACCGTATCGCCATGTGCTTCTCGCTGGTGGCGTTGTCGGATACTCCGGTCACCATCAATGATCCCAAGTGCACCTCGAAGACCTTCCCGGATTACTTCGACAAGCTGGCCAGTATCAGCTCGCGTGGCTGATCACTGACAAACCCGTCATCATCGACGCTTCGGGCCCGCGCTGAGCGGGCCTTCTTGCCTTCCTCACCAGCATCGTCATTTCGCGTAGCATCATTTCAATAACTTGCAAGATTGCCATGCAAAATAGTTTTGTGATTGCTGTAATTTCCTATTTACACATGCGCTGTCGCGGGCTATGTTGAGATTTCCTAATCGCAGTCATCTAGCAGGAAGCCTTGTCATGCAGCATCAAACCGACGACGTTCGTATCAGTGAAATCAAAGAGTTATTACCCCCGGTTGCGGTGCTTGAGAAGTTTCCGGCTACCGAGGTGGCCTCGTCCACCGTTTTTGAATCCCGTCAGGCCATTCACAATATCCTGGCCGGCGAAGATGATCGTCTGCTGGTGGTGATTGGTCCTTGCTCCATCCATGATCCGGTTGCCGCGCTGGAGTACGGCAAGCGCCTCAAGGCGTTGCGCGACGAGCTGAAAGGTCAGCTGGAGATCGTGATGCGGGTCTACTTCGAAAAACCGCGCACCACAGTGGGCTGGAAGGGGCTGATCAACGATCCGTACCTCGACAATAGCTGCAAGATCAACGACGGTCTGCGCATTGGTCGCAAGCTGTTGCTGGATCTCAACGACATGGGGCTGCCAACTGCCTCCGAGTTCCTCGACATGATCACCCCGCAATATGTGGCGGATCTGATGAGCTGGGGCGCGATCGGTGCCCGTACTACCGAATCCCAGGTACACCGCGAGCTGGCCTCCGGTCTCTCCTGCCCGGTGGGCTTCAAGAACGGCACTGATGGCACCATCAAGGTGGCCATCGATGCCATCGGGGCTGCCAGTGCGCCGCACCACTTCCTGTCGGTCACCAAATACGGTCACTCCGCCATCGTGGCGACCCGCGGCAACCCGGACTGTCACATCATTCTGCGTGGTGGTCGTGAGCCGAACTACAGTGCGGCCCATGTCAGCGAAGTTGTGAAGGGGCTGGAGAAGGCCGGTTTGCCGCAGAAGGTGATGATCGACTTCAGTCACGCCAACAGCAGCAAACAGTTCAAGAACCAGATGGTGGTGGCCGAAGATGTAGCCGGTCAGCTGCGTGCCGGCAGCAAGGCGGTGTTTGGTGTGATGGTGGAGAGCCATCTGGTGGAAGGGCGTCAGGATTTGGTCGAGGGCTGCGAGCTTACCTTCGGTCAGAGCATCACGGATGCCTGCATCGGTTGGGCCGATACAGAAGTGCTGCTGCGCAATCTGGCGGATGCCGTTGCAACCCGCAACGCCCGCTAAAGACGGGATTTTGCAGTCGCAGTGACAAAGAGAAAGTAATAACCAGAGGCCGCTATTGCGGCCTCATCTATTCGTGTTGCAGGGCTTAAGGCTCAGGGTTGGGCATCGGGCCGGAAGCTGGCGCGGATCTGCGGAACCAGGCTCGAGGGGTCGAACCCCTTCTCTTCTCCCAGCACCGGATGGAGCAGAGGCTTGTCCTCGATGGGGGTGATATCCCCCGCCAGCAGCTGGCGGGTGGCCTGACCCATCTGGTAGAGCTGGCGCACCGGAGCAAATTGTTCCCCGAGGATAAGAGGATCATCGCTGCGGGCAAAGGCCATCATGGGGATCTGGTAGGTGGCATCGCGCGCCGGTTTGTCGCCGTGAATACCCTTGCCGGCGGACATCAAAAACGGCTGGTGATCGCCAAAGGCCACCACCAGATAGCGCTTGCCCGACTGGTCGAGGGTCTTGAGCAGACGCTCAAGCGAGGCCATGGCATCCACCACCCCGGTGTAGTAGGTGTTGAGCAACTGGGTGTCGCTCTCGCTCTGGTTCGGGCAGGCGCCGCTGCGCTCCTGCCCCTGATAGCGGGGGCCATCGAAGGGGCCGTGCCCCTGCATGGTGACCGCATAGGCAAACAGCGGCTTATCATCCTGTTCGCTGCGCTTGAGCAGGTGGTCGATCAGCGCATCATCTGAGATATAGAGCCCCTTGTACTCAAGGGTGGTAAAACGGGTATCGAACCAACGCTCCTCATAGCCGAGCGCCGGGATTGCCTTGGCGCGGCCCCAGAATTTTTCTACGTAGGGGTGGGCGAACAGCGTCTTATAGCCGCTCTGTCTGGCGCTCTGGGCCAGCCCCGGCACCTGCTCCGAGAGGTAGTAGTAGGGCACCACCCCCTGCTTGAGCAAGCCCACCGGCAGGCCGGTATTCATCTCGAACTCCGCCAGCACCGTCATGCCGCCAGTGGTGGGGGAGTGGATGGTCTTTTGCCACTGCTGCACGCTGGCGGGCAGGGATAGGGTGGGGGCCGGGGCGCAGATACGCCCCTTCCAGTCGAGCCAGAGCGACTCATATTGCAGCACGATCACCAGATCCCAGCGCGGCGCAATGCCTTGGGGCGGATGGCTCAACTGCGGGGTCAGCTCGTTGATCTGCAAGGGGTAGCGAAACACGCTGCCGCTTTGCAGCATCTCGTCCACCAGATTGAACAGATAGAGGCCGGGGCCGGAGCGGATGATGTCCCTGTGGTAGTTGACTGCGCGATCCACGTAACGAATGTTGGCCCCCAGCAACTTGTTGCCGGTCTGGGTGGCAAAGACACAGAGGGCAAAGAAGGCGACGGTGGCGGCTGCGGTGCGCAGCACCCAGCGTGACAGGGCAAAGCGCCAGCAGAGAAACAGTGCCAGCAAAAGGGTGAAGATGGGTAGGATGGGGTGCTGATCGAGGAGAATCCGCAGCAGCGCCAGCAGGTTGCCAAAATCATCACCCCCGAGTGGCACCCCGTAGATGGCGATCTTCATAAAGTTGGCCAGCAGGCCTATTCCCGAAAGTGCGGTAAAGACCAGCCCCATATAGAGGTTGAAGCCCGCGAGCGCGCAGAGGCTCCAGCCCAGCACCATGCTGCCCCAGGCCAGATAGTAGTGTTCCGGCCGAAAGCCTGACCAGAGCAGAAACTCCCCCAGCTTGAACACCACGAAGCCGTGCAGCAGCACGAAGGTGAGGTTGCCGAGCAGCAGGCTGCCGATGATCCGCCAGCGCAGGCTGCGGCGCAGCGTTGGCAGCACCGTTTTGAGCACGGCGGCGCTCAGAACCAGTACCAGAGTAAGGCTCACCATCAGATAGGTGAGGTTGAAGCCCTGCTCCGGCAGGGTTTGCAGGATCTGGCTGAAATCGCCGCTCTCGGGGCGATCTTTGAGCAGCAGACCGATGCGCAGCTGATAGCGGCTGGCCAGTGCATCGTCCGGGGCGCGCAGGGTGCTGTTTAGATCCAGCGAGCAGCGGTTATTGCGGCACACCTGACGCTTATCCACCGCCTGACTGAGCTGGTCTATCCGCTCCCCCTTGTCGTTGAGCAGCTCCACTCGCACCTTGTCCCCCGCTTGCAGCGGCCCCCGCAACAGCCACTGGCTGCGCACCACCAGATAGAGGCCGCGGCTGTCGCTTTTATAGAGCAGGGCGTGGCGGGTGAGGGTGGCCAGCGGATTGTCGGCGGGGCCCAGCACCAGCGGTTGGGCACGGCCCAGCCAGCTGCCGGGATTGATCAGCGGTAATAACAGCGTCAGCAGCAGCAATCCGCCCAGCAGGGCCAGTAGCCCGGAGGACAGACTCAGGGCACGGGGGCGGCCTGAGGAGGGGCGATTCATATAAGCTCATCCTTTGAGCGAGTAAGGGAGAGATCGTTCATCCGTATAGAGTTTGACCCGATGGTGCGGGCCTTGTTCCAACTTGTCAATTTAATGACCACTTAATGAATATTTGGTTACAGCTCAACCTTGCAAATTGTGATCCCGATCGAGGGGTTGTTCGGAATATGTGATGAAAGCGTCATCATGGGGTTTTGCCACTGGCTTGGGAGGGGTGTGCTGTTTAGGCTCTCAATAGCGACAGGAGGTACATGTATGAATCCTAAGGTGATGGCGCGTCAGGCCAGATTACTGCGCATGCTGGAGAGCAAGGAAGAGATCCGGATCGGACGCGAGCGCGACTGTCCGCTGCCACTGGCCCAGCTGACCAAACTAAAGGATACTCATCCCGCGGTGGTCAAGGTCTATCGCCACGGTCTTACCGCCGAGGTGTTTCACCTCAAGGTAGAGGGGCATCACTGGTGCCTCAAGCGGCGGCGTCAGGATTCGCTGGTAGCCAACCTTGATGGCAAGACCGCTTTCCTCACCGAGCTGGAACGGCGGCGTGAAATCGAGGCGCTGCGCGAGCTGCATCCCACCATCCTCTCCCATGTGGTCTGCACCAGCTTTGGCTCGGCGCGGGCTGGAGTGCTGGTTTCCCCCTGGTTGCGGGGTGTGCCGGTCCATCAGCTCAACGAGCGCAATCTGGCCCAGATGCTGGAGGTGCAGGGTGAGCTGGCCCGCTGGGGCTGGTTTGACTGGGACCCGAGCCCTGGCAACCTGCTCGATGATGGCGAGCAGATCTGCGTGTTCGACTTTGGCTATATGTGGACCTTTGACCCCCGCTTTGAATACAACTCCAATGGTCTGGTCGACTCGCAGTTCCATGTGCCGGAGCGGCTGGAGACCCGCACTCTCTCGGGGCTCTGGCTCGATGAGGCCGATCCCTTGCCGCAATTTCGCTATTGGCGCGAGCTTTGTCTGAAATGGGTCAAACGGGAGATCCATCACCTGATCCGCGAAGGGGCAAGTGCCCCTGTGCTGGCCCGCTTGCAAGCCCTGCAGGGGGAGTGGAGCACCGCGCTGGCGAGTGACGAGGCGCTGGCCGCCAACTGGTGGCGGGACATGTATCGCAGCCACCAGCTCGATGTGGCCGATGATCTGAGCGGCCAGAGCTGCGGCCCGCTGACCCTGCGTCGTCTTGACTGGCTGGAGCAGGCGGTAACGGATCACTATCCGCTGCTGGTGGACAATCTCTCATCTCAACAGACGGAGCTTGGCCAGACCGGGCTGCTGGCCCGCTTGCAGCAGCTGCGCCGCGAAGCCGTGGCCTGCCAGTTGCCCGCCACCAGCTTTGCCTGAGCCAATACGTCAGTGATACATAAATAAACAGGGCGCCTTGTCGGCGCCCTGTTGCATGGTAGGAACCGCATCGCGGTGAGGGTCAGTCCAGCAACTCCTGATGGAGGCGGTTGACGATATTGCCCGCCTCGCTCTCCTTGACCAGGAAGCAGAGGTTATGGGCGCTGGCGCCGTAGCAGATCATCCGGATGTTGTGCTCGCGCAGGGCGTCAAAGACCTGACTGCCCACCCCGTTCACTTCGCTCATCCGGTTGCCGATCAGCGCCACCAGTGCCAGACCGGTTTCCACCTCCACCTTGCAGAGTTGCCCCAGCTCGGCCAGTACCTTGTCGCTCAGGATCGGCTCGCCGTTGCTCTGGCTGCCGGTGTGATCCAGCGTCAATGACACGCTCACTTCCGAGGTAGTGATGAGATCCACCGAGATGCGGTGACGGGCCAGAATGCCGAACACTTCGGCCAGAAAGCCGTAGGCGTGGAACATATTGAGGCTGTGCAGGGTCACCAGCACCTGCTGGCGGCGCAGGGCGACGGCGCGAAACAGCGGGCTTGAATCTGTGCTGGCACGGATCCAGGTACCACTGGCGGCAGGATCCTTGGCGGAGCCGACAAACACCGGAATATTCTGGCGCACCGCCGGTTGCAGGGTGGCAGGGTGCAGCACTTTGGCGCCGAAGGTGGCCATCTCGGCCGCTTCGACAAAGCTGATTTCGGGAATGGGGCGGGCGCGGGTGACGAGGCGCGGATCCGTGGTGTAGATGCCGGGCACATCGGTCCAGATCTCGATACTGGCGGCATC
Organism: Aeromonas sp. 600774; assembly: GCF_049175075.1. NCBI lineage: Bacteria > Pseudomonadati > Pseudomonadota > Gammaproteobacteria > Aeromonadales > Aeromonadaceae > Aeromonas > Aeromonas sp. 600774. The sequence goes on from NZ_JAAKUJ010000001.1 coordinate 217,727, forward strand.
GAGCGCTTCGGCGAGCAGGGCGGCGCTGTAGTCGGAGCCGCCACGACCCAGCGTGGTGGTGCGGCCATCGCCATCGGCACCGATAAAGCCCTGGGTGATGATGAGGCTGTCGCCCAGCTGCGGGCCCAGCGTCTGCTGGCAGAGGGTACGGGTGGTGGCCAGATCGACGGTGGCCTTGCCAAAGCGGCTGTCGGTGCGCATCAGCTGGCGCACATCCTGCCAGTGGGCCTTGACGCCGCGCTGGCGCAGCAGTTCGGTAAAGAGACGGGTAGACATCAGCTCGCCACAGGCGATGAGGCGATCAGCCAGTTCGGCATCGGTCTGCTGGCTGGCCTGCTGCGACATGGTGCGGATCTCGCCGAGTTGATCGTGGATCAGCGCCGTCACTTCGGCGGGGTGGCCAAGGTCGGCCAGAATTGCCTGTTGAATGTCGGACAGCTTGGCCAGCTGCTCGTCGCGGCCCGCTTCGTCCAGCTCACCTTGTGCCAGAGCGACCAGCAGGTTGGTGACACCGGCGCTGGCGCTCAGTACCACCACCCGCGTGGCGGGATTGGCCAGCACGATATCGGCGCAGTGATTCATGGCCGGGAAGTTGGCGACACTGGTTCCGCCAAACTTGGCGACATTGATCGGGCTCATTGCTTACTCCTGTCTTATTTTAAGATTCCGGTTCCATCGGGCAAAAAAGAGAGGAGGAGGCTGAAAATGGCAGGAATGAACGAAGCTATCCCGGCCAGAAGCACTCCACCTGCAGAGCCCATCCCGTACCGCCCCTGACAGGGCGCGGTGGGGGATGATCACTACCGATGACAACCCGGGGGATTCAGCCCCCGCAGCCGACGTTGAGGTTACCAGTCTCCTCACTCGTCTCGGCGCTGCTCCCCCTGACCCAAGTTCACCGGACGCTGGCGTCCTCCCTTGGGCTGCCTGGGCAGCGCTCCTCTTCTGGCTCCACCAGGGTGGTGGAGTGCATTTAGAAATACCCTGCGTTGGATTGCACTGTCAATCGAGTTTGTGAAAAAGTTCAAATTGTCAGCTAACTCAACGCAGGATCAATGACTTAGGCAATGGTCTTTGACAAAACCTTGGAACGGCGCTGCCAGTTGTAGAGACGCTGGCGCGCCACCGGCAGATCTTCCACTTCCAGCGGATCAAAGCCCCGCTCCCGGAACCAGTGGATGGAGCGGGTGGTAAGCACGAACAGGCGGCGGATCCCGAGCCGCTTGGCCCGCTCGGCCACCTTGGCCACTAACTGATCCCCCCGGTTGGAGTTGCGATAGTCGGGATGGATGGCGACGCAGGCCATCTCCGCCATCGCCTCTTCCATAAAGCAGTAGAGGGCCGCGCAGCCGATGATGAGGCCATCGCGCTCGATGATGGTGAACTTGTCGATCTCCATCTCCAACTGCTCGCGGGAGCGGCGCACCAGAATGCCTTCCTCCTCCAGCGGGCGGATCAAATCCAGAATGCCGCCGATATCCTCGATGGTGGCGGCGCGGGCCTGTTCGGCGCTTTCCCGAACTATCTGGGTGCCGAGGCCGTCACGGCTGAACAGCTCCTGCAACATGGCTCCATCATCCTGATAGCTCACCAGATGGGAGCGGGGCACGCCGCCGCGGCAGGAGGCAATGGCTGCGCGCAGGTAGCGGGCGGTGCCAGACATCTCTTCGCCCGCCTGCTCCAGCTCCACCAGCAGCTCTTCGGCCTGCTCGGGGAAGAGCTCGGAGATGGCTTCGCCGCGTCTGTCCATCACCCCCTGGGTGCTGCTAAAGCAGATGAGCTTGTCCGCCTTGAGGTCGACCGCCACCCGGCGGGCCACCTCTTCGGAGCTCAGGTTAAAGCTCTCGCCGGTGACCGAGCAGCCGATGGGGGAGATGAGCACCAGACTCTTCTGATCGAGCTGGCGGGTGATCCCCTCCACGTCGATGCGGCGCACCCGGCCGCTGTGGCAAAAGTCGATGCCATCATCCACCCCCAGTGGCTGGGCAGTGACGAAGTTGCCGCTCACCACACTGATCCGCGCCCCCTGCATGGGGGTGTTCGCGAGCCCCATGGAGAGCTGGGCGGTGATGTCATATTGCAGGCCGCCACACACCTGTTTGATGATGGTGAAACTCTCGTCATCGGTGACCCGGATCCGCTTGTGATACTGGGCCTCGATACCGGCGCGGGCCAGCGCCTCATCGTTTTGCGGACGTGAACCAAACACCAGCACCAGGCGTATGCCCAGTGTCTGCAGCAGGGCGATATCGCTGACGATATTGGCGAAGTTGGGGTGGCAGATGGCTTCTCCCCCCATCATCAGCACAAAGGTGGCACCCCGATGCACATTGACATAGGGGGTGGATTGCCGGAAGGCATTGACCAGACTGGGTTCGCGTTCACGCACTTGATATTTCTTCCATAAAAAAACAGCGATTGGCTCAATATATGAAAATTAATTCACAAATCAAGACTAAATATTGATTTTGGCCGTTTCTGGTCTCTACGAGGGGCGGCTTGGCCGTGCAGATCGGGAAAGGATGGTTGGAAGCGCAGATGGCTGTTGGGGCGAGCGGGGAGGGGCCCGCCGGTTGATCCAGCGCGATAAACTGCTATCTTCGATGCTCCTTTTCGTCAGCTGTGTGATTTCACAGGGTTTTATACAAGGACAGAATTCATGGAACAGATTATTTCACCGGCAGATGCCCTGCCGGGACGACGCGAAGCGATGGTGATTGGTCAGCAGCATGCGGTGAATGGCAACCCGACCCAGGGTCCCTGGCCCGAGAACATGGAGATCGCCTGGTTTGGTATGGGCTGTTTCTGGGGCGTGGAGCGCCTGTTCTGGCAGCAGCCGGGCGTCTATTCCACCGCGGCCGGTTATCAGGGCGGTGTGACCCAGAACCCCACCTACAAAGAGGTGTGCAGCGGCCTGACCGGTCATGCCGAGACGGTGCAGGTGGTGTTTGATCCGGCGGTGATCAGCTACGGCGATCTGCTCAGACTGTTCTGGGAGCAGCACGATCCGGCGCAGGGGATGCGTCAGGGCGGGGACATTGGTACCCAGTATCGCTCGGTGATCTTCTATGGCGATGAGAGCCAGCAGATCATTGCCCAGCAGAGCATGGCGGCCTATCAGCAGGCGATGGCGGCAAGCGGCGACAGTCGTGCCATTACCACCCGCATTCTGCCGCTGGCGCCCTTCTACTACGCCGAGGATTACCATCAGCAATATCTGGAGAAAAATCCGGATGGCTACTGCGGATTGGGTGGCATTGGAGTCTGTTTGCCGCCAAGCCTGAACCGCTGAACAGGTTTGTAGTCGATTTCTTAATAAAAGTGAAAATAAATGGTCGGAGGAGGGAACTTATTGCGACCAGTCGGGACTAACTAGGTAGCGTCCAGGGATCGGATGCAAAGTCCAGACACATTTCTTGCCTTGATAACCGCCTGATGAATGAACGCACTGGCGGGTTGAAAATGATAGCAAGCAGGGCTGCCCACCAAGGCGGCCCTTTTCATATCTGCTTGTTTTCGCTCGGGAGGGGCGATCGGTCAGGCGATCGCGCTGTCGAACAGGTTCTTGATGAGATCGATAAATTCGATGAGGAAGGTTTTTTGTTCCGGGGTCGGGGCGCGCAGCCAGACAGCAGAGAGCACCTCTTCCAGATCGGCGACCACGGCGTCGGCCTCCTGCATGATGGCGAAACGCACCTTGGGATCGAGCTGGGGGTTTTGTTCGCAAATGGCCATCAGGTTGCTGGCAACACGGCCACTGACCAGGTCTTCGATGGTCTCGTCACCATCGCTCTGCTGTTGGGATTCAAACAATCCCAAACTCTCCACCAGATACTCGATCAGCGAGATATAGCCTTCACTTTCTACCACCATGGTTGCTGCCTCAATACAGTAACAATACGAAAATTGAGCGTATTTTAGTGGCTTGCTCTAGCTTGGCAAGCTGCAGTGCAGGCGATGGCGAGTAAAACTGACTCCGCCCCGCTCCACGCACTCCAGCCCGGTCAACGTAAAGCCATGTCGTAAAAATAGCTCATAACTGAAGGCGCTGGCCTCGGTGGTGATGAGCGTCAGACCGAGCCCTCTGGCTCCCGCGAGCGCCGTGGTGAGTAACAGATTGCCCAGTCCCTGGCGCTGATGGTCGGCGCTCACATAGAGCAGACTGAGGTGGCCATCGGAGCTCAGAGTGACAAAACCGAGAGGCACATTTGCCTGCTCTGCCACCCAGCCGTGGTGTTCACGCAGCTGGCCGACAAAGCCCGGATGCTGTGAACCGAGGGCCCACTGCTCCACCTGTTCTGCGCTGTAGTGCTCGGGGCCGCTGTGTCGCACCGCCTGCTCAAACAGGGTCACGAGGGCGGGGATATGTGTCTCGTCAAGGGGGATAATACGCAGTGCTGGCGTCATAAGGTTGGGTCGTCAGTGGGGGAGAGGGTGCGCGGCGCCTGTGGCCGTTTGGCTTTGGGCAAACCCGCGACAACCCGCTCATAGGAGTGGAGCACCCAGCCTTGCCAGAGATCATCCGGCAAGGTGCTGTTCAGGGTCACTGTGTTCCAGTGTTGTTTGTTCATATGCCAGCCCGGTTTGACCTCGGGGTGGATCTCGCGCAGCAGCAACGCTAGCTCGGGCTCGCACTTGAGGTTGATGGTAAGCGGCTCGGCCTGCCAATCCACCAGCGCGAACATCTTGCCCGCGATGCGGTAGACCAGGATCTCCGGGCCAAACGGTGTATCTTCGGTGGTGCCCGGCAGGGAGAGCAGAAAGTGGCGCAAACGGGTCAAATCCATGGTGGGTTCTCGCGCAAGGGGTGATCCGGGTCATGTCAGGCGCATATCTATCGGCGGGCCTGTTCTGTTAATATGCGCCAGCCGAGTATACCCCCCATCACCAAGGGAGCCTATTGGATGTTGTATCACAAGACTTTCGAACTAGGTCCCGAGCGGGATTGGGTGGTGTTTGTCCACGGCGCCGGTGGCAGCTCCTCCATCTGGTTCAAGCAGCTGCGCGCCTATCGCGAGCACTTCAATGTGCTGCTGCTGGACTTGCGCGGCCACGGCCAGTCCCACCAGCTGCAACAGGTGGTCAAGGGCCACTACAGCTTTCGGGAAGTGACCGAAGATATCGTTCGGCTGCTCGATCATCTCGATATCCGCCGCGCCCACTTTGTCGGCATCTCCCTTGGTACCATCCTGATTCGCCATCTGGCCGAGCTCTGCCCGGAGCGGGTCAAGAGCATGGTACTGGGGGGCGCCATCCTGCGGCTCGATATCCGATCGCGGGTGCTGGTGCAGCTGGGCCGACTCGGCCAGCACTTCCTGCCCTATATGTGGCTCTACCGGCTGTTTGCCTTCATCATCATGCCGCGCCAGCACCATCAGGAGTCGCGCAACCTCTTTGTGCGCGAGGCCCGCAAGCTCTGCCAGAAAGAGTTCAAGCGCTGGTTCCGCCTCGCCACCGAGGTCAACCCGCTGATGCGCTATTTTCGCGAACGCTCCCTGCCCATTCCCACCCTCTATGTGATGGGGGAGGAGGATCATATGTTTCTGGCACCGGTGCGCGAACAGGTGGCCATCGATGCCAGCTCCTCGTTGGCGGTGATCCAGCGGTGCGGCCATGTCTGCAATGTGGAGCAGCCGGAACAGTTTAATCGTCGTACGCTGGCATTTATTCAATCGCTGGGGTGCGGACGGAAATAAGGATTCGTTACGCTGTGCATTCAGGTCATGCTACAGCGGCATTGCAAGCAGGCCGTGAGCAAAGCGCTGCCAACGTGCAATAGATGTCGCTGTCTTGGCGATCGTATAAGCCGCATACTTTCAAGCTACAAGGGGTGATCTGCCCCTCTGATTCTTTATAATGCCCCCCTTTAAAATCGCCGGACCCGGGTTCGGCGCGCGCTGATGGCTGGCTACGTCATCAGGCAGATCATCAGGATTGAGAAACGGTTATGCATACTCTGGAACAGCTGCGCGCAGGTGAACTGTGCGGTGCCCGCCATCTGAAGCTTTGTGAAAACCTGACGGAGTTCCCCACCGAGATTTTGAGCCTGAAAGAGACGCTGGAGGTGCTGGATCTCACCGGCAACCAGCTAAGCGCGCTCCCCGACGAGCTGGCCGGGTTTGGCAAACTGCGCATCATCTTCTGCTCCGAGAACCGCTTTACCGAGCTGCCCGAGGTGCTGGGGCGTTGCCCGGCGCTCACCATGGTGGGCTTTAAGGCCAACCGGATTGCCACCGTCTCGGCCAGGGCGCTGCCCGCCGGTTTGCGCTGGCTGATCCTGACCGATAACGCAATTGAAAGGCTGCCCGATGAGCTGGGCCAGTGCGACGCCCTGCAAAAGTTGATGCTGGCGGGCAACCGCCTGCGCGAGCTGCCGACGAGCCTTGCCAACTGCCGCAATCTGGAACTGCTTCGCATCGCCGCCAACCGCATCGAACGCTTCCCCGAGTGGCTGCTCTCGCTGCCGCGCCTTTCATGGCTTGCCTACTCCGGCAACCCCTTTAGCGAAGGGGAGGAGGCGCGGGCCATCGATGATGCCCATGTCACGCCGATTGCCTGGGAGACGCTGGCGCTGGGCGATCTGCTGGGGCAGGGAGCATCCGGCGTTATCCATCGCGCCACCCTTGTGGGTAATAGTGCTGATGAAGTGACTCAGGCGAGCGGCAGAGCCGATGCCAGTCAGGTGGCGGTCAAGCTGTTCAAGGGGGCGGTGACCAGCGATGGACTGCCCCGCTGCGAGATGGCGGCATCGCTGGCGGCGGGCACTCATTCCAACCTTATCAAGGTGATAGGCAAGGTGGCGGATCACCCCTCCGGCATTCCGGCGCTGGTGATGGAGCTGATCGACCCGGCCTTTGCCAATCTGGCCGGGCCGCCGAGCCTGGACTCCTGCACCCGGGATATCTATCCCGAGGGGCTGCATCTGAGTGTGCCGGATGCGCTGGCGATGGCCCACGGCATTGCCTCGGTGACTGGCCATCTGCACCGCGCGGGCATCATGCACGGGGACCTCTACGGTCACAATATTCTTTTTGCCCGTGGTTCTGACGCACCGGCTCGCGCCCTGCTGGGGGATTTTGGCGCCGCTTCCTTATATGACCGCTGCGACCGCGAGCGGGCCATGGGCCTTGAGCGACTGGAAGTGCGCGCCTTTGGTTGCCTGCTGGAGGAGCTGCTGGCCCATTGCGATACGCAAGACTCACTGCTTGATGGGTTGCATCAGCTCAAAGCGGCCTGCCTCTCGGAACTCCCCGCCGAACGCCCCGATTTTGCTTATATCGAGCGTCAGCTGGCGGCCGCTCGCGCCACGCTGTCGTGATCTAATTGACGTTGGCAGGCACGTTATAAACGCAGCCAATAGCGCTCATTGCGACAGCGAGGCGCACGGCAAGGTGACGTCCCGCCATTCTCCCGATAACACGCCGAGGCTGCGCGGCAAAAAGGGGAGGGCAGAGGGTTGCGCGGTGCCGGTTAAGTTGTGATATTGAGGCATCTTTAGTACAGAAGGGTAATAACGATGGAAGCTGCGTTTTGGCATCAGCGTTGGGAAGAGAACCGGATTGGCTTTCATCAGGCGGACTTCAACCACTGGCTGCAATCCTGGTGGTCAGCCCAGCAAGCGGACGAGCCGGTGCTGGTTCCCCTGTGCGGCAAGTCCCGTGACATGCTCTGGCTGAGCGCTCAGGGCCATCCGGTCGACGGTTTCGAGCTATCGAGCCTTGCCGTCAGCCAGTTCTTCAGTGAAAACCAGCTCGCCGCGACCGTGAGCGAAGTAGGCCCTTATCAGTGTCATCAGGTGGACAGCCTGCGCATTTTTCAGGGGGATTTTTTCGCCGCCTCCAGTCTGGGTCGCTGTTACCGGCTGGTCTATGATCGCGCGGCGCTGATCGCCCTGCCGACCGCGATGCGCCGCCAGTATGCAGCCCTGATCAGTTCGCTGGTCGAGACCGGCGGCCAGATCCTGCTGGTGACCCTTGAATATCAGCCGGAGCAGCAGAGTCAGCCCCCCTTCTCGGTGGGTGAGATGGAGGTGCGAGCCCTGTTTGAGCGCGATTTTCGTATCGAGGTGCTGGGGCGCGCCGCCGAGGTGGATCACCCGCGGGTGTTGTCGGGCCAGCTCTCCTACTTCGATGAGGTAGCCTACCGGCTGGTTCGCCGGGGTTAACGGGCAGCTAACGGGCGAGCAAAGGGTGATCTGCGCCGACAAATCATCGGGCTATGCGCTCTTCGCTACCTCCTTTGACGTAGATCAACGTGATTGGCGGGGGGAGTGCCTAATATGAGGCTGTTTCTCAATCACTGTTGGCATTGCAAAGCGAGTATCGGGTCTTTCCCGCTTGCTGATCAGCAACTCAGTGTCTGATTTTCACGCTCATGTTCACTTTTGGCGGCTTTGGTCGCAATTGTTATGGTTTTTCCAGCCGACCCTGATGGGTCGGCTTTTTATTGTCTGTGATTTGCCGCGGGCAGGAAAATGGAGGATGTCGAGGCCTGATCAGGCCTCGAAGGTGGCGGCATTGAGCCGAAATGCCCGTGGATCATCGATAAACTGGCCGGTGATCCGCTCGTCATGTTCGTGCCCCTGACCATAGCTGCAGAGGATCAGCCGATCGGAGGTGCGCGAGCGCAGCTGGGTGATAAAGCGCACCAGATCGGCGCGGCTCAACTTGCCCACCTCATCGCAGACCCGTTCCCGCTGATCGAACCCCAGGTCCTTGTTGCCAATACTGACCCACAACCGCTGGCCGCGACTGCGCAGGTTGGCATCCCGCTCGCTCAGCTGGGCTTGCAGCCCCGCCTTGCTCTCTTGCCACTGCTGCTCGGTAAATTCGAGCATGGCCAGCGGGAAGAGGTCGATAAACTCCTCCACCGCATCGAGCAGGATCTGCGGCCCCGCCACCGGCGACTGGATATAGAAGATCAGCCCCGGATGGCGATTGAGGGGCAGGTTGCCGGCACCCACCACATACCCCAGTTGCTGGCGGGTGCGCAGCTCGTGGAAGAAAGTAGAGGACATGATGTGGTTCGCCAGGGTAAAGCAGGCGAGATCCCGCGCCCGGGTGGTACGGGACTGGTAGTAGACCAGCAGTGCCGAGTCTTCGTGATCGCAACCCTGCTCGCGAATAAGGGTGCCCCTGTCCTGAATGGAGATGAGCGGACGACGGGTCTCGCCGCTCGGCTTGCTGCTGGTGCCATTGATATCGCTCAGGTGGCGCTCCATCAGGGCGGCCAGCTCCAGCGCTTCGGCGGCAGTCCAGTCGCCGTGTACCAGCGCCTCGACATGCACCTCGCCAAACAGCTGGGCCACGAAGCCGGGCATCTCCTCCAGCTCGACGGTGCGCAGGTGGCGCAGCAACTGCTCGAACGGCGGGTTGTTCGGTTGCAGCAAACTGGTGAGCTGGTTAAAGAGCTGGGAGATGGGGCGCGCCTTGGACTGGTTGTCCCAGTTGCGGATGAGCTGCTCTTTGATCTCGGCGAAGCGGCCCGGATCCGGATACCCCAGCGTGCGGTTGCCGAGGATCATGTCGAGCAACAGCGGCTGCTTGTCGGCAAAACCGCTCAGGTTGATGGTAAAGCCCCCCTGATGGGCATAGATCTGGTAGCCCAGCCCCGCCAGCTCCGCCGGATAGGTGAGGGCGTTGAGGTGGTCTGCCAACAGCTCCACGGCAAGGCGCGCCATGGCGATATTGCGCGGATTTTTGACCGCATGTTCGCTGTCGATGGAGATGTAGAGATTGCCCTTGGGCACGCTGAACAGGTGCTCATGGAGGTGCCAGAGGCGAAAACCGGGGCGATCGATAAGGCAGGCGGGCATGTCGGCGGCAAGCTCTGGCGTGCGCGGATCGAGCCTACTGCTGATAAAGGGGTTGGGCTTGGGTAGCGCCAGCGCCGGATCCGGTTCGCTCTGCTGCCAGCGAATTTTCTCGGCCTCGGTAATGGTTGCCACGCTGTAGGGGGTCTGATACCAGCGGGCCAGCCGATCGGTTGCCACTTCCGGCGCAGTGATGGTGATACGCAGGTTGTGCGGGGTGAGCTTGGCGAGGAAGCGGCGGATCAGCCCCTCGTCATATTCGCGCATCATGTAGTCGCCGTAGAGCAGATCCTCAGGTTTGTAGCTAAAGAGGTTGAGCACCAGCCCCGACACCGTATCGAGGGGGCGGCCGCGCTCCTGAAAACGGAACGCCGATTCGAGCACGGTCCGTTTTTCGTCGTAGCGCCAGCTCTGCAGCCCTTCGCGGCCAATCAGTTTCAGATAGCCAAACAGGGCGGCGAGGATGTCGTCCACATGCTCAAGGCCCAGAGGTGTGAGGCCGAAGTTGACGCCAAAATCCTTGAAGTTGGCGCCGCTTATGCCACCGCCCGCCGAGAGCTGATTGACCCAGCCTTTCGCCTTGAGCAGGGAGAGCAGGCTGCCATCCCCCTCATAACCGATCAGATGGCTCAGGAAGGTGAGGGGCTTTTTGTCGTAAAACTCGTCCACATTGGGCAAGGGGAAGCTGAGCGACAGCTTGCGGGTCTCCTTGACCGGATTGATGTGGATGCGCACGCCGAGATCGTCGAGCCGGTAGAGCGGCATGGTGAGAGTCGGGGTTCCCAAATTGCGATTCAAAATGGGAGCAAAGTAGCGACAGCACCACTGCAACTGGGTATCGATGGATTCCGGCGAGATCATCACCAGCGCCATGCGATCCGCGCTGTAGTGGCTTTCGTAAAAACGGATAAGGTCGGAGCGCAGATCCCGTCCCGGCAGATCGGCCAGGGTATCAAGGTTGCCCACCGAGAACTTGGCGAAGGGGTGCGCCGGGTTGACCGTCTCTTTATGCACCTGATAGCTGCGGCGCATGTCGTCCTGCAGCTTGAGGCGATACTCGGAGTCGACCGCATTGCGCTCCTTGTCCACCCACTCCGGATCAAAGGTGGGGCAGATAAAGAACTGGGAGAAGCGATCCAGCCCTGCTTCGAAGAAGCCGTTGTCGATCTCGAAGAAGAAGTTGGTGAATTCGGTGCCGGTCCAGGCGTTGTTGCTGCCGCCATGACGGCTCATAAATTGCTGGTACTCACCAGGCTTGGGGTAAGTGGCGGTGCCGAGAAACAGCATGTGTTCCAGAAAATGGGCCATCCCCTGCCGGTCGACAGGATCGTCAAAATGGCCGGTATTGACCGCCAGCGAGGCGGCCGATTTGTCGGTGTCGGGATCACAAATCAACAAGACCCTGAGCCGGTTAGCCAGCTCCAGAAAATGGTATTGCCGATGGTCATTGGGACTGGCATATGGGCTCATTGGCGTGTGACTCACGTTGGATTTATTTGAATTTAAACATGATTATCGACCCCGCTATCCCGTCAGGCAAACCCTTTTCTGAGAGGTAGCGCAATTGTTTCCACACCCGTAGCGGGGTAAGATCCCCCGGCTATCAAAACAGGCCCTTTGGGCGAGGTTGTAATGAAGATCTATATCATGCGTCATGGCCAGGCTGGCATGAATGCGAAAACAGATGAACAGCGTCCATTGACCGAGCAGGGTATTGAAGAGTCTATCCAGATGGCTCGCTGGCTGGCGCCTCAGCTGATTGGCCCGCTGGATCGGGTGATTCACAGCAACTATCTGCGGGCACGCCAGACCTGGCAAGCTATATGCAGTGAGTTACCTGACGCCGCAGCCGTTGAAGAGAGTGGCGACATTACTCCCTATGGTGATCCCGCTTTCGTGGCCAGCTACCTCACTACTCTGGCTGAGCAACATGACCAGATCCTGATGGTCAGCCATCTGCCTCTGGTGGGTTATCTGGTGCAAAGCCTCTGCCCGGCTGCAGGAGCACCCATGTTCGCCACTTCGGGGATTGCCTGTATCGAGTGGCATGATGGCAAAGGAGCCTTGCTCTGGCTCGAAGGGCCGCATACAATAGGTTAAAAGTTAATAAAAAGTTATAGATTGAATTTTTTTGGGAAGAGATGGGCGAGTTTTCCGGATTTTTATAAATGTTTTTCGGAATTAATTCGCAGAAGCTGCTGTCATACGGATACAACTGCAAGAGGTTGCAAACGATGAGAGTGTTCAAGAAGTACCTGCCACTGATGGTGGCAAAGCATGTCAAAACCTTCTTTAAAGGTCGGATTTACATTCATGGTCGGGGGCGGTTTGATTTCCAATCCGGTTTGTTGCTGATGCCAAATCCGGCGGATATTCCCCACCGCCAGACAGTCACCGAGGTCAACGAGCTGATCTCAAGATTGCACATGGATGCCGCGTGATGCGCTTCTGAACCTGTTTCTGCACTGATATGCCCGCACCTTTGCGGGCATATTTGTTTCTGGCGACTGGCTTTCGCGCGATGCCTGGTCAGCTCCGCACCTTTGTTTATTTTCCGTCGCTCCCTATACTGGCCCGCTGTTGTCTCTTCGGTCTGGATCGTTTCATGCCCCTTGCCATTCTGTTTCCTTTCTCCTGCATTGCCATCTGGGCTGGCAATGGCATCGTCAGCAAACTGGCGGTCGGCATGTTGTCCCCCGCGGCCTTGGCCTGGTCACGTTGGGTGGTGGCTGCCTTGGTATTAAGCCCGTTTCTGGCCCGTCGGGTATGGCGTGTACGCGCTCGCCTGTGTGCTGGTCTTTGGCAGATCGCCATGCTGGCGCTGCTGGGCATGGTGCTCAACCAGACCTTTGGTTACTACGCGGCGCAAACCATGGGGGCCACCGAGATGGGGTTGATGATGGGGCTGACGCCACTGTTGACGGTGTTGCTTAGCATCTGGCTGCTGCGCGAGCTGCCCACTTGGGGTGCCGTGCTGGGGGCGCTGCTCTCGATCCTCGGCTTGTCTATCTTGCTGGGGCAGGGGGATCCTACCCGGCTGTTTACCCAGGGTATTCATATCGGCTCGGTCTACATGCTGCTCTCGGCGGGTACTTATGCCCTCTATAGCGTGCTGCTCAAGAAGTGGGAGCTGGGGCTCGACAACTGGTCGCTGCTCTATGGTCAGGTGCTCTGCAGTGTGGTGATCCTGACCCCCTTCTTTCTGCTGGTGGATGGTCAGCTGCCCGAGGGGCGGGCGCTCTGGCTGATCTTCTATGCGGGGATCCCTGCCTCGGCACTCTGTCCCTGGCTCTGGATGCAGGGGATCACCCTGCTCGGCGCCAACCGTACCGCCATTTTTATGAACCTGCTGCCGGTGATGACGGCTGGCCTTGCCATCACCCTGCTGGGCGAGCGGCTGACCAGCTATCACCTGATCGGGGGCGGTCTGACTCTGCTGGGTGTTTTGCTGGCACAGCTGCTGGTGCGTCCGGTGGTGGCGGGGAGTCGCCGGGGGGCGTTGGCGCCCTGTCCCGAAGAGTAAGCTTGCGCGAACGCGTAAGTGGGCCCAATGGCCCGCTGGCCGCCAATGAAAAAGCGCCTGCAGCAATGCAGGCGCTTTTTTTATGATCAGGTAGTGCCAGACCGGTTACTGGGCGACCAGATAGAGGTCCCGGCTATAGACGATGTCTTGCGGGCTCTCATAGGGATAACCCTTGACGAACGGCTTGAGCAGTCGCGATTTGACGTAGAAGTAGAGCGGCGCGATAGGGGCGTCAGCCTCGATCAGTGCTTCTGCCTGCTGGTAGAGCTGATTGCGCTCGGCTGCATCCTGCGAGTCGTGAGCCTTGGCCAGCAGGGCATCGTACTCCTTGTTGAACCACTTGCCGCTGTTGGCACTGCTGCTGGAGGTCAGGATATCGAGGAAGGTGGAGGCATCGTTATAGTCCCCGTTCCAGGAGTAGCGACTCACCCCGAAATCCCCCTCGTTCAGTGCCGAGACCATGGTTTTCCACTCCATGTTGTTGAGGGTGGCGGTGACCCCCAGGTTGTGTTTCCACATGGAGGAGACAGCCAGCGCGATCTTTTTATGGCTCTCGTTGGTGTTGTAGAGGATATCCACGCTGAGCGGTTTGTCCGGGCCATAACCCGCTTCGACCAACAGGGCGTTGGCCTGCTTGATCCGCTCCTCTTTGCTCTGCTGCTGGCTGGCCGGTTTTTTCAAATCGAAGCCATCGACACTCGGTGGGGTCAGGCTGAAGGCGGGTAGCTGTCCCTGTCCCAGGATCTTGTCGGTAATGGTTTCCCGATCGATGGCCAGCGAGAGCGCCTTGCGAACCTTGGGATCATCGAACGGTTTACGGTTCACATTGAACACATAGTAATAGGTGGCGAGCATGGGAGCGCTGACCAGATCTTGAGGGCTCTGGCTCTTGATGTGCTTGTACTGCTCCAGTGGGTAGGTGGTGTAGTGCAGCTCGCCGGTGCGGTAGCGGTTGTAAGCGGCGGTTTCGGAGACGATCTCCAGATAGACCACCTTGTTCAGGACGGTGTGCTGGTTGTCCCAGTAGTGGGTATTGCGCTCGGCACTCAGCCGCTCGTTGGGGGTCCACTCCTTGAGCACAAAGGCGCCGTTGGAGACGATGTTGCCCGGTTTGACCCACTCCTTGCCGAATTTTTCGATGGTGGCTCTGGGGGCCGGGAAGGTGGTGTAGTGAGCCAGCATCTTCAGGAAGAAGGGGACCGGAGTGTTAAGGGTGACCTGCAGAGTATGGTCATCCAGTGCCTTGACACCCAGCGTATCCGGGCTCTTCTTGCCCTGGATCACCTCACCGGCATTGGTGATACCCATCAATTCGATAAACCAGGCGTAGTTGGAGGCGGTCTTGGGGTCGGCCGCCCGTTGCCAGCCATAGACATAATCTGCGGCAGTGACTGGCTCTCCGTTTGACCATTTGGCCTCCGGCCTCAGCTTGAAGGTGTATACAGTACCGGTGTTGTCGATGTCGTAGCTGAGAGCGCCTGCGGGTTGGGGTTTACCCTTGCCATCCAGTACATAGAGCCCTTCAAACAGATCGTTGACGATCTCGCTACCGGCACTCTCTTCCACCAGCTGGGGGTCGATGGTAGTGGGCTCGGTGCCGATATTGGTCACATAGATTTGTTGGGCATCTGGCAGCAGCTTGGTACCGGCAGGCACTTGGGCAGCCCAGGCGGGAAGGGCAAACAGTCCGGCTACCATGCCGGCAATGAGAGTCTTGTTCATTGATAATCCTTGAGTTTTATTTGCTTCCAAAGCGAAATCAGTGTGCTGGATTGGCGATTGGATCTCAAGAGGCAATGGCTGAGGCCTGCACAGGCCCATCAGACTCCATTTTTAATGGTTCAAGGTCAGTCAGCTTATGGCTTGCTGCAGGTTATTACCACGAATTAAGGGGGTGCAAGTAATCGAATGACACCGTGCAAAAAGCATGAATGATCATCGGGCAAGGGGAAATTGGCTATTTATCAGGCTGCTTAATTCGCTGCAAAAATAAAAAACAGACGTTACATTAGGTTACAAAACAAAGCGGCCGAGGATCGGCTTTTTTTTTGTCGATGCTTGCAAACGTTTTCAATGCCAACGGAAATGATCTTAAAGGACCAAAAATGCGAAACATGATCACCATGGGCGAGTTCATCGTCAAAAAGCAGGCAGATTATCCTACTGCGACCGGCGAGTTGACCTCGTTGCTCAGCTCGATTCGTCTCGCTGCCAAGGTGGTGAACAGGGAGATAAACAAGGCGGGGCTGGCTGACATCATCGGCTCCATGGGCGCTGAAAACGTACAGGGTGAGGTGCAGCAGAAGCTGGATGTCTACGCCAATGAACGTTTCAAGGCGGCACTGGAAGCTCGTGGCGAGGTGTGCGGTATGGCTTCGGAAGAGGAAGAGGACTTCGTGGCCTTTGACTCACCACTCTCCAAAAACTCCAAGTATGTGGTGCTGATCGACCCCCTCGATGGATCTTCCAATATCGACGTCAACGTCTCGGTCGGGACGATCTTCTCCATCTACCGCCGATTGAGCCCGCAGGGATCGCCGGTGACGCTGGAAGACTTCCTCCAACCGGGCAACCGTCAGGTCGCCGCCGGTTATGTGGTTTACGGATCCTCCACCATGCTGGTCTACACCACCGGCTTTGGCGTCAACGGCTTTACCTACGATCCTTCCATCGGCTGCTTCTGCCTCTCCCACGAGAACATCCGCATCCCGGAAGAGGGCAAGATCTACTCCATCAATGAGGGCAACTACATCAAGTTCCCGGACGGGGTGAAGAAGTACCTGAAATATTGTCAGGAGCGCGATGAGGCGACCCACAGACCCTACACCTCCCGCTATATCGGATCCCTGGTTTCCGATTTCCATCGCAACCTGCTCAAGGGCGGCATCTACATCTATCCGTCCGGCACCAACTCGCCGAGCGGCAAGCTGCGCCTGCTCTATGAGTGCAACCCGATGGCGTTTCTGGTGGAGCAGGCCGGTGGCAAGGCTTCCGACGGCTTTGGCCGGATCATGGATATCCAGCCCACCGCGCTGCACCAGCGTACCCCTTACTTCGTTGGCTCGACCAAGATGGTGGAGCGGGCCGAGGCCTTTATGCGCGAGTTCTCCGCCCATGAGGATCCAGCCAACCAGGGCTGAACGTCAGAGGTGTAGGTTGGTGCTGAGCGCAGCCGAAGCCCAACATTTACCGGTGCGATTCCCTCTCCCCCCTGGGATAGGGCAGGTGGAGGGGAATGGTTTTCACTGCCCCCCTCATCCCCGACCCTTCTCCCACAAGGGGACAAGGGAGACGCTAGTCACCAGCCAACGTAAACAAAACGGGAGCCGATTTGGCTCCCGTTTTAGTTGGCATTATCTCTCTGGCTCGCCGCCAGCCTTGCAGAGACTCACAGGCTGTTGTTGGCCAGATCCGCCAGCAAGCCATCCACCAACTTCAGGCGCATGGCCCTGTCCTGAGTCGGCACCTGGAAACGCAGCCGGGTCGGCCCGTCCATCTTGTAGACCCGGGGCTGGCTGGAGAGCAGCTTGACCAGATAGGCCGGATTAACCTTGGTCTCCTGGGTGAAGTCGAGATAGCCGCCGCGCTCGCTCATCTCCACCCGGCGAATGCCAAGGGCGGTGGCCCGCTGGCGGAAGGCAGCCAGCTCCAGCAGGGTTTTGGTCGCCTCCGGCAAGAGGCCGAAACGGTCGATCAGCTCCACTTTCAGCTCGCGCAGCTCCTGCTCGTCCGCCGCACTGGCGATCCGCTTGTACATGGAGAGGCGCATGTTGACGTCCGGAATATAGTCATCCGGCAGCAGCGCAGGCAGGCGCAGCTCCACCTCGGTGTGCTGGCTCATCAGCTGCTCGAGCGACGGCTCTTTGCCATTTTTCAGCGCCTCGACCGCCTGCTCCAGCATCTCCATGTAGAGGGTGAAGCCGACTGATTCAATCTGGCCGCTCTGATCGTCGCCGAGTAGTTCGCCTGCACCACGGATCTCCAGATCGTGGGTCGCCAGCGCAAAACCGGCGCCGAGATCTTCAAGCGAGGCGATCGCCTCAAGCCGCTTGGCCGCATCCTTGGTCATCAGCTTGGGATGGGGGGTGAGCAGGTAGGCATAGGCCTGATGATGAGAGCGGCCAACCCGGCCCCGTAGCTGGTGCAGTTGGGCCAGTCCGAGATGATCCGCCCGATCCATGATGATGGTGTTGGCGCTCGGCACGTCGATGCCGGTTTCGATAATGGTGGTGCAGACCAGCAGGTTAAAGCGCTGGTGGTAGAAGTCGGACATGATCCGCTCAAGGTCGCGCTCGCGCATCTGGCCGTGGGCGATGCCGATGCGGGCCTCGGGCACTAATTCGGCAAGATCGGCGGCGCACTTCTCGATGCTCTCCACGTCATTGTGCAGGTAGTAAACCTGACCGCCGCGCTTGAGTTCCCGCAGCACAGCCTCGCGCACCACCGCCGGTTCGTGCTGGCGCACGAAGGTCTTGATGGCGAGTCGCTTGGCGGGCGGCGTGGCGATGATGGAGAGATCCCGCATGCCGGACATTGCCATATTGAGGGTGCGTGGAATAGGAGTGGCGGTGAGGGTGAGGATATCCACATCGGCCCGCAGCGCCTTGATCTTCTCCTTCTGGCGTACCCCGAATCTGTGCTCCTCATCGACGATGAGCAGCCCCAGATCCTTGAAGGTGAGTTCGGAGCCGAGCAGCTTGTGGGTGCCGATGATGATGTCCACCTTGCCTTCGGCCAATTCCTTCATCACTGCGCTCTGCTCTTTAGCGGAGCGGAAGCGGCTCAGTACCTCGACCCGCACCGGCCAGTTGGCGAAGCGGTCGCGGAAGTTGTCGTAGTGCTGTTGCGCCAGCAGGGTGGTGGGCACCAGCACGGCAACCTGCTTGCCGCCGTGTACAGCCACAAACGCTGCCCGCATCGCCACTTCGGTCTTGCCGAAACCGACGTCGCCGCACACCAGTCTATCCATGCTCTTGGCCTGACACATGTCCCCCAGCACTGCATTGATGGCGTTGAGCTGATCGTCGGTCTCCTCGAACGGGAAGCTGGCGGCAAATTGGCGATAGGCCTCTTTGTCGTGCTTGAAGGCAAAACCGGCGCGAGCGGCGCGATGAGCGTAGACATCCAGCAACTCGGCTGCCACGTCGCGCACCTTCTCCGCCGCCTTGCGCCGCGCCTTGCTCCAGGCTTCACCGCCGAGCTTGTGGCTGGGCGGGTTATCAGAACCGGTGTAGCGGCTGATAAGGTGCAAGCTGGTAACCGGCACGAACAGCTTGTCGCCGCCGGCATATTCGAGGGTCAAAAACTCGGTGGGCAGGCCACCGGCATCGATGGTTTCGAGCCCCAGATAGCGGCCGACCCCGTGATCCAGATGGACCACTGGCTGACCCTGGGTTAGCTCGCCCAAGTTTCTGATCACCGCATCGGAGCTCAGGTTCTTGCTCTTCTCCCGCGCCCGCTTGCTGCGCACCTTGCCGCCCAGCAGTTCGGTCTCGGTGATCAGCGCCAGTGGATCCTGACCGACCTCCTGCCACAGGAAGCCACGCTCAAGCGGTGCAACCAGCAGGCCGTGGCGATCCGGGCTCGCCATAAAGGCGTCGAGAGAGGGGAACTCCTTGGGTTGCAGTGAGATACGCGCCAGCAGATCGCCGAGTACCTCCCGCCGTCCTTCGGATTCCACCGCAAACAGGGTGCGCCCGGCAAAACCTTGCAGGAACTGGTTGAGCGCCAGCAGGGGTTGCTCTTTGCTGTGATCGAGTTGCAGGTCGGGCAGCGCGGAGATGGGCAGATCGTGCTGACCAGCATCACCGGCGGTAGCGGACTCTTGCAGCCGCACCGCACCATATTGGCCCAGAGAGGCAAAGAGCTGTTCCACCGGCAGATAGAGCTGGGCCGGGGGTAGCAGGGGGCGAGTGTTGTCCCAGCGTCTGTCTTCATAGCGCTGGCCGATATCGTTCCAGAAACGCTGGGCGGCGGGGTAGATATCCCCCACGGTGAGCAGCAGGGTCTCTGCCGGCAGGTAGTCAAACAGGCTGGCAGTCTGGTTGAAGAAGAGTGGCAGATAATACTCGATGCCGGCGGGCCAGCGTCCCTTGCTCACCTCCTGATAGACGGAGCCCTCGGCCCGCGACAGCTCGAACTGCTCGCGGAACTGGCCGCGAAACAGTTCGATGGCCGCCTCGTCGGTAGGGTATTCCCGGGCGGGCAGCAGGCTGACCGTCTTGACCGGTTCGCTGGAGCGCTGGGTCTCGGGATCGAATGGGCGGATGGAGTCCACTTCATCGTCGAAGAAGTCGATGCGATAGGGGCTGCTACTGCCCATGGGGAAGAGATCGAGCAGGGAGCCGCGGGCGGCAAATTCGCCATGTTCCAGCACCTGATCCACCGCCACGTAACCCGCCTCGGCCAGCCGCCCGCGCAGCTGTTGCAGGTTGAGGCGCTGACCGGCCTTCACCATCAGGCTGTATTTGTCGAGATAGACCCGGGGGGCGCAGCGCAACATCAGGGTGGAAATGGGGACAATCAATACCCCCTTGCTCATCTGCGGCAGCTTGTAGAGGGTCTCGAGTCGCTGGGAGATGATGTCCTGATGGGGAGAGAAGGTGTCGTAGGGCAGGGTCTCCCAATCGGGGAACAGCAATACGGGGGCGGACTGATCGGCTAGCTGCTTGTCTGCCAGCAAATACTGTAGCTCCTGCTCCAGGCGCAGGGCGCTCGGGGTATCGGCGGTGATAAGCAGTACCGGCCCCTTGGCTTCACTGGTGAGACGGGCTGCAATCAGCGAGAGGCTGCTGCCGACCAGCTGGCCGAGCGTGATCTTTTGGCCCGCTTTGGCGGGCAAGGCGGGGAGTGTCATTGGCATGATTCGATTCTTTTAACGTTGACGTTATCTATCGCGACGTTCGCTCTGGTTAGCGCTGACGTTCTTGGGCGCGCAGCTTGAGCTGCTTCGATTGCACGTGGAGGCTGGCACGAACCAGAAGTTCACGGTCATCTTCGCGGATCCGCACATAGTCGAGCTGCACATGGGTGCCATGTTCACCGCCGTCGAGCTGTTTGACCTGGCCATAGCAGTAGATGGCGGCCGCCTCTTCCCGCAGGAAGATCTTGAGGCGCACTATCTGGTGCAGGTGCGGCGCAGCCCCGTGATCATGATAGGGGTGCAGGTAGGTGAGCTGGCCAGCCCCGAAGCGCAGGGTGTGGAAGCGCTGCTCCGGATGGTCCTGCAGGGAGAGCACATAGCCCATGATCATGTCGATCTTGCGGGACTGCTGATTGACGATCTCGATCAGGTCGTGCATCGACTCGTTCTGGTTGCGCAGCAGGCGGGTGGTCACCAGATCGATGGAGGTAATGGCCGAAGAGATCCGAAAGGGCTCCGGCAGCTCAGCGTCCAGCTCCTCCAGCGAGGGGAGGTGGAAGTCGGCCGGCATGGGGATCACATTGACCGGCGTGGCATGAGTGACGCTGAAGAACTGTTCCTGCATGGAGGCTATCCCTTGTTGTCATGGACGGTTTCCCTTTATTATCCGGTATCTTATTTTGTTGGCAACGTACATATCCTTGAAGACCGGACTTTTTCAGCCCCTTTCGCTGGCCATCGGCCTGCGTTATGCAGGCTCGAAGCGCAGCAATCGCTTCGTCTCATTTATCTCCCTGTTCTCTACCTTTGGCATCGCCATCGGGGTTGCCGCCCTGATGGTGGTCATTTCGGTGATGAACGGTTTCGAAGGGCAGCTCAAAGGGCGCATCCTCGGGGTGATCCCCCATGTGGTGGTGACCAATCAGGCTGGCCGCATTGATGCCGACCCGCAAGGCTTGCCGGATCTGGCCAAATTACCCCATGTGGTCGCCTCGGCCCCCATGCTCGACAGCGAAGGGATGCTGCAAAGCCCCGGCCAGCTGACCGGGGTGAGCGTGCAGGGGATCGACCCTGCGAAGTGGCCCAAGGATGACATCCTCCACAGCCAGATGCTGGGGGGGCGCCTCGATACCCTGCAGGCTGGCCACTACCGCATCGTGCTGGGGCAGGGGGTGGCACGCCGCCTCAATGTTTCCATCGGCGATCAGGTTCGGCTGATCCTGACCGAAGGGACCCGCTTCACCCCGTTTGGCCGGGTACCGGCCCAGCGCCTCTTTACCGTCTCCGGCATCTTCGGGGTCGGCGCCGATGTGGATAACCAGATTGCGCTGATCGCGCTGGGGGATGCCCAGCGACTGCTGCGCCTGCCGCCAGAAACCGTCGGTGGCATTCGCCTTTGGCTCGATGATCCCTTTGCCGCTGACGAGGTGATCAAGACACCGTTGCCGGATGGGCTGCTGTGGCAGGATTGGCGCCGCGAGCGGGGCGAGCTGTTCCAGGCGGTCGCCATGGAAAAACGGATGATGGGGCTGATGCTGGTGCTGATCATCGCCGTCGCCACCTTCAACATCCTCTCTGCGCTGGTGATGGTGGTGACGGACAAGGAGGGCGAAGTGGCCATCCTGCGCACCATGGGCATGAGTGAATCAGGGATCGTCAAAATCTTCATGGTGCTTGGTGCCTCCAGCGGGGTGATTGGTGCCCTGTTTGGCGGGCTGGCTGGCCTTGCGCTCTCTTTGGGTCTCAACCCTCTGCTCAATGCGGTGGGGCTCAACCTCTATATGGCGGCGGGCGGCAGTGGCCTGCCGGTCATCGTCGAACCGGCTCAGGTCATCACCATCTTGCTGGGCGCCGTGCTGCTGAGCTTCAGTGCCACCCTCTATCCGGCGGCCCGCGCCGCACGGGTGAAACCGGCCGAGGCGCTGCGTTATGAGTAATGCCGTGAATAATACATCTTCTGTTGTTACCTCCGGTGCGAGTACCGGCGTTGTTACTGGTGCCTCTGTGGTCACTGGCGTAAGTGGAGCCCCTGTTATGAATGAAGCCGTATCCCGTGAACCTCTGCTGCGCTGCCAGGCGCTCAATCATGTCTATAAAGAGGGGGAGCTGGAGACTCAGGTGCTCAAGGGGATCGATCTCTGTGTCGCGCCCGGTGAAATGCTGGCGGTGGTGGGGAGCTCGGGCTCCGGCAAGACCACTCTGCTGCACCTGATGGGGGCGCTGGACAACCCCTCCAGCGGCGCCGTGCTGTTCAAGGGTGAGGATATCCACCACTGGGACAGTCGTACCCAGGCTCGCTTTCGCAACCGCGAGCTGGGCTTTGTCTACCAGTTCCACCACCTGCTCTCCGAGTTCAGTGCGTTGGAAAATGCGGCCATGCCGCTGCTGATCGCCGGTGAGTCGGTGGCGGTTGCCACCGAAAAGGCAACCAAGATGCTGGGGCGGGTGGGGCTCTCCCATCGCTTGAATCACCGTCCCTCCGAGCTTTCTGGTGGCGAACGTCAGCGGGTGGCGATCGCCCGAGCGCTGGTCAACGAACCGAGCCTGGTATTGGCGGACGAACCCACCGGCAATCTGGATCACGCCAGTGCTACTGCTGTCTACGAACTGCTGTGTGAACTGAACCGTGAACTGGGCACTGCGTTTGTGGTGGTGACCCACGACCTGAGCTTGGCGGCCAAGCTCCATCGCCGGGTGAACCTGGTGAGCGGCGTGATGGCGGAGGTTGCCTGATGTTCAAACCGCTGCCCCTCTTTCTGGGCCTGCGTTACAGCCGCTCCCGCCGTCGCAACGGGTTTATCGCCTTTATTTCTGCCTCTTCCCTGATCGGTATCGCCCTCGGGGTGATGGCGCTGATCTTGGGCCTCTCCGCCATGAACGGTTTCGAGCGGGAGCTTAAAGATCGGGTGCTCTCGGTCGTGCCGCAAGGTGAGCTGGACGCCGTCGAGCGGCCGTTGCCGGATTGGCCACGTCTGCGTGACTACCTGCTGGCTCAGCCGGGCGTTGAGGCGGCAGCGCCGGTCATTCGCCTCAATGGCCTGCTGGAGCATGGCTCTGCCCTCAAGGGGGTGCAACTGCGCGCAGTGCTGCCCGATCTGGAAGCCAATCTGTCGGATGCGGGCAAATACATGACGGGCCGTGGCCTGCGTGAGCTGCAACCGGGTGAACGTGGCGTGATCCTTGGCAAGACCATCGCCGACAAGCTGGGCGTCAAGGTGGGGGATTCTGTTGCCCTGCTGCTGCCGCAAGGGGGCGATCAGGCCGGGATTAAGAATCCCCGCCGCGAAGCCCTGACCGTGGTGGGGCTGCTGGAGATCGGCGGTCAGCTCGACGGCCTGCTCGGCTTTATGCATCTGGCCGATGCGCAAGCGATCACCGGCATGGGCAGCGATGTGGAGGGCTTCAGCCTGCGGGTGAGCGATGTGCTTAATGCACAAAATATTACGATCGCCGCGGCGCAGCAGTTCCCTCATCACGTCTATATCCGCAGCTGGATGAACAGCCAGGGCTACCTCTATCAGGACATCCAGATGGTGCGTACCGTCATGTATGTGGTGATGCTGATGGTGGTGGCCGTCGCCTGTTTCAACATCGTCTCCACCCTGGTGATGGCGGTGAACGAGAAGCGCAGCGAGATCGCCATCCTCAAGACCATGGGGGCGAGCCCCGGCCAGATCCGGCTTACCTTCGTCATTCAGGGGATGGTCAACGGTGTAGCCGGTGCGCTGCTTGGCGCCCTGCTGGGCGGGCTGCTTTCGAGCAAGCTGACCCAGATCCTGAGCGTTGTCGAAAAGCTCATCGGCCATCGCTTCCTCAATCCGGATATCTACTTTATCGACTTCTTGCCGACCGAGTTGCATATGCAGGACCTGCTCATCGTGACGGGCGCCGCCATCCTGATGAGTCTGGTGGCGACCCTCTATCCCGCCTGGCGGGCGAGCGGTCTGGTACCCTCCCGCGAGCTGGGTCACTGATGCGTTGCATCTAATGCGCAATAAAGAACGAAGGGCCCGCCGGTGCAAACCGGCGGGCCCTTCTGTTTTCTGGTCATGTAGACTGGCTTAGTGAGCGTTCAGCTCATCGAGTGGCAGGGAGAAGCTGGCCACAAAGGTGTCGATAAAGTAGCGCATCTCATCGCTCATCCGCGCTTCCAGCATGGCCTCAAGGCGTTTGCGAGCCGGTTCGAACTCCCGGTTACCCGCGTTGATCTCCTCCAGACACTTGGTATAGGCGCAGAGGGTGTCGGCATCCTTGACCAGTCTGGCCAGCTCGTCATCCTGGGCTGCCGAATCGAGCAAGGGGCGAAAGTCATCGATCAGTTCTGGCGGCAGCATGCCAAGCAGACGCTGTTCGGCGGCCAGCTCTATCTTCTTGTACTCGCGGGCGATCTCGGGATTGAAGTATTTGACCGGGGTAGGCAGATCGCCGGTCAGCACCTCACTGCTGTCGTGATAGAGGGCCATCACGGCGGCGCGGTCGGCATTCACGCTACCGCCAAACAGCCGGTTTTTGATGATGCCGAGGGCATGGGCCACCATGGCGACCTGCAGGCTGTGCTCGGCGATGTTTTCCGGCTGGATGTTGCGCATCAGGGGCCAGCGGTAGATGAGTTTCATGCGGGCGAGATTGGCGAAAAAGTGGCTGGGTAACATGATGGCCTCAACAAAAGAGAATAGAAAAGGGCAGACTCTAGTCTGCCCTTTTTTTCGTTGCAGGGCAGCGTCTGCCCGCGTATTTCCCGCCGTTAGCGGATATAGCGGCCCGATTCCGCCTCCTGATTGGTCACAATCATCTGGCCAATGGGCGCCAGGCTGATCAGCGCCAGCTTGAGGTGCTGGATACCGAACGGGATACCGATAATGGTCACAAAGCAGGCCAGTGCGGAAGCGATGTGGCCGATGGCCAGCCAGACACCGATCAGCACGAACCAGAGGATGTTGCCAATCAGCCCCAGAGTGCCGGTGCCTATATCACTCTGGCCGGTCATGGTCTTGCGATTGACCGCCTGCTTGCCAAACGGGAAGAAGGTAAAGGTGCCGATCACGAAGCAGGCTCGTCCCCAGGGAATGCCGACCAGCGAGATAAAGCAGACAAGACCGGCCAGCCACCAGGCCAGGCCCATAAAGACACCTCCCAGTACAAACCAGAGCAGATTGAACAAGAAGCGGAAAAAGGCCATGTGAGTGACTCCAGAACATCAATTTGGTTGCCACCATAACGAGGGAGGGGTAGGGACGCAATGGTTGATTGGCCCAATCGCCATTTGGCTGGACAAATTGAGTCGCCGCCCGCAACGGTGGGCTGTTTTTCGGTGAAAGATGGGCAATAAAGCGGCGTTCGGATGAAAAAAGGTGAACAAACGCAAAATTATTGCCATCGGATAGTTGAAGTCTGGCACCTCTCTCCCCATATAAAGGGCAGTTTTGCACGAATTGTGCTTGCACGCCGCTCAATGTGGGGGATGTGTGGCTCGACTCGACCAAAGTGCGCCGCTATAATGCCGCGTCATATTTTCTCATCACAAAGACATATCGTTGTCTTTATAAACAGGAAGACTCCGGGCTTTGCCCAGGGGCAATAAAGGGTCAGCACACAGTGCTGAGTTGAACGAGGTAGAAGAATGCAAGTTTCTGTAGAGACAACCCAGGGTCTGGAACGCCGTCTTACCATCACTGTACCGGCCGCTACCGTAGACGCCGCTGTGCGTAAAGAATTGAATGGCCTGGCCAAAACTCGTCGCATCGACGGTTTCCGTCCTGGCAAGGCTCCGGTTGCCATCATCAAGAAGATGTTCGGCGCCATGGCTCACGCCCGCGTTGCTGATGAAATGATGCAGAGCAACTTCATCAAAGCCATCATCGAAAACAAACTGAGCCCGGCCGGTGCCCCGACCATGGATCCGAAAGAGATCAAAGAAGGTCAGGATTTCGAATTCACCGCCACTTTCGAAGTGTATCCGGAGTTCGAAGTTGCAGGTCTCGAGACCATCAAGGTCGAGAAGCCGGTTGCGACCGTGAAGGACGAAGATCTGGCCAACATGATCGACACCCTGCGCAAGCAGCACGCTACCTGGGCTGATGCCGATGTTGCCGCTGCCAATGGCATGCGTGTGACCATGGACTTCGTCGGTTCCATCGACGGTGAAGAGTTCGACGGCGGCAAAGCTGAAGGCTTCAACCTGGTGCTGGGCGCTGGCCGCATGATCCCGGGCTTCGAAGACGCCATCCTGGGCAAGAAAGCGGGCGACGAGTTCACCATCGAAGTGACCTTCCCGGCTGACTACCACGCTGAAAACCTGAAAGGCAAAGAGGCCAAGTTCGCTTCCAAGCTGATCAAGGTTGAAGAGCAGATCCTGCCTGAGCTGACCGAAGAGTTCGTGAAGCGTTTCGGTATCGAAAGCGGTTCTGTTGAAGAGCTGAAAGCCGAAGTGCGCAAGAACATGGAGCGCGAACTGGCTCAAGCCCTGAAAAACAGCGTGAAAGAGCAAGTTCTGAACGGTCTGGTTGAAGCCAACCAAATCGACCTGCCGAAAGCTGCCGTTGCTCAAGAGATCGACGCACTGCGTCAGCAGGCTCTGCAGCGCTTCGGTGGTTTCCAGGGCGGCAACGCTCCCGAGCTGCCGGCTGAACTGTTCCAGGCTCAAGCCGAGCGTCGTGTACGTGTAGGCCTGCTGCTGGGTGACGTGATCCGCACCAACGAGATCAAGGCTGACGATGCCCGTGTAAACAGCATCATCGAGTCCATGGCGACTGCCTACGAAGATCCGAAGGAAGTGATCGAGTACTACCAGAAGAACGAACAGATGCTGAACGGCGTTCGTAACCTGGCAGTAGAAGATCAAGCCATCGACCTGATCCTGTCCAAAGCGCAAGTGACCGAAAAAGAAGTTGCATTTGACGAAGTGATCAACAAGTCTGGCGCCGCTGCCTAAGAACATTTGACTTAAGGTCAAGACTGTTAAGTATAATGGCTCGTGTGATCTCCACTCGGGCCATTTTATTTTAGGGACAATGCCTTATGTACAAGAACTATAACGATATGACCGATTCTCCCAGCAATGCGCTGGTCCCCATCGTGGTCGAACAGACTGCCAAGGGTGAACGTTCCTACGATATTTACTCCCGTCTGCTGAAAGAGCGGGTGATCTTCCTGACCGGTCAGGTTGAAGATCACATGGCCAATCTGGTGGTTGCCCAACTGCTGTTCCTCGAGTCCGAGAATCCGGACAAGGACATCTATATCTACATCAACTCGCCGGGTGGTTCGGTGACTGCGGGCATGTCCATCTACGACACCATGCAGTTCATCAAGCCGGATGTCAGCACCGTCTGCATGGGGCAGGCCTGTTCCATGGGTGCCTTCCTGCTGGCTGGTGGCGCCAAGGGCAAGCGTTTCTGCCTGCCTAACGCCCGTGTGATGATCCACCAGCCGCTGGGTGGCTTCCAGGGGCAGGCATCTGATATCCAGATCCACGCCCAGGAGATCCTGAAGATTAAAAATACCCTGAACGAGCGCCTGGCGTTCCACACCGGTCAGGACATGGCTACTATCGAGCGTGACACCGATCGTGACAACTTCATGTCCGCCGAGCAGGCTGTGGCCTATGGCTTGGTAGACGGTGTCCTGAGCCAGCGTAGCTGAGCAGGGTGTCCCGGTCTGTTGTAAACTCAACAGGCCGATCCATCCTCTATTGATAAAACGAGGTTGCTGAATGACAGAAAAACGCAAGGGTGAGGGTGATAAGCTGCTCTACTGCTCTTTTTGCGGCAAAAGCCAGCATGAAGTGCGCAAGCTGATCGCTGGCCCTTCCGTCTACATATGCGATGAGTGTGTCGAGCTGTGCAACGACATCATCCGCGAAGAGATCCGCGAGATCTCGCCCAAGCGCGATGGTAACGAGCTGCCGACCCCTCATCAGATCCGCGCTCATCTCGATGACTATGTGATCGGGCAGGAGTATGCCAAGAAGGTGTTGGCCGTTGCCGTCTACAACCACTACAAGCGTCTGCGCAACAGCGGCGAAAACAGTGGTGTGGAGCTTGGCAAATCCAACATCCTGCTGATTGGCCCGACCGGCAGCGGCAAGACCCTGCTTGCCGAGACTCTGGCTCGCCTGCTGGATGTGCCGTTCACCATGGCCGATGCGACCACCCTGACCGAAGCAGGTTACGTGGGCGAGGACGTGGAGAACATCATCCAGAAGCTGCTGCAAAAGTGCGACTACGACGTAGAAAAGGCTCAGCGTGGCATCGTCTACATCGACGAGATCGACAAGATCTCCCGCAAGTCGGACAATCCCTCCATCACCCGCGATGTCTCCGGGGAAGGGGTACAGCAGGCACTGCTCAAGCTGATCGAAGGAACCATCGCTTCCGTGCCACCGCAAGGTGGTCGCAAGCACCCGCAGCAGGAGTTTTTGCAGGTTGATACCTCCAAGATCCTCTTCATCTGTGGTGGTGCCTTTGCCGGTCTGGACAAGGTGATCGAGCAGCGTTCCGTGAAGGGGACCGGTATCGGTTTTGGCGCCGAGGTAAAATCCAAGGATGCCAAGGCCACCCTGAGCGAGACCTTCGCCAAGGTAGAGCCGGAAGATCTGATCAAGTATGGTCTGATCCCCGAGTTTATCGGCCGTCTGCCGGTGGTCGCGACCCTGACCGAACTGGACGAGGCTGCCCTTATCCAGATCCTGAAAGAGCCGAAAAACGCACTGACCAAACAGTACGCTGCGTTGTTCGATCTGGAAGGGGTTGAGCTCGAGTTCCGTGACGACGCACTCAACGCCATAGCCCGCAAGGCGATGGAGCGTAAAACCGGTGCTCGTGGTCTGCGTTCCATCGTGGAAGCCGTACTGCTGGATACCATGTATGACCTGCCTTCTCTGGAAGGGGTCAGCAAGGTGGTGATCGACGAGACCGTGATCAAAGGGGACTCTGCGCCCTTGATGATCTACGAAAATCCCGAGACCCAGGCTGCTGCATCAGAGTAAATGTCTGATTTTTAATCAAATGGAAGGGGCTTTTTGCCCCTTTCATGCTTTTTGCGGTTTCGGCGATTGAATCTCATCTCTGCGCCCCCATATACTCAGCCAAGCGCTTTGCCAACGGTATAACAAGCCGAGAGGACATATATGAACCTAGAGCGTTCAGAACGCATCGAGATTCCCGTCCTGCCTCTTCGTGACGTGGTGGTTTACCCCCACATGGTCATTCCACTCTTTGTGGGGCGGGAAAAATCCATTCGCTGTCTGGAAGCGGCCATGGAGCAGGACAAGAAAGTTCTGCTGGTGGCCCAGAAGGATGCGTCAACCGACGAGCCGACGGTGGAGGAGATCTTCTCCGTCGGGACAGTGGCCAATATTCTGCAGATGCTCAAGCTGCCGGACGGCACCGTCAAGGTGCTGGTAGAGGGGGGACAGCGTGCCCGCCTGGAGCGGATGATCGACGACAAGGATTTCTTTGTCTGCGAGGCCCAGTACATCCCCTCCCAAGCCATTGAGGAGAAGGATCAGGAAGTGCTGGTTCGCTCCGCCATCGGCCAGTTTGAAGGCTATATCAAGCTCAACAAGAAGATCCCGCCCGAGGTACTGACCTCGATCTCGGCGATCGACGATGCTGCGCGTCTGGCTGACACCATGGCGGCCCACATGCCGCTCAAGCTGGAAGACAAGCAGAAGGTGCTGGAGATTGTCTCTGTCTCCGAGCGCATCGAATTCCTGATGGCGATGATGGAGTCGGAAATTGACCTGCTGCAGGTCGAGAAGCGCATCCGTACTCGCGTCAAGAAGCAGATGGAAAAGAGCCAGCGCGAGTATTACCTAAACGAGCAGATGAAGGCCATCCAGAAAGAGCTGGGTGAGCTGGAAGATAGCCCAGATGAGTTTGAAGCCCTCAATCGCAAGATTGAAGAGGCTGGCATGCCGGAAGATGCCCGTGACAAGGCGCAGGCCGAGCTTGCCAAGTTGAAAATGATGTCGCCCATGTCTGCCGAGGCTACCGTGGTGCGCAGCTATGTGGACTGGATGGTTCAGGTGCCGTGGAAAGCGCGCTCCAAGGTCAAGAAAGACCTTGGCAAGGCGCAAGAGGTGCTGGATGCCGATCACTATGGCCTGGAGAAGGTCAAGGATCGCATCCTTGAATATCTGGCGGTACAGGCACGGGTGAACAAGCTCAAGGGCCCCATCCTCTGTCTGGTTGGGCCTCCCGGTGTGGGCAAGACCTCCCTTGGCCAATCTATCGCCAAGGCGACGGGCCGCAAATATGTGCGGATGGCCCTCGGTGGGGTGCGTGACGAAGCGGAGATCCGCGGTCACCGCCGTACCTATATCGGTTCCATGCCTGGCAAACTCATCCAGAAGATGGCGAAAGTCGGTGTGAAGAACCCGCTGTTCCTGCTCGACGAGATCGACAAGATGAGCTCGGACATGCGCGGCGATCCCGCATCCGCCTTGCTGGAAGTGCTGGATCCGGAACAGAACAACAGCTTCAACGATCACTACCTGGAAGTGGATTATGACCTGTCGGACGTGATGTTCGTGGCCACCTCCAACTCCATGAACATCCCGGGCCCGTTGCTGGACCGGATGGAAGTGATCCGTCTCTCCGGTTACACCGAAGATGAGAAGCTCAACATTGCCAAGCAGCATCTGGTTGCCAAGCAGATCCAGCGCAACGGCCTGAAAGAGTCCGAGATCACCATCGAAGATTCTGCCCTGGTCGGGGTGATCCGCTACTACACCCGCGAGGCGGGGGTGCGGAGTCTGGAGCGCGAGATCTCCAAGATTTGTCGCAAGGCGGTCAAACGCATCCTGCTGGACAAGAGCATCAAGCATGTTCAGGTCAATCAGGAGAACCTCAAGGAGTTCCTCGGGGTGCAGCGTTTCGATTACGGCAAGGCCACCGACCAGAATCAGGTGGGTCAGGTGTGTGGTCTGGCGTGGACCGAAGTGGGGGGCGATCTGCTCACCATCGAGACCACCAACATGCCGGGCAAGGGCAAGCTCACTTATACCGGTTCCCTCGGTGAAGTGATGCAGGAGTCCATTCAAGCGGCGATGACGGTGGTGCGCACCCGTGCCGAGAAGCTGCGCATCAACGCCGACTTCTACGAGAAGCGTGATATCCACGTGCACGTGCCGGAAGGGGCCACCCCGAAAGATGGTCCGAGCGCCGGTATCGCCATGTGTACCGCACTGGTCTCCAGCTTGACCGGTAATCCGGTTCGTGCTGATGTGGCGATGACAGGAGAGATCACCTTGCGCGGCGAAGTACTACCCATTGGTGGTCTGAAGGAGAAGTTGCTGGCAGCCCACCGTGGCGGCATCAAGCGAGTGCTTATTCCGAAAGAGAACGAGCGTGACCTTGAGGAGATCCCGGCAAACGTCAAACAAGACCTTGAAATTTATCCTGTTCGCTGGATTGACGAGGTGCTGGAATTGGCGTTGCAGGACAATCCGCAGGGGTTTGAGCGCGTTTCTGTCGTGTAAATGTTGATGCGCCGCAAATTTGGCGCATTCGGCGGGTGGTTAAGGCTTGCATGCGCCCGATAACGGAAGTAGCCTTGACCACCGATCGGGTACTCGTGATGAGTCGCAATGCGTTGTGTGGCGCGGGTTTGCGCCAGATTGTCACTTGCAACTGATCAGGAGGCTTGCTATAAAACCTCCACTTGTTGTGGCCAGGGAAATCAGCGCCGCAGCGGTGTTCGATAAAAGGGGAATATAAGAGTGAATAAATCTCAACTGATTGACAAGATTGCAGACGGTGCCGATATCTCCAAAGCTGCCGCTGGCCGTGCATTGGATGCCTTCATTGATGCTGTTGGTGAAGCGCTGAAAGAGGGTGACCAGGTTGCTCTGGTCGGTTTTGGTACTTTCGCTGTACGCGAGCGTGCTGCCCGTTCAGGCCGTAACCCGCAGACTGGCGCGACCATCGAAATCGCTGCTGGTAAAGTTCCTGCCTTCAAAGCTGGTAAGGCCCTGAAAGACGCTGTTAACTAAGTCGGTCGCTGATATCCGTCGGCTACCGTCCTTGGTCGCAGACCAGACAAGTTAGAGAGTCTTCTCTCATACTGATTGACCAAGGCGCATCGCAATCGGTGCGCCTTTTTATTGTTTACGCCCATCGAGTTCGGGAGCATAAGTACAAACATGATGTTGGATAAACTACGCGAAGGGGCGCAGGGCAAGGTAGCCAAGGTTATCTTGGGCCTGATCATCCTCTCCTTTGCCTTGGCTGGTGTAGGTAGTTACCTGAACGGCCCGGCCCGTACCGCCCCCGCCACCGTCAATGGCACCGAGATCAGTGCTGCGGCACTGGAAAATGCCTACCGTAACGAGCGCGCCCGCATGGAATCCCAGATGGGAGAGGCATTCAGCCAGCTGGCCGCGAACCCCGATTACATGAAACAGTTCCGCCGTGGCGTGCTGGATCGGCTGATCGATCAGGCGCTGCTGGACAGCAAGGCCCGTGAACTGGGTCTGCGCATCAGCGATGAACAGATCAAGCAGGCCATCGTTGCCATGCCGGAGTTTGCCGAGAACGGCAAGTTCAACAATGACCGCTATCTTCAGTTGATCCGTCGTGCTGGTATGACTCCCGAAATGTTCCGTGACTCCCTGCGTCAGGATATGGTGCGTCAACAGCTGATGAGCGCCCTGCTGGGCACCGAATTCTCCCTCAAGGGTGAAGCGGAGCAGCTCGACAAGCTCTACAACCAGACTCGCGATCTGCGCCTGGTTCGTCTGGCTGCCGCCAACTACATGGCTGACGTTCAGGTCTCCGACAACGAGCTGGAGCAGTACTACAAGACCAATGGTGCCCGTTTCATGAACGACGAGCAGGTCAAGGTCGACTATCTGCTGCTGGACGCCGCCAACCTCGCCAAAGATATCAAGGTCACCGAGCAGGATGCCCAGGATTACTACGATCAGCACCAGGATCTGTTCCAGCGTGCCGAGCGTCGCCACGTGGCTCATATTCTGATCCCGTTTGGCAAGGATGAGAAAGCGGCTGAGCAGAAGGCCGAGGCCGTATTGGCCAAAGCCAAAGCTGGAGATGATTTTGCTGCATTGGCCAAGGCTGACTCCTCCGATACCTTCTCTGCCAAAAAAGGCGGCGAGCTGGACTGGTTCGAGAAAGGGGTGATGGATCCGGCTTTCGAGAAGGCGGCCTTTGCCCTGAACAAGGCTGGTGATCTCTCCACCGTAGTGAAGAGCCCGTTCGGTTTCCACATCATCAAGCTGCTGGGGGTTCAAGCTGCCCAGACCAAGCCGTTTGCCGATGTGAAGGAAGAGACCATCACTCGTCTGCAAGCTGACAAGGCCAAGGAGAAATTCTTTGCTGAGCAGCAGAAGATGGCTGACCATAGCTTCGAGAACCCGGACTCGCTGGATCTGACTGCCGAGGCAATGGGGATGAAGGTCGATTCTACCGATTACTTCACTCAAACAAATGCCCCAGCACCGCTGAACGATCCCAAGGTGCTTTCTGTGGCGTTTTCCGAGCAGTTGCGCGAGGACAACACCAACTCCGACGTGATCGAACTCACCGATGGCAAGGCGCTGGTACTGCACATCACCGGTCACAAGCCCAAAGCGGTCAAGCCGTTGGCCGAGGTGAAAGAGCAGGTGATTGCCGCCATCAAGCATGACAAGGCTAGCGAAGTGGCCCGTGGCAAGGCTCAGGGTTTGCTGGACAAGCTGAAGGTCGGTGAGAGCATAGATGGGGACCTGGCTGCTTTGGGGCTGAAAGTAGAAACCCACAAAGGGGTTTCCCGCTTCGAACGGGCGATGGATGAGAATCTGGTCACAGAAGCCTTTATGTTGCCCCATCCCAAAGATGGCAAGCCCAGTGTCGGGTTGGTTGCAGAGAACAATGGTGATCGCGTGGTAGTTGCGCTGGACAAGGTCAACGTCCCTGCCGCCGCATCCGGCATGGCCGCCATGCTGCAAGCTCAGCTGGGTCAGGGCAAAGCCCAGGTGGATTACAAGTCTCTGATCGACGAGCTGCGCAAAGCGGCCAAGATCGAGTACTTCACCAGTGTGGAAGCGACCGTCGAGTAATCGGCACTGCCCAATCCATTGAAAACGGCTCCTTGATGGAGCCGTTTTTTTATCTGTGGGCAAGAGGGGGGGATATTTAAGCTCTGCTCTCTGCTCTCTGCTCTCTGCTCTCTGCTCTCTGCTCTTCGTGTAGTCACATCGCGGCTATACGTCCTGATACGGGATATAAAAAAACCGGCACCTGAGTGCCGGTTTTGCATTGCGCACTTGCGCAGGAGTGGGGTTATACCACGCCCTGGGTGCGCAGGTAATCCTCGTAGGTGCCGCCGAAGTCGCGGATACCATCTTCGCTCAGCTCCAGAATGCGGGTCGCCAGAGAGGAGACGAATTCGCGGTCGTGGGAGACGAAGATCAGGGTGCCTTTGTACATCTCGAGAGCCAGGTTCAAGGATTCGATAGATTCCATGTCCAGGTGGTTAGTCGGCTCATCCATGATCAGGATGTTGGGGCGCTGCATCATCAGCTTGCCGAACAGCATGCGGCCCTGTTCACCACCGGAGAGCACCTTGACCGGCTTCTTGATGTCGTCCTGGGAAAACAGCAGACGGCCCAGTACGGAGCGCACAGCCTGCTCGTCTTCGTTATCCTGTTTCCACTGGGCCATCCAGTCGAACACGTTGAGGTCGGTATCGAAATCTTCGGCGTGATCCTGAGCGTAGTAACCGATCTGGGCGTTTTCGGACCACTTGATGGTACCGGTATCCGGTGCCAGATCCCCGACCAGCGTCTTGATCAGGGTCGATTTACCGATACCGTTGGTACCCAGAATGGCGACCTTTTCACCCACTTCCAGCATCATGTTGAGGCCCTTGAACAGGGGCGCCTCGCCATAACCTTTGGACAGGCCTTCGATCTCCAGAATGTTGCGGTAGAGCTTCTTCTCCTGCTCGAAGCGGATGAAGGGGTTCTGACGGCTGGAGACCTTCACTTCCTCAATCTTGATCTTGTCGATCTGCTTGAGGCGGGAGGTCGCCTGGCTGGACTTGGAGGCGTTGGCACTGAAACGGGAGACGAAGGATTGCAGATCGGCGATCTGGGCCTTCTTCTTGGCGTTGTCGGCCAGCAGACGCTCGCGCGCCTGAGTGGCGGCCAGCATGTAGTCATCGTAGTTGCCCGGATAAACGCGCAGCTCACCGTAGTCCAGATCCGCCATGTGGGTACAGACGGAGTTAAGGAAGTGACGGTCGTGAGAGATGATGATCATGGTGCTTTCACGTTCGTTGAGCACCTGTTCCAGCCAGCGAATGGTGTTGATATCCAGGTTGTTGGTCGGTTCGTCCAGCAGCAGGATATCGGGGTTGGAGAACAGTGCCTGTGCCAGCAGCACCCGCAGTTTCCAGCCAGGAGCCACTTCGCTCATCGGGCCGTTGTGCTGCTCGATGGGAATACCGGCACCCAGCAGCAGTTCGCCTGCGCGAGATTCGGCGGTATAGCCGTCATACTCGGCGACCAGACCTTCCAGCTCGGCGGCCTTCATGTAGTCGTCGTCGGTCGCTTCGAGGTTAGCGTAGATGGCATCGCGCTCGGCGATGGCCGCCCACAGCTCGGTGTGACCCATCATGACCACGTCCAGTACGCGCATATCTTCGTAGGCGAACTGATCCTGACGCAGCTTACCGATGCGCTCGTTGACGTCCAGGCTCACATTACCGCCAGTGGGCTCCAGATCACCGCCGAGGATCTTCATAAAGGTGGACTTGCCACAGCCGTTGGCGCCGATAAGGCCATAGCGGTTGCCGCCGCCAAACTTGACGTTGATGTTCTCAAACAGCGGCTTGGCGCCGAACTGCATGGTGATGTTGTTGCTACTTAACAAGGTATGTGTCCCGATTGGTCTGTCAAATGGCGCGCATTATGGCACAGATCCCCCGAAAGTTTTAGCGAGAAGTGTGATCTTGATCGGGGCAAGCGGGGCGTGCAGCCGATTGATGGGCAATAAAAAAAGCCGGCACGAGGCCGGCTTGGGAGTGTGATTGACTCATCAGTGGGAGGTGGCGCCAGAGGCACCCAGCCCGGTTTGGGAGCGAACGAACTGCGGCAGGAACTTGGCGTGTTCGTCAGCGGCGTTCTGGGAGCTGTCGGTGATGGAGAAGAACCAGATCCCGACGAAGGCCAACCCCATGGAGAAGAGGGCAGGGTATTCGTAGGGGAAGATGGCCTGGGCATGGCCCAGCACTTTCACCCACACGGTCGGGCCCAGGATCATCAGGGTTACGGCGCTCACCAGTCCCAGCCAGCCACCGTAGACGGCGCCACGGGTGGTCAGGCGTGACCAGAACATGGAGAGGAACAGTACCGGGAAGTTGCAGCTGGCGGCGATGGAGAAGGCCAGACCCACCATGAAGGCGATGTTCTGCTTCTCGAACAGGATCCCCAGACCAATGGCAACCACGCCCAGCACCAGAGTCGTCATCTTGGAGACACGCAGTTCATCGGTCTCGTTGGCCTTGCCCTTCTTCAGCACACTGGCATAGAGGTCATGGGAGACCGCAGAGGCACCGGCCAGGGTCAATCCGGCAACTACCGCCAGAATGGTGGCAAATGCCACGGCGGAGATGAAGCCGAGGAACAGGCTGCCACCAACCGCATTGGCCAGGTGGACGGCTGCCATGTTGGTGCCGCCC
Organism: Aeromonas sp. 600774; assembly: GCF_049175075.1. Classification (NCBI taxonomy): domain Bacteria; kingdom Pseudomonadati; phylum Pseudomonadota; class Gammaproteobacteria; order Aeromonadales; family Aeromonadaceae; genus Aeromonas; species Aeromonas sp. 600774. The sequence goes on from NZ_JAAKUJ010000001.1 coordinate 254,606, forward strand.
AGCAGGGCGCCGGTGGCGTCCTTGAAGGCCGGGTTGGTGCTGACCAGCAAGATGGCGCCAAAGCCAATGATGAAGGTGAGGATGTAGAAGTAACCGATAAAGCCGGTGGCGTAGAACACCGATTTACGCGCCTCTTTGGCGTCACTCACGGTGAAGAAACGCATCAGGATATGGGGGAGACCGGCGGTACCGAACATCAATGCCAGCCCGAGCGAGATGGCGGAGATGGGGTCAGCAACCAGGCCACCCGGACTCATGATGGCGATCCCTTTCTCGTGCACCTTGACCGCTTCGCTAAACAGGGCACCGATATCGAAGTTGACCGATTTCATGACCATGATGGCCATGAAGCTGGCACCGGAGAGTAGCATCACTGCCTTGATGATCTGCACCCAGGTAGTGGCCAGCATGCCGCCAAACAGCACGTAGAGCACCATCAGGATACCGACCAGCACCACGGCCACATGGTATTGCAGGCCAAACAGCAGCTCGATCAGTTTGCCGGCACCGACCATCTGGGCGATCAGGTAGAGGGCGACCACCACCAGCGAACCACAGGCGGAGAGGGTACGCACTTCAGTCTGCTTGAGACGATAGGAGGCGACATCGGCAAAGGTATATTTGCCGAGGTTGCGCAGCCGCTCGGCGATCAGGAACAGAATGATGGGCCAGCCCACCAGAAAACCGATGGAGTAAATCAGGCCATCGTAGCCGGAGGTGTAGACCAGCGCGGAGATCCCGAGGAAGGAGGCGGCGGACATATAGTCACCGGCGATGGCCAGACCGTTCTGGAAGCCGGTGATACGGCCACCGGCCGCATAGTAGTCGGAAGCCGAGCGGTTGCGCTTGGAGGCCCAATAGGTGATGAACAGGGTGGCGGCCACAAAGACCACGAACATCACGATGGCCGATACATTGAGGGGTTGGCGTTGTACCTCGCCGGTCAGCGCATCCGCTGCCAGCAGGGGGGAGGAGGCCAGTGAGGCCAACAGCAGCCACTTGCCTTTCATGCTTTTTGCGCTCATGACTGCACTCCCTTGAGGATCTTCTGATTCAGCTCGTCAAACTCGCCGTTGGCCCGAAACACATAGATGCCGGTCAACACGAAGGAGGAGAGGATCAGTCCCACCCCGACCGGAATGCCGCGAGTAATGGTCGACCCTTCGCTCAAGGGGGTGCCCAGCCAACCGGGGGCAAAGGCGATGAGCAGAATAAACGCCAGGTAGAGTCCCAGCATCAGAGCCGAGAGGGCCCAGGCAAAACGCTGGCGCTTGGCGACCAGCTCCTGGAAGTTGGGATCTTGCTGGATCCTCAGATAGCTTTGCTGTTCCATTGCAGTTCTCCATGACATGAGTGTCAGCGGTGGATGGGGTAACCCCGACGAGCAGGCAATCTGCTCATGTAAGCAAAATGTGAATTAAATGTTATTTTCCGACAATTAGACTTTGGGATAAGTGAGCGGCGAGCCGCAGGTCAGGCGCAGGTAGATGAGCGCGGCCGTGGTGGCATCGGCAAGGGCATCGTGGGCGGGCAGGGATGGCAGTTCAAGGTGGCTGCAGATGGCGTTCAAGTGGAGGTCAATGGCCGCATCGGGATAGCGACGATAGAGGTGGTCGTGATAGAGCTGGCTCACCTCGATCCCTCGCTGGGGCAGGGTCAATCCCCACAATTTCTGGCAGGCGAGATTGAGAATGCGCAGGTCGTAGGCGATGTGATAGCCCACCAGTTCACGGGGGCCGATAAAGTCGAGCAGCAGGCGCAGCGCGGCTTCCAGCTCCATCCCCTGTTGCAGATCCTGATGGCGCAGACCGTGGATCACCACCGATTGGCCGGTCAGGCTGGCCGGTGGCTGCACCTTGATGGCGAGAGCCTCGCCGGTCAGCAGCCGGTTGCCCTGAATGCGCACCGCCCCGATGGAGACGATCTCAGCCTGCTCGGGATCGAGACTGGTGGTCTCGAAATCGAGAGCGATCCGTTCATCTTTCGGTGGGGTGGCAAAGAGCGGCGCGAACTCGCCCGTTCGGAACCCGCGGCCATACCAGTAGCGTCGAGCGCGGCTCAACATGACTATTGTCTCAGACGAAAGTGCAAGGTGAGCCACTGCTGGAACTTCTTAACCTGATGCAGCGCCTGACGCAACAGATCCCGCTCACTGTGGCTAAGCTCGCTTGTCTGCACCCGACTATTGCCCCCCTTGAGCTGGCTGCGCAGCCTCAGCCGGATAAAGAGCCGAAACGCCTCTGCCAGATTGCTGCCATAGTCGGTACTGAGCCGCTCGGCGGCCACCAGCGCATCGATGCGTCCCAGGGTCGAGGTCTCCAGAATGCCTGCCTCAATGGCCAGCATGCGGATACCGTGCACCAGCGGGAACAAGCCGCCCCGCTTCAGATCCAGCCCTTCCGGTGGCTGCTCCAGCCGGCCAAACAGGGTGAGGGGGGCATGAAAGGCCACTGCCGGTCGCACCATATCCGCCAGCAGGTCCCGTCTGTCCGCCAACTGTTCGCGCAGCGCTCTGGCAACCGGCAGATGGAGCTGTCGATCCCCCGCGATGGGGTGAGCATCGGCCAGGGTGGCGAGCCAGAGTAGCTCATCCTCTTTTGCCGTGGTGCAGGCGCTGGCAATGGCGCTTTGCCACTCGCTGCCTGTTTTTACCCAGGCCGGATTGTTCACCATCACCTGCCCGGGGCACAGCGGGTAGCCGAGGCGCTCCAGCAGGGCGCTGAATTCGGCCAGATCGGCTGCCTGGGTGGGCCATGCCAGCCCCTCTGGCAGGATCAGGGCGTTGTCCTGATCGGTTTTGAGGATCTGTTCGCCGCGCCCCTCCGAGCCCAGCATCAGCAGGCAGACCTTATCCTGCACCTCGGGGGGGATCACCAGCGCAAAGGCTTTGGCGATCAGCTGTTCGTTGATGGTGGCGATGAGCTTCATCAAAAAGGCGGTGTGGATCCCCTGTGTAAACAGCGAGCGGGTCAATTGCTGCTGCTCGCGGGCCACCGCCTCCAGTGCCGGCAGGCTGTCGGCGCGGGCAATGCGCAGGGTCAGTACGTGGGAGTGGGTCGAGAAGAGCCCCAGCACCTGAGTCAGTTGCAAGATGCCCGCCACTTCGTTGCCACGCCACACCACCAGTCGCTTGATGCGATGGCGGGTCATCAGCAGCAGGGCATCAAACAGATAGCTCTCCAGCGGCAGACCAATCAGCGGCGTGGGGGTCAGCACCGAGAGGGAGGCCGTCAGCGGCAATCCCTTGAGGGTCAGGGCGTGGAGCAAGGTCTTGCGGGTTGCCAGCGTGAGGGAGCCGTCGTGGGCCGGGTAGAGCAGGCAATCGGTCCCCTTGCTCACCATGGCTTCGGTCGCCGCGAGCAGTGACAGCTTGCTGTCGACGATAAGCGGTGCCTGCAGGTGGCCGGGTTCGATGCGGGTCAGGATAAATTCAGCCAGATTCTTCTGACCCAGTTGTTCGCGTTGCTCCTGCTGGCGCTGGCGCTCGGCCAGATTGGCGGTGAAGTAGCTGGCAAACTGCGGATCTTGCTCACAGAGCGCCAGAAAGGTGTGGCGAGGAATGAGTTGGCAGAGGCTATCTTCCAGTGCGGTGAAGCGGTGGCGGCAGCGACCATCAAACTGGGCGCGCACATCGAACAGGTCATCAACCCCGTAATCACCAAACTGGTGGTGAGGGGCCGACTCTTCCACCGCCCCCTTGATGATGAGATAGAGGCCGGGAGGCTCGTCCCCCTCCTTGAGCAGCAGATCCCCGGCCCGAAAATAGCAGAGCGAGAGGTGACGGGAGAGCCGCTCGCGCGCCTCCTCGCCCAGTCGGTCGAACGGTGGTCTGGCAAAATTGAACAGGGTTGACATGACAGCGTCCTCTGCTGGCTTGCGGCACTCATGCAGCTCCCAGTGTGACAAAGGGAGAGGGAGGCGACCAGCCGACTTTAGTCTCAGCTGTACCGCCTGTTTACACTCTGATAACGTAGTGGTATGACCAGTGAGTCAGTTTCAGGGATCAAGGAGAGGACAAGGAAGATGGAAAAACCAAGGGTCAAGTGCGAGATCCACGACGGGATTGCCGAAGTGATGCTGACGCGGGGGGACAAACTCAATGCGCTGGACCGCACCATGTTCAGTGCCATCGATGAGACATTGACGCAGCTCGCCCGGCACAAGGGGTTGCGGGCGGTGATCCTGCATGGCGAGGGGCGGGCCTTCTGTGCCGGGCTGGATGTGAAATCCATGCTCAAGCAGCCAGTGGCGGCACTCGATATTCTCAAGCGCGAGGCGGACGAGGCGACCAATCTGGCCCAGCGTGTTGCCTATGGTTGGCACCAGCTGCCGGTGCCGGTGATTGCAGTGACCCAGGGAGTCTGTTTTGGCGGTGGCTTGCAGATTGCGCTCGGCGCCGATTTTCGCTTCAGCACCCCCGATTGCCGCTTCTCGGTGATGGAAATCAAGTGGGGGATCATCCCCGACATGAGCGGTAGCGTCACCATGCGTAACCTGATGGGGCTGGATACAGCCATGGAGCTGGCCATGAGCGGGCGCGAGCTCGATGCCATCGAGGCCAAAGCTCTAGGGATGGTGAGCCGGGTCTGCGCCGATCCGCTGGTGGAGGCGCGAGAGTTTGCCCGCACCCTTATCACCAAGTCGCCGGATGCACTGGCGGGGATCAAGCAGCTCTACAGCCAGGCCTGGGCCCGCAGTGACGAGGCGATGCTCAAAGAGGAGACCCGGCTGCAAAAGCAGATCCTGGGGCGACCCAATCAGTGGCGGGCCACCCTTAACAGCCTGTTTCGTTGGCGTCTGCCCTTCGGGCCGCGGCGTAATCCGCTCTGAGATAAGGTGACAGGAAAAAGAAATGGCAGCCGAGGCTGCCATTTAAATTGATGTCTTATGTCGTTCTGGTTCAGGAGGTCTTGCGATCCTGATCCGGCTCGAACTGATGGCCCGATTTCTCCAGCTCCAGGTTCTCTTCGGAGCGCTTGCCCACCCAGTAATCGGCATTTTTGATGCCGAGCTTCTCCGGGTGGAACACTGGATCCAGCCCTTGCGCCTGCTGCGCTTCATAATCCTTCAGACAGGTGAAGGCGGTCTTTTGCAGCAGCAGAATGGCGATGATGTTGAGCCATGCCATCAGGCCAACCCCGATATCACCCATGCCCCACGCCAGATCTGCGGTCTTGACGGTGCCGTAGACAGTGGCAGCCATCAACGCAATCTTCAGCAAGAAGGTGAGCCAGGGGCGATTAATCTTGCGGTTGATGTAGGCGATGTTGGTTTCGGCGATGTAGTAGTAGGCAACGATGGTGGTGAACGCGAAGAAGAACAGCGCGATGGCCACGAAAATGCTGCCAAAGCCCGGCATCATGCTCTCCATGGCGGTCTGCACATAGCCCGGGCCTGCTGCGATACCGGCAATACCCGTGTAGATGGCGGCGCCGTCCGGCCCTTGTACATTATAGAGGCCGGTGATCAGCAGCATAAAGCCGGTGGCGGAGCAGACGAACAGGGTGTCGATATAGACGGAGAACGCCTGCACCAGACCCTGCTTGGCCGGGTGACTCACTGCCGCAGCAGAGGAGGCGTGCGGCCCGGTACCCTGACCCGCTTCGTTGGAGTAGACCCCGCGTTTTACCCCCCACATGATGGCCAGACCCAAAATGGCACCGAAACCGGCATCCAGACCGAAGGCGCTCTTCCAGATCAGCAGGATCACGCCTGGCAGTTGGCCGATATTGAGGGCGATGATGACGCAAGCCACGATGATGTAACCCAGCGCCATGAAGGGCACTACGGTACTGGCGAAGTTGGCGATACGCTTGACGCCACCGAAGATAATAAAGCCGAGCAGCAGCGCCAGACCGGCGGCGGTGACGTTCGGATCGATATTAAAGGCGGTCTGCAGGCTGGAGCCGATAGAGTTGGCCTGCACCCCAGGCAGCAGCACGCCGCAGGCGAAGACGGTCGCGATGGCGAAGGTCCAGGCGTACCACTTCATGCCAAGCCCTTTCTCGATATAGAAGGCCGGGCCGCCGCGGTATTCACCGTTGATCTTCTCCTTGTAAACCTGACCCAAGGTGGACTCCACGAAGGCGGAGCTGGCGCCAAGGAAGGCAACCATCCACATCCAGAACAGGGCGCCCGGACCACCGAAGGTGATGGCGGTCGCCACACCGGCGATGTTACCGGTCCCCACGCGACCTGCCAGGGTCATGGCCAGCGCCTGGAAGGAGGAGACACCGGCATCGGTGCTCTTGCCATCAAACATCAGGCGCACCATCTCTTTGATATGACGCAGTTGCAAAAAACGGGTGCGCAGGGAGAAGTAAAGACCGACCCCCAGACACAGGTAGATGAGCGCTGGGCTCCATATTACACCATTGATGGCATTGACGATTTCATTCATGTACAACAACTCCTTTGTTGTGTTTGTGGCGCTGTCTTGGCGAGATCTTGGCCTCGCTCTCTGTCACAGTTTGGGGCTCATTTGTTAACAGTCCGAGGTAAGCAAACGAGGGTGGCTCCAAGTGGTTTGGCAGGGCGCAAACCCGCGCCATGCATGGGAGGTAACATATCGAGTTGAATCCATTCTTCCCAGCTAAAAATGTTGTTTTGTTGCAAATTTGTGAATTGACAAGGGTGGGTGGATAATGGCAGGCAGCGTTTTCTATGAGTAAAGATGAAATCCTCCTTGTTGATCTGCGCCGGACAATGTGACGGGCGTAACACAATGGAAAGCAAACATGAGGCCAACAATGAACAATGACCCTGACACCTTGACGATCTGTCCCCCTGAGGCCGACGACGGGAGCGCCATCGCCCACCTGTTCATCCAATTGGGGTATCCTGCCGAAGGCGCTGACGTGACGGCGCGCCTGTTGGCGCCTGATCCCGCGAGCTCCGTGCTGCTCGCCTCCCAGGCTGACAAGGTGGTCGGCGTGCTGGTGTGGCACAAGCTGGCTCCACTGCATGTTGCACCAGCTTGGGGCCTGATCTCGGCGCTGGTTGTCGATGAAGGGGCAAGAGGGGCGGGAGTGGGCACAGCCTTGCTCAAGGGCGCCGAAGCGATGGCGCGGGCCGCTGGTTGCGCCCAGCTGGAGCTCTCCAGCAGTCTCAAGCGCGAGGCGGCACACCGTTTCTATCTGGCGCAGGATTATCAGGAGCGGCCGAAACGGTTCGTCAAACTGCTGTAACCTGTTTTTTTACATCAAAAGAAGGAGTAGGTGTGCTGGGATGGTTCAAATGGCTGGGTGGTCGCCCGAAAATGCCCATGAGTGAGGATGAGTTGGCACTGTGGCGTCAGGCGCTGGCGGCTGTGCCCATCTTGCAAGGGCTCAGCAACACCGAGCAGACGACGCTTATCGGCTTGGGGCAACAGCTGCTCAAGCGCAAGACCCTCACCCTGATCGGGGTAGAGCTCAGCCGCCGTCAACAGGCGGTGCTGGCGCTGCAGGCGGCGTTGCCCATCTTGCACCTCGGCCTTGACTGGTATCGCGGCTTTCACGAAATCATCATCATTCCCGAACCCGTGACCCGGCGCCAGGAGGTACAGGATGAGTTCGGTCTGGTGAGTGAGTTTGAAGAGGAGAATGCTGGCGAATCCTGGCCGCAAGGGCCGCTGGTGCTGGCCTGGAGCGAACTGCAGCAAGATGGCGACTGGGACGGCTTTAATCTGGTGATCCACGAGCTGGCCCACAAACTCGACATGCTGGGTGGTGAGGCGGACGGTGCGCCGCCGTTGCCGGGGCTGATGAGCAGCCAGCTGTGGCAACAGGCCTTTCAGAGCGCCTTCGATACGCTGTGCCAGCAGCTTGATCGGGACGAGGTAACCGCCATCGATCCCTATGCGGCCGAACATCCCGCCGAATTTTTTGCCGTCAGCTGCGAGTGCTTCTTTACCGACCCGCTGCGGTTGCAGCAGGTTTATCCGGCGGTATACCGACAACTGAGCCAGTTCTTCAGTCAGGATCCTGCACTGCGTTTCCCCGCAACCCGCTTGCTGGCGGGGGAGGGGGACACTGGGTCACTTGGCTGATAACCGATCTGTTGAACGGTTATTCGAGATAGCAAAAAGGCACCCTCGGGTGCCTTTTTCACAATCTGAGGGCTTGCCTATCAGGCAGCGGCTTTCAGCTGTACGGCGGCGGCTTTCTTGTGATCGCCGATCGGCATTACGGTGCGGCCGAACTGCTCGTTGATCACGGTGGCCATGGCCAGGTAGATGGCGCTGGCACCACAGATGATCCCTTCGAAACCGGCGATGGTGCCGATCAGGGTGCTGCCGGTGAAGTCACGGGCGGCCAGCAGGAAGAACAACACGGTCAGGGAAGCGAACACGAACTGCTTCACGCGCGGGTAGTTGACGGTGCCAACCAGCATGAACAGGGTGAACATGCCCCACATCAGCAGATACCAACCCATGTAAGCGTGCGGAGTGGCTTCGGCCAGACCCATGGTCGGCATCACCAGCAGGAACACCAGGCTCCACCAGAAGGTGCCGTAGGAGATGAAGGCGGTCACACCGAAGGTGTTGCCACGCTTGTACTCCATGATGCCGGCGATGATCTGGGCCAGACCACCGTAGCACAGGCCCATGGCCAGGATCATGGCGCTGATGGGGAAGAAACCTGCGTTATGGATGTTCAGCAGGATGGTGGTCATACCGAAACCCATCAGACCCAGAGGGGCAGGGTTGGCCAATTTTTCGCTCACGTGGCATTCTCCAAAAATAGAGGTGGGGGTTAACAAAAGACGCGCGATTTTAGGCAGGCTGCGGCGCGCCCGCAAGGGGGCAAGGGGGATAAATCGTAAAAAAACTACGTGATTATTTGCATCAGAGGCCAAACGCTCACCAAAGCAGGCTGTTTGGTGAGCAAAAGGTGTCAAAATAGTTGAGGGGGTGTATTTTTATTACGCTTTTGCGCAGTGCGGCGGCGTCACTGATCCAGTGTCAGGATCACTTTGGCTTCCTTGTCCTCTTCCTTGACCTGGCTGTCGAGCACGAACAGCCGCTCCGGAGCGATCCCCTGGTTGTCGACCAGAAACTCTTTGGTATTTTGCGCCCGGCGCATGGCAAGATTGCGCAGGGATTTGGCGGTGATGAGCTGTTGATCCCGCAGCAGGATCACTGCTTGTGCCCGCAGTGCCGCGCTCTCTTCATCCAGATGGAGGCGGTCCGCCAGATCATTTAGATCTTCGCCAAAGCGCTCTTCATAGGCTTGGGCCAGCGCCTCTTGCAGTGCGGGATCCTGTTCCAGCAGGTCGAGATCCGCCTGATTGCCGGTGAGCTTGGCCAGTACCCGCTCCAGCTTTTGCCGTTGCAGGATGGAGCGCTCCTCGTTGAAGTTGACCTTGCCGCGAATGTTCATGCTGAGCTTGGGTCTCTCCTTGAGGGCCTGTGCCAGCTTGACCAGTTTCTCCTGCTGGGTGGGGGTGAGATCGGGCTCCCCCGGCAGGAAGGGAAGTTCGTCGAGATCGTCGGTGCCATCGGCCAGCGAGGCGAGCAGGGAGAAGGGGGAGGTGATCGCCTTGCTCAGGGTGTTGCCCAGCACATCCCAGAAGATATTGCCGATACTGAAGTCCGGTTGATCGAGATCTCCCTTCACCTTGAGGTTCATCTGTATCACCCCGTTGGCATCGCTCAGCAGGGCGATGGCCAGCCCCAGCGGCAGATCCTTGGCCTGATCGCTCTTGATCTTCTCGCCCAGTTGCAGCTTCTTGATGGTGATGTCGTTATCCCCCTCCAGTCGGTTGCCTTCCAGCTTGTAGTGCAGCTTCATGGAGAGCTGCCCCTTGTCGATGGCATAACCGGCATAAGTGCCCGAGTAGGGGGTGAAGGTGGTGAGCTCCAGATTGTGGAAGGCCACCGCGATGTCGAGGATCGGGTTGGCGACCAGCAGGTTGGTGCCGCCACGAATGGTCACCGGCGCATAGCGATCCACCTTGCCGTTGAAGGCGAGATCGGAGCGTTGCCCCGGAATATTGCTGATATGGCGGCTCTGGCCGCCCAGCGAGGCAATATCGGCCACGAAATCCTGACTCAGGCTGCGATCGGCAAAGCGCAGGTTGCCCTGCTCGGTGCGCAGCTGGTCGATGGTGAAACGAAAGTCGGGAGCCTTGCTGCCTGCCGCCGCTTGAGTGCTTTTGGCTGACGCCGGTTGTGGCAGCAGCAGCTGTTGCAGGTTGGTGGTGCCATCCTCGTTGATCTCGATGCGGGCGAAGGGCTTGTTAAGGGCAATGTCCTTGATCCGCATCTGCTGGCTGATGCCGTCGTACGTCAGACCGGTGAGGGCCAGGGTGTTGAACTCCAGCAGCCGTTGATTGTCTGCCCGATCGACCACTTTGAGCCCGTTGACATCGAGCCCCCCTTGCAGGGTCAGCTTGCTGAGATCTCCCTGGGCGGTGGTGGCGAGATCGAGTCGGGTCTTGCTGCTCAGCAGCCCGTTTTGCACCTTGATACGCACCAGATCAGCCAGATAGGGTTGCGCCAGCGTCAGGGGCAGCCCCTGCTGGTTGATGTCGCCGCTTAGGGTGAAGGGGCTCAGGGTCAGTTGGCCATCAAAGGCGAGGGGACTGCTCTGGTTGAACTGGGTGGCCAGAGTCAGTTTGCTCGGTTGCTCCCCCTTGCTGCCCAGTGGCCCCAGCGCTAGCTTGAGGCCTGAGATCTGACGTGCCTGCGGTTTGCCGCTGCTCGATTCGGTGAGGGTGAGATCACCCTTGTCGATAAGGATCTGCTTGATCTGCCACTGCCAGGGTTTGTCTGCCCTGTGTTTCTTGCCGTTACCTGCAGCCTTTGTTTTTTGTGCCGACTTGGGCGCCGCATTGTTGGCCACCTCGTTTGCGGCGTAGGCTTCTTTGACGGGCTTGGCGGGAGCCTGTTCAATCAGCAAGTCGGCCAGATCCAGCTCCTGCTGTGGGTTGAGGGTGGCCTTGATCAGGGGTTGTTGCATGGTGATCTTGCCGATCTGGAGCGACTGTTTCTGGCCATCGACAGCCAGATCGCTAAGAGCCAGCTGGCCGAAGCGGGCAAACTCGTCGCCCTTGAGTTTTTTAAGCTGCCAGTTGTCCAGGGTCAGCTTGCCTTTGGACAATTGCCACTGCACCCCTTGCTTGCCCTCTTTGAGCTGGTACTCCACCTCCGCATTAGCGTGGCCCTTGGCCAGATCCAGCTTGAGATAGGGTGCCCAGAGCGGGGCGAAGGGTTTCAGCTCGACCAGCTTGAGGCTCACCTTGCCCTGACCCATGCCGCTCATCACATCGAGCTTGCCGTGAGCGGCGAGGCTGCTTTTGCCGTTAATGGCGGCACTCAGCTGATAGGCAGTCGGATGGTTTGCCTTGGTGCGCAGGTTATCGAGCTTGATGGTCACTTTTTCCATATAGAGAGGCGGCAACCAGCCGGGTTCGCTCTCCTTGCGTTGATCCTGATAGCGCACATGCCCATCAGTGACAGCGATGCTGGCGATGTCGACCAGTAGCGGGGCGCTGGCTGTCTCGGGCTCGGGGGAGGGGGCAGAAGTGAGCACGGTCGCCAGCGCATCGGTCAGATTGAGTCGAACATCCCCCTTTTTGTCTGCCAGCCGTTGCAGCAGCACTACGGGTTTGATCAGGGTGACGGCGGAAAGCACGACCCCTTTCTGCTGCCAGCTGGCTTGTAGGTCGGGGGTGATAACGAGCTGCTCAAAACGGATGATAGGTTGCTGTTTGGCATCGAGCAGGGCAGTCGCGCCGAGGGTAAGAGAAGGGGTGCGCAGTCCAACATCAATCTCCCCCAGCGTCAGTTGCAGGCCGTAGTGCTCGGCCAGCCAGCCTGGCAGATAGCGTTGGAGCAGACGGGGGGTCTGCCACAGCAGCAGTGTAATCAGGATAAGAAGCAGCAGGAAAGCGTAGGCAAGGTAGCGCAGAAAGCGGGGTTTGTGGGACGCTGGCTCGGTAGTGTTCATTTGGTGCACTCCCATTTGGTTCCCACCATGGTACAGAAAAGCTGGATAGTAATCATGGGGTTGCGTACTGTTGTACGCCGTACTTTGTCCAAAGGCGATCCAGTTCACCCTTTTGTTGCAGGGCTGCCAGCCATTGTTCCAGCTGGGCAGGAGTAATGGGTGCCGCAGGGTGAAGAATGGCGCGGTGTTGATACTGTTGATCCCATTTTTTCGAGATCAGCAGCTGGTTGGCTGTGTCGGGATGGGCCAGCAGATACTGGTTAAGGTAAGAGACGTTGATAATGGCCACCTCACCACGCCCTTTGAGCAGTGCTTGCAGGGCGCTGACATTGTCTTTGACCAGGGTGATATTGAGCTTGCGCTGCAGGTAGATGGGATCGGCATTGAACTGGCCGATGCCGTAGTGGTAGCCGGTCACCCCGATAAGGTGGTGCCGAGAGGGGTCATCGAAAAAGCGCTGATCCCGGCCCTCTTTGCTCAGGGCCACATAGACTTCGCCACCACCGAGAAAAGGCGCAGTCATCTTGAGTTTCTCCGTTTGCCAGCCCCAGTTGCTGTCTTCAAACAGCATCAACGAAAAGCGACCCATATCAAGCGCTTTGTAGCGGTTGGCAGCCGAGGTGGGGACAAAGACGAAGGTCACCTCTTTTTGCACCGCGTTGAGCTGCTCGATAAGATCCAGTGTCAGCCCTTCATAGTGCGCATCTGAGAGTTTGACCACGAAGGGCGCATAGGGATAGCCACCAACCTTGACGAGGGAATGGCACCAACCGGGCAGGCTGAGGAACAACAATAACCAGCACCAATATTTCATGAGATCACCAAGGTAATGACATGATCCCAGATTCGGTTAATCTGTGTCGGTTTTCAAGCTGTTAAGGGAATTAACACAGCGTTGTTCGGCGGCTTCCAGCTCGGCCATCACCATCTGGATATCTTCCAGTTGCTGGTGCAGCACACCGCGTTTTGCCTCGATCAGCTGGATCATGGAGTGGAGCTGGGTTTTGCTTGACCGGTCGGTGTCATACATCTCGAACAGCTCGCGGATCTCCGCCAGGCTAAACCCCAGCCGTTTGCCGCGCAGGGTCAACTTGAGCCGGATCTTGTCCCGATGACTGTAGATGCGGGTTTGACCCTCCCGCTGGGGAGTGAGCAGACCCTCGTCCTCGTAGTAGCGGATGGTGCGCGGCGTGACATCGAACTCGTGGGCCAGCTCCGAAATGCTGTAGGTGATCTCCTTGCCGGACAGGGAACGCGACATGGTTATGACTCCTGTCGCTGGGCGTGTGGCTGGCAGAGGCTGGCACGCAGCCGCTCGGCATTGGCGTGCAAGGCCTGACCGACCCGTGAGCCGTTGGGGCGACCGAGCTGCTCGCAGACCCACTGGCCGGTGGCCGCCAGTTTGTCGAGATCCACTCCGGTTGTCATGCCAAGGCCGTGCAGCAGGTAAACCACCTCTTCTGACGCCACATTGCCGGAGGCGCCCGGCGCATAGGGGCAGCCGCCAAGGCCCGCTACCGAGCAGTCTATGGTGCGAATGCCGCGCTCCAGCGTGGGCAGCAGGTTGGCCAACCCCTGGCCGTAGGTGTCGTGAAAATGGACCGCCAGCCGGCCGGCCGGGATCTCGTGCAGCACCGCATCCAGCATGGGGGCCACCGTGCCCGGGGTGCCGACGCCGATGGTGTCCCCCAGCGAAATTTCGTGGCAGCCGAGATCCAGCAGTTGCTCGGCCATGGCGGCGACCCGTTTCGGGCGGGTCGGGCCATCGAACGGGCAGGCGATGACGGTGGAGAGGTAGCCACGCACCTTGATGCCGAGGCGTCGTGCCTCCTGCACCAGCGGGGCGAAGCGCACCAGCGATTCCTCCACGCTGATGCCGATATTGGCGCGGGTAAAACCGTCGGAGCAGGCGGTGAAGAGGCCAATCTCGTCGGCGCGGGCGGCAATGGCTGCTTGCAAACCTTGCAGATTGGGCACCAGGGCACCGTAACGGGTTGAGCCCTTGCGCGGCAGTGCCTCGAACAGTGCTGCGGAGTCCGCCATCTGCGGCACCTTTTTCGCAGAGACAAAGGCACCGACCTCGATGCGCTGCAGACCGCTGTCGGTAAGGCGCTGGATCAGCTCCAGCCGCTGTACCAGGGAGAGGGGCGCGGCTTCATTTTGCAGGCCATCTCGCGGCCCCATCTCCACCAGACTGACCCTGTCGTCACGGACGTCCTGTGATCGGTTCATGGGTGATCCTCCAGTGAAGTTGTCTCTTCGGCAAAGCGCACCAGTACGGCCCCCTGGCTTACCTGCTCGCCCTGTTTGCACTGCAGGGCTTCAATTATCCCGTCCCGCTCTGCACGCAACTGGTGTTCCATCTTCATCGCCTCCAGCACCAGCAGGGGGTGCCCCTTGCTGACCGTTTGCCCCTGCTCGACCAGCACGGCCACTACGATGCCGTGCATGGGCGCGATGGCACCCTGCACCTTCTCGTTTGCCTGCTCATGGTGGTGGCTGTGCTGCTGATCATCAGCAGTGAAACGGATGCGCTGGCCCCCCAGGGTCATGATGAAGGCTGCCTCCGAGCCTGCGACCGTCTGAATGGGGATCTGTTGCCAGCAGCCACTTCGTTGTAGCCGGATATGGTCGTCGCCTCTTTGGTAGCAACGGGTCTCCCCTTGCCACTCAAACTGGCCGCCATGATCGTTAAGGGTCAATACCCGGAGCTCATCACCGATGCGCACCGCCGCTGTCCAGCAGCGATCCGGCCCCAGCCGAAATCCGCAGGTTTGCTGCCAAGGGGAGGTGCCCGCAGGACGGCTAGCCAGCCAGAGGGTGGCCAGCGGCCAGGCGAGTTCAGGGATGGGCTGCGCTGTGGTGGGGATGGGCCACTGGGTATGGTGGCCCATGGCCAAGACGTCGGGCTCTTCACACAGGCGCAGCAGCAGCGGGCCGTTGTGCACCAGCGGGCCGAGATCCAGCGCAGCCAGTGCATCAGCCAGTTGGGCGAACGCCTCGGCGCGGCTTTGGCCGTGGGCGATCAGCTTGGCGATCATGGGATCGTAATAGGGGCTGACCTCATCGCCAGCGGTAACGCCGGTGTCGATGCGCACGCCAACGGGCCAGTGGAGCCAGTGGATAGGCCCGCTGGCGGGCAGAAAACCGGCCGCCACATCTTCGGCGTAGAGGCGCGCCTCCACTGCATGGCCGCGCAGCACCACTTCCTCCTGGGTGAGTGGTAGCGGCTTGCCTTCGGCTACGGCCAGCTGCCAGGCCACCAGATCCTGCCCGGTCACCGCTTCGGTGACCGGATGCTCCACCTGCAGCCGGGTGTTCATCTCCATAAAGAAGAACTCATCCTTGCAGAGCAGGAACTCGATGGTGCCCGCCCCCTGATAGTGGATGGCCTTGGCTGCGGCCACGGCTGCCTTCCCCATGGCGCGGCGCAGAGCCGGAGGGATGTCGGGGGCGGGCGCCTCTTCGATCACCTTCTGATGGCGTCGCTGCAACGAGCAGTCCCTGTCCCCCAGATAGATGGCGTTGCCGAGGCTATCGGCAAAGACCTGTACTTCCACATGGCGAGCCTGGGGCAGATAGCGCTCGAGCAGTACCAGATCATCGCCAAAGGCAGCCTTGGCCTCCCGCTTGACTGCCGCCAGCGACTCGTCAAAGTCAGCCAGCTGATCGACCCGGCGCATCCCCTTGCCACCGCCGCCGCTGGCCGCCTTGATCAGCAGAGGGAAGCCCACCAGGCTTGCCTGATCGCGCAAGAAGTCCGGCCGCTGATCCGTGCCGTGATAGCCAGGCAGCACAGGTACACCGGCAGCCTGCATCAGCGCCTTGGCGCCCGATTTGTCGCCCATAGCGAGAATGGCGGCGCCGCTTGGGCCGACAAAGCGCAGGCCGCGCTGTTCGCAGGCGGTGGCAAAATCGCTGTTTTCCGACAGAAAGCCGTAACCGGGATGGATGGCATCGGCGCGCGCCTCTTTGGCAATCTTCAGCACCCTGCCGGTGTCGAGATAACTCTCTCTGGCCGGTGCTGGCCCCAGATGCCAGGCCTCATCGGCCAGACGGGTGTGCATGGCGTGGGCGTCGGCATCGGAGTAGAGGGCGATGGTGTGGATGCCGAGGCGTTTCGCCGTCTTGATGATGCGCACGGCGATTTCGCCGCGATTGGCGATCAGCAGGCGTTTAATCTGAGAGTGATAGGTCATGTCTCATCCTTGAAACGGGGACGCCAGGCGGGAGGACGTTTGTCGAAGAAGGCCTGCATCCCCTCCTGGGCTTCGAGCCCCACCCGAACCCGGGCAATGGTCTCGACGGTTTTCTCTTCGTGCAGGCGGGAAGGATGGGCCTCTATCGCCGCCAGCAGCCGTTTGGTCTCTTTCATCGCTTCCGGCCCGTTGCGGCACAGACGAAGGGCTTGCGCCCGTCCTTCCGCCAGCAGTTGATCCGGTTGGCAGAGTTGATGCGCCACATTGAGCCGACAGGCGGTGATGGCATCGAATGGTTCGGCACTGAGCATGTAGCGGCGCGCCTGACGCATTCCCATGGCGCGAACCACGTAGGGGCTGATCACCGCAGGCACTAGCCCGAGGCTTACCTCTGAGAGGCAAAAGCGGGCATCGTTGCTGGCCAGCACCAGATCGCAGGCACAGATCAGCCCCAGCGCCCCGCCATAGGCGGCCCCTTGCACCAGCGCTACCGTAGGGAAGGGGAGCTCGTCGAGGGTCTGCATCAGCCGCGCCAGTACCCGGGCGTCTTCGCGATTGTGCTCGAAATCGGCATGGGCCAGATTGCGCATCCAGTTGAGATCGGCGCCCGCGCAGAAGTGTTTGCCCTCGGCCCGCAGCAGCAGGACATGAGGGCGTTCGGCGAGATCATGACCATGGAGATGGGCCAGATCATCGAGGCAGTCGAGCAGCCCCAGCATCAGGTCGGCATCAAAGGCGTTGTGGCGGGCCGGGCGCGACAGCACCAGCTCGGCCAGCGGGCCATGCCGTTCCAGCCGAAACGGGGTCTGGGAGGAAGTGAGTGGATCTGGCATGGGGTTGCTCCTTACATCCGGAAGATGCCGTACTGTTCGGTGCCCTGGCGGGCACCCTGACAGGCGGCCAGTGCCAGCGCCAGCACGGTGCGGCTCTGGGCTGGGTCGATGACGCCGTCATCCCAGAGGCGAGCGCTTGCGTAGTAGGGGTGGCCCTGGCGCTCATACTGCTCTATCACCGGCGCGCGGATGGCTGCTGCTTCCTGCTCGTTAAGGCTCTTGCCCTCGGCAGCCAGCTTGTCCCGACGTACCTGCACCAGCACGCCGGCCGCTTGCTCGCCCCCCATGACGGAGATGCGGCTGTTGGGCCAGCTAAAGAGAAAATCGGGTTCATAGGCGCGGCCGCACATGCCGTAGTTGCCGGCACCGAAGCTGCCACCGACTATCAGAGTGATCTTGGGCACCCGGCTGCAGGCCACCGCGGTGACCAGCTTGGCGCCGTGCTTGGCGATCCCCTCTTTTTCTGCGCTACTCCCCACCATAAAGCCGGTGATGTTCTGCAAAAAGAGCAGCGGGATGGCACGCCGGTTACAGAGTTGGATAAAGTGGGCCCCCTTCTGGGCGCTGTCGCTGTGCAGCACGCCGTTGTTGGCGAGGATCCCCACTTCCATGCCGCAAATACGGGCAAAGCCGGTCACCAGGGTGGTGCCGAACAGCGCCTTGAACTCGTCAAAGTCAGAACCATCCACCAGTCGGGCAATCAGTTCGCGGGCGTCGTAAGGGCGTTTGAGACTGGTGCCCACCAGACCGTAGAGCTCCTCGATCGGGTAGCAGGGGGGCTCGTAGCCGGGGCTGCTCTCTATCGGCTCGTTACCCAGATGAGTAACCAGCGTGCGGGCGATGGCCAGCGCATGGGCATCGTCACGGGCCATATGATCAGCAACGCCGGAGTGGGCACAGTGCACTTCAGCACCGCCCAGGGCCTCGGCGCTGATCTCCTCGCCGGTGGCGGCCTTGACCAGCGGCGGACCCGCCAGAAAGATGGTGGCCTGCTCCCTGACCATGATGGATTCATCCGCCATGGCGGGCACGTAGGCGCCGCCTGCGGTGCAGAGCCCCATCACCACCGCCAGCTGCGGGATATTCTGGGCCGACATGCGGGCCTGGTTGTAGAAGATGCGACCAAAGTGATCCCGGTCGGGGAACACCTCATCCTGCATCGGCAGAAAGGCGCCGCCGGAATCCACCAGATAGAGGCAGGGGAGACGCAGCCGCTCAGCGATGGTCTGGGCACGCAGGTGTTTTTTCACGGTGAGCGGGTAGTAGGTACCACCCTTCACGGTGGCGTCGTTCACCACCAGCATGCAGAGCCTGCCCGAGACCCGGCCGATGCCGGTGATGATACCGGCGGCGGGTACCGGCTCGTCATAGACCTGCCAGCCAGCCAGCGCCGACAGTTCGAGAAACGGGGAGCCCGGGTCCAGCAGCTGATTGATGCGCTCGCGGGGCAGCAGCTTGCCACGGGCCTGATGGCGGGCGTTGTTGGCCGCGCCGCCCCCTAGCGCGATCTCGGCAATGCGGGCGTGGAGATCGTCGACCAGCACCTGCATTGCAGCCCGATTGGCCGCATATTCCGGGCTCGCCGTGTCGAGACGGGAGTGGAGACGACTCATGCGTTATCCCCCATCAGCTCGCGGCCGATGAGCCAGCGGCGGATCTCCGAGGTGCCGGCGCCGATCTCGTAGAGTTTGGCGTCCCGCAGTAGGCGGCCAGTGGGGTATTCGTTGATGTAACCGTTGCCGCCGAGCAGCTGGATGGCATCGAGGGCCATCTGGGTGGCGTTTTCGGCGGCAAACAGGATGGCTGCGGCGCAATCTTTACGGCTGGTGCGACCCTGATCGCAGGCGCTCGCCACCGAGTAGACCAGCGCCCGGCTGCTGGCGAGGCGGGTATACATGTCGGCGAGCTTGCCCTGCACCAGCTGGAACTCGCCGATGGCTTGACCGAACTGCTTGCGCTCACGCACATAGGGCAGCACTACATCCATGCAGGCCTGCATGATGCCAAGGGGGCCCGCAGCCAGCACCACCCGCTCGTAATCGAGCCCGCTCATCAGCACCTTGACCCCGCCGTGCAGGGTGCCCAGCAAGTTCTCCTGCGGCACTCGGCAGTTGTCGAACACCAGCTCGCAGGTGCTGGAGCCGCGCATTCCCAGCTTGTCGAGCTTCTGGGCGGTAGAAAAACCGGGAGTCCCCGCCTCGACGATAAAGGCGGAAATTCCTTTGGGGCCTGCACTGGTATCTGTCTTGGCATAGATGACGAAGGTCTCGGCATCGGGACCGTTGGTGATCCACATCTTGTTGCCGTTCAGCACGAAGTGATCGCCCTCGCGCTCCGCGGTGAGGCGCATGCTAACCACATCGGAGCCTGCGCCCGGCTCGCTCATGGCCAGTGCCCCCACATGCTCGCCACTCACCAGCGGTGGCAGGTAGCGCGCTTTCTGTTCCGCCGTGCCGTGGCGGTGGATCTGGTTGATGCAGAGATTGGAGTGGGCGCCATAGGAGAGGCCGACCGAGGCGCTGGCGCGGCTTACCTGTTCCATCACCAGCACGTGGGCCAGATAGCCGAGATTCACCCCGTCATACTCCTCCGCCACCGTGATGCCGTGCAGCCCCAGCTCACCCATCCGGGGCCAGAGATCACGGGGAAAGGCGTTGCTCTGATCGATCTCGCTGGCGCGCGGGGCGATCACTTTCTGGCAGAAGGCCGCAACCTGTTCGGTCAGGGCATTCAGGGTCTCATCCATCTGCATCCATGCTCTCCTTGCGGATATGACAGTCGGGTAGGAAGGTGGGCTAGACCGGCTGACTCGGCGTTACGGCTGGCAGTGGTCGGTCCATTTTGTACTTCACTTCTGCCACAAGTTTACGTTAGCGTAAACGTAAATCAATTGTTAATCTGTTGTGTGTCGATAGATAGGCGGTAGTGAGAGCGTCAGCAGCTACCACGACAACAGCGCCATAGTGGCAGATCCGAATGACGCAGCGTGTGGGCGACGCGTCATAAAGCGCTAAAGCGGTAAAATAAGCGCGGGGCAACAAGGGAGCGAACGACAAGATGGATTTTACCCTGACCGATGATCAACAGGCGTATGTGGAGGCCGCCGCCGCCTTTGCCGATGAGGCGCTCAAACCCCATGCCGCGCGCTGGGACAAGGAGCATGAGTTTCCGATCCCGACCATCAAGCAGGCGGCCGAGCTCGGGTTTTGTGGCCTCTATACCCCGGAGCCGTTTGGCGGATTGGGGCTGCCGCGCCTCGATGCGAGCCTCATCTTCGAGCGTCTCGCCATGGGCTGTACCTCGACTACTGCGTACCTGACCATTCACAACATGGTGAGCTGGATGCTGGGTAGCTGGTTGCCCACCGAGGTTGCCAAGGAGTGGGTGCCCAAACTGGCCAGCGGCGAGCTGTTGGGCTCCTATTGCCTTACCGAGCCGGGTGCGGGTTCCGATGCGGCGGCCCTCAAGACACGAGCGGTGTGCGAGGGTGACAATTATCTTATTGAGGGAACCAAGGTCTTTATCTCGGGAGCGGGCAGCAGCGATGTGCTGGTGGTGATGGCGCGCACCGGTGGTGAAGGTGCGAAGGGGATCTCAGCCTTTATGGTACCGGCTAATACCCCCGGCGTGAGCTACGGCAAGGCAGAAGAGAAGATGGGCTGGAACAGCCAGCCGACCCGGGAGGTTGTTTTCAATGGGGTTCGCATTCCTGCCTGCTATCGGTTGGGCGAAGAGGGGGAAGGGTTCAAGTTCGCCATGCAGGCGCTTGATGGGGGGCGCATCAATATCGCCATCTGCTCGGTGGGCACTGCCCAGCAGGCACTGGACGATGCGCTGGCCTATGTGCAGCAGCGCCAGCAATTTGGTCACCCGATCAGCGAATTCCAGAGCGTGCAATTTCGCCTGGCCGATATGGCGACCGAGCTGGCTGCCGCCCGTCTGCTGGTGCGTCAGGCCGCCGACAAGCTGGATCGCGGGGCACCGGACAAGAGTGCCTGGTGTGCCATGGCCAAACGGTTTGCCACCGATGTGGGTTATCGAATCTGTGATGAGGCTCTGCAACTCTTTGGCGGCTATGGTTATATCCGCGAGTATCCGCTCGAGCGCTATCTGCGCGATACCCGTGTACACCGCATTCTGGAGGGCACCAACGAGGTGATGCGACTCATCATCGCGCGCCGCATGCTGGCCGATCACGGTTTGTCGCTGGGCTAACCGATGGTCGCATCAAGGGTGTGTTGCCTACCACCCGATTTGCACCATGCCATGCCGGTTTCGGCTTTGTGAGCCAGCCACAGGTTGGTGTCATTCAAGCCTGTCATCATGGCGGCAGCTTCATCGACAAGGACAATGTTATGACAAGGATCAGACTCGAATATCATGGCCACGTGGCCTATATCACCCTCGACCATCCCCCTGCCAACACCTGGACCCTCGCCAGCCTGCAGGCCTTTTTGCAGATGATGGTGGAGCTCGACAGTCGTCCCGATGTGGTGGCGCTGGTGCTCCGCGGAGCAGGCGACAAATTTTTCTGCGCCGGTGCCGACCTAAATATGTTTGTCGAGGGGAATGTCGAGCTGGCCCGCGAAGTAGCCGAGGACTTTGGCAAGGCCTTCGAGGCGCTGGCCCGTTTTCATGGCGTCAGTATCGCCGCCATCAATGGTTATGCCATGGGCGGCGGGCTGGAAGTGGCGCTGGCCTGTGATATCCGCATCGCCGAGCAGCAGGCGTTGCTGGGACTGCCGGAAGCCTCGGTGGGCTTGCTTCCCTGTGCCGGTGGCACCCAGCGCCTGACCGAGCTGGTGGGGCCGGGCTGGGCCAAGCGGATGATCCTCTGCGGCGAGAAGGTGAGTGCCTCGCTGGCCTACGAGATGGGGCTGGTGGAGGAGGTGGTGAAAACCGGTCAGGCGTGGGAGGCCGCGCACCAGATGGCCCATCTGGTGGAGCGCCAGAGCCCGAGCGCCCTGCGCGCCTGCAAAACCCTGATCAATCTGGGCCGCAGTGGCCCGCGGGATGCCGCCTTGCCCCTTGAGCGGTCGCTGTTTCTCGAACTCTTTAGCGATGCCAACCAACGTGAAGGGGTGGCCGCCTTCCTGGAGAAACGCTTACCGCGCTGGCAATATGGCCCAACAGAATAAATCCATACGGAGCCGTTTATGAGTGAGCCGGTCAAGGTTAGCTGTTATCCCACCGAAGATGGCCATCAGATCGGGGTGTTGACCCTCGACAGCCCTGCGTCTCTCAACGCATTGAGCCTGCCGATGATCCAGATCCTGCAACAGACGCTGACCCGTTGGGAGCAGGATCCCGCCATCGTCTGTGTACTGCTGCAGGGGATGGGTGAGAAGGCATTTTGTGCCGGTGGCGATATCCGCTCCTTCTATTACCGCAAGCAGGAGGCAAGCGGATCGGAACTGTTCGAATATGCCCGCGACTTTTTCGAGCAGGAGTACCGGCTCGACCACCACATCCACTCTTACCACAAGCCCCTGATCTGCGTGGCGGACGGTATCTGCATGGGGGGCGGTATTGGCCTGTTTGCCGGAGCCGATTTTCGGGTGGTGACCGAAAGAAGCCTGTTCGCCATGCCGGAGGTGACCATCGGCCTCTACCCCGACGTGGGGGCGAGCTGGTTTTTAAGCCGGATGCCGGGGCGGCTGGGGCTCTGGCTCGGTCTGACTGGTGCCCGCTTTAATGGCGCCGATGCCCTTGGGGTGGGGTTGGCGGATCACGCCATCGCCAGTGGCGAGCGCAGTGCGCTGCTGTCACGCCTCGCCGTACTCGACTGGGCTGCCAGTGGTGATCCCCGTGAGCAGATCGAGCTGCTGCTCAGCGGGTTGCATGGTGAGGTGGTGGCCCGGTTGCCTGCGCCAGTATTGCTGCCCCATCAACAAAGGATCGATGCCTTGCTGGCGGGACGCTCGTTGCAAGGGGTATTGGGTCGGTTGTTCGAGGCCCAGTTCGATGAACAGGAGGCGGTACTTCAGCAGGCGCAACAGATCTGCCGCACTGGCAGCCCCATCAGCCGCGCCATTTTGTGGCGCCAGTATTGGCAGGCTCGTCGCAACTCACTGGCAGAGGTATTTGCCGAGGAACTGACCCTCTCGGTCAACTGCGTGCTCAAGGGGGATTTTGTGGAAGGGGTGCGGGCACTGCTGATCGACAAGGATAAAGATCCCCGCTGGCAGCAGCTACTACCGGAGGGGGCGTGGCTGGACGAGTTCTATCGCTGGCCGCTGGGGCGCAATCCGTTGACCTGCAAGGAATAACATCTTGGCAACCGGCGCACGCCGCCATCAGCAACGCAAGGAGCAAGCGGGATGACAAGGATAGGGTTTATCGGGCTCGGCAACATGGGGGGGCCCATGGCGGCCAATCTGGCCAGGGCCGGGCACACGGTGCAGGTGTTTGATCTGGTTGCCCAAAACATTGAGCGCGCCATCGCCGCTGGCTGCATCGCCACGGGGGATGCCCGCGAGGCGGTGACCGGCTGCGAGGTGGTGATCAGCATGCTACCTGCGGGGGAGCATGTACGCGATCTTTGGTTGGGCGAGAGCGCCGGTGAGCGAGGTGGGCAGGATCTGCTGGCAGCACTGCCGGTTGGTGCACTGGTGATCGACTGCTCCACCATAGATGTCGACTCTGCCCGTCAGGTCGGGGAGGCGGCCCGCGCGCGTGGTTTGCGTTTTATCGATGCCCCTGTCTCGGGTGGTGTCGCCGGTGCGGCCGCCGGGACGCTCACCTTTATCGTCGGTGGCGACGGGGCGGATTTCGAGTCAGCCAAGCCCCTGCTCGCCTGCATGGGGCAGAATCTGTTTCATGCCGGGGCGTTGGGGGCAGGGCAGATCGCCAAGATGTGCAACAACATGCTGCTTGCGATCCACATGGCGGGCACCGCCGAGGCGTTGGCCCTCGGGGTGAAGGAGGGGCTGGATCCCGCCGTGCTCTCCACCATCATGGGCAAGAGCTCCGGCAACAACTGGAGTCTGGAGCGCTACAACCCCTGGCCCGGGGTGATGGAGAATGTCCCTGCCGCCCGCAACTATCAGGGGGGCTTTATGACCCGTCTGATGGTGAAAGATTTGGGGCTGGCCATGGCGCTGGCCGAGCATGCTCACAGCGCTGTGCCCATGGGGGCGCTCGCGCGTAACCTGTTCAACCTGCATGCCGCTCAGGGGCAGGGGAGCCGCGATTTCTCCAGCATCGTCGAACTCTATCTGGATAAACAGGGTCCCGCCTGACGGGCCACCTCTCTTCAAGGCATCTCCCTTCGACCAGCTACAAGGAGCATTGATGGATATCAAAGATAAGGTCATCGTTATTACCGGTGCCGGACGTGGCTTGGGACGTGCCATTGCGCTGGCCTTGGGCGCACAGGGGGCGACGCTGGCGCTGCTCGACATCAATCGCGCCGATCTGGAGGCGACCGCAGCCCTGGTGCGCAGCCAGAATGATCAGTGCGATCAAGATAGCCAGTGCGAGCTGTTTGTCTGCAATGTGGCGAGCGAAGCCGAGGTTGAGGCCGTGTTTGCTGCCATCAAGGGGCGTTTTGGCGTGCTGCACGGTCTTATCAACTGCGCCGGCATTTTGCGCGATGGCATGCTGATCAAGGTGAAAGAGGGTGAGCTGGTGGAGAAGATGACGCTGGCCCAGTGGCAGAGCGTGATTGACGTCAACCTCACCGGTACCTTCCTCTGCGGTCGTGAAGGGGCGGCGCTGATGGCGCAAGGAGGGCAGGGGGGCGTTATCATCAACATCTCTTCCATCGCCCGCGCCGGCAATATTGGCCAGAGCAACTATGCCGCCAGCAAGGCAGGGGTTGCCTCGCTGGTGGTGACCTGGGCGCGGGAGTTGGCGCGCCATGGCATTCGGGTGATGGGGATTGCCCCCGGGGTGTTTGCCACCGACATGACGGCGGCGATGAAGCCGGAGGCGATGGCGCGGATGCAGCAGGCCATTCCGGTCGGCACCCTTGGCGAGGCGCAGCAGCTGGCCGAGACGGTGAGCTTTATTTTTGCCAACGACTATCTGTCGGGAAGGATGATAGAACTGGATGGCGGTTTGCGTTTATAGGGATTTACATAATGGGCCCCGGTGTTTCCACCGGGGCTTTTTTATGCAGATTATTTATACAGAGAGTGCCTGAATGGCGATGCATAGGAACCATGCGAGTCAGGTTGTGTTGGCAGAAAAATGAGAAATATCAATGGGTCTTGGTTAATTTGAGCCAGCTCACAGGCCATATGGGTCAGTGCTGTAAAATTGCGCGCGGTCAAGGCGGTGCATGATTGACGGGACGAGGGATTGCGGTCGGAATAGTCATGCAATATAGTTGCCGCCTTTTTCACGGGGTCAGGATTCCCAGCCCCTCCCATATTGCGCGCAGTATGAATACGGACGCTCTGCCGCCGCCTAAATAAACAGGATTGAAATGGACAAGAAACTAGGGCTGGGCGCCCTCATTTCGCTGGTGATCGGCTCCATGGTCGGCGCCGGGGTCTTCAGTCTGCCACAAAACATTGCTGCGCATGCCAGTGCCGGGGCGGTCGCCCTGGGTTGGGCCATCACCGGTCTTGGCATGATCTGTCTCGCGCTGGTCTATCAGAACCTCTCCATGCGCCGCCCCGATCTCGATGGCGGTATCTTCAGCTATGCCAAGGCCGGTTTCGGCGATTTCATCGGTTTCAACGCCGCCTGGGGTTACTGGCTCTGCCAACTGCTGGCCAACGTCTCTTACGCCATCGTAGTGTTCAGCGCCCTGAGCTACTTCTTCGATACGCCTGACAACGTCATCTTCGGTGACGGCAATACGCCGGTGGCCATCACGCTGGCCTCCATCCTGATCTGGTCGGTGCATGCGCTGGTGCTGCGCGGGGTGCAGGTCGCTGCGCTGGTGAATATCGTCACCACCATCGCCAAGATGGTGCCGCTCATCGTCTTCTGTGTCGCGATCCTGCTGGCCTTCAACATGGATACCTTCACTCTGGATATCTGGGGCCAGAACAACATGGAGCTTGGCTCCGTGATGGATCAGGTCAAGTCCACCATGAAGGTGACCCTCTGGGTCTTTATCGGGATTGAAGGGGCCGTGGTGGTCTCTGCCCGTGCCCGTCATCGCAAGGATGTGGGCCGAGCTACCGTGCTGGCGCTGCTCGGCGCCCTGACGCTTTACGTGATGGTGACCCTGTTCTCGCTGGGTGTCATGAGCCAGCCGCAACTGGCGGCGCTCAAGAACCCTTCGACCGCCATGATCCTTGAAGCCGTGGTCGGCCCTTGGGGCGCCTGGCTTATCAACATTGGTCTGGTGGTGTCTGTGATGGGTGCTCTGCTCAGCTGGACCGTGCTGGCCGCTGAAGTGCCCTACATCGCGGGCAAGACCGGTGTGTTCCCGGGCTGGTTTGCCAAGGAGAACAAGAACGGCTCGCCGCAGGTGTCCCTCTGGTGCTCCACCTGTCTGGTGCAGATCTTCCTGATCATCATCTACTTCCAGAGCAGCACCTATCTGGCGCTGGTCAACATCGCAACCTCGGCGGCGCTGGTGCCTTACGTCTTTTCGGGCGCTTATGGCCTGAAGCTGGCATTGAAAGGGGAGACCTATCAGGGTCAACCTCATCAGCGCAAGCGTGACCTGCTGCTGGCCCTGGTGGCGACCGTTTACGGCTGCTGGCTGGTCTATGCTGCCGGTGTGGAGTACCTGCTGCTGGTGGCGCTGCTTTATAGTCCGGGCATCTTCATCTACTGGAAGGCGCGTCAGCATCACGGTCTGCGCGGCCTTAACCGATTGGAGCAGGGGATGACGGCGGCCCTGCTCGGCTGTGCCGTGCTGGCCTTCTACAAGGTGATGGACGGTACCATTCCACTGCACTAACCGGCACAATGAAGAGATGGCCCTCGCGCCATCTCTTTTTTTTCATGCAGATATCCACTGTTGCCCGGCCGTGTTGGCCAGTTTTTGTTTAACACAGGAATTTTTATGCTGTTTATGGGTTACCTCCTGCTGGGCGCCTTTGCCGGTATGCTGGCGGGACTGTTCGGGATCGGCGGCGGTCTTATCATTGTCCCCGTGCTGGTCATTACCTTTCGCGCCCAGGGCATCGACCCTGAAATCATTACTCATCTGGCCCTTGGCACCTCGTTGCCCACCATGATCTTTACCGGATTCAGCTCGCTGCGGGCCCACCGGGAGGCGGGCGCCGTCGATTGGGTGATGATCCGCCGACTCGGCGCCGGCATGCTGATCGGGGGTTGGCTCGGCGGCATGACCGCCAATCTGCTCAGCACCAGCACCCTCAATATCATTATCGGCTGCTTCGCCTGGAGCATGGCGCTACAGATGGGGCTCAACCTTAAACCCAAAGCGGAGCGCCATATGCCGGGGCCGCTCGGCACAGGCATTGCCGGTACCATCATTGGCTGGATGTCAGCCCTGTTTGGTATTGGCGGTGGCTCGCTCACTGTCCCTTATCTGAGCTGGAACTCGGTGCCAATGCGCAATGCGGTAGCGGCCTCTGCAGCCTGCAGCATACCCATCGCGCTGGCGGGGAGCCTCAGCTACCTCTATGCGGGTTGGGATCATGCCGATCTGCCCGAGTGGAGTGTGGGCTACATCTATCTGCCCGCCCTGCTGGGCATTGTGCTGACCAGTACCCAGTTCGCACGCATTGGCGCCAAGCTGGCACACCGCCTGTCACCCACACGCCTCAAGCAGGCCTTTGCCCTGCTGATGCTGCTGGTGGGGGCGAAATTTATGCTGTTTAGCTGATTCATTCAG
Source organism: Aeromonas sp. 600774 (assembly GCF_049175075.1). NCBI lineage: Bacteria > Pseudomonadati > Pseudomonadota > Gammaproteobacteria > Aeromonadales > Aeromonadaceae > Aeromonas > Aeromonas sp. 600774. The sequence continues at coordinate 282,342 of NZ_JAAKUJ010000001.1, forward strand.
CAGATTGTTGAAAAATAAGGCAAACGATCTGTTGGAGGGTAGAAAGCCGTTGCATTGAACGCCCAGTTTGCCTATTCTCCTCGCCGGTGGTCCTATTGGTCCTCTCGCATTGATAACCCGTCGACCTGGTCAGGACCGGAAGGTAGCAGCCAAGGCGGGGGACTCGAGTGCCGGGATGTGGCTGGTAGGGCCACCACTTGTTTCTGCCATTCAATAAGTTAGCTTTCTAAAGCCCTTGGTCATCCACTTTGTGTGGACGACGAGGAGCTCATCGATGAATCTCTGGCTCAGTCCCCACGGCATCTGGTATTACCGGAAAGTCACCACGCTCCCCTGTGGTCGTCGTAAAGAGATCAATAAATCCCTGCGTCCCCGAGACAAGCCGACGGCCCGTGCAGCTGTTGTGAAACTGCCTGCCTGTGCGCGTTCCAGACCCAAGCCAATTCAGTTGCCTGCAGAGGTCAATGTTGCTCCACATGAGCAATCAGTAGCCCGGAATCAGGGGGGGGGTTATTACTTGGTGACACGCAGGGTGGCGTTGTATTTGAGCCGACCATCGGAAATATGTCTGTTTATCTCGCTTAGCAGCGTCTCTTTATTGATGGGCTTGGTGATATACCCGTTCATGCCATGGGAGAGATAGTATTGCTTGGATTCCGGCATCGCATCAGCCGTCAGGGCGATGATGGGGATATCTGCCCAAGGCATCTGGGAGGTGCGGATCCGGGTGGTGGCCACCAGGCCATCCATCACTGGCATCTGGACATCCATCAACACCAGATCAAATTCGGTGTGACCCAGTTTCTCCAGCGCCTCTTCTCCCTGAACGGCCAGTGTGACCTGATGGCCCACGGAGTCGAGCATGGCGCCGATCACCTTGCGGTTGGTGGCATTGTCATCAACCAGCAAGATGCGATAACTCTCCTGATCCAGCGGTTTGGACGGCAGGCAAACAATCGAGGGGGTCGTGGCTCTGGCGGGCCAGATGTAGGTAAAGGTACTGCCATGCCCTTCGCTGCTCTCTACCGAGATATCGCCGCCCATCAGGCGTGCGAGATTACGGGATATTTCAAGTCCCAGGCCCGATCCGCCATATTGGCGGGTGATCGAGACATCCGCCTGGGCGAATCGTTGAAACAGGTTCTTTAGCTGACTTTTGCTCATGCCGATCCCGGTGTCCTGGATCGAGATGCGTATCGAGTGGCGATCCTGCTCCAACAGGGTGCTATCAACATGGATCTTTACTTCCCCCTGATGGGTGAACTTGATGGCATTGCTCACCAGGTTGAAGAGGATCTGGCGCACTCTCAGCGGGTCGATCATCAACCACTCCGGCGTATCGGAGGCAACAGTCAGGGTCAGTTTGATCCCTTTTGCATCGCAGTTGCTCTGCATCAGGGCCCGAATATCCTCCAGCAGCTGGGGCAAGTGATGGGGGGCCAGTTGCAGCTCGATCTTGCCCTCTTCCAGCTTGGATACATCCAGAATGTCGTTAAGCAGACCGAGCAGATGATTTGCCGATTCCCGCGCCGTCTCCAGATAGTCTCGCTCCCTCGGGTCCATATCCCGGTCGGCCAGCAGTGAGAGCATGCCGAGAATGCCATTCATGGGGGTGCGAATTTCATGGCTCATGTTGGCCAAAAAGCTGCTTTTGGCTCTTGTGCCTGCCTCTGCCGCCTGATTTGCCCGCAGCAGTTTGTCATTGAGCTGCTGCATCAGTTTGTGCTGCAGAAACGAGATATTCATTTGCCGCCAGATCAGCAGGGCGAGCACAAAGAGCAGCGCAAATTGCAGGGTCGCGATGAGTGTCGTCGTGATGATCTGCTCCCTCACGCTGTCGCGACGCGCCACATCAAACAGGGTCGCCTGCTGGTTCACCTCCAGAGTCAGCTGATGGAGCAGGGGAAGCAGGGAGGCAAGCTGTTGGCGCAGCTCCTGATGGGCAAGATTGTCGAGCGGCTTGGTGGCTTCCGGGCCGAGCCAGATATCCGCCAGAGAGATGTAGGATCGAATGGCTTTGCTTGCCTGCTGATATATCTCTGTTTGCTGAAGCAGGCTGCGATCCTTGCTCTCCAGCACCAGATCCATGCGGCTGACCAGAATATCGTATCTGAGCTGGAAGGTCGGTTGCGACTCATGGAGCAGCGAGCTTTGAAAACGCAGCGCTTCGTTATAGAGCTGGAAATAGTTCCACATCACGTTGTCTTCGCCCTGGCTGGTACTGCGCTGCAGATCCTGAAATTGCCGGTACTGGATGGTACCAATACCGGCAAAGGCTAGGAGCAGCACGCAGAGCACCACAAACAAGAAACGTTGACTGGCCGCCATGGAACGCATGATGGGATCTACTCCACTTTTATCGCACTGATCTGCCAGATAGCCCGACCGTAATAGAGCTTGTTTTGCAGTTCGGGATATTGATCGAACGGATAGACAAGGAACAGCGGCCCTTTGTCACGCACCGACAGTGGCTTGCCATTGATCGTGCGGGCGAGGATGACCCGATACTGCTCGGCATCGCTTGTCGGCACCTGTACCGAGTAGTCATTGAGCGCGGTAATGGTGAGCTGTTTGCCGGTTGCCCCGACCTTGGCCAATACATCTTGCAGCAGCGGGCCGCGAAAGGTCTTGGCTTCGTCATACCAGGGGGTATGGGTTTTGATTTCGTGTACCGGCAGTTGATCCAGCATGGCGCTGTCCCACAGGGCCAGAGCCTGATGAGTGGGGCTGCTGATGGCGCCTTCAACCTTCAACACGGCACTGTCAGGGGAGGGGGCTGCGTATGCGGTGCCGCAAAGGGCTGCCAGCAGTGGTGCGATGTAAAGGCCTGCTTTCATGGTCTCTCCTTCCTGGAAAATGGCGGCATGGGGGCCGAGCCAACGGTGGCTTGTGAAGTGTGTCCAAAGGCAAGCAATAATCGGGCCCAGTCTAATGGGCTTGAATTATCAGCCATTTAGCCTGTTATCGGGCGATCTCGGCCAAGGTGAATTGCAGTTTGCAACGTTCGGGGGAGGTTAATTGCAATTTGGCAATCAAAACGAGGAGTGGGTGTCGGTGAATAAGGCGCAAAGAGTATCATTTGGAGAACAAGAGCCGTGGCACTGCCCGGCATAACATTTGCAACGTGCTGAATGCCGTGACAGCAAATAGTCTGAGAATCGACAAGGAGCTAGCGATGGAAAGCATGACTTACACCCTTAATGATATCCAGGTAGTGGTACTGGAAAACGAGTTTGACGCGATGGCCGTCAGTGAGCTCCGCCCGTTGTTTGAAACCCTCTCGACCCACCCGGGAGATATCCTGGCCGATATCAGCGATGTTCATTTTATCGACTCGTCGGGGATCGGAGCCTTGGTATTTCTCTATAAAAGATTGATTATGAACGGGCATCAGATGGCCCTTGTCTGTGGACCCGGTCAACCTCATGACCTGCTGGAGATGCTGCATATCGATCGGGTGATCCCCTGCCATGAGAGCATCAAGGCCTATATGCGCTCCCGTGGCATGATGGCCGCTGCATCATGAAACGCTTTGGTATCCTGCTCTCATCCATTCTGCTGTCGGGTTGCGCGCAGTGGCCGCCGGAGGGATATGGCGGCATGGCCGAGGCAAGACCCACCCGTATTCCGGTCAATGAGGATGAACGGCGGGTCTGGTCTCGTTATGATGAGCGTCAGAAGGAACTCGACTTGCAGCTGACGGAATTAAAGCAAGCGAGTCTGCAGGGGTGTATGCCTGCCGAGTTGAAACGACTACAATCTCAACGTATTGATATCGAACGGGATATGCACGGACGGCTCTGGTCGGATGTAGCCTGGCGTCAGACCGTGTTGGCACAATCACTACAACAAGTACGTTTGCGGCTGCAACAGACAACAGCGGATGGCTGTCGTGCTGATTGGTCAGGGCTCCCCTTACGCCAATGGGGGCAGACGTAACAGACGAAAAGGATGTCTATGAAACGGGGCGCTCTCGAAGGATTGATCTGTGTTCTCTTGCTGTTGTTCACCTGCCCGTTACTGGCCTCCACCTTATTGGCTCCCGGTGATCGGTTGGCAATAGTGCAACCCGGTGAGCCTGCTTTTGATCAGCCTTTCCAGATCAACAAGCAGGGGGAGATTGCACTGCCTGAGGTCGGCAACGTCGTGGTGGGGGGAAAGACCCTGCAACAGGCGGATGAGCTGATCCGCACTGCCCTCAAACCTGTTTACAACAACCTCTCTCAATTGACCGTCACCTTGCTGGAGAAGCGGCTGCTGATCAGCGTGATGGGCTATGTCAAAAAACCCGGCAGTTATGATCTGGCGCCCGATGGCAACGTGCAGATGGCCCTCGATGCCGCTGGCGGTCTGGTGCCCGGTGCCCAGCTCAACAATATGCAGGTGCGGCGTGGCAGCACGGTCTCTAGCTTCGACTACAAGCGTTATCTCGATACCGGCGATGCCAGCGTGTTGCCGCCATTGCAATCCCTCGATGTGGTGTTCGTGCCCGCATCGCCTTTGATCGGCAACGTGCAGATCGATTTTGATGCGGCGACCCTGGCGGCAGGTGGGGATGGCGATACCGGCAAGGCGATCAAGGTATTTGGCGAGGTCAACAGCCCCGGCGCCTTCAGTTTCAAGAGCGGCAACTCTATCGTGGATCTGCTGATGCGAGCCGGTGGGGTGACCCGCTTTGCCGGGGTGGAGCGGATCCGGGTGATCAATGGTGATGCCCCCGAACTGTTCGATCTCAAAGCCTATCTCGACTCCGGCAACAACAAGCTGCTCCCTAATCTGGCGCCGGGCGCCACCATCTTCGTGCCCAAGGATGAAGAGCAGATAAAACGGGGAGCGCGCACCATCTACATCATGGGCGAGGTGTTCAAACCCGGCGCCTATGAGGGGCGGGAAGGGGACTCCTTCCTCGATATTCTGGCCAATGCCGGCGGCCCGACCCGCTATGCCGAGAGTCGCCAGATCCGTTTGCTGCGCACCGATGGCACGATCGAACCCATCGACTTGCAGGCCTATACCGAAGGGATGCAAAAGGCGCTTCCCCAAGTCAAACCCGGTGATGCCATTTTTGTGCCGGAAAAGACCGATATCAACGAGAAGTCCTGGTTGAAAGTGGCACCCGGACGGGCGGTGATGGTGATGGGGGCGGTGCGGATCCCGGGCCGCTATGAATGGTCTGACGAGATGTCGTTGCTGGATCTGATCGCCCACGCCGGAGGACCCAACGAGCGGGCCGATATCGCCAAGGTGCAGATCCTGACCGCCGAAGGGGGGCAGGCCACGCCGACCCTGTTTGATCTCGACAAGTTCCTTCATCAGGGCGGGGCGCTGGCCAGCCTGCCGAAGATCCGGGCCGGATTCACCATCATGATCCCCGAGCTGCCCACCGATCCCAGTGACAACAAGTCCCAGTGGGTGCGCCAGTCACCGGACAGTTCCATCTATATCTTCGGTCAGGTCGGAGCCCCCGGTCGCTATGCCTTCAATGAGCAGATGGGCTTTATCGACATCCTGTCTGCCGCCGATGGTCCGACTGCGGCGGCGGATCTGCGCAATGTGCGTATCGCCCATCGCAGTGGCAGCACGGCGCGGGTCAGCAAGCTCGACCTTGCTCTCTACTTTGAAACCGGCGATGAAACCTTGCTGCCCAAGGTGCTGCCCGGCGACTCCATCTACCTGCCGGAGAAGAATCGTCCCTGGCTCGACGAGCCGAAGGAGAACACCATTCGGGTGCTGGGAGCGATAGCCCGTCCCGGTCGCTACCGCTTTGACTCCTCCATGACCCTGTTGGATCTGCTGGCCGAGGCAGGGGGCCCGACCAGCAGCGCCTATATCAAGAAGATTGTGGTGATCAACATGGCCACCAGTGGTCAGGGGGATCAGGCCCGCAGCTTCGATCTCGACGGCTTTGCCAAAGAGCCCGACTTTAGCCAGTTACCGGTGCTGCGCGCAGGGGACACCGTCTTTATCCCTGACAGCAAGAGCAGCAACTGGGCCATTTTCATGGATGGCATGCGCGACATTTTGACCACGATTTCGGTGGTGGCCCTGGTCGGGACGCTTTGATATGAGCATCCCCATTCAATATCTGGAGCTCGAATCCCTCTACGCGGCGACGGTCGCCCGGGGGATCCGCTCGCTGGCGGTCACCTCGTCAGAAGGGGGAGAGGGGGTGAGCTCCATCTGCGATGCGCTGGCAAGGCGCTCGGAGGCGGATGGGCTGCGCACCCTGCTGGTGGATCTCAATCTCTATCACCCCGGCCGCGCCACGGCGGTTGCCTGGGGTCCCAATGATGTGCCCGAGCCTGTGGCCACTGGCCGCTCCTTGTCCTTGCTCCCGGCGCCGGGCAAGGATCTGATGGCCTTTCGCAACAAGGATACCTTGCGTCAGCTGCTGGTTCGCTGGCTGGAGCATTACGATGTGGTGATCTTCGATACCTCGCCGCTCACCGCCCTCAATCGGGGCAATATTCCGGCCGATCAGGTGTGTGGGGCCTGTGAAGGGGCGCTGCTGGTGGTATTGGCCGGGGTGACCCCGACGACCGTGGTACAAAGTGCGGTGGATAAACTGACCCGTGCCGAGGCCAATCTGGTTGGCGCTGTCTATAACGACAAACTCAACCCGGGGCTGGCCAGCGAGATCCTGCGCGAACTCAACCGGCTGCCCAGTAACCGGGTGACCGAATGGCTCAAGCGCTGGTGTCGGCGCAGCGCCTTGCTCAATTTCCGGATCTGATCGCTCGCTGATGGAGGCCCGATATGGATGACTGGTTGCGATCTGCTCCGGCAACCCTGCAGGCGGTGCGCGAACTGCGCAACCGGCTGGCACAGGGACTCTCCCTGTTTCAGGTCTCCCCAAAGGATCAAGCCAACTGGCTGCTCTGTTTCAGTGAGCTGGCCACCAATAGCGTCAAACACACAGCTCCTCCTGCGACCCGGCTCTGGCTCACGCTGAAAGAAGATGAAACGGGCTTGAGTCTGATACTGGAGGATGATGGCGGCCCTCAACCCGGTCTTGCCAGCGCGCCGTTACCCGATGAGCTGCAGGAGGGGGGATACGGGCTGGCGCTGGTGCACCAGCTGTTTGCCGAGGTGCACTTCTCTCGCGACGGTGATCGCAATCGCGTGACCCTTCGCCAGCAGGGCCCGCTCAACCAACTGCCGGTGCTCGCGGTGATCGACGATGACAAGGTGATGCGTGCCTTGCTCACCGCCTACCTTCATGAGCACTACCGGGTTGAAAGTTATGCCGACTCCCATGCCGCCCTGCTGGCGCTCGGGAAGCAACCTCCCGCGCTGGTGCTCTCCGATATCGAGATGGAGGGGATCGATGGCTTTGGGCTGCGTCAGCAGTTGATGAAGGATCCCAAGATGAAGGGGGTGCCCTTTATCTTCCTGACCGGTCATCAGGATCAGTGGACCCAGAGTCGGGCGGGGGCGCTGGGGATCGATGACTTTCTGGTCAAACCCATCACCAAGCAGGACCTGTTGCTGGCGGTTTCGCGGGTGCTACAACGATCGGAGCAGCTCAAGTCGCAATGGGGCGAGCAGCTGGATCAGCGCATGACCTCGGCGCTGCGCCCGTTATTGCCCTCCACCTCCATTGGGGGATACCAGCTGGCTTTGCAAACCCGCGCGGCCACCGTGGGGGGCGGGGACTTTCTGCTGGTCAAGGATCGGGTGCTGTGGCTCGGGGATGTGATGGGTCACGATGCAGAAGCCAAGTTCTTTGCCCATGCCTATGCCGGTTATCTGCGCGGCTTGCTGACGGCGCACGATCTGGAGCGCGCCCCCGCCCGTTTGCTGACCATCTTGTCCAATGCGGTTCACAGTGATCCGCTCCTCGGGGCTACCCTGCTCACCACCCTCTGTATTGAGCTCGGCAACGAGGGGCGGGTGCAGTGGGCCAGCGCGGGCCACCCTGCGCCCTGGTTGATCGGGCCCGGCACCATCCGTCAGGTCGGCGTGACCGGCCCCTTGCCCGGTTTGCGCCCGGATCCCCACTTCGTGACCAATGAGCGTCAGCTCAAGCTCGGCGAGATCCTGCTGTTCTGGACCGACGGCCTGCTCGATAGCCGTGATGCCGCAGAGCGCCAGTGCTGGGAGTCGCAGCTCAAGGAGATCTGCCTGACCTCGGGGCCCGGTCTTGAGCAACTGGCTCATCGCATTGCCCGCTGGTTTGATGAGCGCATCAATGATGCCGCCCTCGATGACATGACCCTCCTGCTGGTCGCCTGTCCCGGCGCCTGATCCTGCCCCTCTTTGCCTGACTGGCCCGCTCTATGCAGCGCCCCATTTCAGGTGGCATGGAGCCACGGGAGGAGGGCCTTATGTTACCCATGCAGCAGATCTGGCTGGCCATCGATGCGCGTCAGGTCGGTGGAATTGAAGTTCACATTATCCATCTCGCCAACGATCTGCTGGCCAGGGGATTTCGCCCCACCATAGTGCTGGTGAGCAACCACGGTATGACCCCTTTTACGACCCTGCTCAAACAACAGAGCTTGCCCTACGAGGTGTGCCAAAACAGCCGCGATTTTATGCGCCGTCTGGCCCGCCAGCCTGCTTCTGTGCTGATCCATACCCACGGCTACAAGGCCGGGGTGCTGGGGCGGCTGACAGCCTGGTTCACCGGTAAATCGGTGGTCTCGACTTTTCACAGTGGAGATGACGGGGAGGGATTGCTGAAGTTTTACAGCTGGCTGGATCGCACTACAGCGCGTTTTGCGAAGTGTATTGCAGTGAGCGAGCCCATCGCTCGCAAATTGCCTGTGCCAAGCACGGTGATCAGCAACTTTGTGCCTATGCCTGCAACGCCTGCATCGGTAACTGGCAACCGGATTGCATTTGTCGGCCGCCTCTCGCCGGAAAAGGGGCCGGAGGCGTTCTGCCAGCTGGCCGCCTTCTGCCCGGAGGGCGCGTTTCATCTCTACGGGGATGGCCCCATGAAAAGGGCTTTATGGCAGCAGTACGGTGATCGCGTCCAGCTTCATGGTTTCCAAAACATGGCCAATGAGTGGCACAACATCGACCTGCTCTGCATCACCTCCCGCTTTGAAGGGTTGCCGCTGGTGGCCCTGGAGGCGATGGCTCACGGCATACCGGTTTGTACCTTTGCGGTGGGGGGCCTGGTCAATCTGATCGACCATAAATCCAATGGCTGGCTGGTGGAGCCCGGCCATGTGAGGGATATGGCGGAGCTGGTCAACTACTGGCTGCGCAGCGATGGGGTGGTGCGCAGCAAAATGAGTCAGGCGGCCCGCAACACCATAGCCCGCGGGTACAGCGTCAACAACAGAGTGACCGATATTCTGGCTGTCTACGGCGTCTGAATCACAAAGCGAAACCTGCCAAAACGAGTGGCTGCTGGCCACTCGTTTTTTATGTGCCGGTGTTATGGGAAGCAGGGGGCGGATTGCTTCTGTGATCACGCAACGCTTGGGTTCCTGCGGTTGGTTAATCTGGCATCAGGCCTTTGGATGGATGGGGTCAGATGATGGCGATCAGATCGCTGACTTATCTGTGATCACCATTGATTTGCCACAAGGATGCGCCATAAAAAAAGGCCATTGCAGTGACAATGGCCTGATGGGGTTGAGATGTGGCTGAGATTGGCGGGATTAGCGCCCCTTCTTGCCAACCATGATGGCGATCGTCTTGCCGATGATATGCACATCCTGCACCAGCCAGCGCCAGGGGTGGAGCAGGGCGACCGAGTAGGCCAGATCGAACGCCAGCTTGCTGCGCACATCATCCAGCGACTCGTCGTAACCCTGATTGACCTGTGCCAGACCGGTAATGCCGGGGGCCACTTCATAGGTGCGTTCGATAAAGTACGGCACCGCATCTTCCAGCCGGTTGGCGATCCCGGGTCGCTCCGGACGGGGGCCGATCAGCGACATCTCCCCTTTGAGCACATTGATAAACTGCGGCAGCTCATCGAGCCGGGTTTTGCGCAGGAAGTCGCCGCTGCGGGTGATCCGGCTGTCCCCCTTGCCACACCAGACCGGCCCGGTGGCCGCCTCGGCATCGGCGCGCATGGTGCGAAACTTGATCATGAAAAAGAGCTCGGTATGGGTGGCGTGGCTGCGCCCGATCCGCAACTGACGAAAGAACACTGGCCCCGGGCTATCGAGCCGGATGGCCAGCATGATCAGTGGCCACAGCGGCAGCGTCAGCAGCAGGCCAAGAGTGGCACCGAGCAGATCCATGCTGCGTTTGACCACCAGGGTCAATCTTGGAATGGGGTGTGTCATACGGCTTTCTCCTGTGACATGAAACGTATGGGGGCGCGCAGGCAGTAGCGCAGGGTGCCCATGCCGTTGTACCAGTGTCCGAGTACCAGATAGTGGATCTTGCGAAACAGATTGGGCCAGGGGTGGACAGGGGTCAGCTGGATCAGGATGACCAGCAGATACCCCAACAGTTGCAGCCCCAGCAGCAGCTGAAACAGCAGAGATTGGGTAGCCAGCGGGATGGCGCAGAGCCACAGCAGGGTCAGGCAGAGCGGCATCAACACCCGCAGCCCCTTGCCACTGGCAAAGTTGAAGGCAACCCAGCCGAACTTGGGGTGCAGCAGGGGCAGCAACCGCAACAGCTGCTGGGTGTTGCCAGCCCCGATCCGCTTGCGCCGTGTCGCCTCCAGCGCGGCATCGGAAACTTCCAGCTCCAGTGCGGCGCAGCGATTGTCATAGACCGCCCGATACCCCTTGGCGATGGCCTGCATCGGCAGGATGAAATCGTCGTTGATGGTATCGGCGGCCAGTGGGGTGAGGCACTCCCGGCGCATCATGTAAAAGGCCCCATGGGCCCCCAGCATGCCGCCAAGGGCCGACTCGCAGAGCTTGATCTGGCTTTGATAGTGCCAGTAACTCTCCTCGCCCTGAGAGCCCGGTTGCCAGAACCGGTATGCTTCCCCGACCACCCCTACCTTGGGATCGGCAAAATGGGCGACCGCCAGCAGCAGGCTGTCGATGGGCAGTAGGGCCGAGACATCGGTGAGGGCCACCAGATCGCTGTGCACCCGGGTCATGGCCTCGTTGAGCACGGCGACCTTGCCGCGATTGCGGGGGTGATCAAACAGCCTGATCTGCAACTGCTGCAGGGCGGGATCACCGAGCTGGCTCAGCGCAATGGGGTAACTGTTGTCGCTGCAGCCGTCGAAATGCACATGTACCCACAGCTTGTCGGCGGGGTAATCGAGGCTGGCGAGGTTTTGCAGCTTGGCCGCGATGGTCGCCGCCTCGTTGTAGACCGGCATCAGCAAAGTGATGGTCGGCAGCGCCTCATCGGTGGCGTCTGCTTTGAACCCTCGATCCAGAGGGCGCGGTGGATTGGCTACCTTGCGCGCCTGCCGACCACCGAATTTGAGCAGCAGGGGATAGCCGACATGGTGGTAGACCACCAGTACAGCGCACAGCCAGAACACGATCATGATCCATTCCATGGGATGCTCCTCTGGTCATCGGGTCGCTTGATCAGCGGTTGTAAAGCTGCTGATAGGCCTGAGCCATCCGGCTCAAGCTGCTTTGCTGGCACACAAACTCACGGGTGACGGCACGCAGGCTATGGCACTGCAGCAACCCTTGTGCCAGAAGCTGGGCAAGGCGGTCGGGATCCCGCTCCGACAGGATATGGCCGCTGGCCTGGCAGACGATCTCTCTGGCCGCCCCCACATCGCTCATCACCACCGGTACCCCGCAGGCCTGTGCTTCCAGCACGCAAAGCGGCATCCCCTCCGCCAGCGAGGGGAGGCAGAAGAGATCCAGCCCCTGATAGAAGCGCGGCATGTTTTCGACCAGCCCCAGAAAATGGACCCGATGGGCGATCCCCAGTTGCTGACACTGTTGTTGCAACGCATTTTGCAAACTGCCGACCCCAGCCAACGCAAGATGCACCTCCTCCGGCAGGGCGCGGATCGCCTCCAGCAGCAGAGTGTGACCCTTGACCGACTCAAGGCGGGCGGCGCAGCCAATCAGTTTGACCTCTTGGGGCAGCCCCAACTCATGGCGGGCGGGGTTGATGGCGCCCGGCGCAAAGCGCTGTTCATCAATGCCATTGGGAATGACGGTCGGTGACAGTTGGCCAAGCTTGGCTTGCAGCTGACTGGCGACCAAAGTGGCATCCGCCACCAGAACGGGTTTCAAGATGCGCACACCCAAGAGTGCCAGCGTGCGCTGATGCGGGTTATCGAGATACCAGGCATCGTGCTCGGTGTGTACTAGGGTGGGCACCCGGGCCAGCCGACTGGCCAAGCCGCCATAGAGCATAGGCCCCAGATGGTGGGTATGTACCGCGATGGGCTTGAGTTGGCGCAGCAGCCGGGTGAGCCGCCAGAGGGTCGCCAGCGACCAGCCCGCAGGCTTTTCCAGACAGTGAATATTGCCAGCAAAGGGATGCAGGGCGGGCCAGGCGTTTAGCACATCCGTTTTGCGCCCTTCAAGGGAGATGATATGCACCGGCTGATCGGCCGGGCTTGCCTGAGTGAGGTTGAGCACCATGGTCTCCAGCCCGCCGGGCTGCAGGTGCTGCACGATTTGTACGACAGGTTGCAGGGCAGGTTGCACGATGGGCTTGGCGCTGGCGCTCCCGCGGGGATGGGGTCTGTGCGACGGGGTTGATGACAACATGGTTCGCGCTCCGGCAAGGGAAGGGGTAACACCCCGGATAGCGGGAGAATGCGAATCTTGTACCACTCTTGCGATCTGCCCACAGAGGCGATCAGCTCCTCTGGTGGCACTGCCTTTGCATCGTGCGAGGGGAGCGCTTTTCTCAGGGAGTGAGGCCATGCCTGTCCAGTTCTATTACAACCTCTACATCATTCTCTTTGCCGCCTGGCGCCGTCGCTATCTGCTGGTGATCCCGGTACTGGTGATGCCGCTGGTGGGCGTGACGGTCGGCTTGCTCACCCCCAAGGAGTATGAGAGCCGCACCACCTTTATGGTGCCGCAAGATGCCAACCAGACACCGACCCTCAAGGATCTGATCACTCAGGAGAGCCTGAAAGATCGCTTTGCGGTGCTTGAAGCCCTGCTGCGCAGCCGTTATGTACTGGATGGGGTGGCGCGGGATCGCGGTCTGGTCAATGATGAGACCCCCCCAGCCCAGCGCGATGCCATCATGGACTGGCTCTCGAGTGCCGTCTCGCTGCGGCTGATCGGCGATGAGGTGATCGAGATAAAGGTCAAGGCGGATTCGGCGGCCAACAGCGCCGGTTTGCTCGAAGCCATTTCGCGGCGCTTTTTCTTCAACCTGCTCAGCAAGGGGCGCCAGTCGGCGGAATCGTCCGAACGTTTCCTGCAAAGCCAGCTCGACAGCCGCCGCAGCGAACTGCAAGCGGCCGAGCAGCTGCTCGCCGATTTTAAACGGGAGCATGCCAGCGCCTTGCCCCAGCAGCAGAGTACCAACGTCGCCCGTCTTTATGGTTTGCAGGAGCGCTATGCCGAGAGCCTGATCACCTTGCAGCAGGCCAAGGCCCGGGTCGATCAGCTATCGCTGGGGCAGGAGAGTCAGCTGGCCCGCCAGCTGGATGAGAAGCTGCAGCTGATGCGCACCGAGCTGGTGTTGCTGCGGGCCCGCTACAGCGACGAGCACAGCAAGGTGCAGAGTCTGCGCTATCAGATTGACCAGTTGCAGCAGGAGTTCGAGCAGCTCAAATCCCAGCCGGATATGGCCCGCGGGCCCGAGTGGCAGCTGGCCCAGACGCAGCTGACGGAGGCGGAGCAAAACGCCGCCGGCTTGAAGAGCCAGCTGGATGGGCTGGACAAGGTGGTCGACTCCCAGGGGGATACCGAGCGCCAGCTCGCCGAGCTGGAGCGGGATCTTGCGGTCAAGCGCACTCTCTATCAGGATTTGCTGCTGCGCTATGAGAAGGCCAAGGTGACCGGCGATCTGGGCAACTTCGAGCAGGGGGAGCGGATCAAGGTGATCGACAAGCCCTTTGCCCCCAGCAAGCCGAGCAACTACCCGCTCTGGCTGTTTCTGCTGGCGGGCATTGTTGGCGGGCTGGGGCTCGGCTGCGGTCTTGCGCTGGTGGCCGAACTGGCGGATGCCAGCCTGCGCCGCTCCGATCAGCTGGCCGCCCTGGTCAAGGCACCGGTTCTAAGCCGGATTCCCTACTGCGAGCCGGTGCCGGACTATCCATCCCATAGTGATCAGGCGCTCGATGGGCAGGTGTTGCCCTTATCACCGGAGCCGGGTTGATTGGCGCAACCAGCGGGCTGCCAGTCTGAATCTGGATATTTCTGAAAAGGCCTTGTGATAAGGCCTTTTTTATGAGTATCAGGCGGTGTTTTGGGAGGCGACGCTATTTAATTAGGCTCGATTCGATTTGCGTCCTGATGTTGTTAAGAAGACGAGGCAGGTAGCATTTTCCATAGCAACAGATTGACTGTGATTTTGTACAGTGGTAGAAATGGACCCAAATAAATGAAACAGAGACAATCAGTTCATAAACTGGAGCTAGGTTGGTAATTTAATGATTTTAAAGTGATTTTCAGAGTGGGTAATGTATCAAAGGGCGGCGTCGTTCGGAATGATAAGTTATTGGTTTAATACTGCCTTCAATATAATTAATGTTATGTTTATTTGGAGGGGGCGTGCATTTATTTGAGGAAGTTGTTTTATACGATTCTGATAATCCAGTACGAAAGCGTGGGTTAGAAGGAAAAGAAGTCCACTGTGAAAATAATTTGGAGTGGTATGTATTCCGTTGTGGGCAAACTCTGGTTCGCTTGTCTTGTGCAATTGATAAATGCCATCTGTCATTAAATCAATTGGAGTATGTTGTTAACAAAAAACGTTCAGATGAAAAATTTACAAACGCAGATTATATAGAATATGAAATTGAAAATTTCTTGATTAGAAGCAGTGCTATTTATGATCGTGCTTTAATACTAGCCAGTAGTCTACATGACTTAGGTATTGCCGACGAATCTATTTCTCATATGTCAGTTGTCACAAATTCTCATGTTCAATCATCTGGCATGGCTGACCAACTTAAAAAATTACGTAAGCATTGCACTGAATTTAGAGAAATGCGTAATAAAATCGTTCATCATGCCAATTACACAGATGAAGCATTTGATTTGTTGTCAATGCTACATAAACTTGATGCCAGTGAAAAGCAAGGTAGTAGCGTTACATTACCTCAAGATGTTCTAATCAAATTAACTGATGATTTTATGCATATACAAATAAGTGAGTTTAAAGAGCATTTAAATTCAATAGTTGAATCAGTAGAGAAAATATATGATAAGTCGTTACTTATTTATGCAACTAACAAAATTAGAAATACAAAGTAAACATAACAAATTGCTGCGTGTGGATTTGATATAGCTCGTAGGTTCGATTAGCAAAGCGTAATCGGACGCTTGCGGTGATACTTCCGGCTAATATTGCATACGTTCAGGCGGTGACCTTTGCTGTCTGTTCGAGAGTTAGCTTCGGGATGGTATAGGAGTAGCAAGATGGAAAAGTGTTGGCTTGTTGAAGATGCATCTCCTAGGAAGGCCACGAACGTCCGATTACGCTTCGCTAATCGAACCTATGGTTCTCCTAATTTTCAGGTAAACAAGGCGTTAGGCACTTGTCATAAAATATTTTAAAATATTGTTTTTTATGCATAAAGGTATGCTATGGAAGGAAAAATAAAATTAGCTCTACTCATTATTACTCTTATGGAAAGAGCTATGAAGGAAATCTCCCAGAATCCTGAATTGAGAGGTTCTATTCTAGATGGTGCACAGAATATTGATGATTGGCTGCAAGAAAAGTTAGGCAATGTTAGCAGACCTTCGACAAAAGATAGTGTCGCATTAGCTATTGAGACATCTGTTGTAAGAGATCGGGATACTATTTGTTCCATTATTGCTGTTATTACTACTCTTTATGCGACTAGAAAAGTTACAAGGGGGGCTCATGTTGGTGGTACATTGAGAAAATACTTCGGCGAGGACGTTTTTCCACACATTGATGAGAAAGAACTAAGGTTCGCCAAGCCTGTAAATGAAAATGTTTATAATTATGTTCTGAAAAGTGTCAGTGAATCATTTTTTGATGTCATGAAAGAATACGACTTCAAGAAATATGCTGATTTTTCAAACGTTGACTCCGGCTACGGAACCTGGGCAGTGACATCATGCTCAGCGGTTCATGGCCTAACCAAAACTTTATTGAATTATGGGCCTGATATTTTAAGTTTTCTAAAAACGCTCCTGAATTTTAAACGCGTATAACAAAGCCTCCCAGCAGAATTCGTCTGCGGTGGTGCAGCTGAAGGCGGTGTTATATAGCTAATCGAACTTTGTATCTTGCTTCTGGCAAGTAGCGGCTGCTGCGAGGCAGTTTATTTCAAACGTGAGGATCGATGAATCAACCCATGGCGCTCACTGATGACTACACGTTTTGCGTCGCAGGCACCGGTACGGAATACCGCTTGTGCGCTCCCTATCTGCTCCCCGAAGCGGTAGACCCAATAGCTATGCTGGCAGTTGCCAATCAGTCCCTCGCCCTGCATCCCTATGCTGCATTATCACAAGATGCTTCAAGAGCTCGGAGCGCTGCCGCATTTATGTTGCTATGTGTGGGACGAGCCGCTCAGGCAGAAGTCATTCTCCGAGAGGCGATCTCCGCGCAGATGGTTTCAGAGGACGATGCTGCTCGCGTTAGCTCAGAACTACGCCTGGTGCAGGTTTTGCAGCGGCTCGATCGTGCAGATGAAGCTGTCAGCTTGGCCACCCAAGTAGTTTGTCGGTTGCAACCAAAATCCCTTATGCGGCATTTCGCATTGCATCATCTTGGCAAGGCTCTCGCACAGACCGGTGCTTATGACAACGCTCGCGCCGTGTTGTCAGAGGCGCTCTCTCTACGCCAGGCGCTGGGTAAGAGTGAACTTATCGCATCCACTCTGGAGGCGTTATCGTTGTTGCCCTCAGAAGAACAAGCGGCGCAGCATCCATATGGTAAGACTTGGCATATTTGTCAATCGGGCTAATTTCGTCAGGGTGACTAGCCTTTTCGCGCTGTATTCAGGTCATCGTTGCCCCAAAAAAATCAGGGAGCCATAGCTCCCTAATCGCGACACACGAGGTGATAGATCAGCCGATGGCGGGGGTTTGTTGCCAGTTGGCTTGCTGCAGGCGTCCCTGATTACGGCGTTGATAGCGCCAGGCTAGCAGTAGCGGCATACCGAGCAGCAGCTGGGCGGCCAGCGGGATCTCCTCGATGGGGGCGGCCAGTGCACCTTCCGGAATAATGCCCCCCTCAATTTCGGCAGCCAGTTTGAGCTCCAGCGCATTGCCAAAGTCGGCGAAGGTGGTGGCATTGATGACAAATGCATCCTGACCGCCCGCCACGTTTTCCACATACCACTCTTGCAACACCCCATCGGCATAGTCCTGACCTATGGTGATGCCGTTGATGGTATCGATGCCGGAGGCGAGCAGTTGATCCCGCACGGTAGAGGTATCCAGCCCGTTGTTCTGGATCCCGTCACCCGACACATCCATCACTTGGCGGGCGGCGGTGTAGTTGTTGGTATCAAACTGCTGGGCACCAAAGGCCATGGCCGAACCGGGGGCCGTCATCCCCGCATAGGGGCGCACCAGGGCATCCAGGGTGGCGGCGAAGTTGTTGATGGAGGTCATGTCGTAGAGGTGGAACCAGTCAGTCATCACGCTCTGCTGGTTGCTGCTGCTCCACATGATCATCTGTACGGCGATGGACCCGAGTTTGCCACCACTGGTGTCGAGGATGGCGCTTTGTACATCCTGACTGTAAAAGGCGTCCACATACCCCTGTAATTGCAGATTGAATTCCGATGAACTGACGCTGCCCGACACATCCATCAGCAGTTGCAGTTCGGTATCGACTTCGGTCAAGGCGTATGCGGGGGAGGTTACCAACAACATCCCCAGCAGCCCTGCCAACGGTTTGAGTTTCATTGCTCACTCCTATTCCCTGGCGCTAGTGCCAGCAGGGTGGAATGAATAAAGCGTGCCAGCTTTGTTGCATCCTCTGACTTGGCTTGGTCCGGGTGAGAGCGGGCAGGCATGGAACTTGCGACAGCGGTCAAAAGCGCTGATAACCGGCAGGAGTTGCGATGGAGATCCGTCCCTGGCAGTGGGCACCCAACTGGCTGCTACTTGGTTTGGCCAATCAGTGGGGCATGGTGTGGCTCAATATGGGCCACTTCAACCTGCTGGTGGTGTTGCTGATTGCTATCTGGTGGCAAATTGCATCGCGGGTTGCACCGAGCTGGCGCCCGCATCCACTGGCGCTCGCCCTCTTTATCCTGCTGATCCTGATCCCCAGCGCCAGTTGCAAGGCGCTGGCCTGTCTGTTGCTGGTGGCCTCGCTGTGGCGCCGTCATCAGAGTGGCGATGAGCGGGCGGTGTTGCAGATTGTGCTCGCCTTTACCGTGGCGGTGTTGTGGGGGCAGCAGGTGTTTGCCCTGCTCTCTGGCCCTGTGCTGGCGCTCGATGCCTGGGTGGTGGGCCAGTGGTTGCAGCTGCTAGGCTGGGAGACTCGCCTTGATGGCAATCGTATCGAGCGGTTGGGGGGCCATGCGCTGATCGTGCTCAAGGGGTGCTCCTCGTTTTCTCAACTCTATCTGGTGGTGCTCTCCTGGCTGGTCTCCTGCTGCTGGCTGGCGCCGGAGCGCCCCCTCTACCGGCAGTGGCCCATGTTGCTGCTGGTTTGCCTGCTCTATATCGGGGCCAATCAGCTGCGGTTGGTGCTGATGAGCCTGGATCTGCGCTGGTATGGCTGGCTGCATACCGGCTCGCTGGCCCAGCTCTACCAGTGGGCCATCATGTTGTTGGTGATGACCATCCTCTTTCTAAGGGGGCGCCGTGATGGGTCTGTCTAAGGGATATCTGCGGTTGGTGGCGTTATCAGAGCCGGGTGGTCAATATGATGCTGCTGGTGATGACCATCCTCTTTCTAAGGGGGCGCCGTGATGGGTCTATCTAGGGGATATCTGTTGCTGTTGCTGGTGGCACTGCTCAGTGCTGCCGCCATGGGCTGGCGTTATCAGAACCGGGCGATCAATGAGGGGGCCAAACCCATGCTAATGGAGCTGGTCCAGTTGGGCTGGCGCTTGCGGGTGGCCACGCCGGTATTGGGCGGCACCTATGTCAGCTATCAGCTGGCCCATCCCCGCTGTGACGGCCTGCTGCAGGCCATGCTGGTGGCGCCTGATAGCGAGGCGATGTCAGTGACGCTGGCGGGTGAAGGGATGAGTCAGGGGGTGATGTTTTTAGGCGAGCTGCACCAGAGCCCGCCGCTGCTCTCGTACCGTCTTACCCAGGGTTGGCGCAAGTTGTGGGGGCTGGCCCCTTATCCCCTCTATCGGGTGGCTTTGCCAACCTCTTGCCTCGGCCTTATTGCGCCGCCGCTGGGGTGACCGACCCCGATTCACCGTTTGGCAGAATGCGGATCAGCAAGGTATTGGGGGCCAGCATGGGGTCATAGCGGGGCTCCAGCTCAATGGCGCGAGCTCCCAGCAAACGGGTGAGGGCGGTCAGTCGCACGCTCGCCATCCGCGCACTCTCCAGCATGTCAGTTTGCAGCCCGGGGCCGCTTACCAGCGCAATTCGGGCCGGATCCTTGCGTCCTAAAAACTGATGCAGCAGCTGCTCCTGATCCGCTGGCAGTTGTGTCTCCGCTTGCTGGTACTGCAGTTGCAGCTGGGGCTGTTCGGCCAGTTGCTGTTCCCGCAACTGGTTGAGGATCGGCAGGGTCTCATTGACCGGCTCCTGACGGGCGCAACCGGTGAGGATCAGCAATGGCAGCATTAGGGGCAACAGGCAGCGCAGGGCGCTGTCTTTGGCTGTGGAGCGGGGAGTCTGGTTGGCCATACGCAGTCACTTCAGGAGGATGAGTTGGCACCAGTTTGCAATGTTTTCAATCCCTTGGCCAGTTGTTCAATCTCGCGGCGCCACTGGATCCAGGCGGCAGAGGGCAGTTGCTCTGCCACCTGCCAGCGGGTCGGCAGCTGATCGCGCAGACGCTCCAGCAGCAGGGCGGCTTCCACCTGATAGCGGGCCTCCTGCTCCAGCCAGGCGAGCCAGCGCAGATCTTCGATGGCTTGCTGCAACAGCAGCAGATCGTGAGAGAGGCGGTGCGCCTCGCAGGCTTGTGGGCCGAGCAGCATAAAGTCGCTCTCCCGCCCGTCGGTGGGGTCATAGGGCAGGGCGGTGGGCATGCGGCCATGCCACTGCAAATAGCCTTCGGCGCCGCTTTGCCACAGATAGAACCCGGCGGCTCTCGGGGTGCCCAGATTGTAAAACCAGGGGGTGACCTTGTGCTGGCGTACCCGCGCCACATCGGCCTTGTCGGCGCCAAAGCCTGCGTTGATCAAGGCAATCTCCACCTCTGCCAGCAGACCAGCCTGACCCGGATGATTGAAGTGACCTGCGCGGAGCACCGCCGGATCCCGCCGTTTCATCTCCCGCGCCAGGCTGGTAATGGCGGGCAGAGTGGCAAGATCCGGCTCATCAAACAGGCTCCATGCCAGCGGGGGCAAGCCGCTGGCGGTCAGCCCCTGTTGCCGCGCTTGCCACTGATCAAGCTGGCTGGCAGGGTCGCCCCCCCAGCGTTTGAGCGGGGTATAGGCCAGCAGGGGGGGCACAAAGCCGAGCCCGGCCGCTTCTCCCATGATCTCCCGCATCCCTGCTTCATCTTGTGGCAGGGCGGGCGAGAGGCCGCTGATCCCCAGCTTGGCGAGCCGCTCCAGATCGCAGCGACTGGCTGTGGCGATCTGCTCTTTTAGCACCTCGGGGTTTGGGCTTAGCCAGTTCAGATAGGGGGGCGCTTCGACATAGATGCCGACCGGCTTGCTGGCCGCGGGCAGGGTCAACGGCAGCACCTCGATAGTCAGTGGCAGCTGCACCAGTTGCTGTTGGCTGAGCAGCTGAATATTGCCCAGATAGCGTCCCGCCGGGGCGTCTCTGGGGACGGTCATTTGCAGCACCAGACGCCGTGGCACCCCTGCCAGTAGGGTGAGCCCGGCGATCCCCTCGACCAGCTCCTGATCCGAGGGGGCCAACAGGGTGCCGCTCGCCTGCGGGCGAACCAGATGCCACTTGCCGTAATAGGGGATCAGCGCCAGCGGTGATCCTGCCTGTTCGGGGGGCTGGATCACCAGCAAGGGGGCCGGATCGTCGGTGGCGGCGTGTATGGCAAACTCCAGCAACAGCTGGCTGCCACGGGCCGCCAGCACCGGTTGTGAAGCCTGCAGCAACGCATCGGCCGCAGATAGCGGGGCGATCTGCAGGGTTGGGGCGGCATCTGTAATCGGCGTGAGGCTCAGTTGCTGCGAAGCAGGGGCTGGGGTTGGGGAATAGGGGGCCAGAGTCCACTTCTCCAAAAACAGCTGGCGCTGCTTGGTCAGCACGATGGCGGTAGCGTCGGCCAATACAGCGTGATCTTTCCCACTATTCGGGAGCGCCTCTTTGCTGGTGGGGGCCGGATAGGGGGCAAGCAGCAGTCCCGCCAGGTACTTGGCATCCGGTGAGTGACCTACCAGTGTGATAGTGAGCGGGCCGCCTGGGTGGTTCAGGGTGACATGAACGGGGCCGCCCTGTCGTGCCCCGAACAGCTGCCAGGGATCCGGGTTTGGCAGTGCCTCGCGGGATTGTCCCGCCAGATAGCGCTGCGTTAGCCACTCCTGCGGTTGCCACTGCTCGGCCCAGATGGGCTCGCCATTGACCAGAACGCTGCGCTCGAAGGGGTGGGGCAGATACTCCCACTCGCCGGGGTCATCGAGCCAGAGGGTGAGCTGGTAGCGCCCCTTGGCGACCTCCACCCGTACGCCATCCAGATTGCGCAGCCCATCGCGCACCAGGGCATCGCCGGAGGGGCGCAAGATGGCGGTGGGGTGGCCAATCAGCCGGGGATCCCCCGGGCTCAGGGGCTCAAAGCCGGTAAAGCGGGGCGCAGCCGCCGCCCCCAGATCCAGCGCAATGGTGCCCGCAGGCAGAGTCAGACCGGGCTCCCAGTACCAGCGGTGAATGGTCATTGAGGGGGCGTTATCGGCCATAAAGAGATAGAGCTTGGTGAGTTTGTCCAGCGCCAGCGCTCTGGGCTGGCTGGTGCGCCACTCACTCAAGGCAAAGCGCTGGGTGAAGGGGCCGGGGGCGACAATCCGCTCCAGATTGACCCGGCTGCGGTAGTTGACCGAGGCCTCATCGTCGATACGCAGGATCAGGGTTTGCGGGCGGGCGCTGGGGTTATGGCCCTCGATCACCAGTTCATCATCGCTGCCTATTGGCCAGTTGTGGGTGCTCAGATCGAGCCGCTGGGGGGTCTGGTTACCTGTCAGGGGCAGCGGGGTCTGCCCCTCCAGCCGGGTAGCGCCCATCGCTGCATTGGCGCAGAGCAGGATAACCAGCCAGAGCCTTTTGCTCATCCGGCTAGCCCCTTCAACCAGTTGTTCAGCTCGGCAGCCTTGTGATCCCAGCTTTGCAGGGCCACCTGTTGTTGGCGAGTGTGGCGCCCTTCGCTGCGGGTGAGCCCCTCCCAGCCACTCTCCTGAAACCAGCCCGGATTGGGTTGATCAAAGGCGGCCCGATTGATGGCCTGGGCCAGGCTCTCCCCACTGCGGGGGAGCTGGATCTGATCCCGATAGCCATCGAGCGCCGGAAAATCGGTGCTGACGATGGGGCGCCCTGCGGCCAGATACTCACGCAATTTCAACGGATTGCAGGCACGGATCTGGGCGTTGTCGACAAAGGGCAGCAAACTCACCTGCCAGTGCTGGGCATAGGCCGCCAGCGTGTGATGGGGACGGGGCCCCAGCAGATGGATATTGGGGAGCCCCTTGAGGGGGGAGATATCGGTCTGGACCGGGCCAATCAGCACCAGATCCCAGTGGGGCAGGGCGGCGGCCGTCTCTGCCAGCAGGGGGATATCAATCCAGTCGCTCAGGCTGCCGTAAAATCCGGCAATGGGGCGGCCGGAGGGGAGATCCGCCGGACGCTCTCTGGGGGGCATAAACAGCTCGAGATCCACACCGTGGCTGAGGAGCCGGGTTTTATGGGGGGGGAAGCGGCTGGCCAGCGCGGGGCTGGCGGCCAGAATGAGATCCGCTTTTTCTACCAGTCGGGTTTCGCAGTGGGCGATAGCCTGATGATCCACCCCCGCCAGCGCCGAGAAGTCATCGCCGCAGTAGTAGATGACCGCCCGCTCTTCGAGCTTGCCAATCAGATCGACGGCGCTGGGCAGGGAGATCCAGAGCAAGGGGCGATCCAGCTCGGGCAGCTGGCGCCGGATCTGCGCCGCCAGCCAGTGGCCATTGATCTTGCCCGCTAGCCAATTGCCCGGTAGCGGCAAGGCTAGCGGCGGCAGTACCCGGGGGCTGCTGGCTTCGGATGGCGCAACCGACTGGCCGCCAGAATGGCGTGCGCCGCGCAGCACGGCCCCCAGTTTGCGGACGATGCGGGTGAGATCATGAAGGGTAAAGCGGGGGCAACGCATGCCGATGGAGTTGACCCAGAGCACCTGATAATCGGGCAACAGACGCTTGATCAGGTGCTGGGTGCTGGAGGGGTGCTGACCCCAATCCTCGCCCAGTACCACCAGTTGCGGCAGTGAGTGTGGTTTCATGAAAAGGTCTCCGAAGCGTGTGCGAGGTCGCTGTGATCCTGTGGTTGCAAGGGACGAAGTACGGTGGCCGGTACACCCGCTGCCAGCACACCTGCGGGCAGATCCCGGGTGACGACGCTGCCTGCGGCGACAATGGTGCCGGCGCCTATGGTGACACCGGCCATCACCATCACCCCGGTGCCAAGCCAGACATCCTGCTCCAGCACAATGGCCCCCACCTGTTCATCGCGATCCGGTTTGCCAAGGGCACGATCGCGGGCGTTGACCGGGTGCCCCGGGTAGCCCGCCAGAAAGGCACGCCCTGCAATCCGTACGTTATCCCCCAGCACTATCTTGCTGCCCACCGCCAGGGTGGTCTGCCAGCCAATGCCGACATTGCGGCCAATCACCAGCCTTGGTGTCTGGCTCGATGCCCGGCCGCTGATGGTCATGGCGGCGCTGAGGCGGCAGTCGGCACCAATTTCGATGGTGACCGGACCGCTGATATAGGGGATGCCGCCATAGAGATAGAGACGCGGAGCGGGGGCCGTGAGGCGAGATTGAAACAAGGGGGTCCACCAGAGGGTGCGGGTCAGGGTCGCCAGCGCGTTGCTGCCGAGCAAATAGAGCCGATAAAGCAGCCGATGCAGGGGAGGGATCACTGGGCATGACCAGTGGCGGGCACTTTTGGCCAGTCGCCATACCCGGCGGGCCAGTGGCGTCTCCCCCTGTTTTGCCCAGCTTTTCATGCGGTGCAGGTTGATGGTGTTCATGGCGACCTCTCCCTCTGGTGCAGTCCGTTGCTCGCTAAGCAGAAAGCAGGGATCGGGCCAACAGGACGACCCCAGTGTGATCGGGCCAAATGGGGCTAAGAGGAGGGGCAGATTGCGCCGGTCGGTGCAATTTGCAGCCCGCGTTGTGCAAAACGCAAATGCCAGTCTCATTCTGGGCCTGTTTTGGACGGTTAAGCCGCACAGAGAAGCTATCGTCTCTGGGCGGGAGTGAGTGGCGTGGGCTTTGCATTAGCGGTAGCTGACCCGAAGCGAGATGCTTCGGGTGGCTGGGAGGCCCTATGAAACTTGGTGTGAACCAGATTGCCATGCTCTACTACGCCGGTGGCTTGCTCTTGATGAAGGGGATCTCCCTGCTGATGCTGCCGGTGCTGACCCATCAGCTGCTGCCTCGTGAATACGGCCAGCTGGAGGTGCTGCTGACCCTCATCAATCTGGGCTCCCTGATCCTTGGCTTCGGGCTGGTGGATGCCCTCTACCGCTTTGCCGGATTGGCGAAAGATGAGCAGGAGCGTCAGCAGGTGGTGGCCCGCATGTTTGGTCTGGTCTGGCTGATCGCCCTGGCCAGTCTGGTGCTGCTCTGGCTGCTGGCGCCTGTGGTGCAAGCCTGGCTGCCGGTGGAAACCCGCCTTGCGGATGTGCGCTGGGTGCTCTGCGCCCTGCCGTTTGAAGGGGTGATCGGCGTGCCGCTGGCATGGCTGCGGATGCGCAATCAGGCGCGGTTCTTTTTCGTGGCGACCGCAGGCAAGGCGGTGATCCAGTCGGTGTTGACCGGCTGGTGGCTCTGGCTCGGCTGGGGCGTGAGCGGGGTGCTGGCCTCCGGCACCCTGACCTGTGTTGCACTGGCGCTGCTGCTCAGTCTCTGGCAGTGGCGAGATAGCGGGATCCGCTTTGACTGGCAGCACTATCGGCCGCTGCTGCGCTATGGATTGCCCCTGGTGGTGAGCGGGCTCGCAGGCTTTGCCCTGAGCGGACTGGATCGCTGGCTGCTGGCCGATGTGGTGGGGGAGGCGCTGCTTGCTTACTACGCGGTGGCGGGCAAGTTGGCGCTGGCGGTGGGGCTGTTGCTGCAACCCTTTGCCCTCTGGTGGTATCCCCGCCGTTTCATGCTGCTGCGCGAGCCTGATGGACTGCGACTCAATGCCCACTACAGCGTGATGGGGTCGGTACTGGGGTTTGTCACCGCGGGGATTGTTGGGCTCACTGCCCCCTTGCTTATTCGCTGGCTGACCCCGGAGAGCTATCACGGGGCGATCGCCTATATTCCGCTGCTGGTGCTGGGTATGGCGGTGCGCAATGTTTCGGACTTGCTCAATGTCGGCTGCTTTAGCGGCGAGAAGAGCAATGCCCAGATGGTGATCAATCTGGGCTGCAGCGCCCTTGGGGTGGCAGGCTTTCTGCTCGCCATCCCCCCCTTCGGGGTCGCCGGGGTGATCTGGACCCTGCTGCTGGTCTATCTGGTGCGGGCGCTCGCCTTTTATCTGGTGAGCCAGCGGTTGCTGCCGCTGCCGTATCGCCTCTCGCCCCTCTGGGCCAGTTCGCTCGGGGCACTGGCGATGGTCTGGCTCGGCCAATGGTGGGCAGGATCATGGCTCGTCTAACGCCAGCCATCTGGGCAAGCGCCATCTGTCTGGTGCTGGCCCTGCTCTGGTGGCGGCTGCCCCATCCCTTGCTGCTGCCAGTGCTCGGCCTTGCCATTCCCGCCATCTGGTTTGCCCTGCGCTGGCCCTTCTTGATGGTGCTGGGATTTGTCACCTTCTCCTTCTTTCGACTGCATGAGGTGTTCCCCCAGCTCTATCCCCTCAAGATCCCGCTGCTCTTCTCGCTGGCCGCCATCGGCGCACTGGTCTGGCACATTTTGCTGACCGGCCGGATCAAGCCCTACTGGAGCCAACCCCTGAGCTGGCTGACGGCCTTCTTTGTGATGGTCTCCATCGGTGTGCTGTTTGCCAGCAACCGGGGCGAGGCGATTGCCACCTGGACCGGCAGCTACAGCAAGATCTATCTGATGACCCTGGCCACCGCCTGGCTGGTGCGCACCCCGGGGGATTTTGCGTTGGCGGTGCGCACCTTTGTGGTGGCGGGTTGTCTGGTGGCGCTGGTGGCCCTCTACAACAAGGCGAGCGGGATCGGACTGGTGGAGGGGACCCGGGTGACCATAGGGCGCGAGCTGGGCTCTGTGCTGGGGGATCCCAACGATCTGGCGCTGGTGCTGCTCTTTCCTGCCGGTTTTTCGCTGAGCTTGCTGCTCAATCAGGGCAATGGGGTGGGGGGGCGTTTACTGGGGGGGCTCGGCTTTGCGCTGACTGCGGCCGCCATTATCGCCACCCAGAGCCGGGGTGGTTTGCTGGGTATCTGCGCCGTTGGTGGCCTGTTTGCCTGGCAGCGGGTGAAGTCGAAAACCCTGTTGATCTCGCTGGGGATGGTCGCGCTGGTGGTGCTGTTTGCCGCCGCCGGGATCAGCGACCGGGCATCTGGCGGTGCCGCCGAGAGCGGGGTCGATGCCTCGGCCATGGGGCGGATCTACGCTTGGCAAGCTGCCTGGGGGATGGCACTGGGCCATCCGCTGGTAGGGGTGGGCTTGTCCAATTTTTATTACAACTACTTCTTCTACAGCCCCCATTGGGATGGACTCAATCATGCGGTGCACTCCACCTGGTTCGGGGTGCTGGCTGAAACCGGCTTTGTCGGGCTGGCGCTGTTTATCGGCATGGTGACGGTGACACTGCGCAGTTGCTGGCGTTGTCAGCTTGCTGGCATGCCTCCTGCAGTGATCACGGCGATGCAGGGGGTGATGGCCAGCATGGTGGGATTTGTGATTTCGGGATCCTTCCTGACCCAGGGTTTTACCTGGCCCATCTATCTGGAATTGGCGCTGGCCGTCGCCGCCATCAAGTACGTGCAGCAGGCGGCCACAGAGGTGAAGGCCACCGCTGCGGATCATCAGGAGGCAACCCGGTTGCCGGCAGTGCCACCAAAGGGAGCAAGAGGATGAACGCAATCCCTGTTTTGCTGGTTCACTACGGAGAGGACTGGATCCGCGGCAGCGAACGCTGCCTGCTGGATCTGCTGGCCCACCTCGATCGCAGTCGGTTTACGCCGTTGCTCTGGTGCAATAGCCCAACGCTGGCGGCAGAGGCGGCCACCCTCGGGGTAGAAACCATGGTCGAGCCGTTCAGCCTGCTGCTGGGATGGCAGGCGCCCCGCTTTGATCTTGCGGCCCATCGGCGCCTCTCCCGGCGAGCCAGAGAGCTCATCACCGAGCGGCAGATTGGGCTGGTGCATGCCAACAGCGCGGCCCCTTGTCAGTGGCTGGTGGGGGTCTGTCGGGCGTTGCAGGTGCCGCTGGTGTGCCACCTCCATGCCCGCTACCAGCCCAGAGACAGATTCAGCCTGCGGGTTCATCAGGCAAGCGTGCTGATCGGGGTGAGCGAGCCGGTGTTGATCGGTTGGCGCCAGGATGGCTGCGCGGCCGATCGGTTGATCCGGGTACCCAACGGGGTGGATGCCGCTCGTCTGAATGGCGGTGCTCACTGGCCGGTCGTCGGCATGCTGGGCTTGCCCCCGGGGGATATGATCATCGCAACCGTCGGCTCCCTGATCAAACGCAAGGGGATTGATCTGCTGATCCGCTCGCTGGCTGCCCTGATGGCATCGGGGGAGGAGGCCCAGTTGCTGATCATTGGCAGCGGCCCGGAGCGGGAAGCATTGATGGCGTTGGCTGTCGAACTCGGGGTGGCCGAGCGCGTCCACTTTTTGGGCGAGCGGCCGGACAGTGCCGCGATCTTGCGGGGCGGGGTGGATCTGCTGGTCTCTGGAGCCCGTGAGGAGGTGTTTGGTCTGACGTTGGCGGAGGCGGGCATGTTGGGGCTCCCGGTCAGTGCCTATCGGGTGGGCGGCATCCCTGAAGTAGTGGAGGAGGGGGTGACCGGTTTGCTGGCAACCCCGGGGGATTGGGCCGAGATGGCTGATCACTGGCGGCAATTGAGCAATCCGCAGCGCCGATGTGAAATGGGGCGGGCCGCTCAGTTGCGTGCCGCACAGTTGTTCACGGTGGCGCGCTATGTCGACGGGGTCACGGCGGTGTGGGACGCCGCGCGGGCTGGTCGTTGGCACTCAACGGCCCCCGCGCCCTATCGCACACTCATTCATTGGGCGGGGCAACGACTCGTTGCCAGAGGGCGCAATATGCTGGCGAGTGGGGTGGCAAGAGTGGCGCAAAGAGTGCAACTGGGGTTTGGCCGCCGCAAGGTGCCAGAGTAAGGGAGTAGCAAGATGAGCATGCAAACTGAGCCGGTGTTTGGAAAGGTCATCGTCGTGGATCCCATCCCGTTTCGCGGTGGCTCCAAGGTTGCGACCGAAGTGCTGCTCGATGAGTTGGCCAAACGGATGCCCGGGCTCACATGCCATGTGCTGACCCAGGATCCCGGCTCCTGGTCCCGTTGTCAGCATCATCCTCTTTGGCTGCCCCACATATTGAAGGGGCGGGAGTCCGGCATCGGCTATCTGCTCAAACAGGGGTGGCAGACCCTGCTGATCCTCTGGCTGGTGTTGCGTCTGGGGCAGGTGAAGTGCCTGGTGGCGGCGTCCGGGCCGGGGGTGGATCTCTGCTGTTACTGGGCGGCCCGCTGGTTGCGGTGCCGGGTGGTTCAGCTGATCCATGGCCCTGTGGGGTGCTCGGGGCTCTCTGCCAGAGCCTTGCAACGGGCGAGTTTTGTGTTTTATCTCGAATCAACCCGCAGCTCCTTGGCGGCATTGCTGGCCCGGCTTGGTGAGACCGAGTTCCCGTCACACTGGCAGCCATTTACCAATGGTTTGAGCGAGATTGATTGGCCCAAAGCGACTCTGGGGGGGCCTCGTATTTTGTGGGCGGCCTCGTTGCTGCGCTGGAAGGGGCTGGAGACCATGCTGGCCGCCCATCAACTGATCCCTGATGCTCGCCCCGAGCTGATGGTGTGCTATCTGCAGCCCAAGGGCACGCTGCAGCCCTGTAGCCAGCCTCAGCCACAGCTGCCAGACACGCACTGGTATGCCAACCCCGCCAATCTTGACGAGATCCGATCTCAATGCGGCATTTTTGTCTCCACGAGTCACCAGGAACCCTTTGGTCTCTCCATTCTGGAGGCCATGGCGGCGGGATTATGCGTAGTGATCCCGGCCGATGGCGCCTGGTGGGATCGACACCTCACCGATGACGTGAATTGCCGCAAATATCAGCCAAACGATCCCGGCGATCTGGCGCAGGTGCTGGCCAGCCTCAACACCATGCCCGATGTGGTCAAGCGACTTGGCCATCATGCCCGCCTGCATGCCATGGCCCATTACAACGCGGCGGATACCTATCAAAGCACACTGGATCAGTGGGAAGGTATGTTGCGATGGGATGCGTTGAGCCTTGCCGTGCATGGTTAGCGCGCAGTGGTTTCCCGTGAGGAGGATGGGGGCGTATGAGGGACTTATGGGCAGACTGGTTGCGGGAGGCTGGGTGACTCCGCCACTCTGATGCAGTTACGGCCGGATGATTTGGCGGTGTAGAGCGCAGAATCAGCCAGTTTGACCAGTTCAGATGGCTGCCAGTGACTCGATGGTCTGAGGCAGGCAACACCCATGCTAACGGTCACCAGACCGGTGGCATTTTGTGCGTGTGGCTGCGCCAGTGCAAAAATCAGTCGCTGGATATGTTGGGCAATTTCATAGGCGGATTGACGCTCGACATGTGGCAGCAGGATGACAAATTCCTCTCCGCCGTAGCGAGCCACCAACTCCCCCGAGCGGCGCCCGGATTGCGCCAGGGTATGGGCCAGCAATCGAAGGCACTCGTCACCGGCAACGTGGCCATAGAGATCGTTGAACTGCTTGAAATGATCGATGTCGAGTATGATGAGCGCAATCGGCATCTCTGTCTGAATACAGTGTTCCCAGGCCTGGTTCAATGAGTTGTCGAACAGACGACGGTTGCCGATATTGGTGAGCCCGTCGGTATTGCTGAGCGCTTCCAGTTTCCGGTTCGCTTCCGCCAGCTCCTTGGTTCTGAGCTCGATAATGAGCTCCAGCTCATGTTGGCGCTCCTCCAGACTGGTCATCGGGTAAATTTCGCTTTCCCGAGCAGCACTGTAAGGGATGGAGATACTGCTGTGAGCAATTTTCCACGCCATGGCTTCGTGTCGAAAAATCAGCACCAACCTGGCGGTTCTGCGGGAGAGGATAGGTTCTGATTTCGGTAGATGGATATGGAAGAAGGCGGTGACAGCCACCACATCAGCGGCCAGATCTTGCAGGGTTACATCGAGTATTTCCAGGCGGATCCTGCCCGGGATCTGGGCAAAATCGCGGCGGGTTATCCGGATCCACTCATCTTTATCGGTAACCAGAACATCACTGCTGCCGGCAAAACCGCTGAAATTGTCGCTAAACCGCGTGGTGAGCCGATCATCCCGTGATGAATACAGCTCGATGTACTCATCAAACAGTGAGCGGATCAACGGTTCCCGTTCAGTGGTCATTGCGCTGGGCCCATGTGAAGTGGTCACGTTTTTAAAACGTTCGATTGAACTATAGTCAATTATGTCGTTTTAATTGGCTATCTATCTTGATTTTTATCGTTTTTTGTTCGATTACCGTTATTGGCAAGTGTCCGTAAGGTCAGTCAGAACAAGGTGCCATGGAGAGGATTAGCATGGCTGTCCGGTGCATATCCTCCCCATCTCTATTGCGCATCGGGGTGACCACCGGTGACAAGACGGCGGGTCTGCATGCAGATCCCCAGATTGCAGGCATCAGGTAACCCAGAGTGCCTCGCGGCGATCAATGGCTGGCGAGATAGGGGCTGATATCCACCTCGTCAATGAGCTCCGGGCTCATGTAACGCTTGGCATAGCGCAGGTAGACGCCAGAGCGGAGAAAGAGCGCAAACAGCTCGGGGTCGATATGGTGATCCTGTTGCATGAATCCCATGATGCGGATGGCCTCCGAAAGAGATTTGGCTTTCTTGTAGGGGCGATCGCCGGCGGTCAGCGCCTCGAAGATATCGGCGATGGCCATCATCCGGGCAGGGATGCTCATCTCGTCCCGTTTCAGCCGCTTGGGATAACCAGTGCCATCCATCTTCTCATGGTGTCCCCCTGCGATTTCCGGCACCTGTTTCAGGTTGGCGGGGAAGGGGAGTTTTTCGAGCATGATGATGGTCTGGATCATGTGCTCGTTGATCTTGTAGCGCTCCTCATCTGTGAGGGTGCCCCGGCGGATGGCGAGGTTGTAGAGCTCGCCGCGGTTATAGAGGTATTCAGGGGTGTTGACCTGAAATCCCCAAGGGTTGTCAGGGGCAAGGCGGTCGCGGTTGCTGCGGGTGAAGAGGTGATCCGGGCGATCGGCCAACAAGGGGTCGGTGACCGGCAGCGGTGACTCCGCGGCCCGCTGTTTGCGCGCCAGTTCATCCTGAGAGATCCCAATCCGATCGGAGAGCGTGCGCTGCCAGGTGCGGCCCGCGATCTGCTGCAGTCTTGCAATATCCTCTGTGGCCATAAATTCGCCCCCTTCGTTGCAACGGGCGATAAAGGCAAACTCCTCATCCAGCTGTTGCCACTGCTGTTGCAGCGTGGCCTGTAACGTGGCCTCATCACCCCCATGGAGACGTGCCTGCCAGTAGGCAATCTCGGCATCCCGTTTCAGCACTTCAAAGCGCATCCTGACCTCGTGAATGCGATCGCACAGGGTTTCCAGCTTGGTGGCCTTGTCGACCACAAACTCCGGAGTGGTGACTTTGCCGCAATCGTGCAGCCAAGCCGCGATATGTATTGCTTCCCACTGTTTTTCATCGAGCGAAAAGTGTTGGAAGGGGCCCTCCTTGGCCTCACATGCCGCTTCTGCCAGCATCTTGGTCAGTTCGGGGACTCGCTGACAGTGGCCACCGGTATAGGGGCTCTTGGCATCGATGGCCCCTGCGATGAGCTGGATAAAGGCTTCCAGCAGATTGCGCTGCTCCTCTAGCAGTCGCTGGGTGGTGAGCGCTACGGCGGCGGTGGAGGAGAGGGCTTTGACAAAGGACATCCGCTGCGGGGTCAGGGATTTCTGCTGTTCATCGATCAAAAACACCAGGGTGCCGAGCAGTTGGCCATCGCGGTTTTTCAGGGCTATCGGCCAGAAAGTCAATGGTGTGTCACTTTCCTCGATGTATGGAAAAAGGATCTGCAATTCGCTGGTGACCAACGCGACGGGTTCCAGTTCAACTCCTTGCAAGCTCTGGAACAGTGGATGTTTGGGTTGATTGAGGGACCCGATACTGTGGGTTGGCTTTTGCTCCTGTACCTCACCATTCCAGCACAACCCAGCCAGATCCAGCGTCTTGTTGCCGTTATCGGAGAGGTAGAGCATGCAGCCTGTTGCACCGGTGAGTTGCTGCATTTCGCTGAGTAGCCGTAAAAGCAAGCGGGGGAAGCTGGTCTCGCTTGAGAGTGACGTGGAAAGCTGCAAAAAGTGCTGGATCGTCGATTTCATGTTACCCATGGCCTGGGATAGATCGATGATTTCGGCAATATATGTGTTGACCCGGACAGGGTCATGGAAGTCGAAGCTGGCAATTTTTCCTGCCTCTTGCGTCAGGGCATCAAGAGGCTTGGCGGCGGTTCTGGCAAGCATTATTGCTGCGAAAAGGGCAAGAATCAGAAATATCCCCGACAATAGGAAGGTCTGGTTGCGAATGGTGATGGCGGTAGCCAGTAATTCATCGACAGGTGCCGCAATCCAGAGTGATAGCCGTGATTCATCCGCATCCGGCAGATCAATGCGCATTCCTTGCCAATCGTGCCCTTCCGAGTGAAACGTCAGTTTATCTATGTTCTGGTGTTGGCTGGCATCTATCAGATGTTGCAGCATGGGGAGCTCTGCCTCAGCGACCTTAGCTAGCCGATATGCCCCGTTCTCACCGTGAATGATCATGCCGCCTTTATGACTGGTAACCAATTCCCCCATCTCATTGACGATGGCCTGCCGCATATTTGGGGTGATCATGGCAGATTTGAGCAAGCGTTCGATGGATCTCAGACTCAGGTCTACCCCGACGACGCCAGCCCCGTTCTGCATCGGTTTGGCAAAGCTCAGGTTTATCTCCTGAGTATCGATCGAGATATAAGGTGGCGTTTGAACCAGTCGTCCAGCCTGTTTGGCTTGAATAAACCATGGGCGCGTTCTGGCATCAAAGAGCTGCCCTGATACCTGTTTGTGTTCGATGATGGTGAGATTGTCGGTCAGCGCGAAGATGTCCGTGAGGGTCGCAGTCTCTTGGTGCCGAACGCTTTTCAATATCCAGTGGGTATTGGCTGGAGGGGTCAGGCGTTGCACCTCTGCATCGGCAGGCCAGCGCATAAGCCAGAACATATCGCCGTTGTGGTACCCGGCATAAACCCCATTGGCTGAGCGCTGTCCTTTTAGCAAGGTTGCCATGTAAGGAAGGTTAGCCATGCGAGCAGCTAATGTTGTTGCCTCGATCAAGCGTTGCTGGGCGAGCATATTGGTGCTCAGTGCCGCAGGTCGAAATAGTCCCTCCAGCTCTTGAATCGTCAGTTGGCCGATCAGGCTGAATCTATCTTCGGCTTCCTTCATCAGCATGATTTTTGTCTGTCGGTATTGGTGGCCGAGAGTGCTCAGGGCAAACACCAGCAACAAACCTAAGAAAAGATGTGCAATATGGACATACAAGGGGATAACACGGCGAAAAAGATTCATGTTATCTCCTCAGGTAAATGGGGTCATGAAATGAGCCATAGAACAGACAACCCAACGGGATCATGGACAGTATTATTGTGTTCATCCTGCCTGCTGCATACATGAAGATTACCCCGTTGTGTTACACCACAAGATGAAGATCAATGGAAAGGACGGAGAAAACCCATCGTGTGTTACTCACCCATCACATAAGCAGAAAATAATTTGCGGCGGTGTCACGGCTGAACACGGGGACCTTGATCCGGTTCATTCTGGATATGGATTGAAATCCTCTTTTTGCGGGAAAATTGCTGAGATATTAAGCAGATGGGATTCTTCGTCAAGCGATGCAGTAACGGTAGCGCCATTAGCTTCCAGCATGATTTTTCCATGATAACCATTGCGACTGTGCATTTCTTTATTATCTGAGGAGGAGAGTTGATCGAACAGAGATGAGACACTGCTGATATCCAGCATGCTAGAGCTATCAATATTCAAGATAATGCTGTCTGGTTTTTTCAGACAGACAATCTCCACGCAGGAGGAGGGCGCTGCATGTTCACAAGCGAGCCGTATCAATATTTGAAATGCGGAATAACAGAGAAATTCGTCACCGGCGATGAACAGCTCGTCATAGAGATAATTTTTGGGTTTGGTCAGCTTGATATCGAGCTTTTTCTCGGCATAGAGATTTTTGAATTGTACCGAGAGCCGGTTGAATATCTCAAAGAGCTGGACTTTTCCCGCTTTCAAAACAAAGGCACCGGTTTCAATCTGATAGATCTCGGTGGCCAGACGGGTCAATTCCAGCGCATCGCCCACTGATTTTCTGGTAATGGAGAGCTGTGTCTTCTGGATCATGTTGAGCGATGGATCGGCCGCCAGCTCTTCCAACAGATGCACCGCATTGAGCAGGGGCTCCCGGATTTCATAGCGGATATTGAACTCGAGGCTCTCTTTGAGCCTGTTGAGCTCCAGCATCTGATCGAACTCTTTTTGCAGGTCTTTTCTGGCATGCACCAGCCGCATCAGATTGGCAATACGGAAACGCAGCATCTCGATGTCGATCGGCTTGGTGATAAAATCGACTGCTCCCAGTTTCATCGCCCGTTTACGGGAATAGATATCATCCAGTGCCGTCATAAAGACGATGGGAATATGTTCTGAATGGGGGTGTTCACGCAAAATTCTGGCGACATCAAATCCGTTCAGCTTGGGCATCATGATATCCAGCAGCACCAGGTCGGGTGGATTATCCGACTGGCAGATATTGATCGCCTTTTCGCCATCCTTGACTAGCTTGAGATGAAACTCTTTGCGAAATACCGAGGTGATCAGCATCAAATTATCTGGAACATCGTCAACCACCAGAATAGTGGGACTGTCCTGATTGCTGGCGATCAGATCGCTGTTGGAAAAACGGTGCAAACGACCAAAATCGAATTGAGATAGCTGGAGTTGCGATTGACTGGTTGCCAAAAGCAGCCGAGCGATCCTGTTTTTAAGTACATCGGGTTTGAGCGGGGTCAAAATAATGTCAGAGACTTTCGCCTGAACAAATTGTTCGATCCGTGAGCGATCGATCCCTGAGGTCAGGGTCAAAAAAGGCAGTGTGTGATAAGGGGCTGTGCTGCGGATATTTTTCAGCAGTGTGAGCAGATTCGCCGAGTCGATATCGATATTGCAGATGATCATGGCAACGGGGCCGTCAGATATGCAACGTTCCAGCGCCTCTACACTCTCCACCACCGTAATCTGGCTTATGCCAATGGCACGTAACTGCTGGCAGAGCGCATCACTATGCACATTATCTTTTTCCAGTACCAGCGTGGGCCCGGCAATGATTTTTGCTATGTCCATATGGCTATCTGATGTGCCCATCTGTTGCTGTATCCTGCCAGCTCATTTTGAGCATGATAATATAGAGTGCATGACCTTGGTCAACCGATACTGCGGTTATCTTGTGCTGGAGATCTAAATCTATACAGAGGCACATATCTTCAACTGGATTAACGGCTCAATCTGATCTGATGTCACAGCGACAGTGGGCGTAAGCCATCCTGTGACGCAACAAAACTGCCGCAATCACATATCCGCTGTCTTCTTGGCCAACTGTTGACTCCATTGGTTAGACCGCATATTTCAACCGGGTTGCCATGGCTGCCAGCCGGTGGATCCGTTA
Organism: Aeromonas sp. 600774; assembly: GCF_049175075.1. Classification (NCBI taxonomy): domain Bacteria; kingdom Pseudomonadati; phylum Pseudomonadota; class Gammaproteobacteria; order Aeromonadales; family Aeromonadaceae; genus Aeromonas; species Aeromonas sp. 600774. The sequence goes on from NZ_JAAKUJ010000001.1 coordinate 318,597, forward strand.
TGGTGTGAGAAGGGCTGTAAAGGTTCACAGCCTTCCATCATGGCAGGGAGAATCACAAGATATGGAACATCTTGCCCTGGACGCAATTCGTCCTGTGGTGCTGGTGGTTGATGATGATACCGGCACCCTCAATTTGATGAATGCACTGCTCAGTGCTCGCTATATCATCAAGCTGGCGACCACGGGTCGCAAGGCGCTGGAGATAGCCCTTGCCGACACGCCTCCCGACCTTGTGCTGCTCGATATCATGATGCCGGATCTGGATGGACATGAGGTGTGCCGTCAACTGAAAGCCGATCCAAAGACAAGCGAAATCCCGGTGATTTTTCTGACCGCCATGGCGCAGATCGAGGATGAGCGGCAGGGATTTGCACTAGGTGCCGCGGACTACATTACCAAACCCATCAGCCCGCCGATCCTGTTGGCCCGCATCGACACTCACCTGATGCTCAAGCGAGCGGTGGATCAACTGCGTGCATCTCGTCACCAGCTGGCGTGTCAGCATGCAGGGCAAGCAACGCCTCATCACGCCCTTGCACTGGGTGCCGCTTTGTTGCTGGCTACGTTTGCCGCGCAGCGTGTCCTTGATGTGCAACCTCATGTCTTTTACACCCAATCCTGCCTCAAAGCGCTGGTTAGCCAGCTGGTAAATCAGTCGCACTATCGGGATGCGTTGGCTGGGCTCGATCTCGAGCTGCTTTATCAGGCCGCTTTGCTGAGGGATGTGGGGATGTTAAGTGTTCCGGAAACCGTCCAGTGTAACTCTGCGCCACTGACTCTGTCAGAGCGTGAGCAGATCGTCCGCCATCCTGAGTGGGGAGAAGTTGCGATCGCCCGGTTGGCGGGGTGGGTTGAGGAGTCTGTCGCCTCTGAGAACCTGGGGGAAGAGTGTTGTGCTGATAACAGTACTAATAGGCTACTCACCGGGTTTGCCCTCGCCGGGATATTGGCTCGTCATCATCATGAGCGCTGGGATGGCAACGGCTATCCCGATGGTCTGGCGGGAGAAAAGATCCCGTTGGTAGCGCGCCTGATGGCTATCGTCGATGTATATGGTGCTCTGCTTAGTGAACGACCCTATCGTCCGCCTTTCTCCCGCGAGCAGGCACTGGCACTAATGATGGCTGGGAGAGGCAGCCAGTTTGATCCTCTGCTGCTGGATTGTTTTGTCGCTCTGGCGCCGACATTCCCGCCGCTTGGCGGAGTGGCTGACGGAGCATGCCATACACCATGAAATCCCGTCTTTGGCATATGGTCGCCGTGCTGTTGCTCTCCCTGATGTTGGCCACGCTGGTCGATGCCTTCTATCTGGAGCTGGAGCGGCAGGAGTATCGCCAGTCGCTGGATACCCGCATTCAGCGCGAGGGCGACAATCTGCAGCAACTGACCCTCTCAAGCAAGGGGATGGGGGCGGTGCAACTGGCTGGCCGCCTCAACCGCGAGATCCAGCAATCGTCACTGCTCGAGCGGGGGGAGCTGAGCCCGAGCGAAGCTCTGCAGGTGTTGGCGCAGGGGGTGAAGGCCAATCATGCCTTTGTTACCAATAAAGCAGGGGTGATTGTCCGTGATTGGGATGCGCTTGGCCGCCATGTCGTCGGGCAGGATGTGTCGTTTCGCTCCTACTTCAGGCAAGGGCTCAAGGGGCTGGAAACAGTAGATGCCGGGGTTAGCCTCAATACCGGCAAGCGGATGATCTATGTGGCGGCGCCAGTCTCTCACGATCGGGCGCAAGGAAGCGACATTACTGGGGTGGTGGTGGCGCGTTACGAGATGGCGCTGCTCGATACCTTTCTGGCCGGGTGGGGCGATACCATCGGTTTGCTGGTCTCGCCAGATGGAGTGGTGATGGCCAGCAACAAGAGCGATTGGCAAATGGCGGTGGTGGGACCGAACTCTGCCGCCAGGCAACAGCAGCTCTTTGCCTCTCGCCTATATGGACACTACTTTGCCCCGGATCGCAAACCGGTGATCCTGCCTGCACTCGATGGCAGTGAAGTTCGGATAGGGAAAGATAGCTATCTGGTGAGCCGCATGCATATCGAGTGGCACGATGCCAAAGGGCAGTGGACGCTGCTGCTGTTGGGCAATGTGGAACAGGCCGTGTCAGGATGGCGGCGAGTGGCCTTGTTCGGCACCGCCCTGTTGATATGTCTGAGCTCGGCCCTGCTCTGGCAGGGGCGGATGTTGCGTCGCCGCAGCATTCGCGAGCGCAACGAGCAGTTTGCCTTCCAGCAGGCGTTGATCGATACCCTGCCACATCCTCTCTTCTATACCGACAATCAGGGGCGCCTGCTGGGGGTGAATCGCGCCTTTACCAGCGCATTTGGTGGCGCCCGGCCGGTCGAAGGCAAGCGGCTGGCGGAGTTGCCGCAACTGGCCGGACTGGATGCGGTGGATGAGGGTAACACCTTGCAAAGGGTGGCGGGCAGTCAGGCCAGAACGCAGCATGAGGTGCGCCTGTTTTCGCCGGATGGCCGTCCTCTGGACATGCTCTATTTTCTCTCGGGGATCGAGCTTGCCGAGAGCGAGCGAAGCGGTGCGGTCGGCAGCTTGGTCGACATCACCCCGATCCGTGCCGCCGAGCAGGCCATGCGGGAGGCTCATGACCGGATAGCGGCAGATCGCCAGCGGCTGCACGAGAGCGAGCAGCGGATCCAGTCCATGGTGCGCAACGTACCGGGTATGGTCTATCGCTGCTTGCCTCATCATCCCTGGACCATGTTGTTCGTCAGCGACGAGGCGGAAAAATTAACCGGCTATCCCGCCAGCGATTTTGTCGATAACAGCCGCGATTTTGGTGACTTGATCCATCCCGATGACCTCGAACTGAGCAACCGCAACACCATCGAGGCGATTGCCGAACACCGGCAATACATCAACGAGTACCGCATCTTCGATCGCTGGGGTCAGCTCCGCTGGGTCTACTCCATCGGACTCGCCACCTATGATGCCGAGGGTAAGGCCATCTATCTGGACGGGATCATCTTCGATTTCAGCGACCGCAAGCAGGCTGAGGCCGCCATGCTAGAAGCTAGGCAGATCGCCGAAGATGCCACCCGAACCAAGAGCGAATTTTTGGCCAACATGAGCCATGAGATCCGCACGCCAATGAATGCCATCATCGGTATGGCCCATCTGGTGCTGCAAACCAACCTCTCCCCCGAGCAGCACAACTATGTGAGCAAGATAGACAGAGCGGCGAACAACCTGCTCGGGATCCTCAACGACATCCTTGACTTTTCCAAGATGGAGGCGGGCAAGTTGCAACTGGAGAAGGTGGATTTCCAGCTCAACGAGGTGTTCGAGTGGCTGGCGGATCTTACGGCGTTTCGGGCGCGGGAAAAGGGGCTGGCGCTGCTGTTCGATCTGGCCGCTGATCTGCCTGACCGTTTGTGCGGCGATCCCCTGCGGCTTGGCCAGATCCTGCTCAACCTGACCAGCAATGCCATCAAGTTCACCGAGCAGGGAGAGGTGATTGTCCGGCTGGCACGCAGTAACGAGCGAGATGGCAAGATCTGGCTGCAGGGCAGTGTGCAGGATAGCGGTATCGGCATGACAGCCGAGCAGTGCCAGCGTCTCTTCCACTCCTTTGAACAGGCTGACAGCTCGACCACCCGCAAATATGGTGGCACCGGTCTTGGTTTGGCCATCACGAACAATCTGGTGCAGCTGATGGATGGGGAGATCCGGGTGGAGAGTACCCTTGGGCAGGGCAGCGAGTTCCACTTCCGTATCTGTCTCGCCACCCTGTCGGATCAGAGTAAGGAGAAAGAGCAACGTGTGGCCATGCCGCTGGCGCCGCAGCGTCTGCTGTTGCTGGAGTCGTGTCCTGCTTCGCGAGCGGCCATTCTCCACCAGCTGGCGGCGCTGCCTGTTGAGCTTGTCTGCGCGGACGAGCCCGCCGCAGTGCTGGCACTGCTGCATCAAGGCATCGCGGCGGGCAAACCCTGTGATCGAGTTGTGCTGGGCTGGCTGGAGGGGGAGAGCTGGTTGTCAGAGGTGCTGCAGGAGGTTGGCACGCTGGCAGCGCCGCCCGCGATCTTGCTGATCACCTCGGGCGATCCCGCACCGCTTGCCAGCTATGTTGCTGCGCTGGGGTTGGCGCCGTGTGATGTGCTGGCCCATCCGTTTACCCCGCAGGCACTGTGTCAGGCATTGTGTAAGGCGCAGGGGGGCGATGCCGTGGGACGAGAGGCGTTATCGGATGCAAGCCCCTATCATCAGGTTGCGCTGCCCGCTCATGGGCTGGCGGGGGCTCGTCTGCTGTTGGTGGATGATAACGACATGAACCGGGAGGTGGCGCTGGCCCTGCTGGGCAAGGAGCAGATCTCCCTGGTCTGTGCTTGCGATGGGGCACAGGCGCTCGCCCTGCTGGCGCAAGATCGCGGGTTTGACGGCATCCTGATGGATTGCCAGATGCCGGTGATGGACGGATATACCGCGACCCGGTTGATCCGCGCCGATCCGGCGCTGTCCGGGATCCCCATTATCGCCATGACTGCCAGCACCATGGCCACAGATAAAGAGAAGGCGCTGGCGGCCGGCATGAATGCTCATATCGCCAAGCCTTTGAATATGTCGCTGTTGCTGGCGACCCTTTCGCACTGGATTAAACCTGCCAGACCGCTGGGAGCCGCTAGCAACTCGCAGGTGTCAGACGATGTGACCCCTTGGCAAGATGTGCTCGGTCTTGATGTACAACGGGGCATGGCAGTAATGGGGGGGGACAGTGTGCTCTACCGAAATATGTTGCAGCGTTTCTGCCAGGGACAGCAGGGATTTGAAGCCAGTTTCCACTCAGCGTGGGCCTCGGATGACAAGGGGACGGCCCGGCGTCTGGCTCACACCCTCAAGGGCAGTGCCAGCACCATAGGCGCAACCGGTGTGGCGGCACAGGCTGCGCTGCTCGAGCGCGCCTGTGAAGAGGCGGATTACGCAGGGGTTGCAACCCGCTTGCCATCCCTGATGGCAGAGCTGATGCCGCTGTTGTCTGGGCTGGAAGCTGTGCTGGCATCGTCCCCCATGGCGGTGGTAACTTCCCGGGGTATCGATGCCGAGATGCTGGCGTTGCAACTGCGGCAGTTGAAGGCCTTGTTGGCACAGAGCGATGCCCAGGCGTTGGCGCTCTGTCAGCAGATAGAGGCTGATCTGGCTGGCAGTGAATTGCAGCTGCGGGCTGCGTTTCAAGAGGTGAGTCGGGTGGTCAACGAGTTTGAGTTCGATCAGGCGTTGCAGTTGCTGGAGCCACTGCTCGGCTGATGATTAATACATTGATCGTTTGTCATGATCATCGTCACCCCTACCCATTTCTTTTCGTTGCCATTGAACAAGAATAATTATCATCCATATCGATGAACATGGATATTTACGCTCTGGTTAATTACGCAGGGTGACGTGAAGGTAAATAGTGTGACTGTGGGCGATAACATCTGTAACAGGATGAGCAAATATATCTCGATTTAAATATGATAACTATGTTGCCGCAGCCGTCCAACTTGCCATTTCTCTCACTGTTAATTTGAATGCAGATTCACGATGATGCGTAAACATATCAGTGAATGCGATATTTTACTCACCAGCATCCAATACAATAAAGAGTGGGGGAAGTCGTACTGATATGCATAGCCAGGCGGCATCTTTTCATTAAGCTGTGTTAAGTGTCAGGGACGCTGGGTGAGGTTATGCTGTGTGGGCTAGCAGGAGGAATCATCGCCCTGCAGTGCAGGAAAAATGCAAGCTGAAACCAAGCGACATTCAGGTAAATCGTGCCGTGCAGGCCGTGCTTGCTACCGGTGGTAGCTGGCCGAGAGACCGTTCTGGTATGGGGAGGCAAGTCAGGAGGTTGTCCCATGGATGACTGTATGGAATATGCAATGAGATGAGTAAAGATATATTCAATGGATTATTTATTGGTGGGCATCAGTATTGTTAAATAAGCGGTACAGCCAAGATTTCAGTCATGTTAATTTGGCTCGCAGCGAAAGAGAGGGAGATGCGGTGATTAATTATTTTATATCCAATTAAGTGCATAAAATTTATTAAGCAGCCAGATATCTCTTTGGGGGTAATTGATTTCGTTTGTGATGTGGCTCGCTATGGAAATAGGGGTAAGCCGGTCGAAGTTGATAGAGATCAATACTGTGATGTGGGTGAGTCCTTAGCATTTCTCCTATTAAGCATTTACCAAACAAGTGCTCACTACGGGAATAAGAAGAATGGTCGAGGATAATTTTTTATCGGCTCATGGGATTAATCGCCGTGATTTTATGAAATTGTGTGCCGGGATGGCCGCAACCCTGGGATTAAGTCAGAATGCCGTCGCCAAGATGGCCACTGCGCTCACCAGCCCCGAGCGGCCGCCGGTGATCTGGATAGGGGCGCAGGAGTGCACCGGCTGTACCGAGTCGCTGCTGCGGGCCACGCACCCCACCATCGAGAACCTGATCCTCAATACCATTTCGCTGGAGTACCACGAGGTGCTCTCGGCGGCCTTTGGTCATCAGGCGGAAGAGAACAAGCACAACGCCATCAAGCGCTATAAAGGCAAGTATGTGCTGGTGGTGGATGGTTCCATTCCGCTCAAGGATGGTGGCGTCTACTGCATGGTGGCCGGTGAGCCCATCGTCGACCATATTCGCCGTGCGGCTGCCGATGCGGCTGCCGTCATTGCCATTGGTTCCTGTGCAGCCTGGGGTGGCGTCCCTGCCAGTGGTGGCAACCCGACCGGCGCTGTCAGCCTTGAAGAGGCGCTCGGCAATATCGGCACCCCCATCATCAATATCCCGGGTTGCCCGCCCAATCCTCACAACTTCCTCACCACGGTTGCCTACTACATCACCTACGGCAAGCTGCCAGCGCTGGATAGCAAGAAACGTCCGCTGTTTGCCTATGAGCGACTGATCCACGAGAACTGCGAGCGTCGTCCGCACTTCGACGCAGGGCGTTTTGCCAAGGAGTTTGGCGATGAGGGGCACCGTCAGGGCTGGTGTCTCTACCATCTGGGCTGCAAGGGGCCGGAGACCTACGGCAACTGCTCGACCCTGGAGTTTTGCGATGTGGGCGGCGGCATCTGGCCGGTCGGCATCGGTCACCCCTGTTATGGCTGCAACGAGCAGGGGGTCGGTTTTAGCAAGGGGATCTTCCAGCTCGCCAAGGTCGAGAACCCGACTCCGAGGGTGGATAAACCAGATGTGAAGATCCAGGAGGGGGGCTATACCTCGCCCACCGCGACCGGCCTGATCGGTGGCGCCCTCGGGGTGCTGGTCGGGGTGAGTCTGATGACGGTGCGTGAACTCGGTCGCCAGCAGAAGCGCCACGAAGCCGGGCAGCACCCATCACGGGAGGAGTGACCGTGAACAGACGCAACTTCCTCAAATTTGCCTCCGTCGGCGCGCTGGCGGCGGGCACCACCGTCTCCGGCAGCGCATTGGCGGCGGCCGAGAACAAGCCGCCCATTCCCGGCGCGCTCGGCATGCTCTACGACTCTACCCTCTGCGTCGGCTGTCAGGCCTGTGTGGCGGAGTGTCAGCGCCTCAATGGCAATCCTGTCAACCCGGCAGGGGCGCAGACCTGGTCCAACAACGACAAGCTGACCCCCTACACCAACAACATCATTCAGGTGTGGAAAAGCGGCACTGGCGAGCACAAGGATCAGCTGGTGGATGGCTATGCCTACATCAAGAAGCAGTGCATGCACTGCGTCGATCCCAACTGCGTCTCTGTCTGTCCGGTGCAGGCTCTTAAAAAAGATCCCAAGACCGGCATCGTTCACTACGACCCGAGCGTCTGCACCGGTTGCCGCTACTGCATGGTGGGTTGCCCGTTCGATGTACCCAAATATGACTATGACAATCCGCTGGGGGCGATCCACAAGTGCGAGCTCTGCAACCAGAAGGGGCTTGAGCGAATTGATCAGGGCAAGTTGCCCGGCTGTGTCGAGGTGTGCCCCACCGGCGCCGTCATCTTCGGCACCCGCGAGGAGCTGATGGCCGAGGCCAAGCGCCGGTTGCTGGCGACTCCGGGCAGTGAATATGCCTATCCGCGCCAGACCCTCAAGGCCAACGACCCCTACCTGCACGAAGTGCCCAATTACCAGCCCTACGTCTATGGCGAGAAGGAGGGGGGCGGCACCCAGGTGCTGGTGCTGGCCGGGGTGCCCTATACCAAGCTCGACATGCCCGACTTGCCGGAGCTCTCCTCCGGTGCCCGCTCCGAGCATATCCAGCACACCCTCTACAAGGGGATGGTGCTGCCCATGGTGGTGCTGACCGGCCTTTCGGTGCTTATCCGTCGCAACACCAAGAATGGTCACGATCACCATCATGATGATGGCCATGATCAGGGGAGTGCGCAGATCAAGGGTCAGGGCTCCACAAAGGGAGGCAAGGATCATGAGTAATCACAAGGCGTATCCCCTCGGCGGCAAGCTGGTCAGCTGGCCTGTACTGGTGCTGGCGCCGTTCGTCATCCTGTGCGGCATGTTGATCCTCAAACGTCTCATCCTCGGATTGGGCTCGGTCACCGACTTGAATGGCGGTTATCCCTGGGGTTTGTGGATTTCGTTCGATCTCTTGATCGGTACCGGTTTCGCCTGCGGTGGCTGGGCGCTGGCCTGGGCTGTCTATGTGTTCAACCGGGGTGAGTATCACCCGCTGGTGCGACCGGCCCTGTTGGCGAGCCTGTTTGGCTACTCGCTCGGTGGTCTCTCCATCACCATCGACGTCGGCCGTTACTGGAACCTGCCGTACTTCTACCTGCCCGGTCACTTCAACACCTCATCGGTGCTGTTCGAGACGGCGGTCTGCATGACCATCTATATCGGGGTGATGGCGCTGGAGTTTGCGCCCGTGCTGCTGGAGAAGTTCGGCTGGAAGAGCTCCATGGTGCGACTCAACAAGATCATGTTTTTCATCCTGGCGCTGGGGGCCCTGCTGCCCACCATGCACCAATCCTCCATGGGCTCGTTGATGATAGTGGCGGGGGAGAAGATCCATCCGCTCTGGCAAAGCTACGAGTTGCTGCCGGTCTTTTCGCTTCTGACCGCATTCATCATGGGTTTTTCCATAGTGGTGTTTGAAGGATCCCTGGTGCAGGCCGGATTGGCGGGGCGGGGCCCCAACGAGAAGCCGCTCTTCTACAAACTGACCCAGGTGATCGACATCTTCCTGATCCTGTTTGTGGCGCTGCGCTTTGCCGAGATCGTCATCCACGACAAGTCGGCCTACCTCTCCGAGCTCAATCGTTACTCCATCATGTTCTGGAGCGAGATTGCGCTGATGATCTTCCCGCTGCTGGTGTTCCACTGGGACAAGAGCCGCCGGGATTCGCGCATGTTGTTCCTGGGGGCCCTCAGCATGCTGCTGGGCGCAGCCCTCTGGCGACTGGATTACTCCCTGCTCGCCTTCAACCCCGGCAATGGCTACCACTACTTCCCCTCCGCGGAGGAGGTGCTGATCTCCTTGGGCTTTGTTGCCATCGAGGTGTGTGCCTATTTGCTGTTGATCCGGCTGCTGCCGGTACTGCCATCACTTGAACGTGTTCACCAAGATTATCAGGCCCGAGGGAAAGCCAACGTATGAGCCAACGTATCACCATAGACCCCATCACCCGCATTGAGGGGCACCTGCGTATCGACTGCGAAATCGAAGGCGGCAAAGTGACCAAGGCCTGGTCGTCCGGCACCATGTGGCGCGGCATGGAGGAGATCGTCAAGGGCAACGACCCGCGCGATGCCTGGATGATAGTGCAGCGCATCTGCGGGGTATGTACCTCTATTCACGCCATCGCTTCGGTGCGGGCGGTGGAGAACGCCATCGGCGCCAAGGTACCGGTCAACGCCCAGTACATCCGCAACCTCATTATCGCGGCCCACAACATCCACGATCACATCGTCCACTTCTACCAGCTCTCCGCGCTGGACTGGGTGGATATCACCGCGGCCCTTGAGGCCAATCCGCAAAAAGCGGCGGACATGCTCAAGGGGGTATCAACCTGGTCCCTTAACAGTGCCGACGAGCTGACCAAGGTGCAGGACAAGATCCGCGCGCTGGTGGCGAGTGGCCAGCTCGGCATCTTCGCCAACGGCTACTGGGGTCACAAGGCGATGAAGCTGAGCCCGGAGGTGAACCTCATCGCCGTGGCCCACTATCTGCAGGCACTGGAGTGCCAGCGCGATGCCAACCGTATTGTCGCCATTCTCGGCGGCAAGACCCCCCACATCCAGAATCTGGCGGTGGGCGGCGTGGCCAACCCCATCAATCTGGATGCGCCGAGCGTGCTCAACCTGGAACGACTGCTCTACGTGAAGAGCTTTATCGACCGGCTCGGCGAGTTTATCGAGCAGGTCTACAAGGTGGATGCCGCCATCATCGCCGCGCACTATCCCGAGTGGCTGACGCTGGGGCAGGGGGCCAAGCACTACCTGAGCGTGCCGGAGCTGCCCACCGACGCCAACGGCGGCAGCTTCCTGATGCCGGGCGGTTATATCGAGAATGGCAATCTGGCGGGTTATCGCCCTATCGAGAGCCATCAGGATGGCTGGCTGATGGATGGCATCGCCGAGAGCAACAAGCACGCCTGGTACAAGGATGACGAGCCCCTCAAACCCTGGGATGGCAAGACCGAGCCCGATTACACCGGCTGGCAGGATGACGGCAAGTACTCCTGGGTCAAGTCCCCCACCTTCTACGGCAAGGTGGTGGAGGTGGGTCCTCTCGCAGACTTGCTGGTGAAACTGGCCGCCAAACACCCGGAGACGGTGGCGCACTTCGATCAGCTGAACGGCATCTACAAGGCGCTCACCGGCTCGGCCATCAAGACCGAGCAGCTGCACTCCACCATGGGCCGCATCATCGGCCGCGCGGTGCGCTGCTGCGTGCTCAAAGATACCCTGTCCCATCAATGGAAGGCGCTGGTGGACAACATCGGCAAGGGGGACACCACTGCCTATATCAAGGCGGAGATCCCGGCGGACAAGGAGTTTCGCGGAGTGGGCTTTGAAGAGGCGCCGCGCGGCATGCTCTCCCACTGGATCGTCATCAAGGGCGGCAAGATCGAGAACTATCAGGCGGTGGTGCCCTCCACCTGGAACTCGGGTCCGCGCAACTTCAACGATGAACCCGGCCCCTACGAACAATCGCTGGTAGGCACCCCGGTGGCCGATCCGGCCAAACCGCTGGAGGTGGTTCGCACCGTCCATTCGTTCGACCCCTGCATGTCCTGTGCGGTGCATGTGGTGGATACCCAAAATGGCGAAACGACTCAGGTGAAGGTGTTGTGATGAACATCCTGATCCTGGGCGTGGGCAACCTGCTCTTGAGTGACGAGGCCGTCGGCGTGCGCATCGTTGAGGGGCTGGGGCGCGAATACCGTTTCGCCCCCGGCATCGAGCTGCTCGACGGCGGTACCGCCGGCATGGAGTTGCTCGAAGCGATGGCCAGTCGCGATCACATCATTCTGGTGGATGCGGTGCGCAGCGGTAATCCGCCGGGCACCGTCGTGACCCTGAAGGATGAGGAGATCCCGACCCTGTTTGGTCGCAAGATATCCCCCCATCAGCTGGGGCTGGCGGACGTGCTCTCGGCGCTGCACATGACGGGGGAGTCGCCCAAGCGGCTCACCCTGATCGGGGTCGAGCCTGAATCCCTCGAACCCCGCATCGGCCTCACCCCCGTGGTGGCGGCAGCCATGGGGGAGGCGACGGATCGGATTTTGACTCTGCTGGCTGCCGTTGGTGCGCCCGCCATTCCGCTCTCTGAGCAGGAGAAAGCTGAACAAGAGCAGGAGGGCCTATGGCGCAGTCTCATTTAAGCGAGCTTGATGCTGCGCAGGAGTTTGCCGGTTTTGCCAGCAATCCCGCGCCTCTGCTGGTAGCCCAGTTCGAGCGGATCGCTCGTGAAGAGATGCAGGCGTTGCCTTTCTATCACGCCACCATGCCCATTGTGGCGGAGTGCACGTTGTTTGAAGGTCAGTGGCTCGGCTGTGTGCTCACCCCCTGGATGCTGAGCGTGGTGCTGCTGCCGGGGCCGGATCAGCTCTGGCCGGTACGCAGCAACAGCGATCGGCTCGCCCTGCAGCTCCCCTGCGGCAACATGACCTTTATGGTGGGTGAATTGCCCGAAAGTGGTCAGCTGTTGTCCTGCTCCCTGATGTCGCCGCTCGATCCCCATCTCGGGGCCGGGGAGGGGCGAGCGCTGGTGAGCAGCACCCTCAAGATGCTGCTCTCCTTGCCGGTGCAGCAAGGGGCTGGCGGTGTGGATCTGGGCCGCAGACGGCTATTCGGTGCCCGGCGTGGTCAACCGGCATAGTCCCTAGGTTTCACGCGAAATCAAGTTTAGAATAGGGGGCCATTTTGGCCCCTCACTCCCATGTTCAGACACGCATTCCGCCTCTTTTTTGAGTGATGATCCGTGAGTGGTACAAAACAAGAAGGATCCCCATGACTGTTCCACGCAATTCTCTTCGCTATTACTGTGGCACCAGTGCTGCCGCCCTGTTGACTCTGCTGGTGGGCACCGCCTCTCACGCGGCGCTGGCCGCTGCCCAACCTGTGCCTGCCGAGCTCAAGCTCGCCATCGGAGCTGAACCCACCGAAGGGTTTGACCCTCTGCTCGGCTGGAGCCACGGCAGCTACCTGCTGCTGCACAGTCCGCTGCTCAAACAAAACGCCGATCTCAGCTGGCAAAACGTGCTCACCCAATCGGTGACCCCGAGCAAGGATGGCAAGGGGTGGCTCATTACCCTCAAGCCTGACCTGAAATTCTCCAACAGTGCGCCGCTCACCGCCGAAGATGTGGCCTTTACCTACAACAGCGCAGCCAAGGGCGGCGGTAAGATCGACATGGGCAACTTTGTCTCGGCCAAGGTGCTCTCACCCACCGAGGTTGCCATCACCTTGAGTGCCCCCCAGAGCACCTTTGTCAACGTGCTGGGATCTTTGGGGATAGTGTCGAAGCAGGATTACGACGCAAAAGCATATGCCCAAAAGCCGGTCGGCGCCGGCCCCTACCGGCTGGTAAGCTTCCTGCCCGGCCAGCAACTGGTGGTGGAGGCGAACCCCTATTACGCCGGCGGCAACAATGACTTCAAACGGCTGGTCTTTGTCTTTATCGATGAAGAGAGCGCCTATGCCGCGGCCCAGAGTAGCCAGCTCGATGTGGTGCGCATTGCCCCGTCACTGGCGCCCACCGTGCCTGCTTCCCTCAAGCTCTGGGTGCGGCCGAGTGTGGAGAACCGTGGCATCGTCTTCCCTATTCCGCCTGCGGGTGGCAAGGATGCCAAGGGTTATCTCATCGGCAACGATGTGACCTCGGATGTAGCGGTGCGCCGCGCCATCAACTACGCCATCGACCGCAAGCTGCTGGCCGACCAGCTGCTGGAAGGACACGCCATCCCCGCCTACAGCGCGGTGGAAGGGTTGCCTTGGCTAAACAAAGCAACTGCCTTCAAGGATGGGGATGCGGCCCATGCCAACGCCCTGCTCGACGAAGCGGGCTGGAAGATGGGCAGTGACGGCATCCGCCACAAGGGCAATCTGCGCGCAGCCTTTACCCTCTGGTACACCAGTGGCGACAGCACCCGCCGGGATCTGGCGGAAGCGGTGCGGGCCATGCTCAAACCCATTGGCCTTGAGGTGAGCCTCAAGTCCGGCAGCTGGGAGCAGGTGGAGCGGGAGATGCACGCCAATCCGGTGCTGATGGGGTGGGGGAGTCTGGATCCCATGGAGCTCTATCACCACTACCAGAGCGGCTCCGGTGGCGTGGAGTTCTACAATCCGGGCTACTACAGCAACCCTGTGGTGGATGGCCACCTCAAGCAGGCGCTGGATGCCCCGAACTGGCAGGCGGCCGTGCCGTTCTGGCAGCAGGTGGAGTGGGATGGCAAAACGGGCGCCGGAGTGCAGGGAGATGCGGCCTGGGCCTGGCTGCTAAACGTGCAGCACACCTATCTCGCCAACCGTTGCATCGATCTTGGCAAGGGGGCGCCGGAAATCCACGGTAGCTGGTCACTCCTCAACAACCTGCAGGATTGGCGGTGGACGTGCCGTTAAGTTCGCCCTTGAGTCATTCAGGTTATTTGTTGCTAAAAGCCCTGCTGCGTCTGGCAGGGCTGTTATGTCTGGTCTCGGTCGCCACCTTTGTGCTGCTGAGTTACTCCCCCATCGACCCCATCAAGGCCTATATCGGCAACGATCTGCTCCATGTGCCGCCGGAGCAGTACGCCCGCATAGCTGCCCGTTGGGGGCTGGATCAGCCGCTCTGGCTGCGCTACTGGCACTGGTTTACCCAGGTGCTGCGGGGGGATCTCGGTTACTCCATGCTCTACAACGCACCTGTGGGTGAAGTCATAGGCCAGCGCTTTGCCGCCTCCTTCCTGCTGCTGGCGGGCGCCTGGCTGCTATCCGGTTTTTTCGGGATTTTGCTGGGCCTCTGCGCCGGTCGCTATCTCAATCGCTGGCCCGATCGCCTTATCTGCCGCTTCGCCTACCTGCTCGCCTCCTTGCCCACCTTCTGGGTCGGCCTGTTGCTGCTCGCCCTGTTTGCGGTGCACTGGCCGCTACTGCCAGTCTGCTGCGCCTGGGCGCCGGGCCTCTCCGCCGATGAGGCAGATTGGGTTATGCGAGCACGCCATCTGTTGCTGCCGGTGGCTACCTTGGCGCTGCTCGGGCTTGGCAATATTGCCCTGCACACCCGGGAGCGGGTGGCCGAGGTGTTGGAGAGCGACTTTATCCGCTACGCCCGCGCTCAGGGGGATGGTGGCTGGCCCATGCTGCGTTTTCATGTGCTGCGCCACGCCCTGACCCCGGCGCTCTGCCTGCAGTTTGCCTCCCTTGGCGAGCTGATTGGCGGATCGCTCTTGGCTGAAAAGGTCTTCTCCTATCCGGGGCTCGGCCAGGCCACCGTGGATGCGGGGCTCAGGGGCGATATTCCCCTGCTGATGGGAATCGTGCTCTTCTGCACCCTGCTGGTCTTTATTGGCAACACGGTGGCCAGTTTGCTGCTGGCCCGCATCAATCGGGGTTGGGAGGGTGAGCATGCTGTTTAATCCGCTTCCCTCCATACTGCGGTTGGTTTTTGCCCTGCTCGGATTGGCGCTGCTGGCCACTTACGGCTGGAGCCTCTCTCATCAGGATGTGCCGATGGATCTGCTGGCGCGCCAGCAGCCTCCCTCGCTGACCCACTGGTTCGGCACCGATCAGATGGGACGGGATCTCTGGTTGCGTGCTTTTCAGGGCACCCTCACCAGTCTGGAACTCGGCATCAGCACGGCGCTCTGCAGTGGTCTGCTGGCCATGATGGCGGCAAGCGTGTCGCTCATTCACCCCAGATGTGATGCGGCGGTGCGAATGGTGATCGACGCCATGCTGGCGCTGCCCCATATGCTGCTGCTGATCCTCATCTGCTTTACCGTGGGGGGCGGTATGCGCGGGGTGATCCTGGCGGTGGCACTGACCCACTGGCCCAAGTTGGCACTCATTCTTTGTGCAGAAGCGCGGCGGATCGCCTGCAGCGACTATGTGGTGCTGGCCCGCTGTCAGGGGATGGGGGCGCTGCGTCGCTGGCGCATCCACCTGCTGCCGGGGCTGTTGCCCCAGTGGTTTATCGGCACCTTGCTGATGTTTCCCCATGCGGTGCTGCACAGCGCGGCCTTGAGCTTTCTCGGCTTTGGGCTGGCGGCCCACGAGGCCTCGCTGGGCCTGCTGCTGGCCGATGCCCTGCGTTATCTGGCCGGCGGTGGCTGGTGGCTGGCCCTCTTCCCGGGGCTGATGCTGCTGCTGCTGGTTCTGCTGTTTGATCAGGCTACCCGCGCCTTGCAACAGCTGTTGTGGCACAGGAGTGAACCATGCTGAGTTTTGATCAGGTGACCATAGAGGCGGCCCACTACTCCTGGCTGGGGCGGCGCAGCTGGCAGCCTTTGCTGACCGATATCAGCCTGCAACTGGCGCCAGGGGAGATAGTGGCGCTGGTGGGGGGGAGCGGCGAGGGCAAGAGCCTGCTGCTGCAAAGCGCTCTGACTCTGCTGCCGGACAATCTGCGGATGCGCGGCACCATCTCTCTTGATGGTACTCCTCTGTGCGATGCCAGCCGGGCCCGTTTGCGCGGCCACACCCTCTGCTATGTGCCACAGGGGGTGAGCGCCCTCAATCCGCTGCTGACGGTGGAGCGTCAGCTGGGGCGTGCGGCACGCCTCTGCGGCCAGAGCTGTTCTCGCGAGCGGCTCGGCGAGCAACTGCTGCGCTACCAGCTGCCCGCGACCACCCTGGACAGATTCCCGCGCCAGCTCTCCGGTGGCATGGCCAAGCGCATTCTGGCATGCACTGCTGCCCTCGGCGGCGCCCGCTACATTCTGGCAGACGAGATCTCCGCCTGGCTCGACGAGGGGCTGGCCTGTCTGCTGCTCGGCCAGTTGCGTGAATTGGCCAATCAGGGCAGCGGTATCCTCTGGGTGACCCACGATCTGGCGCTGGCGGCCCGCTTTGCCGATCGCATCGTGGCGCTGCATCAGGGGCAGGTGAGCGATACCTTGAGTTGCCATCATCTGCGCCAGGGGCAGGGGAGCGAGATGCTCCGCGCCCACTGGCAGGCGCTGCCCGAGTTCAATGCGCTCTTCTCTGTGCCGGAGGTTTCCTGATGTTTGAAGTACGAAATCTCACTATCGCCCAGGGGGAGCGACCCCTCTGGCAGGGGTTATCGCTGACGGTGAAAGCGGGCGAACGGCTCGGCATCTCCGCCCCGAGCGGTTATGGCAAGACCACGCTGGGGCGGGTATTGGCGAGTTGGCAGCCTGTTCGGGCAGGCGGGCAGATCCTGCTGGATGGGCAGTCGGTGCCTGAACAGGTAAAAGGCTATAACCCCATCCAGCTGGTGCCCCAGCACCCGGAGCTCACCTTCAATCCCTATCGCACCACCGGGCAGGCGCTCTGGGATGTATGGCGCCCCGATGACGCCATGCTTGCCCGCTTTATGGTCAAGCCTGCGTGGCTCGGTCGTAAACCCGGCCAGCTCTCCGGCGGTGAGCTGGCCCGCATCGCGTTGCTGCGCGCCCTCGATCCCCGCACCCGGTTGCTGATTGCCGATGAGGTGACCGCCCAGCTGGATCCGCAAATCCAGCGCCAACTCTGGCGGGAGTTGATGGTTGAGTGCGAGCAGCGCGGGCTTGGCATGGTTATATTCAGTCACCAGCAGGCGCTGTTGCGTCAGATCTGTCATCGGGTGCTGCGCTTTGGTGAGGTGCCTGCTGAGCAGGATGCAATGGCTCGTAGCGTGGCCTAAGAGTTGGCGTTCTCCCTTCATCCCCAACCCTTCTCCCGCAAGGGGAGAAGGGAGCAGAAGGTGCCATCTCACCACGCTCAGGGTTTGGGAAACAGGACGGGTTGTTAAGCCCACAGACTTTCTGGGGGGCTGTGCGTACTTTGAGCACCTCGCGAGCATTCACAAACCGATTCCCTCACCCTGGGGAGAGGGCCAGGGTGAGGGGGCGCGAGTATGAAACGTTGGCCATTCTGTATACAGAGAGAATCGTTGGCAAAGCGCGCAGATAAAAGAGAGGGAGGCATCAGCCTCCCTCTCTTGTTTTCTACCGTTATCAGCGGTGTTTAACCGGTTCAAGCACTGGCCAGCCAGTTGAGCCAGGCATCCATCCCTTCACCCGTGGTGGCGCTGACCTGGATCACCTGAATATAGGGGTTGACCCGTTTGGCGTTCTCGATGCAGCGGGCCACGTCAAAGCTGACGTAGGGCAGCAGATCGATCTTGTTGATCACCATCAGCTGGGCGGCGGCGAACATGTCCGGGTATTTCAGCGGCTTCTCTTCCCCCTCGGTGACGGAGAGGATTGCCACCTTGTACTTCTCGCCGAGATCGAAGCTGGCGGGGCAGACCAGATTGCCCACGTTCTCGATAAAGAGGATGCCCCCTTCATTGGCGGGCAGCTGGTGGCAGGCGTCGTGGACCATTTTGGCGTCCAGATGGCAGCCCTTGCCGGTGTTGATCTGCACGGCAGGGACGCCGGTGGCACGGATGCGATCCGCATCGGCGCTGGTCTGCTGATCCCCTTCGATCACCGCGCAGGGGCGTTTGTCGGCCAGTTGGCGCAGAGTTTCGCACAGCAAAGTGGTTTTGCCTGAACCCGGGCTAGAGACCAGGTTAAGCACCAGCTGGTCTGCGGCAGTGAAGTGTTCGCGGTTGTGGGCCGCCAGCGCGTTGTTCTTGGCCAGCACATCCATCTCGATGGCGATCAGCTGGCGCTGCCCCATACCTGGCACCGACAATCCCGCTTCCCCTTTGCCATAGTGCAGATCACCCTGCTGATGGTCATGGTCATGGTCATGGTCATGGTCATGGCAGTGATCATGGGGATGCGTGTGGGAATGGCCGTGCTCATGAGAGTGGGCATGATCATGATGATGGTCGTGGGGGTGATCATGACCCTCGTAGCTTATGGGAGCTCGCACCCCGTGGTAGTGGTGATGGACATCCCCCTGATGGTGATAGTGGTGGTGAATGATCAGGGTGCGCGGCGCACTCTGCTCGTGATCATGATGGTGATGGGCGTCATGACCATGATGGTGGTCGTGCTCATGACCATGTTCATGGTGATGTTCATGTTCGTGATGATGCTCATGATCGTGCTCATGGCCGGCGATCCGCGCCTGGCTGCATCCGCATACGCTACACATATCAACTTACCTCGATGTCGGTGATGCGCAGGCTATCACCCTGCGCGACTCGTAATTTGTATCCGCCGCACCCGGGACAGGCCTGCCCGCGCTCGGTGAGGGTGACCGTCTGGTTGCAGTCGTAACACCAGGCCTCTGCCGCCTGGTGCTGAAAGTGCAGCTGGGCCCCCTCGACGGCGGTGCCCTTGGCGGCCGCCTCGAAACAGAAGGCAATGGTGTCCGGGTCGACGCAGGAGAAGCTGCCAACCTCGAGCCAGAGGGCGGTCACCTTGGTAAAGCCCCGCTGGGTGGCCTGCTCGGCCGCCAGATCGATGGCAGCCATGGCCAGAGACATTTCGTGCATGGTGACTCCTTAACCGATATGGGGAGGAGCAGTGACTCCTCCCTGTAATTGACGGAACGGCATGGTTGCTCAACAGATCCGCGGCAGCAGCTCCCCCTGCGGCAGCTCCAGATAGCGGCGGCTGCCCCAGGGGTTGTTGAGGATCACCTTGTGGCGCTCGCTCGCCTGCACAACGCCGATCTGGCTTGCAGCGGGGTTGAATTGTCGCAAGATGCCCAGTGCGTCCTGCGCCTGTTCGGCAGGCAGGGCCAGCACCATGGTCCCCTCGTTGGCGAGATCATGGGGCTCGAAACCGTAGAGCTCACACAGTCCGCGCACCGGATCGCACACCGGAATGGCGGACTCCTCCAGCTCGATGGCAACACCGGAGGCGCTGCTCCACTCGTTGAGCACGGCGGCAAGGCCACCGCGGGTGGCGTCGCGCAGGGCGTGCGGGGTAATCCCCGCTTTTAGCAGCGCTTCTACCTGTGGCCAGAGGGTGGTGCAGTCGCTCTTGAGATCAGAGCCCAGTTGCAGGGCGTCGCGGGCCATCAGGATGCAGGCGCCGTGGCTGCCGATATCCCGCGACACCAGAATGGCGTCACCGGCCTTGAGGTTGCGTACCGAGATGCCCCGGCTCTGCTCAGGCAGCGGGAAGGTGCCGACCCCGCTGGTGTTGATAAAGATCTTGTCGGCTGCCCCCTTGGGCACCACCTTGGTGTCGCCGCAGACGATGCGGGCGCCGCTTTTGGCAAGCTCTGCTGCCATCGACTCGACGATGCGGGCGAGATCGGCGTAGGGAAAGCCCTCCTCGATGATAAAGCTGCAGCTCAGATACTCTGGCTTGGCCCCCATCATGGCGAGATCATTGACCGTGCCGGCGATGGCCAGCTTGCCGATATCCCCCCCCTCGAAGAAGAGCGGCGAGACGGTAAAGCTGTCGGTGGTGAAGGCAACGGGGCCGCTCACCGGCAGCAGGGCGGCATCTTCACCGCGCAGCAGGATCTCGTTGCCAAAGTGGCGAAAGAATAGCTGGTTGATCAGCTGGTTCATTTCTACACCGCCGCCGCCGTGGCTTAACTGAATTTCTCTCATTGGATCCCCATATATCGGTAGTAGGCATTGCAGGCCCCTTCGGAGCTGACCATGCAGCTGCCCATAGGCTGGGTCGGGGTGCAGCCCCGGCCAAAGACTTTGCACTGGTTCGGTTTGGCCAGGCCGCGCAGGATATCGGCGCACTGACACGCCTTGTGGTCATCGATGGGAGTCTGATCAAGCTGGAAGTAGCCCTCCGCATCGCGCTTGGCAAAGGCATCGCGCAGGCGCAGGGCGGAGGCGTTGATATCCCCCAGACCTCGCCAGCGAAAGTGCTCGCGGGTCTCGAAAAAGCGCTCGACCAGCCGCTGGGCGGCTTTATTGCCGCTGGCAGTGACGGCGCGGCTGTATTGCACCTCCAGCGCGTAGCGACCCTCCACCTTCTGGCGCACCATCATCAAGAGCGCCTCCATCACGTCCACCGGCTCGAAACCGCTCACCACCACAGGCACCTGATAGCGATCGACGATGGGCAGGTAGATATCGGCGCCGGTGATGACGCTGACGTGGGAGGGGCCGATAAAGGCGTTCACCTTGGCCACCCCGTCGGCCATCACCGCATGAATGGCGGGGGGCACCAGCACATGGTTGATATGAAACAGCAGGTTATCGATCCCTTGATCTTCCGCGGCAGCCAAGAGCGCCGCAGTCATCGGGGTGGATGTCTCGAAACCGATGGCGAAGAAGACCACGGTTTTCTCCGGATTCTCTTTGGCGATACGCAGGGCGTCGAGGGGGTCGTAGACCGGGCGGATATCGCTCCCCTTGGCCCGCTGCTGGGCCAATGTGCCTTTGGAGCCTGGCACCCGGATCATGTCCCCCAGGGTGACCAGAATGACGTTGGGCTGGCGGGCCAGCTCGATGGCCTGATCGATGCGCTCTTTGGGCATGATGCAGACCGGGCAGCCGGGACCGTGGACAAACTCGATGCTGGCCGGCAGCAGCTGGTGCAGGCCGTACTTCATGATGGTGTGGGTATGGCCGCCGCATACCTCCATTACCCGCAGCGGTTCGGGGAGTAATTTGGCCAGTTCGGTGATCTGGGCGGCGAGGGCGCGGATCACCTCGGGCTGGCGAAAGCCCTGAAAGAGATCATTGAGGGTCAGCATGGCAAGATATCCTGTTTGGGCATCAGGGCCACCATCTGGCGGAAGCTCTCGAGGCTGGCCTGCGCCTCCTCGTCGTCAATCTTGCTCATCACAAAGCCGATATGGAGCAGCACATAGTCGCCCACCTGGAGGGGCTCTTCGAGCAGCATGCAGCTGACGCGCCGCTGCACCCCCAGGGTGTCGACGGTGACGCAGTTATCTTCGGGGTGCAGTTGCACCACCTGAGAGGGGATGGATAGACACATGGATTTCAGGACTCCGACAAGGTGGCACAACCGGCTGTGGCAGGCTGGTGCGTGGCAAGATGGTGGATGGCAAACCAGAGCTGACCGGCGGCGATGCCACCGTCATTGAGCGGCTGGGTTTCGCTGGTCAATACCTGCCTGCCAGCGGCTTCGAGAGTGGGAACAAGCTGATCCATCAGCACTCGGTTTTGAAAGACGCCCCCCCCTAGCGCCACCGGATAACCGGGGAAGCGCTCGGCCAGGGCAACCACCAGATTGCTGATGGCGCGGATAAAACCGGCGGCCAGGCTGGCGGTTGAGGTGCCTTGGCGCCGCTCGCTGACAAGGGTATTGATGAGCTCGGCCCACTGGATCTGCAGTGGCCCTTCCGCTGATTGGCTGAGATCAAAGGCGAGGGGAAAGGGCTGTTCATCGGGTGCCAGCTGCAAGGCAGCCGCCTCCAGCAAGAGTCCCGCCTCGCCCTCGTAATCCGGGGTGTTGATCACCCCCAAGAGTGCCGCCACCGCATCGAATAGCCGACCGATGGAGCTGGTATGGGGGGCGTTGCGACCCAGCTGCCAGAGCTGGTGCAGGTTGTTGATCCGCTTAAGGGGCAGTTGCTTGATCAACGGAATATCGAGGGCACTGATCTGCTCAGGAGTGTGCGATTCAAACAGCAGCCCCAGCAGCTGGCGCGCCGGCTCGCGAATGGCCGCTTCGCCGCCGATCAGCTTGAAGGGGGCAAGGTGGGCAACCCGCTCAAATCCCTGAACGTCTGCGATCAGCAGCTCGCCGCCCCAGAGGGTACCGTCATCACCAAGGCCGGTGCCATCGAAGGCAACACCCAGCACCGGGCCCGTGATGTTGTGCTCGGCCATCACCCCCAGCAGGTGGGCGTGATGGTGCTGCACCTCGAGGTGAGTTGCACCCTGATCCTGGCAATAGCTTTTGGCCCACTGGTGGCTGAGGTAGCCGGGGTGGCGATCCGAGACCAGCAGTTCTGGCTTGAGATCGTAGAGATCGCGAAAGGTCGCCAGGGTCTGCTCGAAGTGCTCCTGCATCGGCAGGCTGTGCAGATCGCCGATATAGGGGCTGTAGATGCGCTGGCGGCCGAAGGCGAGCGCCAGCTGGTTCTTCTGCTGCGCTCCGACTGCCAGCAGTGGCGCCTTGACCGCCTCTTGCAGGCTGGGAGTGCAGGGGGCATAGCCCCGGGCGAGGCGCAACGTCTGGCGCCGCCCGCCTGCCCACTGCACCAGACTGTCGTCGCACGGGTGCAGGATGGGGCGGTTGTGATCCAGGATGCCGTCAATCTCGCGGCCGAGTTCCCTGACCACCGCCTCGCACTCGATAAGGATTGGGCTGCCGCGACCATTGGCGCTGGTGGCCACCAGCGGCATGGCGCAGGCGTCCAGCAGCAGCTGATGGAGCGGGGTATAGGGGAGCATGATGCCAAGGTAGGGGATGCCGGGGGCGATCCCCTCGGCCAGCGGCGCAGTTGTCAGTCGGGATTCTGACGGCCGATCATCGTTTTCGCGCTTGCGCAGCAAGGTGATGGGTCTGGCCTGAGAGGCGAGCAGTTGCCACTCGTCTTCGCTGCCGGTGACATGCAGTTTGGCCTCGGCAAGGGAGCCCATCATCACCGCCAGCGGTTTGCGCGCGCGCCGCTTGAGCGTTCGCAATCTGGCCACACTCTGTTCATTGCGGGCATCACACATCAGGTGATAACCCCCCATCCCCTTGACCGCAATCAGCGCCCCCGCTTGCAGGGCACGTGTAGCTTCGTGCAGGGCATCCACGCGCTCGGCCAAGGCATCGCCGTGGCCGGAGCGCCAGCTGAGGTGAGGACCACACTCGGGGCAGCTCACCGGCTGGGCGTGGTAGCGTCGATCCAGCGGGTTTTCATAGGCCGCCGCACAGCGCGGGCACATGGCAAAGCCCGCCATGGCGGTATGGGGGCGGTCGTAGGGGAGGCGGCGGATAATGGTGTAGCGCGGGCCGCAGTGGGTGCAGTTGGTAAAGGGGTAGTGGTGGTGGCGATCGTTGGGGTTGGCCACGTCCCGGGCGCACGCCTCGCACATTCCCTGATCCGGCGAGATGGCGACCGTGGCCGCGCTCTGCTGCTGGCTCGCTTTAATTCGAAACTGGCCATGAAATTGGCCATCGAAGTCGGGATCATGAGCAAGGGGCAGTTCCCGCTCGCTGAAATGATCGATGCGGCTAAGTGGCGGCGCCAGTTCCCGCAGTTCGCGGGCAAAGCTGGCCAGCTGCTCAGGGGATCCTTCGGCGCCGATGGTGACGCCGTTGGCATCGTTCAGCACATAACCGGCAAGGCCGTGGCGCAGCGCCAGCCCATAGACGAAGGGGCGAAAGCCGACCCCCTGTACGATGCCGTCGATATGAAATTCGCGGCGCAGCCGGTTGGCCACAAGATTGGCAGACACAGAGGGGGCGATGGTGGCGCTCATGCCAGCTCCATCTCATCTTGAGTGGCTGGCAAACGCAGCACCCGGCGCTCGTTCTCCTCGCGCCGCACCCAGCCATCCATCTCCATGCGCAGGCAGAACGGAATGGCGTATTTACGCGACAAGCCGGTGATCTCCTTGAGGGATGCCATGTCGATCAGATCTCCCACCTTCTGGCCCGCCAGCACGGCGGCGACCATCTGGTTGTAAAGCTCGGCGTCGTAGTAGATGGGGCCATCGAGCTGCACCAGATACTTGAGTCTCGCCAGATTGCGCAGCTGCTTTTGCAACGCGCCTTTTTGTAGCAGGCCCTGCTGCAGGGCCGCGGGCAGCTGGCGGGTGATAAAGGGATCAAGCTCCACGCCGCCGGGGCCCAGTTTACCGGGCTCGTACCCCTCCTTGCCTTGATCTCGCACCACCTTGAGCACCAGCTGCGCCTCTTCCCCCAAATCATCTTCCGACTCGCCGCTGCCCTGCTGCCACTTCTCATGGTGCAGGCGAACAAGCTGCTCGCTCTTGAGCTGCTGGAGCAGGGCCTGAATGACCGGCAGTGCGATGCCAAAGCGGGTTGCCAGCTCGGCGGCACTAAGCGGTTCGCTGGCCAGCGTAGCGAGCAGCTGGTCGCGGCTTTGGGCCAGCCAGCAGTTATCCAGTAGCCACTCACCGAGAGGGGTGACCTGCTCTGGCCGCTGGTCAAAGCGGCTAGCAAGCACATAGCCATTGAGCCCCAGTTGCAGGGTGGCCGGGTTGTAGTGCTCCAAGTCATCAGGCAGCTCGCCCAGCAGAGTGTGCAGTGCCTTGCGTCTGGCGGGATGGATATCGCCGCACCAGACGATGCGGGCGCCGTGCAGCAGTTCGCTGCTGCCGTGGCGAATGATGGCAAGCGGCTGGCCGAAGAAGCAGGGGATGGGGTTGGTAAAGATCAGCCGCGCCAGCTGGGTGTCCTTGATGGGTACAACGCGCGCCCGACCGTGCCAGCTGCCGAGGGCCACTTCCACCTCCTGCGTGCGTAGTGCCTTGCTGCTCAGGCTCTCGGCGTTGAGCCGCACGATAAGGTGGGTTGCCGCCTCGCACTGGCCGGCAGCGCTGGTAAGGCAGTGACCGCGGGCCACCTCCTTGTGGGGCACCTTTTTAAGGCCCACAGCTACCCGGCAGACGGCGCCAATTTCATCAAGGCTCTGGTGATAGGCCTGCAGGGAGCGCACCTGCACCTCCCGATCGGCGGGGTAGAGGCGCAACTTGTCCCCCACCTTGAGGCGGCCCTGTTGCAAGGTGCCGGTAAGCACTGTGCCGGTGCCATTGGCGGTAAAGACCCTGTCTACATACAGTCGCGGGGCGCTCTGCTCGTGGGCAGCGTGTGAGGCAGGTAGCTCGGCAAGCTGGCGCACGATGGCGGTGTGCAGGGCAGCCATATTCTCGCCGGTTTTGGCGCTGACGCTGACGATATCGGGCACCATGCCGCTCTCGTCCATCACCCGCTCCAGCAGGCTCTCCTCCAACAGCAAAAGCTCGTCAGGGGAGACCAGATCGCACTTGTTGATGCAGACCAAGAGGCGCGGCACCCCCATCGCCTTGAGCAGGCGCAGGTGATCGCCGGTCATTGGCATCCACCCCTCGTCGGCGGCAATCACCAGCAGCACCAGATCCAGACTCCAGAGCCCCGCCACCATATTGCGGATATAGCGCTCGTGGCCGGGCACGTCGATGACGCCTATGGTGTTGCCCTGACCGTCGTCGAAGTGGGCAAAGCCGAGATCCTGGGTCATGCCGATGGCCTGCTCGTGGGCGCGGGCGGTGGTGATGCCGGTGAGGGCCTTGATCAGCAGGGTCTTGCCGTGATCCACGTGGCCGGCAAGACCGATAACGGCGCGATAGGGGGTCATGGGATCAAGGCTCCTCGGTCGCATTTGTTGCATTGAACGGGGCGGGCAGTAGCAACTCCCTGAGTTGGGCGATCAGCAGTTCCATCTCGGTCGGCAGCAGGGTGGCCATATTGAGCAGCACCTTCTGCTGGCGCACGGTGGCGATGACCGGCACCGGCAGTTCGCGCAGCGCATCGAGCAGCTGCTGGGCCGGGCGCGGGTCGGTGCACTCCAGCGCAGGGGCCGGGTAGAACTCGTCCGGCAAGGTGCCGCCGCCCACCACCAGCTGGGCGGGGACCGGCACAAAACAGCCGGGCAGGGCTTCCATCAGCTGGGAGGCTCTCGCCTGCATGGCGGCGGGGTTGCTCAAGGTGCGTTGGGCAATGCCCTCACCGATGGGAGATTTGTTGAGCTTGTGGATGAGCAGACGTTCGAGCAGGGAGTAGACGATGCGGCTCGGGCGGAAGGTGCGCATCATGGGGTGTTTTTCCAGCCGCTTGATAAGGTCGCTGCGGCCGCTGATGATGCCCGATTGCGGGCCCCCCAAGAGCTTGTCACCGGAGTAGCAGACCAGATCTGCCCCCGCCTTGATGTACTGCCGTACCGAGGTTTCATCCGGCGCAAACTCTTCGGTGGTCAAGCCGGAGCCCTGATCCACCGCCAGCACTACATGTTCGGGCAGGGCGCGGGCCACCTCGCCGATGTCGGGGGATTCGGTAAAGCCGCGAATGGCGAAATTGGATCTGTGCACCATCAGTACCAGCGAGGTCTGATCGGTGATGGCATCGAGGTAATCGTTGGCGGTAGTGATATTGGTAGTGCCCACCTCCACCAGTTTGGCACCGGAGAGCGCCAGAATATCGGGAATGCGAAAGCCGCCGCCAATCTGGATCTGCTCGCCGCGCGAGACGATCACCTCGCGCCCCTTGGCCACCTCCTGCAGCAGCAAAAAGAGCGAAGCGGCGTTGTTGTTGACCACCAGCGAATCCTCGGCCTGGGTGAGGCAACGGAGCAGGGGGGCGATCAGCCCCTTGCGCCCGCCGCGCTTGCCGGTGGCGAGATCCAGCTCCAGATTGTTGTACCCGGTGTTGAGGTCACGCACCTCATCCCACAGCTCGTGACTTAATGGCGAGCGCCCCAGATTGGTATGCACCAGGGTGCCGGTGGCGTTGATCACCCGGGTTTGACGCTGGCGCAACTGCTGTCGGCAGCGCTTGGCAATCAGCGCCGCGATCTGCTCGGGGGCAACGCCATGCTGGCGAAAATCTTCGCTCTGGCGCAGCTCGCTCAGGGTGTCGCGCACCGCCTGAGTCACCAGCGGGCGGCTCAGCGCTTCGATAAAACCGGCGAGAAAGGGTTGCTGCAGCAGCTGTTCCACTTGCGGCAGACGGCGCGTTTGTTGCTGGCCGGGCTGTTGCTGAGAATCTGGCTGTGAATCGTCGGCAGCCGTACCTGATGCGGGCTGGCGATGGGGGATGGCTGGCGCGTGAGACGAGTTCGGCATGGGATTACCAGTGCAGTGCGTGGGTTCGGGATGCGCACCGGTTTGCCGATAGAGAGGCCGAGCTGACGGGTTATGGCACTACTGGCGATTTGCGGATGAGTGCAAACTGGATGCATCAATGAGCGGGTATAAATTAATGCTGCATCGATGCTGATAAATTAATTTTTGGCCAGCGAGATAACCTGAGTTCGGATTATATTGGCAAGCGGCAAGCACCTTTTTTAAGGTATTACTTCAAACATATTGAACAAACAATGGAAATAACATCCAAGCCGAAGAATTCAGCGAGAGAGTATTTGTTCAATAGATGAATTTGGCGGAAGAGGCAGGAATCGAACCTGCCAAAGCCTTCTCGGCTCACATCGGTTTTGAAGACCGAGGAGGCCACCAGACCCCATCAACTTCCGTAACGGTCGCCATTTTGTGGCAAATTTCTGTGACTGGCAACGCTTTTTTTGTCATAAAAAATCGAGAGTTAGCGATTTTTTGAAAAAATCAAAGAACCTTGTTTTATATCAAGTTCAGCACAATTAGCCCGATGTTTTTAATTTAACATCGGGCCTCGATCACATTGCCTGAACCGTCGGTCAATAACGGTCGTTAACAACTCGATAAATAATCACCGGTTGGCGTTGGCAATATTCCACTGATCCAGTTTATCTATTAACAGACCAGTATCACTGGCGGCATCAAGATGCTGATAAAGATAATCCATCGCCTCGCTCACCATCTCGGTCATCGGGAAGGAGAACGCCACGATGGCCGGTTGTACTCCGACAAAGATCACCTCTGGGACAAAGGTCTTGAGCTCGTCGATCAGGAAATTGAGCGGCATATTGTGGGTCGAGAAGATAAACATCTCGGCGATGGTCTCGGGGGGGATCACCTGCAGGGTTCCCGCCTTCTCGCCGATCTCGGCGGCATCCACCAGCACCACCCGCTCCGGTTGCAGCTCCCGCACCTTGTAGACCACATTTTCCGGCGCGATGCCGCCGTCGATATGGATCCAGCCGGACAGGGGGGCGGCTTGCAGTTTGTCGGCAAGATAGGGGCCGGCACCGTCGTCCCCCATCATGGCATTGCCCACGGTCAACACGAGATTGCAGCCCATCAGCGGCTCCTTACCATCAGGTACATATGGGGGTCGTTAAAGAGGGCAGTGAGCTGATCCATAAAGGTGTGGGTCCAGCCCAGCTCCTGCTCATCCAGCACATTGTCGGCTTTGCGCAGTCGGTCGAAGGCACAGGCCAGCATATGGCAGTGCTCGCGATAGATGGTGATCTCGCCAAAGGTGAGAAATCCCTCCATCTTGCGGCGCGCCTCGCTCCCCTCTGGCAGCTTGGCTACCCAGTCGCGATAACCGGTCAGCGAGCAGACCAGGTCTGCTCGCAGGCAATCGACGATGCCGAGGTGATGGCCGATGGCGAGGCTGTAGTACATCACCTCTTTGGCTTCCTCGGGGACGTCGAACTGCTCGTCGACGAACTTGCGCGAGAGGCGGTAGAAGAAAACCTCGTCAGCCATGCACCGCCTCTCCCTTGCCGGCCGCCCGGT
Organism: Aeromonas sp. 600774; assembly: GCF_049175075.1. Lineage (NCBI taxonomy): Bacteria > Pseudomonadati > Pseudomonadota > Gammaproteobacteria > Aeromonadales > Aeromonadaceae > Aeromonas > Aeromonas sp. 600774. The sequence goes on from NZ_JAAKUJ010000001.1 coordinate 347,405, forward strand.
TGAGGCAGGCGTTTGCGAGGTTGTTGACGATCTCCGCCAGGCGCGGATCGTCGTGCTGATCGAGGTAGCTCTGGATGCGCAGATCCACATCCTGCTGGGTCGCCCCTTCAAGCAGGGCCATAAACTCGTCGGCGATGATCCGCCCCTGCCGGTAACCTGCCATGCGGCGCGCTTCGCGCTCGATCATCACCCGGATTTCATTGGGGATGCCGGTGTGGCGCAGCTCGACCCGCTCACCCGGTTGCACCTCGTGGCTGGTGGCTTTGAGTTTCTGTTCCAGCAGGCCGAGCGCCACGGCAAAGCCGTAGATGGTAGCCGCCGGTGTCGGAGGGCAGCCGGGGATATAGACATCCACCGGCACGATCTTGTCGGTGCCGCCCCAGACGCAGTAGAGGTCGTGGAAGATGCCGCCGTCACAGCCGCAGGCGCCATAGGCGATGCAGATCTTGGGATCGGGCGCCGCCTCGTAGGCGCGCAGGGCCGGTACCCGCATCGCCCGCGTCACCGCGCCGGTAAAGAGCAGGATGTCGGCGTGGCGGGGGGAGGCGACCACCTTGATGCCGAAACGCTCGGCATCGAACAGCGGGGTGATGGTGGCGAAGATCTCGATCTCGCAGGCGTTGCAGCCGCCGCAATCGACCCGGTAGACATAGGCCGAGCGGCGAATGTCCTTGAGCAGGGTCTTCTTGAGTTTGGTGATCTCGGGATCCTGTGCCAGCGGCACGGCGCGGGTATGGGCATGGCCGACAACCGGTTCTATGCCTTTTATCTTGCTCATCACATCCACTCCTGTTGTGTGGCCATCGGTGTGGCTATCGGTGTGATCAGGGCCGAGTCAGGCTGGCTCAGCATGCTCTGTTTTCGTTTGCAGTCGGGGCAGTGATGCAGCCGCTCCGGGGTCGCGAGCGGTGTGCCCGCCTGCTTGAGGGTGTCCTCCACCAGCGCCACCAGTTTGCTCGGGGCAAAGTAGGTGCCGCACAGGGTGCAGGGGGCCAGCGCAAAGCGGGCCTCCTCATAGAGATCCGCCTTGTTGGTCACCGCCAGCTCGAACTCGGGGGAGAGGGCGATGGCGCGGGTCGGGCAGACCTCCTCGCAGCGGCCGCAGAAGATGCAGCGCGCCATGGAGATCTCCCAGCGCCGTTCGCCGGTCTCCATGTCCACTTCCATCACCAGCGCATTGGCCGGGCAGGCCTTGGTGCAGGCGGCGCAGGCGATGCACTGATCCGCCTGATATTTGGGTTTGCCGCGAAAATCCCGGTTCACCTCGTAAGGGGCGAAGGGGTACTTGGCGGTCGGGGTGCCAGCCTTGAGGATGGTCTTGAACAGCTTGATCATGATGACCCCTTATTTCAGCGGAGAGTTTTTGCGATCGATGCCGTAGCGCTCGATCTCCTTGTAGGAGACCACGGTGGATTTGCCCTTCTTGGGGTCGACCAGAGTGACCCGGTCGGTACAGGAGTAGCAGGGATCCAGACTGCCGATGATGAGCGGCGCATCCGCCACGGTATTGCCGCGCAGCATGTAGCGCAGGGCGGGCCAGTTGGCGTAGGTGGCGGCGCGGCAGCGCCAGCGGAACAGCTTCTGGTTGTCTCCGGTCATGCTCCAGTGGACGTTCTCGCCGCGGGGCGCCTCGGTAAAGCCCAGCGCAAACTTGCCCGGCTGGTAGGTGAACCCTTCGGTCAAAAGCGGCCCTTCCGGCAGGTGCTCAAGACCAAACTCAATCATGTCGAGGGAGTCGTAGAGCTCGTGGATGCGCACCAGCACCCGGGACTGCACATCGCAACCCGCCTTGGTCTGGATCTCCATCGGCAGCTCGCGGTAGCCGGCAAAGTCGTGGACCCGGCGCACGTCGCGCTTGAAGCCGCTCGCCCGCACCATGGGGCCGACGCAGCTGAAATCGCGGGCAATCTGTGGCTCGAGCTTGCCGATACCGATGAGGCGGGAGGAGATGTTGGCGGTATCCAGCAGCATGGCCACCAGGGGTTTGAGCTCATCACGGAGTTCCCGCACCAGCTGGGCACCCTTGATGCGATCTTCCTTGAAGATGTCACGGCGTACCCCGCCAATCAGGTTGAGGCCGTAGGTCTTGCGCGCACCGGTCAGCAGCTCGGCCAGGGTCATGGATTTTTCCCGTACCCGGAAGAACTGCATAAAGCCGGTGTCGAAACCGGTGAAGTGGCTCGACAGGCCGATGTTGAGGATATGGCTGTGCAGGCGCTCCACCTCCAGCAGCACGGCGCGGATCATCTTGGCCCGCTCCGGCACCGGAATACCCATGGCGTTCTCTACCGAGGTGGTGTAGGCGACGCTGTGGGTAAAACCGCAGATGCCGCAGACCCGGTCGGTCAGAAACGCCACTTCGTTGTAGCCCATCCGGGTTTCCGCCAGCTTCTCCATGCCGCGATGGACATAGAAGAGGCGGTAGTCGGCATCGATGATGTCTTCCCCATCGACGAACAGACGAAAGTGGCCCGGTTCGTCCGAGGTGATGTGCAGCGGGCCGACCGGCACGATGCGGTTGGCATCACTGCCGAGCTCGTTGACGAAGGGGTAGGTCTCGGTGTCGGTGGTGGGCATCGGGCGCTGGCGGTAATCCATGGCGTCCTTGCGCAGGGGATGGATATCCTCCGGCCAGTCGTCCGGCAGCACCAGACGGCGTTCATCCGGCAGACCGATGGCGCGTAGGCCGAACATGTCGCGGATCTCCCGCTCGCCCCACACCGCCGCCGGAATGGTCGGGGTGATGGAGGGGTACTCCTGGGTATCGGCATCCACCAGCACCTTGACGGTGATCCAGCACTTGGTGTCGCCCTCCATGGAGAAGACGTGGTAGACGGCGAAGTGGCCGTTGAGGCTGCGCTCGTCATTGGCAAAGGAGAGCGGAAGCCAGCCCCCCAGCTGATGGAAGATCAGGCTGGCGGTCTCGACCAGACTGGTGGGTTTGACGGTGATGGTGGCCTGATCGGCGGTTTGCCACTCCTCGTCGACGATGGCGTGGGGCAGTTGTGCTCGCACCTGCTGGATGTAGTCGCAGCCGATGCGATCCGAAATGGCGATGGTCATGCAGTTCTCACTTTAATGTTCGGGAATGAGCATTCACAAATGATGAAATTGGAAAAAATTGCTGTGCTGGCGGGCATGGCTCAGACCCCGACCAGATAGGCGAGCAGCGCCAGCAGGGCCAGCCCCAAGCCGTAGCGGGTGAGCTTGTGGGTGCGCACGAACTGGGTACGGGCCATGGCGTTTTCGATGATGCCGGCCAGCAAAAAGGCCACCAGCAGCTTGCAGGCGAGGATCAGCGCCGCGCCGATAAGTGCCGGCAGACTCCAGTTGGTCGCCTTGCCGAAGGGCAGGAAAATCACCAGAAAGAGCTGCACCACTACCAGCTGCTTGAGGCCGATGGAGAGCTTGAGCAGGGCCAGGCCCGCACCGGAGTACTCGGTAAGCGGCCCCTCCTGCAGCTCCTGCTCGGCTTCGGCGCAGTCAAAGGGCAGCTTGCCCATCTCGACAAACACCGCGAAGGCGCAGGCGGCACCGGCCAGCAGGGTGGCGATGGGAGCGGCCAGTGGCTGGGTCGCCACATAGCTGCTGATGTTGCCCAGATCCGAGCTGCCCACCATCATCGCCATGATGAAGCAGGCGAGCACCAGAATGGGCTCCACCAGAATGCCGAGGGTCAGTTCGCGGCGGGCACCAATACCTGCAAACATGCTGCCGCTGTCGAGCCCCGAGAGGGAGAAGAAGAAGCGGAAGATGGCGAACAGATAGATATCGGTGATGAGATCCCCGGCGATGGGGAAGGGGGACTCGTGAGTCAGGGTCGGCAGCGCCATCCCTACCAGCAAGAGGGCGGCGATGAGCAGCGCAGGCATCAGGTTGAAGATGATGCCGGCAGGCTCGGGGGTCACCTCCTGACGGCGCAGGAGCTTGGCGATATCCCGGTAATCCTGCAGCAGGCCCGGCCCCTGACGGGAGTGCATCTTGGCCCGCAGCACCCGGTTGAAACCGGTGGCGAGCGGTGCCAGCGCCAGCATGGCGATGGCCTGGGTCAGGGCGAGGGCAACCATGCCCCAGCTCGGCATTTCAAGAACAGGCATATCAGACTCCTACAGCCATCAGGATAAAGAGCGCCAGCACAACACCGTGCAACAGCCAGCCAGCGGCAGAGGGGGAGGCGCTCACCCCGTGCAGGGCGCTGGCCAGATCGAGCTGCGGCTGCTTGCGATAGAGCGGCGCGCAGAGTTGGCGCAAGGTGTGAGTGACACCGCCAGAGGTAAGGCTCATGCGCTCCTCATAGGCGTAACCACAGGCCCACGGGGTGCCAGCGTGACGACGACCGAGCTTGGGCCCCTTGAAGATGGCCAGTACCAGCAACGGGATGAGGAACAGACCCAGCAGGGTGATGGCGATAACGGGTGGTGAGAGGATCGCCTGTGAGCTGTCGAGTGGCAGCAGGGTGGCGCCAGTGGCCACGTTCATTTGGTCGCTTACCAAGGCTTGGCCATAGCTGGCGATATGGGGGGCAATCCAGGGGGCGCCCAGACCCAGCACCAGACAGACGGCGGCCAGCAGCAGGGTGCCTGCCACCATGGCGCCCGGCACTTCGCGGGCGTGGCTCGCGTGTTCGCTGCGCGGGGCGCCGCAGAAGCAGATGCCGTACACCTTGACGAAACACATCACCGCCATGGCTCCGGTTACCGCCAGCATCACTACCGCGAGCGGCGCAACGACAGAGGTGCCGAGTTTGGTCATGGAAAGGAGCGACTGATAGATAAACCACTCGCTGACAAAGCCGTTCAGCGGCGGCAGCGCCGAGATGGCCATGGCACCGATGAGGAACGCCAGCGCAGTCCAGGGCATCAGCTTGGCCAGCCCCCCCATCTTGTCCATATCGCGGGTGTGCAGGCGGAACATCACCGAGCCGGTGCCCATAAAGAGCAGGCTCTTGAAGATGGCGTGGTTGAGCAGGTGATAGAGGGCGCCGAGCAGCCCCAGCACCACCAGTGCCGGTTGCTGGTTGGCGATGCCGATCATGCCGATGCCCATCCCCATCAGGATGATGCCGATGTTCTCCACCGTGTGGTAGGCGAGCAGCCGCTTGAGGTCATGCTCGGCCAGCGCAAACAGCACCCCGAGCACCGCCGAACAGGCACCGAAGATCAGCACCACATAGCCCCACCAGAGCTGGTTGGCGCCGAGAAAATCGATGCTGACTCGCAAGATGCCAAAGAGACCCAGCTTCACCATGACGCCGGACATCAGCGCCGAGATATGGGAGGGGGCAACGGGCTCGGCCACCGGCAGCCAGCCGTGCAGCGGCACGAAACCGGCGCGCAGGCCAAAGCCGCAGAAGCTGAGCAGGAACACCAGGGATGCCAATGTGCCCGCCAGATGGTGCTCGCGCAGCGCGGCGAACTCCAGCGAGCCGCTTTCGCGGCAGAGCAGCCAGAAGGCGACCAGCACCAGCGCCATGCCGATATGGTTCATCACCAAGTAGAGACGGCTCTGTTTGGCGGCCTCGGGGTTGGTCTTGACCAGCCAGTAGGTGGTGAGGGTCACCAGCTCGTAGCAGAGCAAGAAACCGAGCGCGTTGTCGGCCAGCACCATGCCCACCATGGCAAAGAGGAAGAGGTTCATCAGCGCGCCGATGGCCACATCCCCCTTGCCCTGATATTCGCGGATATAGGCAAAGGAGTAGAGGGCGACGGCGACGCCGACGGTGCTAATCACCAGCAGCATCAGCGCGGCCAGCATGTCGAGGTGAACCGAACCCAGCAGCCAGAGTTGGCCGTCGACGGGGGCGCCTTGGGCAAAGATCTGGATGGCGGCGACCAGACCCGCGAGCGAGCCCAGCAGGGCAAAACCGCTATTGAGACGGTTGGCCAGTGCGGGCAACTTTTGCAGGAGCAAACCGGCGGCAGCGCCCAGCAAAAAGAGCAGGAGCGTAGCCATTACAAGGGGGGACAACATCAGCGAACTCCCTCTGTGGTAGATAAATCGGATGCAGGGAGCGCCGTGGCAGGCGCCGAGAAGGCAGAGGCCCCTTGCGGGTTGGTGTCGGCCGCTTGCTGGCGACGGATACGGGCGGCGCGTTCGGTGTCGCCGTCATTGACCAGCTTCAGTGCCTGGGAGGGGCAGGCACTGACACAGGCCGGGCCTTCGGCGCGAAACTCGCACAGGTCACACTTGACCGCGATGCTGCGCACGCCCGGCTCCCAGCTCAGCAGATCCTCGCCAAAGCAGCGCAGACCGGCGGAGGTGGAGGGGTTGCTGGAGCGGATGGAGCAGGGGATATAGGTGTCGTAACTGGTGGCCACGGCCACCGGACGGCTGCCGCCGCTCTGGATAGCGCCAAAGGGGCAGGCCACAGCGCAGAGATTGCAGCCGATGCAGAGCGACTCGTTGAGTTGCACGCAATCGCCGGTTTGGCGAATTGCCTCGACCGGGCACACCTTGATGCAGGGGGCATCGTCACAGTGACGGCACTGAACCGGCATGGTCGCCTGCTCGTGTCGCATAACGGTTAAACGGGGGGCTTGCTGCAAACCTTGCGCCTTGTGTACCTCGCTGCAGGCCGCCATACAGGTGCCACAGCCGATACAAAGCTTGGGGTCAGCGATAACGAAGCGGTTCATAGCCTACCTTGTCGTGTCGCGAACGGAGAAAGTAGGGGCAGGTTGGCAAGATACGGGCCAGAATGGTTTTTGCAGGAAAATTGGTTTTAACTGGTTGTTTTTAAATGAATAAAAATATTGGTGTGGTTGGGTGAAAGGGCTGGCATGGCTGTCGAACTGTGACGTTCGTCACTTGTGACGAAGCCGCCAAGAGGGTTCGTCACCCCCCGACACGGCTGAATGCGGGGGTCGTGACAAGGGACGAAAGGGTGATTCGTCTGCGCTTAGGGCATCGGTGGGAAGGCGTAGGGTGCAATGAACGAAGTGAATTGCACCGTTGGCAACATATGGTCGCCGTGGTTTGCTCCCTTCTCCCCTCGCGGGAGAAGGGCTGGGGATGAGGGGGAAAGTCAGCCATATGGTCACGGTGCACGGCGCTGCGCTTGTTGCACCCTACGGCGGTCTGTCTGTTCGGATAGAGCCCGTCTGTGTTGAAACCGTAGGTTCGATTAGCGAAGCGTAATCGGACGCACGAGAACGCAAATATATCGGCAGCATACCGGGAACAGGGTGCAATGAACGCAGTGAATTGCACCGTTTACAGCATATGGTCGCCGTAGTTTGCCCCCTTCTCCCCTTGCGGGAGAAGGGCCGGGGATGAGGGGGCCGGTAATCGGGGTTAACGGAAAAGAAGAGGGAGGCCCATGCCTCCCTCTCTATTTGCTGAGGTTTTCTACGCCATCAAAAGGCCATCAACCCGCCATCAGATATCCACCTGCGAACCCAGCTCGATAACCCGGTTGGGCGGGATCTCGAACTGATCCGGGGCGCGCAGGGCGTTGCGCTGCAGCAGCATAAAGAGCTTGCCGCGCAGATAGAGATACCAGGGGCGGTCTTTCATGATGAGCGACTCGTGGGCCATAAAGAACGAGGTCTCCATCATCCGGCAGCTCAGCCCCTCGGCGTTGCAGCGGTGGAAGATCTCCTCCACGTTCGGGGTCTCGCGCCAGCCGTAGCTTGCTACCACCCGCCAGAAGGTGGGGGAGAGCTGCTCGATGCAGACCCGGCGCACATTGTGGACGTAGGGCACATCTTCCACCCGCAGGGTGAGCAGGATGATCCGCTCGTGCAGCACCTTGTTGTGCTTGAGGTTGTGCAGCAGCGCATGGGGGATCACGTTGACCACCCGCGACATATAGACGGCAGTGCCGGCCACCCGGGTCGGCGGGGATTTCTCCAGCGAGGCGATCATCGGCTCAAGGGAGTTGCCGTGCTCGTTCAGGCGACGAATAAGCTGAAAGCGCTCGCTCTTCCAGCTGGTCATCACGGTGAACATCACTGCGCCCAGAGTGAGCGGCAGCCAGCCGCCGGAGAAGATCTTGGCGAGGTTGGCGGCAAACAGCGGCACGTCGATACAGAGCAGCGCGGCAAACAGGATGGCCACCAGATACTTGTTCCAGTGCCAGCTGTTCTTGGCCACCGAGCAGGAGAGGATGGAGGTGAGCACCATGGTGCCGGTCACCGCGATGCCGTAGGCCGCCGCCAGATTGCTGGAGTGCTCGAAGCTCATGATGACGATCACCACCGAGATATAGAGCATCCAGTTGATGACCGGAATATAGATCTGGCCGGACTCCTGCTCTGAGGTATGAACGATGCGAATGGGGGAGAGATAACCGAGCCGCACCGCCTGCCGGGTCAGCGAAAAGACCCCGGAGATCACCGCCTGCGAGGCGATCACCGTCGCCATGGTTGCCAGCAGCAGCAGCGGCACCAGCGCCCATTTCGGCGCGAGCAGGAAGAAGGGGTTGGCAATGGCGGCGGGGTTACTCAGCAGTAGCGCACCCTGCCCGAAGTAGTTGAGCACCAGCGACGGCAACACCACGATAAACCAGGCGAGGCGAATTGGATTTTTGCCAAAGTGGCCCATATCCGCGTAGAGCGCCTCCACACCGGTGATGGCCAGCACCACGGCGCCGAGAGCAAAGAAGGAGGTGGTCTGGTACTGGATAAAGAAGCGCACCGCCCATATGGGGTTGAGCGCACCCAGCACCTCGGGGTTGTGGATGATGCCGCGCAGCCCCAGCACCGCCAGCGTCATAAACCAGATCAGCATGATGGGGGCAAACAGCTTGCCCACCATGGCGGTGCCATGTTTCTGGATGGCAAACAGCAGGGTCAGCACCAGCACCGAGAGGGTGACGATATAGGGGTCGAGGGCGGGGGTGAGAATGCTCAGACCCTCGATGGCCGACATCACCGACATCGCCGGGGTGATCACCACCTCGCCATAGAAGAAGCTGCCACCAATCAGGCCGAGGATGATCAGCAGCGGTGTCCAGCGGGTGGAGGCGTTGCGGGTCGCCAGCGACATCAGGGTGAGAATGCCACCCTCGCCAGCGTTGTCGGCCCGCATCACAAAGGAGAGGTACTTGACCGACACCACCAGGATCAGCAGCCAGAAGATCAGCGAGAGAAAGCCGAGAATGGAGGCCGGCTCGACGCCGAACCCGAATTGACCTGACAGGCACTCGCGCAAGGTATAGAGCGGGCTGGTGCCGATATCGCCATAGACTACGCCAATCGCCGCCAGCATGACGCCGGACATGGCTTGTTGTTTATCACAGTTCATGAGTTCATCTTGTCAGTTTGATGTTTACACGTTTGCCACAGCAGATCGCCCCGAACACATCAGGTATGTGTGGATACAACATCGGGGGGAAATCAAAGGATTGCGATGGGAAGGGAGCTAATCGGATATAAAGATGCGTTTCATGGGACACAGTCTGTTCATCTGTCGTTAAGCTTATAATGACACACACTCTGCGGGTTCATGCTCAGGTATAAATAATCAAAACGTCCTTTTGAGTAAGGTTATTAATTGGCCGTTGATTGAAATATTCACCCGCTCTGCGGGCAACCGTTTGTTTTATCTGGGGAAGCGCTTTGGCCACTATTTTTTACCGAGCTGAGTGAAAAACAGACGATAAAATAGTGACTAATTAATTGCTGGCAGGATGAGAAAGGGGAAGTTGTTGGGTAGCAATAGAGTCTTTATTTGGAAGGGAAAAATGTAGGGTGCAATGAACGAAGTGAATTGCACCGCTAATTAAAAATGCAAGAGGTGCAATGCGCTGCGCTTATTGCACCCTACCATGCTTGTGATTATTTTATGTTTAATATTGAAATGGCCGATGGCTTAAAGGTGTTATCGTAGCCATTTTATCAATGCATCAACGCTATTAAAATCAGCACAAGAATTTTTTATTCCAATATCTGTGTTGTCGATGCTGGATTTAAATCTAGCCCATTCATTTTCATTTTTAGAACGAAGGCCAAGGTGTGATTCTATAGCTCCACGCTTCCAGAGCCAAATGTTTTTCTCTAATAGCCTATCGTGTAATGAATTAATGGCGCCATGAGAGCTTGGATCTTCCGCCATAATGGCGCAATGCTTTGCATTAGGTATTTCACCTTTCATTTCAATTTTCTTTTCACTCTGAAGTTTTTTCAATATTTCATTTAAGATGATTAGAGCGTCGTCATCACGGCTGATATGTCCGTTGTGAATTGCACCTTTAAATACATAGTCTAAATCCACTATACCTTTAGAAGGTAAGTCCATTTCATGCAATATTCGCATTGTTTTACCAATATTATCGACCGATCCTGTTTCAATTAACGCAATATTATGTTGGCCAAGTGTTTTATTTGTGATTTTTTGATATATAGAAGGCAGCAATCTTAATTCTGTCTTACCTTCGGTTAGAATAACTGCGTTTGCAAATAAAATTTGGGTGGATTGACTTAGGGAAAATAGATGGCCGGCTTGAGCTGCTGCATCTGGAACTGCAATGCTAAGGGCTTCACGTAGTGGTGTTCGGATATGCGTGCCTAATTCACCTGATTTTCTAACAAATAATGTATGCTGTGCACGATCAGCTGTAATCATTTGAGCTGAATGAGTGGTATAAATTACTTGATATCCATGCAAAGATAATTGATAGAGAGCCTCTCTAACCTGTTCAATAGCAAATGGATGTAAATAAAGTTCTGGTTCATCAATCAATAATAGAGTTGTTGTTGGGGAGTCTGAGCTTTGCTTAATCTCGGCAAGGTGTTGTATTAACGCCATCTGAACTGATCTTTGAGCACCATGGCCATATGATGCAATATCTCGTCCGTCTAATTTATTCTCATAGACTTTTACTGTCCCTGCGTTAAATATATCTTCAAAATCAGGAACGTCAAAATGTAGTTTTAAACTGATTCCAGGAAATAGATTTTCAATTTTGTCATTTATGGATTTATCAATTTCTGCTAATTCATCTAACCGTCTTTCCCCATCCGCACTCATCCTTCTTCTTATTGCATTTAAATTTCGATTAACGACTTTCGAATGTTGTTCATTAAGTGCAGAGCAAAATTCTTTTAAAAGTTTACCTATAGTTGAAGTGCTTTTTGCTTTTCCTGCATCTTCAGAAGCATTTTCCATTGCGCCAACTTTAATTGGCTCCGGAAATAGACATTTGATTGCATTCCATATTCCACGAGGATTGTTTTTAAACTCGCCTGACTCGAAATTGAAAATCTCCAATAATAAATCAGCTTTTTTTGTTGCACCAGTAGGCTGGGTTCTTTTTATTATAGCAACGCCATCTTGAATGTATGGCTGTAAAGATGCTCGATGCTCCTCACTGAGTCGTAGAATTATCTCTTCGGAGATGCCACATATTTTACCTTCAACAATAATATCTGTATCAATATTATTGTAATCCTCACTAGATAGTACTCTTTCTTTTACTAGCCATTCTAATGCAGAGAGAATATTTGATTTGCCAGCGTTATTATAACCTACCAATGGTGTATAGGGGGTCAATGTTATACCAAGGCTTTTACAAGATTTGTAGTTTGTAATCGAAAGTTTTTCAATATAATGAGACATTTATTCTTATCCTGAAATGATTTATGTGATAATGATGTTTAATTGCACAATAACTGCACATATGAATTTTTATTATGGTACCGTTGCTCTGCACTGTATCTATAGCTCTTAACTATCGAGGTAGCCTTAGTAGAAAATCATCTGCAATTTCAAAGAGAAGATCAGAAGGATCTTCGCCTTGCTCTTTCATTTTGAGCATCTCGCTTACCTTTTCATCATTTAATACAAGCATTAATTTACCATGTTCTCTCATTGCGCCCTGCATCATGGTAATCGCATTCTGATCTGCTCCGACTCGAGTGATAATAAATGCCACGCGTCTAAGTCCTCGTTCTAATAAGTACTTCTCTGTTGTAAGCACTTGTCCTTGCTTTATTTTCCCAGAATAGTTTTTAAACTCAAAAAGAACATATCGACTATCAAGGTGATCAATGACAAATTTCCAAAATTCAGTCGTAGGCTTTACACGACATACATAGTCATATCGATGAAGCCCATCATCCGTTCTTTTTTGAGAATGCCACCCATGAAGATCATTTGAAAACAGGTATCTAAGTATTTTGTCACATATTTTTTCATATGCAGACCAACTGGTCTTTCCTTTTTTGATAAGACCTAGTTCTTGTATTAGGGTAGTCCCTCTAGTATCTAATGCCTGTGGCTTGGTGAGGCTAAGGGAGTTAAGAGTAAGAGGTGATTTCGAATTCTTATTTACAGGTTTTACATCTAAAGATTCGTAAGGTGTGGATTCTAATATAGTACCTAACTCTTCGGCCAGAGATGGATTGTTTTTGCACCATGATTTTAAATCTACTCGGTCGATTAGAGTAATATTAAACTTATCTTGGATAATAACTCTTAGTTCTGATGGTATAATACAAGAAACAACTAGCATGCCTTTCTGGACTTGCGCAGAAGCACCATTTATAGCTAGCCGACTAGCTGCTGCATCAATAAGCGAGTATTGAGCTCGAGCAGTACGATAAAATTTTACTTCAATAGCCCAGTCTTCATTTTTATAGCGAGCTAACAAGTCAAAACCATTATCTCCCCTAACATCATTTTTTATAGCTATAAAATCATTTTCTTCTAAAATCTTTACAACTAGCTGTTCAAATAATTGCCACGTTCTTGTTGGTCGAATCATATGCTAAATATAACCTGTTTTAATTTTACTCTGGCGTTAAAAAATTGTGTGTGACAGCCAGTAACCCTAATCACTCTGTAAGCTAGTCACAGTCTGCTGTTCTGAGTTGAGGAGTACTTTGTGCTTCTGTATGGAAAAAACTCAACGGAGCTGGTTGCCAACTGAAGCATGCTATCCAATCGGGTAGGGGGTAAAAAGGGCAATCGGCGCATAATCTGTCCGAGATCAATAAATTAGTCATTGATTGGTTGTTGTTTGTTCGCTTGAGCTGAAAGGGCAGGGTGATAGCCTTTGTCAGCCGGTGTCGAGCTCGTCACTTTTGTCGTGTCGATCACACTTCCCACCCCGTCGTCACCCTCGTCAGTGGTGGCAATTAGCACGTTATTCTTTCTAATTACTTCTTTATTTTCAGTTGCTTGTGAATTTTTATCGCACCCTTGGCCCGTTTTGGTCTGATAAATGCTTTGTGGGGGGCTGGCCGCCTCTTTGCCTGTCGGCGGGCGGCCCGGTGTAACGAACCATTTAGGATCCCTCTCTATGAACAGCTTCGTGATTGCAGATCCCAGTCTCTGTATTGGGTGTCGTACCTGTGAGGTGGCCTGCGCCGTTTCACACCAGTCAGGGTCTTGCAGCGGGACCCTTGAGCGGGAGGGCGGCCTGCATCTTGCCATCGAGGATGGACATCTGGTCTCCAAGGACAGCTACTTTCAGCCGCGCCTGAAGGTGATCGTGGGCAGCAAGGTGACCACGCCGGTGCTCTGCCGCCAGTGTGAAGACAAGCCGTGCGCCATGGCCTGCCCGAACAATGCCATCGTCAGTGAGGATGGTTGCGTCAAGGTGTTGCAGGAGCGCTGCATCGGCTGCAAGTCCTGCGTGGTGGCCTGTCCTTACGGCGCCATGGCGGTAGTGCTCAAAGAGGTGGCACCCGCTGCCGATTCGCTCTTCAAGCGTCCGCAGACCAAGGCGCAGGCGCTCAAGTGCGATCTCTGCCGTCACCGCGAGGCGGGCCCGGCCTGTGTCGAGGTGTGTCCGACCCAGGCGCTGCGGCTGGTCACGCCGGAGCATCTTGAAAACCTGAACCGGCAGAAGCAGCTGGCCAGTGCCGAGGCACTGCTGGCGATGCCGGCGCGGGTGTGAGCGGGCTTGCCGAGCCGTTTTTCGTTAACAAACAAGAGTGTGAGTCATGAAAAAAGTCATTACCGTGTGCCCCTATTGCGGCACCGGTTGCAAAATCAACCTGCTGGTTGAAAACGACAAGGTGGTGGGGGCCGAAGGCGCCAACGGCCGGACCAACGAGGGGCAGCTCTGCCTCAAGGGCTATTACGGTTGGGATTTCTTGAACGACACCAACCTGCTGACCCCCCGTCTCAAGAGCCCGATGATCCGCCGCGAGCGCGGTCGCAAGTTCGAGGCTGTCTCCTGGGATGAGGCGATCGAGTTTGCCAGCAGCCGTCTCTCTGCCATCAAGGCGAAATATGGCCCGGACGCCATCATGACCACCGGCTCTGCCCGTGGCCCCGGCAATGAAGCCAACTATGTGATGCAGAAATTTGCCCGTGCGGTGATTGGAACGAACAACGTCGACCACTGCGCGAGGGTGTGACACGCACCCTCAGTCTCCGGTCTGGAGACAACTGTAGGCAACGGCGCCATGAGCAACGCCATTCCCGAAATTCAAGAGACCAAGTGCCTGCTGGTGTTTGGTTACAACGCTGCTGACTCTCACCCCATCGTCGCCCGCCATATCCTCAAGGCGAAGGCAAACGGGGCCAAGGTGATTGTGTGTGATCCCCGCATGGTGGAGACCGCCCGCATCGCCGATCAGTGGCTGCCGCTCAAAAACGGTTCCAACATGGCGCTGGTTAACGCCTTCGCCAACGTGTTGATCAATGAAGGGCTCTACAACAAGGCATTTGTCGCCAACTACACCGAAGGGTTCGAGACCTTCAAGGCGACAGTGGCCAAGTACACCCCGGAATATGTCGAGGGGATCACTGGCCTCAAAGCCGCCGATATCCGCGCCGCCATTCGCACCTACGCCGAGTCGCCTGCTTCCATGATCCTGTGGGGCATGGGGGTGACCCAGTACGGTCAGGCAGTGGACGTGGTCAAGGGGCTGGCGGGTCTGGCGCTGCTGACCGGCAACTTCGGTCGCCGCGGCACCGGCTGCGGACCGGTGCGCGGTCAGAACAACGTGCAGGGCACCTGTGACATGGGGATGCTGCCGCATCAGTTCCCGGGTTATCAGTCGGTGGCCGATCCCGCCATCAGCGCCAAGTTTGCCAAGGCGTGGGGCGTGGAGTCTCTGTCCCAGAAACCCGGCTATCGCCTGACGGAGCTTGGCCACAAGGTAGAGGAGGGCAAGTGCAAGGCCTTCTACATCTTCGGTGAAGACCCGGCCCAGACCGAGGCTGACTTGGGTCAGTTCCGCCGCACTCTGGCGGGGATGGAGCTGGTGATCGTGCAGGATATCTTCATGACCCAGACCGCCGAGATGGCCGACGTCATTCTGCCCGCCACCAGTTGGGGCGAGCATGAAGGGGTCTACAGCTCGGCGGATCGCGGCTTCCAGCGTTTCTACAAGGCGGTGACGCCCCCTGAAAACGTGAAGCCGGACTGGGCCATCTTCTCGTTGATGGCGACCGCCATGGGTTACCCCATGGAGTACCACAACACCGAAGAGATCTGGGACGAGATGCGTGCGCTCTGCCCGCTCTATGCCGGGGTCAGCTACGACAAGATGGCCGATCTCAAGAGTGTGCAGTGGCCTTGCCCGACAGAGGATCACCCGGGCACCAGCACTCTGTTCGAGGGGAATGTGTTCACCACCCCGAGCGGCAAGGGTCAGCTGATCGCCTCCGAGTGGCGGCCGCCGCTGGAGCAGCCCTGTGCCGAGTACCCGCTGGTGCTCTCCACCGTGCGTGAGGTGGGTCACTACTCCTGCCGCTCCATGACCGGCAACTGCTCGGCGCTGCAGACCCTGGCCGATGAGCCGGGCTATGTGCAGATCCACCCGAGCGATGCCAAAAAGCTTGGGGTGAAGGATCAGGCGCTGGTCTGGATCTCGTCGCGCCGTGGCAAGGTGATCACCCGGGCCAACTACAACGACCGGGTCAACGCCGGGGTGGTCTACATGACCTACCAGTGGTGGATCGGGGCCTGCAACGAGCTCACCATCGAGCACGTCGATCCCGTCTCCCACACGCCGGAGTACAAGTACTGCGCGGTGAAGATAGAGCGCATCGACAATCAGCCTGAGGCGGAAGTGTACGTCCAGACTGAATACAGCGCGCTCAAGGCGAAATTGCGCAGCGCAGCCAAAGGCTGATCGCCCTAAAAAAGAGGTTCTGCACAAATAAGGGAACCCGACTCGGATTTATCGAGTCGGGCACCCTTTTATTACCCAAAGAAAGGGGAGTAAATGATGCAACATGAAATTGGTCGCTTATTCGGACTTTTCTATGTTGGCACCTATCTGGCGGCGATATTGCTGGGAATAGGTTGCTATATTTGGCGCGACGAGATGATATTTCTGCTGGGCTTCGGTTTTTTCGGCTGTTTTATGGCAGCGCGGCTCGCCATGAGCAGCGTATTTTCTGCCTTGAGTATTTCCAGTGCCTGGCTGATCGGGTTTATCTCCACCACCTTGATCAACTGCCTGCTGCTGGGGGTGATCACCCTGCTGATCTACCTCACCCACCAGAGCGTCACTACCGAGCTTGCCGACAACGCCAGCTGGCTGCTGATGGCCTTCCAGAGCCTGTCGGCCCTCTTTATCTTCGGTGGCCTGAAGTGCTGCCACAGCCGGATCATCACCTCATAAACTGCCGACGGATGGGCAGTAAACGCCATCTCGAAAACCGCAGCCAGCGAAGAGGAGAGGCAGATCTGACAGTTGACGGCAGCCCACTTTTCGGGCGCCTTAATTGAGATCAAGAACTGATGAAATAACCGGTTAAATATGGCTATCAGATATATTAAATCGGATTGTAATGAAATTTGAGCTCATCTATGATGAGTCGCCATTCCAATATATCCCCCGATAACGATGTTACTTTTTGTTGTCGTTCGTTAATAACAACTCTGGAATTGCAACATGCGACAATTTTCGTCACCGCTTTTCTTATTAGCAGCCACTTTTACGGGCTGTGGCTATTTATTTTGGTGACGGGGGCTTGTCGTGATGCGATGGCATGGACAGCCTGACTGGTGACTAAATCGATATAACGTGAGGCCGCAATGCTAAATGTGAGTGCCATCCCCCTGGACGAGATCTCTCCCATCTGGGACGACGGTTTCCTCCTGCTCTCCAAATCCCTCCTGTCGGCCGTGACGCTCGATGATTTTATCAACAAACTCAACAAGATAGATGCCAGCTTCGGCGGCGTAACCCGGGTCAACCTGATCCTCAACATGGGTGCGGACGAGGAGGCCATCTTCTACTTCATGGGACATTCCGGCCCAAAGCATCTGGTCTGCCCCAAGGCAGAGCTGCACCTCTCCCCCCGTCCTACCAAAGAGACCCCGGAACAGGCCATCATTCTCGCTGCCGCCCGCTTTGAGAATCGCTGCCCGGCGCTGGATCGCGAAGGGGTCTACGGGGGGCTGCGCTCCTACTGCCAGCTCCCCATCACCACCGCCCGCAGCCACTTGGGCGGGGTCGAGTTTATCAACACCCAGCTCGACAGCTTCACCATGGAGACCCTGGCCAAACTGACCCAGCTGGCGGCCATTATCGCCATTGCGCTGGAGAACGTGCTCGACAAGGAGCGCACTC
The DNA here is from genome assembly GCF_049175075.1 of Aeromonas sp. 600774. Classification (NCBI taxonomy): domain Bacteria; kingdom Pseudomonadati; phylum Pseudomonadota; class Gammaproteobacteria; order Aeromonadales; family Aeromonadaceae; genus Aeromonas; species Aeromonas sp. 600774. The sequence continues at coordinate 364,888 of NZ_JAAKUJ010000001.1, forward strand.
TGGAGCAGGCCAACTCCCTGCGCCTTGAGCGCGACAGCTGCAAAATTCTGGTGGATGTGACCAATGCAGTGATCAAACTGGTGCGCATCGCCGAGCTGCCCAAGAGCCTGTTTACCATCCTGCATCACCACTTCGGCATCAGCAGCTTGTGTCTGGCGGAGTACAACGCCACCTCCGACAGCTTCAAGAGCTATCTGGTCAATCAGCACCAGAGCGATCAGCCGGGCATCATCGATCACTCCTGTTTTGAAAAGAAGTGCCTGCAGGGTGCCCTTGGCCACAGCGAGCCGTTTTTCGTCTATCGCGAACACGGTCACGGCTGCAGCAATCGCTGCCGCTTTACCTCCCAGATCCTGCCCCCCGAGGCCGACAGCTCCTGCATTTTGCCGCTGCGCTATCGGGGCAACCTGCTGGGGGTGCTGATCCTCTCGCACCCCAACGCCGACTTCTTTGCCGATATCGATATCTCCTTGCTGGAGCAGGTGGCGGCACGTACGGCCATTGCCATGAACAACGTGCAGGCGCAGCAGGAGATCTCCAACACCAACGGCGCCAAAGAGAAGACCATTCGCATCAACGAGCCGCAGATGCAGGGGGAGTTCCCCCACATCATCTACCAGAGCGCGGTGATGGAGAGCGTGCTGGAGAAGGTGCGGCTGGTGGCCGAGAGCGACAGTACCGTGCTGATCCTCGGCGAGACCGGCACCGGCAAGGAGCTGATCGCCCAGGCCATTCACGCCCTGAGTGCCCGCCACGACCACGAGATGGTGAAGGTGAACTGCGCCGCCATTCCCACCGGTCTTATCGAGAGCGATCTCTTTGGCCACGAGAAGGGGGCCTTTACCGGCGCTCTGACCCAGCGGATCGGCCGCTTCGAGCGGGCCCACAAGGGCACCCTGTTCCTCGACGAAGTGGGGGATATGCCGCTGGACTTGCAACCCAAACTGTTGCGGGTATTGCAGGAGCACGAGCTGGAGCGGGTGGGCAACAGCAACCCCATCGCGGTGGATGTGCGGCTGGTGGCCGCCACCAACTGCGATTTGCTCTCCATGGTCAAGAACAAGCGCTTTCGAAGCGATCTCTACTACCGCCTCAACGTCTTTCCCATCGAGCTGCCGCCGCTGCGCGAGCGGCGCGAGGACATTCCGCTCTTGGTCAATTTCTTTATCAAGAAGATCGCCAAGCGGATGCGCCGCACCATCACCTCGATCCCCGCCGATGCCATGAAGATGCTGGTCTCGCTCCCCTGGTACGGCAATATCCGCGAGCTGGAGAACGTCATCGAGCGCGCCGTGGTGATGACCCGCGGCCATGTGCTCAACCTCTCGCCCGATGAGCTGATGCCCCTCAAGGGCTACCACAAGATTGAGACCCTGGTCTATGACGAGCCCGCCACGCCGCTCTTTGCCGAGGAGGGGCCGATTGATGAGCGCGAGGCGATCATCGCTGCCCTGCGTGACTGCAACGGCATCGTCGCTGGCGAGCGGGGGGCGGCCAACCGTCTCGGCATGAAGCGCACCACCTTGCTCTCAAAAATGAAGCGGCTCGGCATTTCGGCCAGAGATCCCGAGATCATTGACGGGGTCGCACCATGAGAGAGCTACTTGAGCTGGAGGCGCAGAACGAATTGGCCCGCTGCGCCATCCATCGCGAGGTGGTGCACTACCGCGCCGATGCACTGACCTGCGACAGCGAAATGGCGCTCCCCTCCGAGACGCCGGTGGCGCTGGTCTACAACGGCATCGCCCACAGTGTGATGATGTGTTCGGCCTCCGATCTGGAGGATTTCGCCATCGGGTTTTCGCTATCCGAGGGGATCATCGACAGCCTGCTCGATATCCACGACATCGAGCAGATCGACGGCTGTCAGGGGATTGAGCTGCATATCACGTTGGCCAATCGCTGCGTTTATCGCCTCAAAGAGAAGCGGCGCACCATGGCGGGACGCACCGGTTGCGGCATCTGCGGCAGCGAGAGTCTGGAGCAGGTGATCCGCACCCAGCCAAGCTTGCCCGACAGTCAGCGTCTGGCGGTAGGGCATATCGACAAGGTGCTGAACGCGCTGCGCCCGCTCCAGCTGCTGGGTCAGCGTACCGGCGCTACCCATGCGGCAGTGCATCTGGATGGTGAGGGCAACATTCTCGCCATTCGCGAGGATGTGGGACGCCATATCGCGCTGGACAAGCTGGTGGGGCACTTGTGCCGCACGGGTCGCCGTGACGGTGCCATTCTGGTGACCAGCCGCGCCAGCTTCGAGATGGTGCAAAAGTGCGCCAGCGCCGGAGTGGAGATCTTGCTCGCCATCTCCGCTGCCACCGAGCTTGCGGTCGAGCGGGCCGAGCAGACCGGGCTGACGCTGGTGGGTTTTTGCCGCCCCGGGCGGGCCGAGATCTACAGCGGCTGTCAGCGTATCCTGCTTTAAGTGACTGCAAGAGTGAGAGCCTGCTAAAGGGCTTATAAAAACTGGCAATAAAAAAGGGCGGGGAGTGTGACTCCCCGCCCTTGTTGTATCTGCCTATAGCTTGCGGATTAGCGCGCCAGCAGGATACGCAGCATGCGGCGCAGCGGCTCGGCGGCGCCCCACAGCAGCTGGTCACCCACGGTAAAGGCGGCCAGATACTCAGGACCCATATTGAGCTTGCGCAGACGACCCACCGGAATGCTGAGGGTGCCGGTGACGGCAGCTGGAGTCAGCTCGCGGGCGGTGATATCGCGATCGTTGGGGATCACTTTCACCCAGTCGTTGTGGGCAGCCAGCAGCGCTTCGATCTCCGCCAGCGGCACATCCTTTTTCAGCTTGATGGTAAAGGCCTGACTGTGGCAGCGCAGGGCGCCGATCCGCACACAGAGACCATCCACCGGAATCACGGCGTTTTCGATACCCAAAATCTTGTTGGTCTCGGCCTGACCCTTCCACTCTTCACGGCTCTGGCCGTTGTCGAGCTTGGTGTCGATCCAGGGAATAAGGCCACCGGCCAGCGGCACGCCGAAGTTGTCCACCGGTAGGGTGCCGGAGCGGGTCTTCTCGGTGATCTTGCGCTCGATGTCGAGGATGGCGGAGGCAGGATCGGCCAGCTCAACCGCCACTTCATCACGCAGCATCCCCATCTGGGTAACCAGCTCGCGCATATGACGGGCACCGCCACCGGAGGCCGCCTGATAGGTGGCCACGCTCACCCACTCCACAAGATCGGCCTTGAACAGGCCGCCGAGGGCCAGCAGCATCAGGCTGACGGTGCAGTTGCCGCCAACGAAGGTCTTGATGCCGTCGTTCAGGGCCTGCTCGATAACGTCGCCGTTGACCGGATCCAGAATGATGACGGCGTCTTTCTCCATCCGCAGGGAGGAGGCGGCGTCAATCCAGTAACCCTGCCAGCCAGCGGCTTTCAGGCGTGGATAGACATCCTTGGTGTAGTCGCCGCCTTGGGCGGTGATGATGATATCCTGCTTGGCCAGCGCCTCGATATCGAAGGCGTCTTGCAGAGTACCGGCATCGACGCCGAAGTTGGGAGCGGCCTCACCGGCCTGGGAGGTGGTGAAGAATGTGGGTTGAATATGGGCGAAATCCTGCTCTTCCTGCATCCGGCTCATCAGAACCGATCCCACCATGCCACGCCAACCGACCAAACCTACTTTTTTCATATTGTCCTACCCTGGATTGCTGCTAAAGAAACTCGTGGTGACACCCGTAACCCCTTGTCTGGCGACGCCTGTTTACAAGCGGTTTACAGGCCATTTAAAAAATATGCGCTGCGAAAAATGCGTCTATCCACATTACGGATTGTGGCGGCTTGCGCAAGTCGAATTGCGCAATATTCTGTGCCGTTTGCTGCATTAACCGGCAGCCAGAGCACCGCTCAGGCAGACGGGGAGGGAGAAGGTCAACATCAGACGAAAAGGCCACCGTTTATGGCGGTGGCCTGTCAATAAAGCGGTTGAAAAGCGAGTGAAACAGCCCGACTGTGTGTGCGTCTAGCCGTAACGGGCCAGAGTGAGCCCCTCATCGCTGATAGCTGGCTCGCTGCCGCTGATCAGATCGCACAACAGCTGACCCGAACCGGCCGCCATAGTCCAGCCCAGGGTGCCGTGGCCGGTATTGAGCCAGAGGCCGGGAATGGGGCTCGGCCCCACCAGCGGGGTGCCATCCGGTGTCATGGGACGCAGGCCGGTCCAGAACTCGGCCTTGCTGATATCGCCCCCTGCGGGGAAGAGATCGCCGACCACCATTGCCAGCGTGTCGTGGCGTCTCGGATTCAAGGCGAGGTTGTAGCCCGACAGCTCCGCCATGCCGCCGACCCGGATCCGCTCGTCAAAGCGGGTGATGGCCACCTTGTAGGTCTCGTCGAGCACGGTACTGCGCGGCGCGGCCTCGGCATTGATCATCGGCAGGGTGAGGGAGTAGCCCTTGACCGGATAGACAGGCAGCTCCAGCCCGAGCGGGCGCAGCAGCGGCCGCAAAAAGCCGGTGGCATAGCTGCCCAGCGCACAGACGATGGCATCGGCGCGATAGCGCTGCTCGCCGGCCCGCACCGCCACGGCGCGGCCGCGGGCTTGCTCAATCTCGTCGATGTCGCAGTTGAAGACGAACTTGACCCCGAGCTTCTCGGCTTCAAGGGCAAGGGCCTTGGTGAAGCGGAAGCAGTCGCCGGTCTCGTCGCCGGGCAGACGCAAGCCGCCAACGATTTTGCCGCGCACCCGCGCCAGCGCAGGCTCTGCCGCTTCGCAGCCGCTGGCATCCAGCGACTGGTAGGGGACGCCATACTCCTCCAGCACCTCGATATCGCGCTGACTGGCATCGAGCTGGGACTGGCTTCTAAACAGTTGCAGGGTGCCGAGCTGACGCCCTTCGTAATCGATGTTCAGCTCGTCGCGCAGCAGCTTCATGCAGTCGCGGCTGTATTCGGCCAGACGCACCATGCGCCCCTTGTTGGTGGCATAGGCGGTCGGGGTGCAGTTGGCGAGCATTCTGAGCATCCAGCGAAGCTGGAAGGGGTCGGCGGTGGGGCGCACGGTGAAGGGGGCATGCTTTTGCAACATCCATTTTGCCGCCTTGAGGGGAATGCCGGGGGCCGCCCAGGGGGCCGCATAACCCGGGGATATCTGCCCGGCGTTGGCATGGCTGGTTTCAAGGGCGACGCCACCTTGTCGCTCCAGCAGGGTCACCTTGTGACCCGCTTTGGCCAGATACCAGGCGCTGGTTACCCCTATCACGCCGCCACCGAGAACCACTATCTCCATATCGTCTTTCCTTGACTGATCTCCTGATGTGGCCACCACCATAATCAGCCGCCACAGGATATTCAACCGCTCTGCGCAGGATTGGGATCTCCGTCTGCTTGCCAGTCACAAGCTGGTGTTTGGTGCGATGGTGAGCCTGATTGCCAGCGTAAATCGCTGCGCTCTTGTCAGTGTGACTGTGCCAGGGGACATGGCCCGCTTACAACTGCTCCAGCTTGATCAGGTAGTGCTCCGCGGTGGCCAGAATGGCCTGCTGCTGCGCTGCGGCTTGGCCATCCCAGTTGGCATAGGGGAGGGCGAGGCGGGGATTGCCGCCAAGTTTGTCCCGATTGCGCCAGAGAAAGTGCCAGTAGAGGCTGTTGAAGGGGCAACTTCCGTCGCCGTGGCGTGCTTTGATCTGATAGTGGCACCCCTTGCAGTAGTGGCCCATCCGCTCGAGATAGGCGCCGCTGCTGGCGTAGGGCTTGCTGCCCATCAGGCCGCCATCGGCAAACTGGCTCATGCCGCGGGTGTTGGGCAGCTCCACCCACTCGATGGCATCCACATAGATGCCGAGATACCAGTCATCCACCTCGTCAGGATCGATCCCCGACAGCAGGGCAAAGTTGCCGGTCACCATCAGCCGCTGGATATGGTGGGCGTAACCATGCTCCAGAGACTGGCGAATGGCGTGGCGCACGCAGGCCATCCTGGTTTCTCCATTCCAGAAGAAACCGGGCAGCGGCCGGTTGGCCCCGAGAAAATTGGTCTGCTGGTAGTCGGGCATCTTCTCCCAGTAAAGGGCACGGACAAACTCGCGCCAGCCGAGGATCTGGCGGATAAAACCCTCCACCTGCGCCAACGTGATGGTGGCCTGATTGGCCTGCCAGTGGGTCTCGGCGACGCGGATCACCTCAAGCGGATGAAGCATCTTGCTGTTGAGTGAAAACGACAGACGGCTGTGAAACAGGCTCCAGCCCCGCTCGCTCAGGGCATCCTGATAGCGGCCAAAGTGGGGCAGGCAGTGGGTGAGAAAATGGGCCAGCAGCTCGCGACTCTGACGTCTTGTGATGGGCCAAGGCAGTTGGCTGGCATCCGCCTCGCCTATGGTGCTGACCCCGTGGCGGGTCAGCATGGTATCAATCTCGCTCACCTCGTTGGCAAAGGTGAGAGGTTCCGGGATCGGCTGACGCTCCGGCAGCTTGGCGCGGTTCTCGTCATCGAAGTTCCAGCGCCCGCCAAGGGGTTGGCCGCGCTCATCGAGCAGCACTTGATATTGCTTGCGCAGGGCGCGGTAGAAGAATTCCATCCGGCTGTGAGGATAGCGCTGCCAGCCATCGCGGGGGGTGAGAAAATGCTCGCTCTCCACCTCGGTGGCAGGGATGGCAAGGCCCGCCGCCCAGCTTTTCAACTGGCTGGCGAGGCGCCACTCGTCCGGGCTCTGCCAGGCAAAGCTGCTGGCCTGATGTGCTTCGAGCTGAGCCTCCAGCAAGCCGGGCAAGTCGGGCCAGCGGGCGCTCTCATCTAGGGGCAGGTAACAGACGCGGTGGCCCGCTTGGGTGAGTGCTGCTGCGAAGGCGCGCATGGCGGCAATGAAGGCCAGCACCTTCTGGCGATGGTGGCGGCAGTAGTCGGTCTCCTGGCGCAGCTCCGCCATCAGGTAGCAGATCGCCGGATCCGGGGTGCGAAACCAGCTGTGAGCGGCGTTCAGCTGATCGCCAAGAACAAGACGCAGCTCCATCAGACTTGCTCCCCCTCGGGTTGCTGACTGCTGTGACGAGCGTGGCGACAGCGCTCGCTGCAGTAGCGAACCTCCTCCCAGCTGCGCGCCCACTTGCGTCGCCAGCTGAAGGGGCGCTGGCAGACGGGGCAGATCTTCTCGGGCAGATGGGGTTTGCGATGCATGAGGGTTTCCGGCCTTGGCTGATGGGGGATGTGGCGTGTGGGTAGGGAGAATAACGAACCGGGGGCGTGGACGGATCAACCTCACTGCCAGTTTGCCGCGCAGATGCGCACTTTGTGAGCGGGCGCACAGCCCGTCGGTGCCCCCCTTGTTTGCAAATTAACCAGCCGTTAACGTGGCGAGGCTGCCTGTTGGCAGCATCCATCAATGGATCTTGTTGGCCACCGACTGTCTACAACCGATATGGAGGGGAGTGATGCCAATCATGACAGCTACGCCCCGGGCAGCTTGCCTGCTCGCCCACTGGTATACCCGGGATCCCATTCTCACCTTCGACTTTCCTCACCGCTGATTGGCGGTACCCGCCGTTTGAATTTGTCAGCCGGACGACCCTGATCGCCCCGGCCTTTTTGCCAATCCCGATTTCAAACACACTGGCCTTGCGCCGGTGAGGAGTGTTTTATGCGTCGTATACCCGAGCCGTTTCGTATCAAGATGGTCGAGCCCATCAAACAGACCACTGGCGCCGAGCGTCGTGCCGCCCTCGAGGCCGCTGGCTGGAACCCCTTCCTGCTGCTGGCCGAGGATGTCTATATCGATCTGCTGACCGACAGTGGCACAGGTGCCATGTCCGACCGCCAGTGGGCCGGCATCATGATGGGGGACGAAGCCTATGCGGGCAGCCGCAACTTCGTCGAGCTGGAGCGCGCGGTGCGCGAGATCTTTGGCTATCAGCATGTGATGCCCACCCACCAGGGGCGCGGGGCCGAGCAGATCCTCTTCCCCGAGCTGGTCAAACGCTGCAAGGGCAAGGCGTCGGTCTTTATCTCCAACTACCACTTCGACACCACCAAGGCCCATGTGGAGTTGGCTGGCGCGCGGGCCATCAACCTGCTCACCCCGAAAGCCCTCGACACCACGGCCCCCTACGCCTGGAAGGGGGATTTTGATCTCCCTCGCCTGACCGACACCATCGAGACCCTGGGGGCCGACAACGTGGCCGGCATCATCATCACGGTCACCTGCAACAGCGCCGGCGGTCAGCCGGTCTCCATGGCCAATATGGAGGCAGTCTCGGCGCTGGCCCGTCGTCACCATATTCCGGTGGTGATCGACGCCGCCCGCTTTGCCGAGAACGCCTGGTTTATCAAGGAGCGGGATCCGGCTTATGCGAAGTGCAGCATCAAGGAGATAGTGCGCCAGATGTTTGCGCTGGGGGACATCTTCACCATGTCGGCCAAGAAGGACGGGCTGGTCAATATCGGCGGACTTTGCTGTTTCAAAGAGGATCTCGACCTGTTCCGTGCGGTGCAGGTGCGCTGCGTGGCGATGGAGGGGTTTGTCACCTATGGCGGCCTTGCCGGACGGGACATGGCGGCGCTCGCCATCGGACTGCGGGAGGGGATGGATGAGGAGTATCTCACCTATCGCATCAGTCAAGTGGCTTATCTCGGCGAGCGGCTGGCCGAGGCGGGTATCCCGATCCAGACCCCCACCGGCGGCCATGCGGTGTTTGTGGATGCCAAAAAGCTGCTGCCCCATATTCCGGCCGAGCAGTTCCCGGCCCATGCGCTCGCTTGCGAGCTCTATCTGGAAGGGGGTGTGCGCGGGGTGGAGATTGGCTCCCTGTTGCTCGGGCGCGATCCCGCCACTGGCAAGCAGGAGGCGGCGGACTTCGAGCTGTTGCGTCTGACCATTCCGCGCCGGGTCTACACCCGGGATCACATGGACTATGTGGCCGACTGCCTGATCGCGGTGAAAGCGCGGGCCAGCGACATTCGCGGGCTCACCTTCGACTACGAGCCGCCGCTGCTGCGCCACTTCACTGCGCGGCTAAAACCGGTCTGATCAGCAACCGGTTAGACGGGGTGATCAACCGCGCCAAGCCGTGAGATCAAGGGCAGCTCTCGGTTAAACGGCCAAGTAAAAAGCCCCCGCACCAAGGTGCGGGGGCTTTCGTTTATCGACACAAAGCCGGGATCAGACCGCCTGATACTCCAGCTCGACCGAGCCCAGCGCCTTGAGGGTGGACTGGGCTGAGTCACGCTGGCTGATCTGGCCGTTTTTGTTCTCCAGCAGCACGGCGCGGCGGATGGTGGCGAGATCTTCGCCGTTAAGCACCGCATGGGCGCAGGCCATCTGCATCGGCGGCAGGCTGGGGTTGAAGGCAGCGTTCTCGGCGTAGCGGCCAGAGAAGATGCGGCCATCGGCAAACTGCAGCGCCACCGCGGCATAGCCCTGGCTATAGGGGGCATAGCTTTGACGGGCGGCGGCCAGTGCGGCTTGCCACAGCGGGTCTTCGCTTTGAAGTTCAAGCTCTGCGTGATCCTGCGGGCTCATCAGCGCATCCGTGATGTCGAGATCTGCCGGGCCAAACGAGTGGGGCAGGAAGGATTGCAGGGCGCTCAGGTCATCGGGCAGGGAGACTTTCAGGGTCTTGGCGGTGCTCAGCTCGTTCATGAACTGACGGCAGTGGCCGCAGGGGGTGTAGTTGACGGTGATTTCAGATATCCCGGTCTCGCCACCCAGCCAGGCGTTGGAGATGGCGGACTGCTCGGCGTGAACCGAGTGGAACAACCCTTGCCCTGCAAACTCCATGTTGGCACCGAAGTACCAGGTGCCGCTCAGGCCGCAGGCGATGGCACCGACATAAAACTTGGAGATGGGCGCCACCGAGCAGGCAGTAGCCAGCGGCAACAGGGCGAGGCGCAGGGCGCGATCATCGAGACCTGTGGCGGCTTTCAGGGTGGCGACTTGCTCCGGCGTGAAGCGGGCGTTGAAGTCGGCACTATCCAGCATGGGCTGCACGGCTGCTTTGAGCGGGGCAGAGAGGGTATCGAATGGCTTGGCAAAACGGGGATGCATAGTGTGTCCTCAAAGGCCAATTGGGCGGCCATTGTAGGGAGCAAGCTCGGGTAAATGTGTGAGCAGGCTCACGCCCTGATGGGCAAACGGAGGGGGATGGTAATGGAAACGTTTGTCTTGTGCAAATTGTGCGGCAGGTCGCACCCCGAGAGGCCAGCGGGCCCCTCGGAATGGTCAACAGGTGGTCAATGGGGTGATCAGATCAGCCAGTGATAGATGGCAAACAGCAGCGGCGCGACGGCAGCGGTGAGGATCCCGCACACCACCATGGCGAGCGATGCAAAGGCCCCCTGGGTTATCCCCTTCTCGGCGGAGGTGGCGGTGCCGATGGCGTGGGCACAGGCCCCCATGGCGAGCCCTTGGGCTTCCGGATCGGTCACTTTCAGCAATCTGAGCAGCGGGTAGCCGATCAGGGCACCGACAATCCCCACCACCACCACCACGGCGGCCGCGATGGCTGGAATGCCGCCGATGGACTGGCTGACGCTCATGGCGAGCGGGGTGGTGATGGATTTGGTGGCCAATGAGGCGAGCAGCGCCGGATCTGTGCCCATAAAATGACCGATCAGCAAGGTTGTGCACACCGAGATCAAGACGGAGGCGAGGGTACAGATTAGGATGGGCTTGAGCTTGGCCTGGATCTGGCGCGCCTGTTGATAGAGCGGCAGCGCCAGCGCCACTACGGCGGGCTCCAGCAGCATGGTAATGGGGCTGCTGCCGCGCTCGTACTGCTCAAGGGGCAGATCAAACCAGAGCAGCAGGCCGATGATCACCGCGGTCGGCACTAGCACCGGATTGATGATGGGCCAGGGCAGGCGGCGATAGAGGGCGCGGGTGGCGAAATAGAGCGCCAGGGTCAGGGGAATGGCTAGCCAGAAGATCATTTGTTCATCCTCTGGTAGAGCCGACCGACGGTGGCGAGGATCAGCACGATCCCGAGCACGATGCAGAGCATGATGACGCCGAAGGATTGGCGCAGGGGCTCAAGCCAGGCCACCAGTCCGACCGCGACCGGCACGAACAAAACGCCCATATGGCGCAGCAGCAGGCCAGCGCCAAGCTCGACCCAGTGCAGCTTGATCAGCTGCAGGGAGAGCAGCACGAACAGCAGCAGCATGCCGATGATGCTGCCGGGAAAGGCGAAAGGCAGGATGGCTGCCACGGATTTGCCTGCCAGCAGGCAGGCGGCGATGACCATAAAGTCACGAAAGTACAGCAAGGCGCGTTGCGCGATCACGTGAACCTCATCGACTGGGAAGAAAAATCGCAGTTTACCAGAGAGGGCGGGTCGCGGCATTAAAACAATAACAACTGAAATCAGTTCGTTTGAAGCTGATTTGTATGCAGATTATCTGTTGAACATCGTCTGATAGAACCCTTTTTCGAACTACAAGGAGTAGTGATGACATCCCTCTTGTCCCGAGTTCGCCAGCTGGCGAACGATAATGCGTTGCCACCCCATCTGCTGCAAACCCGTCAGTGGGAAGGGCCCCTGTGTCGGGTGCGACTCGACAACACCGGTTCTGATGCCACCCCGGTCGAGCGCTGGGTGCTGTTTGACGGCAAGCTTGGCCTGCCGGTGGAGAGCGCCATCTATGGCGAAGGATTCCAGATGCTGGCCCAGACCATGGGTAGCTGGCAATCACCGCAACATGTCGGCCGTTGCCCCGATGCCAGCGTTTATCGCATCACCGATGACAATGTCTATCACACCATTCACAACCTGTTGCTGGTGGAGCATGGCAAGGGGTGGCTGCTGCTCGCCTTTGCCAGCTGCCACCGTTTTGGCGGGGAGTTTCGCCTCTATCCTGATGGTCGCCTGCAGATCCTGATGAACTGCGAAGGGCGAAAACTTGCGGCCGGTGGGCACTGGCAGAGCGAGGCGCTGATCTGCCTCGAAGGGGCGGAGCGCGAGGATCTGCTGGCCGAACTGGCACAGCTGATCGAGGCCGAGCACGGCTCGCTGATCGGTAAGGTAAGTGAGCGCCCGAGCGGCTGGTGCTCCTGGTATCACTACTACGCCGAGGTAAGTGCCGCCGACATTCGCGAAAATCTGCAGGTGCGTGCCGAGCGTTTCCCGCCCCTGCGTTACGTGCAGATCGACGACGGCTATCAGGCTAAAATGGGCGATTGGCTCACTCCATCGGCCAAGTTCGAGCAGGGCGTTGCGGCACTGGCTGCGGAGATCAAACAGGCTGGCTGCGAGCCCGCCCTCTGGGTCGCTCCCTTTATTGCCGAACCCACTTCGCAGGTATTTCAGGATCACCCCGACTGGTTCGTGAAGGGGGATGACGGTCTGCCGTTGCCCTCCGAGCGGGTCACCTATGGTGGTTGGCGCTGCACTCCCTGGTATGTGCTGGATGGTACCCACCCCGAGGTGCAGGCGCACCTTGAGCAGGTGTTCCGCACCCTGCGCGAACAGTGGGGCATCCACTACTTCAAGCTGGATGCCAATTTCTGGGGCGCCATCCACGGTGGTCGTTTCCACGATCCGGCCGCCACCCGGGTTGAAGCCTATCGACGCGGTATGGCGGCCATCCTGCGTGGTGCTGGTGAAGGCGCTTTCCTGCTCGGTTGCAATGCCCCCATCTGGCCAAGCCTTGGGCTGGTGCACGGCATGCGGGTGAGCGATGACGTGGAGCGCAATGGCCACCGCTATCGCCAGATCGCCCGCGAGGCCTTCTGCCGCGCCTGGCAGAACGACAAGCTCTGGGTCCTCGACCCCGACTGCATCTGTCTGCGGGATCTGCCGACCCAGCAGGCGAGCCAGGCTGAATACAGTTTCCATCTGGCAGCGTTGGTGGCAAGCGGCGGCATGATGCTGGCCGGTGATCGGCTGCAAGATCTCGATGAAGAGCAGGCTGCGCAACTGCGCAAGTTGCTGGCGCTCTGCGCCGCCCGGACACCTTCTGCCCGTTTCGAGTCGATGGACTTTGCCTGCGGCGAAGTAAGCCTGCCCGAGGGCGGCACTCTGCTCTGCCTCTTCAACTGGGAGGAGCAACCACAGGAATTTCTGCTGCCGGAAGGGGGAACCGATTTTTGGCAGGGACAGGCAGTCGGCACGGCTGTCACCCTGCAAGGGGGCGAGGGGCGGGTGATCCGCTACACCTGATCACAGCGTCACCATAAGCAATTCAGGCTCCATCACGGAGCCTGAATTGTTTCAATCAGCGGTTATCAGCCACGTTTTTTAGTAACGCCACTCAAAACCGACGGCGTATTTGGCGGAGCCATAGCCCGGGATATCACTGCCGGAGGCGATCGCCTTGAGGGTCAGCAACGGGGTGATGGGCACCCCCAGACCAAAACCGATGGCCAGCTGATCATTGGGGTTCCCCATTAGATCGACCCGCATCACCCGATAGAGGGACATATCCTCGCTCAGGTGCATATAGGCTTGCGAAGCGCGGTTATAGACCTGACCAAACACCTCCAGCTGGAAACCTGACTGGGCGCTAATGGCCAGCGGTACCCCGACAAACTTGTAGAGATGGGAGCCGTTGAAGTAGCTGTTGGTGATCAGGGGAGTGAAATCAGTCTGCTGATAAAGGGAATTGAAGTTCTGTTCTACGATGCGATAGGTCTGCTCGGGCAGGCGAGCAAGATAGTCCGGCACATCGAACCGGTATGCGGCGTTGGCTACCAGCGGCAGCAGGGCCAGTAATCCGAGCAGTGCGTGGTGACGAGGCATCAGCAAATGGCTTCCGTTCTGCCAAAGAGATCTCTTGCTTGGGAGACATCCGCTCAGGATGTTGCAAGATATTGGTTTTTGGGGAAATCCCCTTCGTCATTATGACCTGAAGAAGGGGACGGGCGGGAAGGATTTATTGTGAAACTACTCACAACTCATAAATCTTCCAGATAGTGGTAGAGACTCTTTAGAATTGCAAAGTTCCGTTCGTTACTCTGGTTCTGCTCGGCCAGCGCCTCGAGACGGGGCACATAGTCCGGCAGACGGCGGCTGAAGTAGTCGCTGCAGTGCAGGCGCCAGCGTTTCTGCTCCGCTTCGCTCAAGGTGTGCGGCCAGTTGCGGGCGCGATAGCGGAACAGCATCTCCGGCAGCCGGGAGTCGGTAAAGGCGAACTCCCGCTCACCCAGCAGATCCGCGGGGGTGGCACGCACCAGATCCATGGTGGACTTGTCGCCATGGCCAAAGAATCCGGCGTAGAGCTGGGTATCGGGGTCGCTGTCATTACTGCCGGTGAACTCCTGATTGAACACTTCCACCAGTTTTTCCCGCACCTCGGGGTGGGCGCGCAGCAGATCCAGGCTCTTGCGGCACTGCTCCCGATCGATGCCGAGCTGGTCGGCGCGCTCCGCCGTCAGGGTGGCGGCCGGCGCCAGCACCGGGCACTTGTTGATGTGCACCAGTTTGACCGGAATGCCCGCCAGATCCCCCAGCTCCTCTTTCTTGGTGTAGAGGCGCTCGCGGATCTCCTCGCTCGTGAGCTCTATAAGCGGGGTGGGGTCGCGGGTCAGGTCGACCATGATCACCGCGTTCTGGTTGGTGGGGTGCCAGGCGAGTGGCGAGACCCAGCTTGCACAACCTTGCCAAGGAGAGAACATGCCGGAGACGTGCACCAGCGGCTTCATGGTCACCACGTCAATCAGCGCCTTCACCTTGTTTTTGTTGCGCAGATCAAAGAGATAACCAAACAACTTGGGTTGGGCTTTTTTCACCAGCTTGGCCATCTCGATAGTGGCCAGCACGTCCGAGAGCGCATCGTGGGCATTGGCATGGGCCACGCCGTTGGCGACTGTCAGCTTCTCCAGCCGGAAACTCGGCTTACCCTCCTCGTCAAAGGCCCACTCGATCCCCTCCGGCCGAAGGGCATAGCAGGCCCGCAGCATGTCGAGAATATCCCATCGGGAGTTGCCGTTCTGCCAGCTGTAGGCATAGGGGTCATAGAAGTTGCGATAGAGGGTGTAGCGGGTCACCTCGTCATCGAAGCGGATACTGTTGTAGCCCAGCACACAGGTATTCGGAGTGGCGAATTGCTCGTGGATCTGGCGAATGAAATCCGCCTCGCACAGCCCGTCCTTCATCGCTTTTTGCGGCGTGATGCCGGTGATCAGACACGCCTCCGGATCCGGCAGGTAGTCTGCCGGAGGCTTGCAGTAGATGACCAGCGGCTCGCCAATGATGTTGAAATCCGCATCGGTACGAATACCGGCAAACTGCGACGGCCTGTCCTTGGCGGGGCTGATGCCGAAGGTCTCGTAGTCGTGGAAGTAGAAGGTTGGCTCGTTGCCCGCGTGTGCTGTTTTGCTCATGTTGCTCGAGATGAGGTATCCGATGACGGCGCCTGGCGCCAGGGTGGGCGGTGCCAGGCACCACAATTGCCTGCATGGTAAACCATAGCGCAGACAGAACGAAGGGCGAGCCGTGCAGGTGGCGGTTTATTGGGCAGTTGATCCCGACATCTTGTGCATTTCTGCTCTGTTAACCGAGTCTATAAGACCAGTCTATCTCTCAGGATGTGATGATTTTTTAATGACATCAGTAGTGATCGGTAAAGAGGGCCCCTTCATTGGCGATCCTGTCCAGGTTCGGGGTCTGGCAGCCCACCATCCCCGGTTGTAGGCACTGATGTTTCAGTAGCCGATGTCATCGCTCATGATGGCAAGATATTGGGCTTGGCGGCTGCTGTGGCACTACCAGCGGTGGCCATTATTGGCTCCACATCCTAATCTGATGTGAATTGGTACACAAAATATGCGATGAAAGCAGCGTGCGTTTAACACATTGGAAATATCATCCCGTACAGGCTGTTGGAGGGAATGGAATACCCGGATGGGCACATTTCCCTTTATCGCTGTCGTTATGATCTATAAAGAGTGATATGACCTGAATAGCCCCATTTAACCGCAGCTTGGACATCAGCTTTAAACCGTTTCACTCTATAAATTCCGTTTATCCTTGTCGCCTAATAGCGAATATAACCGCTGGTTATCCGATATTTTTTCTCCAGCCCTTCAGTCGCCGGCTATCGGGGGGGGCTGGAGGGCGCATGGAAGGCTGTATCGAGAAGGCATGAGGTATCTACCGCTATCGATGGCGATAAGGCGAATAAATGGGTGGTGGAGTTCACAGTTCGGCTAATTAATTTAGGGGATGAGGGCTGCTATGTCCGTAGTGGTGTGTCTTTATTCAAATATCTTACTGGCAAGCCGAGCACTCTTTAATTCTGATTAAGTCATAATTAAGTAAAGTGGAGGTGTTGATTTTTTCGCTCAGAGATGAGTTTTAAAACTGCTCACAATCTCATCGCGATATTTAAAAGAGTGTGCTCGCATATTTTTGAAAGGATAAAAATGACTTGAATGGGAGTGGCCAAATAAATCCAGCTGTGACCTTTGTCTTTGCAAGGTGTCAGGGTCATAAATGCCTATAAAAACAAGGTAAAAGGCTGTGCTATTGACTAGATTGATAGAAGGCAAGGCATAAAACAGCATCAGTTTGATACGACAACATCGCGTGGGACAGAGATCATGAATAGAGTGCAGGGAGCCAGATTGTTCTCGTTACCGGTAGATCTCAGACAGGTGGTGTATGCCTTGTCTGCGTCACTGGACTTGGTGGGCATTGGTGATGTGGCCCACGGTAAACGGGTCGGGATTATGGCTGCCGAGTGCAGCCGGGAGCTGGGGATGAGTGAGGCCGAACGCTGTCTGCTGTTCGAGCTGGGTGTGCTGCATGATATCGGTGTCTCCTCGACCATCACCCATCACCATCTGGTCAGCGAGTTCGATTGGGAGTCCTCCCAGCGCCACTGCGAGGTGGGATATCAGCTGCTCAAGGATTTCCGTTTGCTGGCCCCGCTGGCCCTGCCTATCCGTTATCACCATACCCACTGGCACCTGTTGCGCGAGATGGCCGATGTGGACCCCAATGTAGCCCGTCAGGCCAACCTTATCTTTCTGGTGGATCGCTGCGATGCGTTGGCTGCGCCCTACTATGGCGATGGTTCATTGTTGATGCATACCAACGAGATCCGCGCACGCCTGCAGGATTTCCGTGACGAGTTCTTTGCCCCCGAGCTGGTGGATGCCTTCCTCAAGGCGTCTCGCTCTGAGGCATTCTGGCTGCAGCTGGAAGCTCGCTCCATCAATGATTACATGCTGGAGATGCTGCAGGTGCGGGAGCCTTGCCTGACCTTCAACGGGGAGCTAAAAGCGCTGGCGCAGATCTTCTCCGGCATTGTCGACGCCAAAAGCCCATTCACGATGACGCATTCACTCGGTGTGAGCAGGTTGTCTCGGGCACTGGCAGAATTGATGGGAGTCAGTGCCATCCATTGTGACATGCTGGAGATCGCCGGTTTGCTGCATGATCTTGGCAAGCTCAGGGTGCCGGACGAGATCCTCGACAAGCCTGCCAGCCTGACGAAAGAGGAGCGGGCAATCATCAATACTCACAGCTTCGAGACTTACCAGATCTTGCGCCATATCGAAGGGTTTGAAGAGATTGCCTGTTGGGCGGCCTATCACCATGAGGAGCCTGACGGGGAGGGCTATCCGTTCCACCTGCCGGCATCCGCCATGGCGCTCGAAGCGCGTATTCTGCGGGTCGCTGATATTTTTCAGGCAATGGTGCAGGACAGACCTTATCGCCGCGGTCTGCCGGCTCGTGACGCATTGACCTTTATGCAGCAACTTGCGGATCAGGGGCGGGTCGATCCCGCTGTGGTGGCGGTGTTGGCCGATCACCTGCCGCAGATGATGATGGCAGCCATTCCGGATCGCGAGCCGGATCATGCCACCAATTGAGGGAGAGGCTGGCCGCTGACTCATACTGCCGTCAGCCAGCTATGCTTGGAACAAGCCGAGCATGGTGCCGGTACCGGCGCACAAGACGCCAGCTTGATGGACTACCGTAGGGGAGCAGATATGGAATCGCTAAAAGCCAAGGATTATATGCAGAGCAGACCCATCACCTTCACTGCCGACATGATGGTGCAAGCTGCGGTCGAGAAATTTCTGAACAGTCATCAGCTCGGTGGCCCGGTGGTGGATGGCCAGGGCCATCTGATTGGCTGGATCTCCGAGCAGGATTGCATCGCAGTGCTGCTTAAGGAGGCCTATCACTGCGAACAGGTGGCGCAGGTCAAGGATGTGATGCGCAAGGAGGTGTTGTCGGTGGGGCCCGATACCAGCATTTTGAGCCTGGCGGAGATGATGATGGGACAAAAGCCGAAGATCTATCCGGTGGTGGAGGAGGGACGCCTGCTCGGTGTCATCAATCGTCACAATGTCATGCAGGCCATTCACGCCCAGCTCACCACCTGTTTTGTCCATCACACCCACGGTTAACCCTCTTTTCCTCTCTCCCAAGGCAAGTTTCGGCTTGCCTTGGCTATTTCATATGCTGCCATTTATCATGTTATGCCATCTTGCAATGGTTGTTTTGTCATGTTTGAGGATCGGCCAATCTCTCTGTCTTCCCATAGATAACGCTACGTTAAGGCTTGCACCGCCCAGCCTCGCTCTTTAGGATCTCCCCCAGCTATCGATATGGCCCCTCTGGGCACCTATTTAAGGAATTCGTACCTTGTCTCTCTCTATCGAGGCGCTGCGCCGCCGTCTCCCTGCCTGCATGAACCTTGACGCCCGCCGTCTCTCCAGCCGCCTGCATGGGGTCAAGAAGCTGCCTGAAGGCAAACAGGCCGCCGTGCTGGAGACCATCGCCGCTGATTTGGCCGCCGCCGAAGTGCGCTATCAAACCCGTCTGGCCGGAGTGCCCAAGGTCACCTATCCGGACAACCTGCCGGTCAGCCAGAAGCAGGCGGAGATCGCCAAGGCCATTCAAGAGCATCAAGTGGTGATCATTGCAGGCGAAACCGGCTCGGGCAAAACCACCCAGATCCCCAAGATCTGTCTGGCGCTCGGGCGCGGGGTGAAGGGCTTTATCGGCCACACCCAGCCACGCCGTTTGGCAGCCCGCACCGTCGCGGCCCGTATTGCCGAAGAGATGGAGTCCGAACTCGGTCACTACGTGGGCTACAAGGTGCGCTTTACCGATCAGGTGAGTGAGCAGACCCACATCAAGCTGATGACCGACGGTATCCTGCTGGCGGAGATCCAGAACGACCGGATGCTGACCCAGTACGACACCATCATCATCGATGAGGCCCACGAGCGCAGTCTCAATATCGACTTCATTCTGGGCTATCTCAAGCAACTGCTGCCTAAGCGCCCCGATCTCAAGGTGATCATCACCTCGGCCACCATCGACCCGCAACGTTTCTCCCGCCATTTCAACAAGGCGCCGGTGATCGAGGTCTCCGGCCGCACTTATCCGGTGGAGGTGCGCTACCGCCCACTTACCAGTGACAAGAGCGAAGGTCTTGAAGAGCGCGACGAACTGCAGGGGATCTTCGACGCGGTGGAAGAGCTGGCCCGCGAGGGGCTGGGGGACATCCTTATCTTCATGAACGGCGAGCGGGAGATCCGCGATACCGCCGATGCCTTGCGCAAACTCAACCTGCGCGATACCGAGGTGTTGCCGCTCTACGCCCGTCTCTCCAACGCCGAGCAGAACAAGGTGTTCCAGCCCCATGCTGGGCGACGCATCGTGCTCGCCACCAACGTGGCGGAGACCTCGCTGACGGTGCCGGGCATTCGCTACGTCATCGATCCGGGCACCGCCCGCATCAGCCGCTACTCCTGGCGCACCAAGGTGCAGCGCCTGCCCATCGAGCCGGTCTCCCAGGCCAGTGCCAATCAGCGTAAAGGGCGCTGCGGCCGGGTGGCAGACGGTATCTGTATCCGCCTCTACTCGGAGGAGGATTTCAACAGCCGCCCTGCCTTCACTGACCCCGAGATCCTGCGCACCAACCTGGCTTCCGTCATCCTGCAGATGCTGGCGCTCGGCCTTGGCAATATGGAGGCGTTCCCCTTCGTCGAGCCGCCTGAATCCCGCCATATCAAGGATGGCCTGACTCTCTTGAAAGAGCTGGAGGCGGTGCGCGAGCTGCCCGCCACCGGCGATCGCGAAGCCAAGCTGCAGCTGACCGAGACCGGTCGCCAGCTCTCGCGCATCCCTCTTGATCCGCGTCTGGCGAAGATGGTGATCAGCGCGGCGCAGACTGGCTGCCTGAGCGAGGTGATGGTGATCACCGCGGCCCTCAGCATTCAGGATCCCCGCGAGCGGCCCATGGAGAAGAAGCAGGCCGCCGACGAGCAGCACAGACGCTTTGAGGACAAGGATTCCGACTTCCTTGCCTTCGTCAATCTGTGGAATTACCTGAAAGAGCAGCAGGATGCCCTTGGCAGCAATCTGTTCCGCCGCATGTGCCAGAAGGAGTTTCTCTCCTACCTGCGGGTGCGTGAATGGCAGGACATTCACTTCCAACTGCGTCAGACGGTCAAGGAGCTTGGTTTTAAAGCCAACCATGAACCTGCAGATTTCAAGACGGTGCACTGCGCGCTGCTGACCGGCCTCTTGAGCCATATCGGCAACAAGGATCTGGAAAAACCGGAGTTTCTCGGCGCCCGCAACGGCCGTTTCCACCTCTTCCCTGCCTCGGGTCTGTTCAAGAAGCCGCCCAAGTGGGTGATGGCCGCAGAATTGGTGGAAACCTCGCGTCTCTACGCCCGCATCAACGCCAAGATTGAGCCCGAGTGGGTGGAGCCGCTGGCAGGCCACCTCATCAAGATGCACCACAGCGACCCACATTGGTCGAAGAAAAACGGCGCTGTAATGGCCAAGGAGAAGGTGACCCTCTATGGTCTGACCCTGGTCAACGAGCGCACCATCAACTTCAGCCGTATCGATCCGGCGCTGTGCCGCGAGCTATTTATCCGCCGCGCCCTGGTGGAGGGAGATTTCGAGACCCGCCACCGTTTCTTCAGCGATAACCGCAAGCTCCTGGCCGAGGTGGAGGTGCTGGAGCACAAATCCCGTCGGCGCGACATTCTGGTGGATGACGAGGACCTGTTCCGCTTCTACGATGCCCGTTTGCCGCAGGAGGTGATCTCTGCCCGTCACTTCGACAAGTGGTGGAAAGAGGCGCAAAAGCAGGATCCCGAGCTGCTCAACTTCGAAAAAGAGATGCTGATGAAGGGGGATGCGGCCCACATCAGCGATCTCGACTACCCCAACTTCTGGCAGCAGGGGCGCCTCAAGCTCAAGTTGACCTATCAGTTCGAGCCGGGGGAGGCGGCTGATGGCGTGACCCTGCATATTCCGCTGCCGCTCCTGAATCAGGTGGAGGTGAAGGGGTTCGAGTGGCTGATCCCTGGGTTGCGTCACGAGCTGTTGGTAGCCCTCATCAAGTCGATGCCAAAACCGATGCGCAAGAACTTCGTACCGGCCCCCAACTATGCCGATGCGCTGCTAGCCAGCATCAACCCCGAACAGGGGCCGCTACTGGACGAGATGGAGCGTCAGCTGCGCCGCATGACCGGCGTCACCGTACCTCGTGAATCCTGGGACTGGACTGCTGTGCCCGATCACCTGAAACTCACCTTCCGGGTGGTGGACGACAAACACAAGAAGGTGGCGGAAGGCAAAGATCTGGAAGCCTTGAAAGAGTCGCTGCGCGGCAAGGTGCAGGAGACCCTGTCACAAGTGGCGGACGATGACATCGAGCAGTCCGGCCTCACTCTGTGGAGCTTTGGTGAATTGCCTCAGGAGTACAGCCAGAAGCGCGGTGGCTTCGAGGTGAAAGCCTATCCGGCGTTGGTAGACGAGAAGGATTCGGTCGCCATCCAGCTGGTGGAGAGTCCGGTGGTGCAGCAGCAGCTGATGTGGGCGGGCCAGCGCCGGCTGGTGCTGCTCAACGTGCCATCTCCCATCAAGTATCTGCAGGAGAAGCTGCCCAACAAGGCCAAGCTCGGGCTCTATTTCAACCCCTTTGGTAAGGTGGCGGAGCTGATTGATGACTGTATCGCCTGTGGCTGCGACAAGCTGATCGAACAGCATGGCGGGCTGGCTTGGGACGAGGCCGGTTTCGAGGCGCTCAAGGAGTTTGTCCGCGCCGAGCTCAACGATGCGGTAGTGGAGGTGGCCAAGCAGGTGGAAGCCGTGCTGACGCTCTCCCATGAGATCAAGAAGCGGCTCAAGGGGAAGATGCAGCTCGACACCGCTTTTGCCATGTCGGATATCCAGCAGCAGCTCGGCAACCTTATCCACAAAGGCTTTGTCACCGAGACCGGCTGGCAGCGGTTGCCTGATTTGCTGCGCTATTTGCGGGCCATCGAACGGCGCCTCGAGAAGCTTGCCATCGATCCCAACCGGGATCGGGTCTACATGCTCAAGGTGCACAGCGTGGAGTCGGAGTACAAGGCGCTGCTGGCCAAGATCCCCAAATCCCAGCTTATTCCCACCGAGGTGGCCAATATTCGCTGGATGATCGAGGAGCTGCGGGTGTCGTTTTTTGCCCAGAATCTGGGGACCCCCTATCCGGTCTCCGATAAACGGGTGCTGAACGCCATTGCTCAGTGCTAAGCTGCTATCTGTCTGTTTTAACTGCGTGATATAGAGTGTGGGAAGGGGTTGCCAAGGTGGCGGGCCCTTTTAAACGGAAGTCAGGGAGGCAAGGATGCTGGGGATCTGGTTGAGCGTGGCGCAGGTGGTGATCAGCGGTTATCAGCCCATCGCGGAACAAACCTGGGTGCAGTTGAACCCGGAATATTACCCCCTGACACGCACGCCGCCCGCCATGTTTGTTGCGTGGCGTGGCAACCAGTTCCCGCCACTGGCCCTGAAGCAGAAGCATGGTCGCTGGCAGATCCTCTTTCCCGCCCGGCTGGTCCCCCCTTTCGATTTGTTCGAGGGGGAGGCGCAGCTTTCTAAAACCTATTTGGCAAGGCTGCGACGCATCGATGAGATGGCTTACGGGGTCGTACCTGGTCAGGTGGGTGCAATCGTGCAGCAGGGGAGTGGTTTCCCTGGTTATGGCGCGCAATCCATCGCGCCCTTTATCGCCGAGTTCCGCACACCCCAAAACACGTTCGGTGGTGTCGATATTTCCACCGATACCGACGAGAGCGAACCTCTGCTGGCTCAATTAGGCGTGACGTTTCGCACTGCGGGGATGAGTGGTGCACAAGGATATGAGGGCGTAGCGAGCGCCGATATGGCGCTCGCCAGCCACACGGCTAGCTTATCCGCAGGCAGTGATGCCATGCTCACCCTCTCTGATCCGGCAGCAGGCGACCCACAAACCGTGTGTCATCAGGTCGCGGCAGGGGAGACCCTGTGGCGCATTGCCAACCAGCTATCCAGTGCCCGGGGGGCTGATACCTACAGCTATTTGTTGGCGCTGGTGGCGGAGAATCAGCAACGGCTTGGCAAAAGCATTCGGGTCAGAACGGGGGATGGCCTTTACTGTCCGCGCGCCGAGACCCTGGCGAAGTTTGATGCCCTGAGCCCGGCCCAGCGTCAGCAGCAATTTGCCCGACTGGAGCAGGGACGCTAAATGCAGAATCGGTACCTTGTATCCGCATTTGGCCCGTGGTAGTATTCGCGCTCGTTTTGCGAGGTGCCGACCGGTCGCAGTCTGCACCATACATTCCTTTAAAAGAGATACATACTATGTCTTTCGTATTCCAAGCTGAAGTCCGTTCTGACCTGGGGAAAGGTGCGAGCCGCCGCCTGCGTCAAGCTGACCAAGTTCCTGCCATCGTTTATGGTGCAGGTAAAGAAGCCCAGTCCATCACCGTTGACCACAAGAAATTCATCCTGGCCCAAGAAAAGCCGGAATTCTACGAGTCTGTACTGACCCTGGTTATCAACGGCGAAGAAGTTAACGTAAAAGTGAAAGCTATCCAGCGTCACCCTGTACGTTACAAGCTGGTTCACCTGGACTTCGTTCGCGTTTAATCACGAACTGTCAGGTAGCAGAAAAGCCACTCTCAGGAGTGGCTTTTTGCTATAAGGAATCTTGTGAGCGGACTGAAAGAACAATCAGGTCAGCCACAGCCACAACCGGTTATCCCAGCTGGCTAAGCGCTTGTTGGCAGCGCTGCTCGGCGGCATCCAGCTCCAGCTGCACCATCCTGATATCCTCCATCTGTTGCTGCAGCGTCTTCCGTTTCTCGGTGACCAGCCCGAGCATGGTTTGCAGCTGGGTACGGCTGCTCTTATCTGCATCATAGAGATCAAACAGTTCTCTAATTTCGGCCAAGCTGAAACCTAGTCGCTTGCCGCGCAGGGTAAGCTTGAGGCGAACCCGATCCTGCTTGCTGTAGATGCGGGTCTGCCCTTCCCTGGCTGGATTGAGTAATCCCTGATCCTCATAGAAGCGGATGCTGCGCGTCGTAATATCAAATTCCCGAGCCAGCTCACTGATGCTGAAGCGCCGTCCTTCATCCTTGTTGTTCATACAGACTTCTTGGTGAACTAAATCCTGTCTGCACCTTACCTAAACGTAAACTGCACTGCAACTCTTGTTCCATCGCGTCAGAACCCCTATGTTATGGCCATGTAACAAACAGAGGTAGGCAAATGGATATTGCAATTGTGGCGGCAAAACGGACTCCGATGGGGGCGTTTCAGGGGGCATTGGCAGAGGTGACTGCGCCTGAGTTGGGAGCCTGTGCCATTGAGGCTGCACTACAGCAAAGTGGGCTTCGTAAGGAGCTTGTTAATGAAGTGTTTATGGGCAATGTGCTGGCGGCGGGCGTGGGGCAGGCGCCCGCCAGGCAGGCATTGTTGAAAGCAGGGCTGCCACATGGAGTGCCCGCTACCACGATCAACAAGGTGTGCGGCTCTGGCATGAAAGCAGTGATGATGGCGGCTGATACCATCCGTCTTGGCGACAACAGAGTGGTGGTGGCGGGAGGGATGGAGAGCATGAGTCGTGCTCCCTATCTACTGGATAATGCGCGCAGTGGCTTTCGGATGGGGCATCAACAGGTGCTGGATCACCTCTTCCTCGATGGTTTGCAAGATGCCTATGATGGCCAGTTGATGGGGATACATGCCCAGCGCAGTGCCGATCAGGCCGGTTTGACTCGCCGTGCTATGGATGAGTTCGCCCTGGCATCGCTGCAGCGTGCGCGCAACGCACAGCAATCAGGTGCGTTTGTGTCCGAATTGACAAGTGTCTATCGCGGTGATCGTCTGTTGCTGGCCGAGGACGAACAACCGGGCAAGGGCAGACCGGAGAAGATCCCGACCCTGAAGCCAGCGTTTGGCAAGGAGGGCACCATCACGGCGGCTAATTCGAGCTCCATCTCGGACGGCGCGGCGGCGCTGATATTGATGGATGGTGCCACGGCTAAAGCCTGGCAGGTACCAGTGCTGGCACGGATTGTCGCTTATCAGAGCCACGCGGCATTGCCCGCAGAATTTACCTCCGCGCCCATTGGCGCCATTTCACGGCTGCTGGCGCGTTTGGCATGGTCGGTGGAAGAGGTCGATCTGTTCGAGATCAACGAGGCTTTTGCCATGGTCACCATGCTGGCCATGAACGGGGTCGGTATTCCTCATCACAAGGTCAATGTGCATGGGGGGGCTTGTGCCCTCGGTCATCCCCTGGGGGCGAGTGGCGCGCGCATTCTGGTGACGCTCATTGCCGCGCTGCAGCAACGGGGTTTACGGCGGGGAGTGGCCGCCCTCTGTATCGGTGGTGGTGAGGCGACCGCTATCGCTGTCGAGGTGAATGACGAGACGAATTAATTGGTGGCTTCCATCGCCAGCAGCTGTTCGTTGACCCAGGTGGTGGCGGCCAGATAGAGGTGACTCACCTTATCCTCGTTGAGCCCTAACTTTGCGGTTCTGGCCGTGACTCTTGACCAGTTGGCATTTTCGTAATCTTCACAAAACGCGAGGTAGAAACCGAGATTGCCTTTGCGTTCCAGTAGCGCCAGCCGAATATCGTCGATAAGGGGAATAGTGCCGAGCAGCTTGTCCATCGGCTGCTCCATCAGCACGTCCAGCAGGGAAAAGAGGCCGGTAATAAATGCCTGTTGTGCCTGCTGGCTCGGGGCATGGGCATGAGCCAGCAGCTCACAGAAGCGGGCACGGATCATCGACATCTGGTAAAGCTCGGCGCTCTTGCCTTTGCCAGCGCTGGTCGCCGCCACCAGCGAGACAAAGCGCTTTAGCTGGGTGTTGCCCAGATAGATGGCAGCCTGGCGAAATGACGAAATAGGGTTGGTGTGACCTTTGAGATGGTTAACGTAGCGCAGCAGCTTGAGTGATAAAGAGATATCCTGACCGAGTAGTTGCTCAATCTTGTTGATATCAGGCTCTGCCTCGTTGACCACGTTGAGCAACTGCATCACTACGACCTGAGCCGGCTCCATGGTAGCTTGCTTGACCATCTCGGGTCGACTGAAGAAAAAGCCTTGGAACAGCTGGATCCCCAGCTGTTTGACCCGTTCGAACTCAGCCTTGTCCTCTACTTTTTCCGCCAGATAGGTGAGCCCCAGCGTTTGATGACGTTGGATAAACACCTTGATCTGCAGCAGGGGGGTAGCGCGAAGATCAAACTTAATGATGTGAATAAAGGGGAGGAAGCGCTCCCAATCCGGCGACATGGTGAAGTCATCGAGGGCCAGCTGATAACCCAGCTTGTGCAGCTGTTTCACCTTTTCCAGCAGGGCATCATCCGGTGGAGAATCTTCCAGGATCTCAATCACCACTTTTTCGGGCGGCAGGCACTCTGCCAATCCCTCCAGCAGCAGTGAGTGGGGAAAATTGATAAAGCAGGGGCGGCCCCCCAACAGCTGATCGATATTTTGTTGCAGAAACTGTTCAACCACCAGGCGTGACGTCGCCTGCTGGGAGGAGATACTCGGGAAGACATTATTCAGACTATCGCGAAAGAGCAGCTCATAGGCATGGGTATTGAGATCTCTGTCGAGGATCGGCTGTCTTGCTACGTAGGAATACATGCCTTGCTCCAGTAAAGGTACTGGGTTGATTTTATGGTGTTGCGGAACACTATGCCAGTTTTGACCCTGTTCGGTAAGGCAATAATTGGCATAGCGTTTTTCTGCAGGGAAGGAATTTAGAAGAGATAACTCAATTGGGCGCCAGCCAGCCAGGCATCTCCCTCGGATGTCCCCTGGAAGGTGGAAATACTCTGCGGGTTGCCAGGTTGCAAAGCCATTTTTTCAGTAACATCAACCTTCTTGCCATCGATCAGGGTCAGCCCCAGATCCATGGTCAGGTTGGGGGTGAATTGATAACCCATCCCCAGGCTGTACCAAATTCGGTCTGCATCCGGAATGGAGATGGTACGGCGATCTGCTGGTACAGGGCTCGCATCGTAAGCTACTCCTGATCGCAGTTGCCACTGTGGAGTGAGTTGATAGGTCATCCCGATCGCATAGCGCCAGCTATCTTCCCAGTGTTCATCCTTGATATGCATGTTGGGCAGTGTATCCAGATCTGCTTCCAGCTGGACAAATTTGCTCCAGTTGGTCCAGTTCAGGCTGCCATGAATAGCCAGTTTTTCAGTCAGCTGATGAAATGCTGCAAGCTCTGCCGTTGCCGGTAGCGGAAGATCCAGAGAACCTGTGTCTCTGAGTTCTTTGCCGCTGGGCAGGCCAATGATGGCGTCACCCGAGAGTGTCAAGTTGACATCGTGGCGGTATGAGAGGCCAATCCGGGTCTGTTTGGATAGTTCCAGCAACGCGCCGACATTCCAGCCCCATGCCCAGCCATCTCCTTGCAGATGCTTTGCTATCAGGTTGCGCGAGGGGAAGGTGCCGCCGACTTCGCCCTCACCCTGAATAGCTGAAATACCGGCTCCTACCGACAACATCTCATTGATGCGGTAGGCAAGTGAGGTACCCAGATCCATGGTCTTGATATCGGAAACATTACCAAAGTGCCCGGCGCTGTAGTTATCTGGCATCTTGATGCCAAGGCCGTAGTAAGAGGTGGCCGATAAGCCGAGGCGCCACTGTTCATTGAGCGGGATGATCAAATAGGCGTTGGGTACCCAGGCTGCGGCCGCGATATCGTGCGCACTCGCATCCGAGGTGACGATACCAGCTTGGGTCGGCAAGCGGGTGTTACCTTCAATATTGACGTCAGGACTGACATAGATGACACCGCCAGACAGCGC
Organism: Aeromonas sp. 600774; assembly: GCF_049175075.1. Classification (NCBI taxonomy): domain Bacteria; kingdom Pseudomonadati; phylum Pseudomonadota; class Gammaproteobacteria; order Aeromonadales; family Aeromonadaceae; genus Aeromonas; species Aeromonas sp. 600774. The sequence continues at coordinate 392,902 of NZ_JAAKUJ010000001.1, forward strand.
CATTTGATCGAAGCGGGTCATGGCTGCTGCATTGCGGGAGAGCACACTGGCGTTATCCGCGATGGCTGCCTCACCGGCAAAGGCGCGTCCAAGGCCTGTGGCGGATTGTTCAGCCAGCTGGAACCCGGCGGCATGAGTCTGACCCGCGATCACCAGCAGGGCGATGGCGGACGGTTTGATGATGGGATGCATGGCAAAATCCTTGCTGTTACCCGAAGGTTCAATCGGTCATATGAATGGAGACAGGATTTTATATGGTATGACCAGTAAGGCAACGGCAATGGCATCTATCTGGAGAAAACAAGATTAAATGCTGGGATGATGTGCTCTAATAGATTGATTGAAAAGGAAAAATAAACACATGTGTGCTACATGTGTGCGCTGAAATGGGTTTTCGGATAAAAAAAGAGCGCCTGTCGGCGCTCTTTTAGAGTGAGCTGTAATCAGAACTTCATGTTGAACTGGGCTGAGGCGAGGAAGGCGTTGCCGTGGGAAGAACCTTTCCAACGCAGAGCGTCTGAGTGGTTACGCAGACCCTCGTTGACATCAACCTCTTTACCATCCAGATAGGCCATGCCGAAATCAACACTCATATCGGTGTTGATATGGTAGGTGGCGCCAGCGCTATACCAGACACGGTCGGAGTCCGGGATACTCAGGCTACGATATTCCGGTTCGATAGGACTGTTATCATATGCAAAACCAATACGTGCTTCCCAAGCCGGGTTGATATACCAGGTACCACCGATAGAGTAACGAGTAGAGTCTTTAAACTTTTCGTCCTTTTGCAGACATACGCCGCCAGCGCATTGGTTACTGGTTGCTTTCAGCTCCTGGAATGCGCTCCAGTCAGTCCAGTTCACGGAGTAGTGTACGGCGAATTGCTGATTCAAACGGTGATAACCGGCAAACTCTGCTTGAGCAGGCAGATCCAGTTTCAGATTGCCATCAACAACGCGGTTCCCTGAAGTGAGTCCCTGGAAGTCACCATCAAAGCTCATATCGACTTGTGAGCGATAAGTCAACGCAAAGCGATTGTTTTCATTGACTTCGTACAGAGTACCTACGTTCCAGCCAAAACCCCAGGTGTCGCCTTTCAGGTGAGCCAGACGAGTATCTGTTGCCAGCGGACCGCCTTGACTCGGCGGGTTCAACGGACCCAGCAGACCGGCATAGCGGTTCAGTTCGGCTGCACCGTAAACAGCATTAATACCTGCACCGACGCTGAAGTGTTCATTGATGCGATAGGCGATGTTCGGGTTGATATTGAGAGTCATCAGCTCAGTATCACCAGCACCTGCACCAGCAGGGAAGGTTTTGGAGTACTCGGTAGACAGCCCGTAGTTGGAGAAGAGCCCGATACCCCAGGCCCACTGGTCATTCAGCGGCTGGATAAAGTAAGCAGCAGGAACGAAGGCTGCCGGAGCAATGCCTGATTCGCTGGCGGGAATTGGCCCAAAGGGAGTACCAACGCTGCCATTAACATCTACGTCCGGTTTGATGTAGGTACCGGAGACGGAAACTGCCATCTTGTCAAAGGTGGTCATGGCGGCAGGGTTACGGGACAATACGGAGGCGTTGTCGGCGATAGCCGCTTCGCCGGCATAGGCGCGACCCAGACCGGAGGCCGAGTGCTCGTTCAACTGGAATGCCGCGGCATGGACTTGACCGGTGGCCAGCGCGATGGTGGCGGCAATCAGGCTCTTCTTGAAAATAGTTGTCGTCATGGTGTTCTCTCTTGTAGGCAGATTTTTTTGCCGATATTGGCTGCACGTTCAATGCAAACCTCGACAAAATCCGTTTTTATTTCAGCTTCTTCCCAATCAATTCTGGCGTGATTCTATGGATCTGGTAGGAGGTAAGAAATCAGACCAGTGACAGCAGAATACATAAAAGTGATCGATGTGTTAATCATTTGTTTTAACTTGCTGTTTAATTCATCATTTTCAGGGTCTAAAGGCGGAATATTGACCTGGATTGCTGATCTCCGTCACAAAAATAATTTTGTCAATTTTTCGAAATCTTGAGGCAAATGAGTGACAAAGGGGAGTAATCAGGGAGGGAACAGGCAGCGGCTCGTGACCGCCGCCTGCTATTGAGGATGGATCTGAGGTTGTTAACCAGCGATGTTAAATGTCCCACTGCAGACGTGACTGCAGGGCGTTGGCAACGGGGGCAAGTGGCTCTTTCATTTCGCCAATCAGTACCATATTGGCGCCTTTGAGCTGGACTATCTCCCCTTTGAGGGTGCCATCTTCAAAGGTGGCCTGTTGCAGGGTTAATGGAACATGTTTGGGCACTAAAAAGAGAGTGACTGGCCCCATCTTTCCCTGGATCACCATGTGCAAGGCTGGTCCCTGATAAAACGAGCAGTGATTGACATAGGTCACCTTGAGCCCATCCATCCCGCTTAAGGTGGCGCCATACTTCTCCATCTTGGCATTTATGTTATGCAGATTGACCTGCTCATCGACACCTTCAATAAAGGGTTCTTCGCCATAGACATGAGCCATCGCCACCTGTGCGAGGGAGAGGGCCGCAGGAGCCGTTTCTGGCAGCGTGATCCAGCGGGTGCTCATTCCCAGCAGGAAGGCGACCGATGCAGCCAGGGCGATCTGGCGCCAGGATGTTGATGTCCGGAGCTTGACTGGTGCCGTGCCAAGGGGGCGGGATGGCGTCATATCATCTTGCCTGTCACTGTCTTGCAGCATGGCTTGCCTGAGCAGGATCCGCTCGGCCAGTCCGGCGGGAACCTCTACCTGCATGGCGCGCTTGAGGCTTCTGTCGAACTGCTTCATCTCGTCGAGGTAGTTCCGATTGGCCTGGCTTGCTTCAGCGGTTTTGAGAAAGTCCGGTTGTTGATCGTTGGGCTGGATCATGGCGTTGCGGCGAAATTCGAGTTCATCCATGTCCGTGTCCTCTTGCTTGGTTCTTCTGCTCCATCGCCTCCTTGAGCTGGTTGCGGGCGCGAAACAGTCGGGTCATGACGGTGTTCTTGTTGAGGCCGAGCATCTCGGCAATCTCCTCACCACTGAATCCTCCCACGACTTGCAGCAGCAGTGGCTCCTGATACTCCTCCGGCAACCGGGCGATGTGACGGTGCAACCACTCGTTCTCCATCTCCTGTTCACTGTGCAGCGTATCGTGCTGGGGTTGAGGGTGATCGTCGAGAGCCACCAGTTCCAGCTGTTTGCGTTCAAAGCGGCGGGCGTTCTCCCGTCTGAGGATGGTGATCAGCCACCCCTTGGCCGCCTTGTCATCCTGCAGTGTGTCGATAGCCTTCCAGGCACGCAGGAAGGTCTCTTGCACCAGATCTTCCGCTACGTTGGGATCCCGGGTCAGCCAGTAGGCATACCGGTATAGATCGCCGTGCAGCGCATGAACCAGTGCTTCAAATTTGGTTTGTTTGTCAGCCATGGGATCAGAGACCGGCGAAGTGGCCGGATCATTTCCACCAATATGCTGCTGAGCACGTTTTTTTCTAAAAAACAGCAGTGCCATAGGGCAATCCTTGTCAGGGGGCGTGGCGGCGGGAGCGCTAACTCCCGTGCGCCAGCAGGTAAATCAGGTGCGCAATACCGGCGGTTTCATCAGCCCTGAGGGTACGCGCCAGAGCGCGCCACTCGATGGGAGGGGCAGAAGAGGGCCGTGCAAAACAGGCTCGCTCGAGTGCGGCGAGCGCGTTGCCTACCCGATTATGCCCAGCGTCAGGCAACTGGCCTAATTGATAATAGGGGACCTGCCAGCGTAAGGTCGCCCACAGGATCAGTGCCTTGCGACTGGCATCCGGCTGGTGTCGGGCAAGGGCACGTTGCAGTTGATAGAAGGCTCGCCAGCGGGGGCTGCGGCGCCATAGCGCACGCAGTGTTATGGCCAGCACGACCCACCAAAGGCTCTCTCGCAGTGCCACCTGCGATGTCTGCTCATCAGGTTGCCGATTTGCTGTTGCCTGAAACGTCAGCGTGATGGCGGGCAGGCTGGCCTGCTCAATCCGGCCGCTTTGGGTATTAAACCAGGGCAGATCAATGGGGGGCAGCTGATAGTCACCGCTCTGCTCCGCGACCAGAGTCTGGCGCCACTGTCGCTCAAACAGCAGCTTGCCATCGCGGTAACGCTCCTGCTGTTGCTCGCCATCGGGATGTGCCTGTATGCCGCTTGGCAGTTGATGGGCCATCAGGGGGGCAAGCTGTATCTGACCGCTGTCACCATTCTCCATGGTCAGGCTGAGGATCCGGATCAGCGGTTCACCCACTTCCCCCGTGGTGGCCGGTTCAAGACGCTGGCTCAGGGTCAGCCGGGTGGCCACCGGCGTGGCGGGGGCTTTGTCGACCCTCACCTCTAGCGGTGCCGCACGGGCCGAGAGTCGTTGCGCTTTTCCCCCTTGCTGCGTGAGCTGCCCCTGCAAGCGGGGTGAGTCGAGGTACCAGAGTCCCGGCGCTTTTGCCTGAATAAGCCAGCTGCGGGTGAGCCGGCCGGGTAGACCTGCCTGAGCGGGGGCGATCCACTCGTCGCTACCGAGGCGACGGATGGTGAAGTGGGCAGAGCTGAGCTCGCTCAGGGCCGGGTTTTGCATACTGGTGGGCAGCCAAAGAGTCAGGCGGTAGATCACCGGCTGGCCGGGATAGAGCGGGCCCTGATGATCAAGGCTGGCCTGCATCTCGGGGGGCGAGGGGGCTGCGGGTTGCGGCAGCGCCGCTGTTTTCACCTCTCTCAATGGCAGGGTGAGCGAGGGGGTGAACTCATTTCCCAGCTTGAGCGGGGCAATCATCACCTTTGTATTCGCGGGTGAGTCGCTCTGGTGCAGCGGGATCTGCCAGCGAGTCAGTTGTTGTACCGGGGTGGTGACCCGGCTCATGGTCACTCTGCCCACTGCAAATTGGCGCAGTAGGGGGGAGATCTCCAGCTCGTTGCTCTGGCGCTCGCCATCCGCTTCGATGATCAGCAGCCAATCGCTGGGGTCAGCCCCTGGCAGCAGCTCTGCCCGGGGGGGCAGGGCCCAACCAAGTGGACTCGCCAGTGCGAGCAACAGTCCCCATCCTGCCCGCGTCACCAAGGCTCCTCCACCTTGATCAGATCCCGGCGCAGCGCCTCTTTGCGCAGTCGTTGCTCCAGCAGCAACACCGGGGGGGAGGGTGGCATGGGCATTGCCGTCACCTGCTGTTCAGCCGATGGTTCGGGTTGCTTGCTGTTGCTGGTATTGGGAGCCGCCGCTGTGCCCTGTAACAGAGAGAGGTTATAGAGCGCATCTTCATGGCCGGGTTCAAGCGCCAGAGCGGCCAGATAGGCCTCTTTGGCTGCGGCAAACTCCCCCAGTTGCAGCAGGGCATTGCCGCGGTTGTAGTGGGCAGTGGCACTCGCTGCTTCCTGATAGGCTGAGATAGCTTGCCGATAGGCTCCGGCCCGATACCAGGAGTTGCCGCGCCAGACTGGATCGTTGAAGGTGCGGGCAGCCCGCTGAAAATCCCCCTCTTGATAAGCCTGCATCGCTTGCAAGTCTACCCTCTCTGCCGCTTGCAGGTCTTGTGGCGAAAGCAGCTGAGCTCCTACCATCAGCGCCATCATCAACCGGGCGCCGACTCTGGCCAGCAAGGCCAGTGGTAACAATGGGATCAGCAACCATGGGCCAAGATCCAGTGGTGCCGGGGTGAGGGCCAAGGTCGTGGTGGGGAGAGGGGCAAAGCGGGGGACGTCGCTGCCAAGCCACTGTAGCTCACCGCCGAGACGGTTGGCCAGAGCGGCAATGGCCTGACTATCGGGGGCGGGCAACTGTGCAGGCATGCGGGCGGCAAACCCCAACTCACTGGCCGGAATGGCGGGCATGGGGGCCGGTTGACCGCTGCTGGCGAGCAGAATATCGAGGCGTGCCGACTGGGTGTCGCGGCAGAGAAGGCGTTGCTGGCAGGGCCACAGAGCAGCGATTTGGGTCATCTGATTCTGGGTGAGGTCGTCGGTGATCAGCAGCAGACGTGCTTGTTCACCGGGAGCAATCTGCTTCATGGCAAGTTCCACCGCCCGTGCCGGGTTGCTGCCCTGCAGCGGCATGATATCGGGGCGCAAGTCGGGCAGTAGCAGCGAAAGGGCTTGATGATCACGGGTTGGTGACATGGCGAGGTAGGCATCGCCCGCGTAGAGGATCAGCGCAATGCGCTCTCCCTTTGCGCGGCTCAGCAGCTGCTGCAACTGCCATCTGACCCGGGTCGCCCGATCCGGTTTGAGGTCGGTGGCGGTCATCGAGCGTGACAAGTCCAGCAGCCAGATATCGAGCGGCGCCGCAGGCTGCTGTTGCAGCTCGCCGCGCAGTGCGGGACCACTCAGGGCTAAAATGACGGGCAGGGTTGCCAGCCAGAGCCAGGGGCGCTGAGGACGAGATGCTGGCAGCAGATAAGCCTGCATAGCAGGTGCGAGCAGCGGGGGCTGGCGACGATGGTGCCACCCTTGCCAGAGCCAGGGGATGAGTGCGATCAGCCACAGGGGGCGGAGCAAGATCAGCTCCATCTGCGCGCGCCTCGTGCCAGCCAGTTGCGCACCATGCGAAACTCCAGTCTGCCGTGCCCTGATGGCAGAAGCAGCAAGCCACAAAGCAGTGCCAATGGCCAGGGGTAGAGCTCGATCACCGGCTGGTACTGGGCAATCGGCATTGGGGCAGGTTCAAGGGCATTGAGGGTCGCGTTGATGGCATCGAGATCGCTTTGGGTGCGTGCCCGAAAGTAACGCCCCTGGCCTGTCTGTGCCAGCTCTTTCAGAAGCGGCTCGTCCAGTTCGCTGCTGGGATCGGCCTGACCGCTGCCCGCCTCATCGTAGGGTTGGATAAAGGTATCGGGATCGGCCCCGACCCCCAGCGTGTAGATCCGTATTCCCTGTGCCGCGGCGAGTTTGGCCTCCTGCAGCGGGTCGGCATTGCCTGCGGTATTGCGGCCATCAGTGACCAGCAGCAGGGCGGTGGGGCGACCAGGATCCCCATGCTGGCGTGCCAGCTGGATCGCCTCGCCAAGGGCGGTGGTTCGGCCGACCAGATCAAAATCGAGCTCGTCGCTCAAGGTCAGCAGCGCCGGGATCTCCTGGGTGAGGGGAGAGAGCAGGTAAGCGTGATCGGCAAAGACGATAATGCCCACCCTGTCACCGGCCCGTTTGGCGATCAGCGCCTTGATCTGCTGGCGCACTGCCGTCAGCCGTGCTTGCTGCTCGCCGTTGTCGAGCATATCCGGGGTACGCATGCTGTCTGACAGATCCACCGCCAGCAGCAGATCCCGACTCCCCTCATATTGGATCACCGGTTCCCCCCACCACTGGGGGCGGCAGAGGGCGAGGATAAGGGCGCACCAGAGCAGCATGGCGCGCCAGAGCGGCAATCCGGCCTGAGGACGCAGCAGCGGAAACCCGGGGTGAGCCAGATAGCCGCGGCGCAAGGGTGGCAAGCCGAAGCGCACCAGCAAGGGCAGCACCAGTGCCAGCGCAAACCAGGGCCAGGCCAGGATCATGAATGCCTCCGCGCGGCTTTACGCCTTGGGCGGGTGGAGCGTTGCAAGAAGAGGCTCTTACCCCAGCGGCGATAATGTTGCCGAAGCTGTTCGCTCTGCTCACTGCTCGGGTTCTGGTTGCCATAGAGCCAACTGCTCCAGTGAGACGAGAACTGGCTGAAATCGCTGCCGCCGTGACGATCGACGAAGGCGAGCCAAGCCTCTCCCTGTAACTGGCGTGCCTCGGGCCAGCGTTGCAGTGCTTCATGACGCAGGGCCTCCTGTATGCGTGCCACCAGCAGCGCCGGATCTCCCTCCAGCTGACGACACCAGCGGCGGTAACGTATCACCCTGCGGGCAATCAGGATGATCAGCAGCAGCACTAACGCTGTGATCAATAGCCACAATAGCGCCTGCACTCTGGGGTCAAGACTCTGTTCAATCAGATCCGGCCCCGGGTGGATGTCTCGCATCAGGGCGGCCAGCGGCGGAGTGATGGCGTCGGAGGCGGGACTGGCGCTGCCGAGTTCGGCGGGGGAGATCATCCCTGATGACATAACCCCTCCTGCCACTGCTGTTGCAGCGTCTGGCTGTTATCGAGCAGATAGAGGCGCTGCACCAGCGGCAGCAACAGCTGCTTGCCATGGGCCAGCTGCTGTTCGGCAGCTTGCTGGTAGCGGCGGGAGAAACCGGCATGGCCCCCATCCAGCCAGCCCTGATAGTGCTGGGCTGGCCGATCGATGGCCACCGGCAGCTGGCCGTCAGGGGGAAGGGCAGCCTCAAGGGGATCGCGGATCTGCCAATAGTGGATATCGTGGCGGCGGGAGAGCAGCTGCAACTGCTGACAGAGCGCTGACTCACAGGGTCTGTGGTCGGTGATCAGCGTCAGTTTGGCACCATGGGGCAGCTTCACGCTGGCCAAGGTGTCGGCCAGTGAATGGGATAGTACCCGACGTGCCAGCCCTTGCTGGTAGTGATGGCAGAGGGATTCGAGCAGGGGCAGCACGCTGCCGCGCTGGCTCTGGTGATTTGGGATAAGCCCGTGGCAGATCAGGGTGTTGTGCTGCTTCTCCCCTTGCCAGATCAGGGCTGCTGCCAGCTCGCATCCCAGACGCGCCTTGAGCTGCCGTGTGGAGCCGAAATACATGGCGGGGGAGAGATCGAGCAGCAGCCAGTGCGCCTGATCCAGCTCCTCGCTATAGAGGCGGGTATAGGGACGACCGAGGCGCGCCGTCACTCGCCAGTCGATATGGCGTACCTCGTCACCCGCCTGATAGGCGCGCAGCTCGCGAAACGTGAGTCCGGGAGAGCGGCCAAGTTTGCCGCGTTCGCTATTGCTTCGGCCTAAGTTAGGTGGCTTCTTGGCTTTCGCCCAGAGCCGGATATTGAGCAGCCGTGGCAGCGACAGGGCGATATCGGGATGGAGGTCCGGCGCTAGGGACATGGCACTTGATCCAGCAGTTGGGCGATCAGGATGTCGTTATCCAGATTGTCGGCCAGTGCCTGATAGCTGGGAATAAGGCGATGGCGCAGCACCGGATAGGCTTGCAGCTGGATATCTTCCGGCAGCACATAATCTCGTCCGGCAAGCCAGGCTCGGGCGCGGGCGGAGCGAGCCAGCCCCAGCGTAGCCCGAGGGCTGGCCCCCACGGCAATCAATGGCTCAAGGGCAGGGCAAAGACCACTGCCCGGGCGAGTGGCGCAGACCAGCTCCACCAGATAGTGCTCCAGTCGGCTTTGCATGGTCACCGCCAGCACTTCGCTGCGGGCACGCAGCAAGCTGGTCTGACTCAGGGTCACTGGTGCCGCGCCAAGCTGTTCGCCGCTGGCGTTGAGCTGCAAGATGGCGAGCTCCATGGTGGAGCTCGGGTAATCCACCATCAGCTTGAGCAGAAAGCGGTCGAGCTGGGCCTCCGGCAGGGGATAGGTTCCCTCCTGCTCGATAGGGTTCTGGGTGGCGGCGACCATAAAGAGGGGCGGCAGCCGCCAGCTCTTTTTGCCCACGGTGATCTGGTGTTCGGCCATGGCTTCCAGCAGCGCTGATTGCACTTTGGCCGGCGCCCTGTTGATCTCGTCCGCCAGCACCAGATGGTTGAAGAGGGGGCCTGGCTGGAATACAAAACTGGTATCCTGCGGGTGAAACACCTCGCTGCCGGTGAGATCCGCGGGAAGCAGGTCGGGGGTGAACTGGATACGGGCAAAGCGCCCTTCGACGGCGCCAGCGAGCGCCTTGACGGCGCGGGTTTTGGCCAGCCCGGGAGCCCCTTCGATTAACACATGTCCTTCACATAACAGTGCAATCAGGAGCCCTTCTATTAGCTCCTCCTGCCCCAGGATCTGACTGCCAAGATAGTCCCTAAGTGCTCTGAACTCGGCCGCTGCCATGCGATAAACCCGTTGTTTTTATGGAAGTTGATCTTTTTATACTCCAGTTGCTCCCCAAGGGCGAGCAAAGGGGCCTTGCCGTGCTTAATTTAGTTTCAATCAGCTGTATGAAACTTGTGATTGGATTGTTAAGATGTGGCGCAATGAGGTCAGACCTCTGCCTTTTAAACCAAGGAGCCAGGATGAAACAGCCATTGAAACTGACGACTCGCCAGGGCGAACGGATTGCCGTCGTGGCGGGGCTGCGTACCCCCTTTGCCAAGCAGGCTACCGCCTTTCATGGCGTGCCTGCAGTCGATCTCGGCAAACTGGTGGTGAGCGAGATGCTCGCCCGTACCGATCTCGATCCCAAGCTTATCGACCAGCTGGTGTTTGGTCAGGTGGTTCAGATGCCGGAAGCCCCCAACATTGCCCGCGAGATCGTGCTCGGTACCGGCATGAGCGTCAATACCGATGCCTATAGCGTCTCCCGCGCTTGCGCCACCAGTTTTCAGGCGGTGGCCAACGTCACCGAATCCATCATGGCCGGTACCGTAGACATCGCCATCGCCGGCGGTGCTGACTCCTCCTCCGTACTGCCTATCGGAGTGAGCAAGAAGCTGGCCCGCGCCCTGGTGGATCTCAACAAGGCGCGCAATCTGCAGCAGCGCTTCAATATTCTGCGGACATTGAGGATCAAGGATCTGCTGCCGGTGCCGCCTGCCGTGGCGGAATACTCTACTGGCCTCTCCATGGGGCAGACCGCCGAGCAGATGGCCAAGAGCCACCAAATCAGCCGTGAAGCGCAAGATGCGCTGGCGCACCGCTCCCATACCCTGGCCGCGCAGGCTTGGGCTGATGGCAAGCTCAGCGGTGAGGTGTTTACCGCCCATGTGCCGCCCTACAAGTCGCCGCTCGAGCGGGACAACAATATCCGTGAAAGCTCGGATCTCGCGAGCTACGCCAAGCTCAAGCCGGTTTTTGACCGGGTTCATGGCACAGTGACTGCGGCCAACGCCACGCCGCTGACCGATGGCGCCGCCGCCGTGTTGCTGATGCGCGAAGGTCGGGCGAAAGAGCTTGGCCTCGAACCGCTTGGCTTTATCCGCAGCTTCGCCTTCTCGGCCATCGATGTCTGGCAAGACATGCTGATGGGCCCCTCCTATGCCACGCCGCTGGCGCTGGACAGAGCCGGCATCACGCTCAGCGAACTGACCCTGATCGACATGCACGAAGCCTTTGCCGCCCAGACTCTGGCCAACCTCAAGATGTTTGCCAGCCACGAGTTTGCCCGTGACAAGCTGGGTCGCGATCAGGCCATCGGCGAGGTGGACATGGAGAAGTTCAACGTCCTCGGCGGTTCGCTGGCCTATGGCCACCCCTTTGCCGCGACCGGTGCGCGGATGATCACCCAGACCCTGCACGAGCTGCGTCGTCGCGGTGGGGGACTGGGGCTCAACACCGCCTGTGCGGCGGGTGGATTGGGCGTGGCTATGGTGTTGGAGGTTGAATAATGAGCGCTAAGACTTTTTCCCTGGATGTTCGCAAAGATGGCATCGGTATCCTCACCATGGATGTGCCGGGCGAGAGCATGAATACCCTCAAGGCTGCCTTTGTGGAGGAGATCCGCACCGTGCTGGCCGAAGTGAAACGTAACAAGGATTTGATCGGTCTGGTGATCACCTCCGGCAAGAAAGACTCCTTCATCGCCGGCGCTGACATCACCATGCTGGCCGCCTGCACCAGTGCCAAGGATGCCGAGACCCTGTCGCGGGAAGGGCAGGAAATCTTCGCCGAGATCGAGGGGCTGACCATTCCGGTGATCGCCGCCATTCATGGTCCCTGCCTCGGTGGCGGGTTGGAGCTGGCGCTGGCCTGTCATGGCCGGGTGGTGACCGATCATGGCAAATCTGTGCTGGGATTGCCGGAAGTGCAGCTCGGTTTATTGCCGGGTTCTGGCGGTACCCAGCGTCTGCCGCGCCTTATCGGGGTGGCCAAGGCGCTGGATCTGATGCTGACCGGCAAGCAGGTTCGTGCCAAACAAGCCAAGAAATTGGGGCTGGTGGACGATGTGGTGCCGCCGTCAATCTTGCTGGATGCTGCCATCAAGCTGGCCAAGAAGGGTAAACCGCGCCATCAGTTGAAGCGGGATCTGCAGGGCAAGGTGCTGGAGACCAACAAGCTGGGCCGCAAGGTGCTGTTCGATCAGGCCAGCAAGGGGGTGAAAGCCAAGACCCGCGGCAACTACCCGGCGCCGGAGCGGATCCTGGATGTTGTGCGCATCGGCGTGGAGGAGGGGATGAAGGCCGGTCTGGCTGCCGAATCCCGCCACTTTGGCGAGCTGGTGATGACTGCTGAGTCTGCCGCCCTGCGTTCCATCTTCTTTGCCACCACCGAGATGAAGAAAGAGGTCAACTATCAGGGGGCCGAGCCGCGCAAAGTGGCCCATGCTGCTGTGCTGGGCGGTGGTCTGATGGGGGGCGGCATCGCGTTCGTCACCGCTACCAAGGCGGGCGTGCCGGTGCGGATCAAGGATGTGGCAAGCTCCGGGATCGGCAATGCCATGCGCTACAGCTATGACATTCTGGCCAAGAAGCTCAAGCGCCGTCACATTCTGCGCAGCGAATTGGAAAAGCAGATGAGCCTGCTGACCGGCACCCTCGACTACTCCGGTTTCCACCGGGTGGACATGGTGGTGGAGGCGGTGTTTGAAGATCTCGCGCTCAAACACCAGATGGTGAAAGACGTAGAGCGTGAGTGCGGTGAGCATACAGTGTTTGCCTCCAATACCTCGTCACTGCCCATCAATCAGATTGCGGCAGAGGCGGCACATCCGGAGCGGGTCGTGGGGCTGCACTACTTCAGCCCGGTGGACAAGATGCCGCTGGCGGAGATCATCCCCCACGCTGGCACCAGTGCCGAGACGGTCGCCACCACCCTGGCCTTTGCCCGTGCCCAGGGCAAAACGCCCATCGTGGTGAAGGACGAAGCCGGTTTCTACGTCAACCGCATCCTCGCGCCCTACATGAATGAAGCGGCGCGACTGGTGCTGGAAGGTGAGCCGGTGGAGGTGTTGGACAGCGCGCTGCTGGACTTTGGTTTCCCGGTTGGTCCCATCACCTTGCTCGATGAGGTGGGGATCGATGTGGGTGCCAAGATCTCCCCCATTCTCGAGAAAGAGCTGGGCGGCGAGCAGTTCCAGGCACCCAAGGCGTTCGACAAGCTGCTGCAAGACGATCGCAAGGGGCGCAAGAACGGCAAGGGCTTCTATCTCTATGGCAGGGCGGCACCGCGCAACAAGCTGACCGGCAAAGAGGGCAAGAAGACGGTGGACGAGAGTGTCTATGGCGTGCTCGGCATCAAACCTTCCGCCAAGCTGGCCCGTCAGGAGATTGCCGAGCGTTGTGTGTTGCTGATGCTCAACGAAGCCGCCATGGCGCTGGATAGCGGTGTGGTGGCCTCGGCCCGTGATGGCGATATCGGGGCCATCTTCGGCATCGGCTTCCCGCCGTTCCTCGGCGGCCCGTTCCGCTATATGGATACACTCGGGATCGATCATCTGGTTGGTCGTCTGGAGTATTACCAGAAGCGCCACGGCGACCGGTTTGCTCCCTGTGCCCGCCTCAAGGCGATGGCCGCGGAGCAGCAGACCTTCTACTGATAATCGCTGCAGAGTGACCGCAAGGCAAAGAGGCCCGCACACCATGCGGGCCTCCTTCTATGTTGTGGTTTGTTCGGGTTGTACGGCTTGGGCAGCGCTCATGCTGGCAGAAGCAACCGATTAAAAAACGGCCCACCGAAGTGGGCCGTCGAGATATCGGGTCACGGGTCAGATCCCCGGTTTGCGCTCCGGGCAACGACCTATGATATCGGGCGGCAGCTCGCCGTTATCCTGCTCCAGCACTACATCAAACCCCCACAGCTGATGGAGGTGTTTGAGCACCTCATGGCGTGAGTCGCCAAGGGGGATGCGGTTGTGGGGCACATAGCGCAGGGTGAGGGATCGATCCCCCTTCACGGCGACGTTGTAGACCTGAATATTGGGCTCCAGATTGCTGAGATTGTATTGAGCTGACAGGGTGTTGCGCACCTGACGGTACCCCTCCTCATTGTGGATGGCGGAGACCTTGATGTAGTTCTTCAGATCGTCGTCATCAATGGCGAACAGCTTCATGTCGCGCATCACTTTGGGGCTTAAGAACTGGCTGATGAAGCTCTCGTCCTTGAAGTTTTGCATGGCAAAATGAAGGGTCTCCACCCAGTTGCTGCCGGCATAATCCGGGAACCAGTATCTATCCTCCTCGGTTGGGTTCTCGCAGATGCGGCGCAGGTCGGTAAACATGGCAAACCCCAGCGCATAAGGGTTGATCCCCGAGTAGTAGCGACTGTTGTAAGCCGGTTGATAGACCACGTTGGTGTGGCTGTGCAGCACCTCCATCATGAAGCGATCGCTCAGCTTGCCCTCGTCATAGAGGTGGTTGAGGATGGTGTAGTGCCAGAAGGTGGCCCACCCCTCGTTCATCACCTGAGTCTGCTTTTGTGGATAGAAATACTGGCTGATCTTGCGCACGATGCGTACCACTTCTCGCTGCCAGGGCTCCAGCAAGGGGGCATTCTTCTCGATGAAGTAGAGAATGTTCTCCTGAGGCTCGGCAGGATATCGTCTGTCCTCCACCCCTGCCGCTTTATGCTGCTTTGGCAGGGTGCGCCATAGCTCGTTGACCTGAGTCTGCAGATAATCTTCCCGCGCCTTCTGACGCCGCTTCTCCTCCGCCATCGAGATCTTCTGGGGACGCTTGTAGCGATCGACCCCGAAGTTCATCAGGGCATGGCAGGAGTCGAGCAACTGCTCCACCGCCTCGATGCCGTGCTTCTCTTCACACTCGGTGATGTATTTTTTGGCAAACAGCAGGTAGTCGATGATGGAAGAGGCATCGGTCCACGCCTTGAACAGGTAGTTGTTCTTGAAGAAGGAGTTATGACCGTAGCAGGCGTGGGCCATCACCAGCGCCTGCATCGGCATGGTGTTCTCCTCCATCAGATAGGCAATGCAGGGATCGGAATTGATGACGATCTCGTAGGCCAGTCCCATCTGTCCGCGCTTGTAATTGCGCTCGGTATGGATAAAACGCTTGCCGAACGACCAGTGCTGATAGCCGATGGGCATGCCGACGCTGGAGTAGGCATCCATCATCTGCTCGGCGGTGATCACCTCGATCTGGTTGGGGTAGGTGTCCAGCTTGTAGAAACGGGCGACCCGGGCGATCTCCTGGTGATAGGTCTCCAGCAGATCGAAGTTCCAGTCTGGTCCGTCATCCAGTGGCGCTACACGTTTTTCAGTTTCGATCATGTGACCTCCTCACGCCGCTTGTTTCTTGAACAGCTCGCGGAACACCGGATAGATATCCTCGACCTTGCGAATGTGCTCCATCGCAAAGTGGGGGAACTGGCTGGCTACCGACTCATATTCGTGCCACAGGGTCTGGTGGGCACGGGTAGTGATCTCGATGTAGGAGTAGTACCGCACCCTTGGCATGATGTCCCGCACCAGGATCTCCCTGCATTGCGGTGAATCATCTGCCCAGTTGTCACCATCCGACGCCTGCGCCGCATAGATATTCCACTGGTTGGCGGGGTAACGCTCGTTGATGATGTCATTCATCATCTTGAGGGCGCTGGAGACGATGGTGCCGCCGGTCTCCTGGGAGTAGAAGAACTCGTGTTCGTCCACCTCCTTGGCCTGGGTGTGGTGGCGGATATAGACCACCTCGACGTTCTTGTAGGTCCGGCTCAGGAACAGATAGAGCAGGATATAGAAACGTTTTGCCATCTCCTTGGTGGCCTGATCCATGGAGCCCGAGACGTCCATCAGACAGAACATCACTGCCTGACTGGAAGGGACGGGCCGTTTGACGAAGTTGTTGAACTTGAGATCGAAGGTGTCAATAAACGGCACCGCATCGATCCGTCGTTTCAGCTCCCTAATCTCCTTCTCGAGCAGGGCGATTTCGGCAAAGTGCTCGTTGGGATCGGCGGCCAGCAGAGCCAGCCGATCTTCCAGTTCATGCAGTTGGCGCTTCTTGCCCGCTTGCAGCGCCATGCGCCGCGCCAGTGAATTTTGCAGGGAACGCACCACGTTGATATTGGCGGGCACCCCGTTGGAGGTGTAGCCCGCCCGATAGGTTTTCACCTCCATTAGCTGGTTGAGCTGGGTTTTCTGCAGCCTGGGCAGCTCCAGATCTTCAAACAGCAGATCGAGATACTCATCCTTGGAGATCTGGAACACGAAGTCATCGGCCCCTTCACCCTGATTGGATGCCTGCCCCTCGCCGGAACCCTGTCCGCCGCCCCCTCCTTTGGGGCGGTCAATCTTGTCGCCGGAGACGAATTGATCATTACCGGGATGCACCATCTCCCGTTTACCGCCGTGTCCCTGATGAAAATGGGGCTCGCCGATATCCTTGGTCGGGATGCTGATGCTCTCACCCTTGTCTACGTCCTGAATGCTGCGCTTGGAGACAGCATCCGAGACCGCTTGTTTTATCTGCTTCTTGTAGCGGCGGATGAAGCGCTGCCGATTGACAGCGCTTTTGTTTTTGCCGTTGAGCCTGCGGTCGATAAAATGCGCCATAACTCCCCCTTGAACAGTCAGGGTCAGGATGACTTGCGTACCCTGAGATACCATTCGGAGAGCAGTCGCACCTGTTTACGGGTGTAGCCTTTCTCCATCATCCGTTCGACAAAGTTATCGTGCTTCTTCTGCTCCTCAGCCGAGGTTTTGCTGTTGAAGGAGATAACCGGCAGCAGCTCTTCCGTGTTGGAGAACATCTTCTTCTCGATCACGGTGCGCAGCTTCTCGTAACTGGTCCAGTTGGGGTTACGGCCTGCATTGTTTGCCCGGGCACGCAGCACGAAGTTGACGATTTCGTTACGGAAATCTTTCGGGTTGCTGATCCCGGCAGGTTTTTCAATTTTCTCCAGCTCGCTGTTGAGGGATGCTCTGTCAAACAGCTGGCCGGTTTCGGGATCACGGTACTCCTGATCCTGGATCCAGAAGTCGGCGTAGGTGACGTAGCGATCGAAGATGTTCTGCCCGTACTCGGAGTAGGACTCGAGATAGGCGGTCTGGATCTCCTTGCCGATGAACTCCACATAGCGCGGGGTCAGATAACCCTTGATGAACTCAAGGTAGCGATCGTGCAGCTCTTGCGGGAACTGCTCGCGCTCGATCTGCTGCTCCAGCACATAGAAGAGGTGCACCGGGTTGGCGGCCACTTCCGCGTGGTCGAAGTTGAAGACGCGGGAGAGGATCTTGAACGCAAAGCGGGTAGAGAGACCATTCATACCTTCGTCTACACCGGCGTAGTCGCGATACTCCTGATAGCTCTTCGCCTTGGGGTCGGTGTCTTTCAGGCTTTCGCCATCATAGACCCGCATCTTGGAGTAGATGCTGGAGTTTTCCGGCTCTTTCAGCCGTGACAACACAGAGAACTGGCCCAGCAGCTCGAGGGTACCCGGGGCACACTTGGCCTCGGTCAGCTCGCTGTTGATCAGCAGCTTCTCGTAGATCTTCACCTCTTCCGAGACGCGCAGGCAGTAAGGCACCTTGACGATGTAGACCCGGTCGAGGAAGGCCTCGTTGTTCTTGTTGTTGCGGAACTGCTGCCATTCGGATTCGTTGGAGTGGGCCAGCAGAATGCCGTCAAAGGGGAGGGCGGAGAGCCCCTCGGTGCCGTTGTAGTTCCCCTCCTGTGTTGCAGTCAGCAGCGGGTGCAGCACCTTGATAGGCGCCTTGAACATCTCGACAAACTCCATGATCCCCTGGTTCGCCTTGCACAGCGCACCGGAGTAGGAGTAAGCATCGGCATCATCCTGGGCGAAGTGCTCCAGCATGCGGATGTCGACCTTGCCGACCAGTGAGGAGATGTCCTGGTTGTTGTCATCACCGGGTTCCGTTTTGGCGATGGCGATCTGGTCGAGGATGGAGGGGTTGACCTTCTCCACCTTGAACTTGGTGATGTCGCCGCCAAACTCGTGCAGGCGTTTGGCCACCCAAGGGGACATGATGGGACGCAGGTAGCGGCGTGGGATGCCGTACTCTTTTTCCAGGATCTCACCATCCTCTTCGATATCGAACAGGCAGAAGGGGTGATCGTTGACCGGTGAGCCCTTGATGCGATAGATGGGCACCTTCTGCATCAGGGATTTGAGTTTCTCTGCCAGCGAGGATTTACCGCCGCCAACGGGGCCCAGCAGATAGAGGATCTGTTTCTTCTCCTCCAGCCCCTGGGCGGAGTGTTTGAGGTAGGAGACGATCTGTTCGATGGCCTCTTCCATCCCGTAGAAATCCTTGAAGGCGGGATAGCGTGCCACGACGCGGTTGGAGAAGAGTCGGCTCAGTCTGGGGTTGGCTGAGGTGTCTACCATTTCTGGCTCACCGATGGCGGTCAGCAGACGTTCGGCGGCAGAGGCGTAGCAGGCTTTGTCCTGCTTACACATATCCAGGAACTCCTGAATGGTATATTCCTCTTCTCTCGCTTTTTCATATCGCTGTTGGTAATGCTCGAATATGCCCATAACTTTGCCCTCGTTATAGTCGCTTACCCTGAAAAAAGTGGATGACTGCTTTTGTGTTGTGCGCTTTTAAAGCCTAGTCAACAGACTCCAGTAATCCATCACGGTTGATAGGTTAAATTCTGAAGAAACCTGCCCGATCCTTGTGCGGGGAGGGTCAGTCAACAACACCGCTATGTTACTGACTGTTAAATTATTTTTGCCACGATAGCGAGGTAAATGTCAAAGACATAAAAAATAAATGTTTATGGGAAACAGGGAACTTATTGCGAAAAGATTAAGGGGTTTGACGAAAGGCAATGGGGCTGCGGGTTGGCGGGGTTATGGATGAGAATGTCATTACGTGAACGTCAACGTAAATCACTTTGTTTGGAGTTTTGGCTCTAATTTTTACATTGACGCTACATTTTGAGTGCCCTAGATTGGCGATGTGTGAGCAGCAAGATGCTTTAGCAAGAGAGTTGACTGTTGCCTCACCAAGCTCTGTTTAAGCACGTTTCCGTTGGCTTGACCCTCGCAACCGCGAGGGTCTTCTTTTTCTGCGTCTGTAAACGCTTGTTACTGCTGGTGGCTATTGACGCAGCCAGCACTCACCTAGCAAGGGTAGGCTTGTTGCACGGCCGCCAGGACGCGGGCAAACGGGTGGGCGGCCAACTGGCCTGCGCCCGCCAGCGATTTGGCCTTGACCCGGCTGGTCAGCGGTGTGGCGATACCGCACAGGAAACGGGCCAGAACACGCGCATCCACGGAACCGGTCTTGGCAATCAGCGGATCGCACCAGGCGCGGATCCCCGCCTCGTTTGGCATGGTCAGTGAGGGCAGGGGCGGGAGATGCGCCACCTCGCCGCGACAAACCGAACAGTGGCCACAATGAACCGGCGCCACCTCATCGGCAAAATAGCGGGCGAGGCGGTGGCTCAGGCACTCATCCGAGGTGAAAAAGTCGAGCATGGCTTGCAGTCTGGCCAACTCACTCTGCTCTTTTTGCAAGAAGAGCGCATGGAGCGCGTTAGCCTCCTGCTCGTTGTCCCACCCCTGACGGGTGATCCGGTAGACCTCGGTCATCTGTTTGCTTTCAAGCTCGATCCAGCCTTGCTGCTGCAGGTAGTCGAGCGCCGCAACCGCCCGCTGTCGCTCCCCCTGATAGCCCTGCCAGAGGGTGTCAAAGTCCATGGTGCACCAGCTGCGGGCTTGCGGGGCGCAGGCGAACAGTTGCTCCAGAAACTGGCGACGATCCGGATTGAAGCGGCTCACTATCTCGCCTTTATCCAGCACAAACTTGAAGCGGTAGTCGGCGTAGTAGCTGTAGGCCGGTGTGATGATGCCTGCCATCTCCAGATAGACCAGCAGGGTTTTAAGGGGCAACTGGCGGATATTGGTGTCGTTGGAGAGACGCAGCAGGGTGAATTCCCACTCGCTCCCGCTCTGCTTGATGATGGCAAGAAGTTGGATAATGGCACTCAAATCCGGCGTATCGCCGTAGACGAAGTTCTCCAGCACCGGTAGTTGGCTCTGGTTGGCCAGCACGATACAGCGCGATGGCTGGCCATCTCGTCCGGCGCGGCCAATCTCCTGGCTGTAGTTCTCGATGGATTTGGGCAGATCGTAGTGAATGACCCGCCGGATATCCGCTTTGTCGATGCCCATGCCAAAGGCGATGGTGGCGACGATGCAGTCCACCTTGCCCACCATGAAGTCGTGCTGGATCTGGCTGCGCAGCGCCGAGTCGAGTCCAGCATGATAGGCGCGGGCGTTGATCCCTTCTCTAATGAGTTGCTCGGCACAGGCTTCGGCGGTGTGTTGCAAGGTGACGTAGACGATGGTGGGGGCCGCCGGATCGTTGGCCAACTCCTGCGCGAGCCAGCTATCCCGCGCGTCGGGCGACAGGGGAATGACCGCCAGATCAAGATTGGATCGGTAGAAACCGGTGACCACGACCCCCTCCGGTTCGATGCCGAATTTGGTCTGCATATCCTGAATAACCGCCGGTGTGGCGGTGGCCGTCAGCAGCAACACCTGCGGGATCTTCAGGTCATGGCGATAGCTCGGCAGCTTGAGGTAGTCGGGGCGAAAGTTGTGGCCCCACTCCGAGATACAGTGCGCCTCATCGACGACCAGCAGCGAGAGCGGCACTTGCTGGATAAAGCGGCGAAAGCGCTCGTTCTTGAGTCGCTCCACCGAGATCATCAGGATCTTGAGCTGGCCATCCAGCGCCTGCTGCATCACTCGTCGGCTTTCCTCCGGGCTCTGGCTTGAGTCGAGGGTGGCGGCGCTTATTCCCTTGCTTTTAAGGAAGGCGAGCTGATCGTGCATCAGCGCCAGCAGCGGCGAGATCACCAGGGTCAGATGAGGCAGGGCGAGGGCAGGCAGTTGATAACAGAGCGACTTGCCGGAGCCGGTGGGAAAGATGGCGGCGGCACTCTGACCTGCCAGCACCCGGCTGATCACCGCTTCCTGACCTGGCCTGAGTGCGGAGAAACCAAAATATTGGTTGAGCAGGGATGGGATCATGGTAAGGCTCCGCGGCAAATGGGGGATGATAGCACAGCGATGCCGGTCACGGGTGACACAGGAATGGTCGTGAGGGTAAGGGCAGAGAGTGTCGATAAAACGTACAAAAATGGGTGGTTGCGCTGTGGTTAAGGTTTTGTTGCGGTTTTTTGTGATGGAAACGGGATATTTTTTGGTGAGTCTCTGGAAAAAAAAGATGGCGAATGGGATATTCCGTCATGCAATCCGGTGACTGGCGGATCGGCCCGACAGAAGGCTGGCCACAGACACCACATTCGGGCGACAGGGGTCTCCCGATGAGTGGTTGCAGACAGGACTCATGATTCATGCACTACGGTGCTTAGGGACTTTTTTGATGACACAACAACACCCCCTCCTTCGGCTGGTCAATAGCACCAGTCTGGTCAGCCAGATCCTGGTTGGTCTGGTATTCGGTATCTTGCTGGCGATGTTTGCCCCCGAGTGGGCGAAAACGGCTGGTCTGCTCGGCAGTCTGTTCGTTGGCGCACTGAAAGCGGTAGCCCCGCTGCTGGTATTCGTACTGGTGATGGCGGCCATCATTGGTCACAAGCAGGGTCAGAAGACCAATATGCGACCGATCCTGCTGCTCTATCTGTTTGGTACCTTCTCTGCGGCCGTGGTCGCGGTGATTGCCAGCTTCCTGTTTCCCTCCAACCTCCATCTGGTGGCCAATACTGCCGAGCTCACCCCGCCAGGCGGGATCACCGAGGTGCTGCAGACCCTGCTGTTCAACGTGGTGACCAACCCGGTCAAGGCGCTGATGGATGCCAACTATATCGGGATCCTGGCGTGGGCCATCGGTCTGGGTATCGCTATGCGCCATGCCAACGAGAGCACCAAGGCGCTCATCACTGACCTGTCTCACGGTGTCTCCGCCATCGTGAAAGCGGTGATCCGCTGTGCTCCGCTCGGGATCCTGGGTCTGGTTGCCTCCACTCTAGCTGAGACCGGCTTCGATGCCCTGTTTGGCTATGCTCAACTGCTGGTGGTGCTGATCGGCTGCATGCTGTTTATCGCCTTTGTGGTCAACCCGTTGATCGTCTTCTGGAAGATCAAGCGCAACCCCTATCCGCTGGTGCTGACTTGCCTGAAAGAGAGTGGTGTAACTGCCTTCTTTACCCGCAGCTCTGCGGCCAATATCCCGGTCAACATGGCGCTGTGTGAAAAATTGCGTCTGCCGGAGGATACCTATGCGGTCTCCATTCCGCTGGGTGCCACCATCAACATGGCGGGTGCGGCCATCACCATCACTGTGCTCGCCATGGCGGCGGTACATACCCTGGGGATGGAAGTGGACATGGCAACTGCTGTGCTGCTCTCCGTGGTTGCCACCGTCAGCGCCTGTGGCGCGTCCGGTGTCGCCGGTGGCTCCTTGCTGCTGATCCCGCTGGCCTGTAGCCTGTTTGGTATCAGCAACGACATCGCCATGCAGGTGGTGGCCGTCGGCTTTATCATCGGTGTGCTGCAGGATTCTGCCGAGACAGCCCTTAACAGCTCCACCGACGTGCTGTTCACCGCCGCAGCGTGCATGGCCGAAGATGAAACCTTGCTGGATGTGGCTCCGGTACCGAGCCGCGAAGCCTGATCTCGCAACGGTCAGTTTCGCAACACACTTGCGCCCTCTTCGGAGGGCGCTTTTTATTGTCGGCTTTGCTCTCTTTTCCTCTTTGATCAATCTCATTGGCTGATGTGCCGGACATTCTGTCGCCCTTGTCCAGGGCGCTGCCTTATCTTTATCCCTTTGAGTTGTGCTTACTCCCTCTGTGGTGCGCTATACATTTTTGCCTGCTCTGCCAAGAGCCAATTGCTATGGCTTACCCCAGATCTTCAGGATAATCACAGCATCACAGCATCACAGCATCACAGCATCACAGCATCACAGCATCACAGCATAACAGCATCACAGAAGAATGGAGGTGGCTGGCTGCGGCAGATGAACCCGTCCTATCAGACACGCCATCATGGTTTGGTGAGGGGGAGTAAACGTGTTGGCGATATTGAGCTGCGGGTATGGGGGCGGTACATGGTGAAACTCTAAGCATGTTCAATCATGGCGCTGGTGAGCATACAGATATCCAACAAAGGGAGTAATAAGGGGAGAGCAGGGTAATCGCGGAGGCACAGATTGCAGAGATAAAAAAGCCAGCCGAGTGTTCGGCTGGCTTTTCGCTATCAGTGGCAGGTGAGGGATTAACCGACCAGCTGATAGAGGATGGCGGAGATGGCGATCATCCCCATCACAGCGACAAATACGTTGCTGATATGGCCCTGATATTTCGCCATGGCCGGTACGCGCTTGATGGCGTACATCGGCATGATGAACAGGATGGTGGCGATGATCGGGCCGCCCAAGGATTCAATCATGCCCAGGATGGAGGGGTTGGCAATGGCAGTGCCCCACAGGGTCAGGATGAAGAAGGCGATGATGAACATCTCGACTTTCTTGGCGTTCGGCTCTTTGCCGGACTTGCGCATGTTCTGCACGATCATCCCCTTCAGACCTTCACGGGCACCCAGATAGTGGCCGAAGAAGGAGGAGACGATGGCGACGAACGCAACCAGCGGACCGAAGTAGGAGATGATGGGGCTGGCATGCTGGTTGGCCAGATAGGAGAGCACGGCGATGTTCTGAGCCTTGGCTTCTGCCAGCTGGGCCGGTGTCAGGCTCATGACGCAGGAGAAGACGAAGAACATCACAAAGCCCAGCAGCACCATGGCGGTACGCTTGAGGATGGCATCGGCTTTCTCGACAGCCTGATCACCGTGGTCGCGGCGCTGGGCCAGAGAGAAGCTGGAGATAGCCGGGCTGTGGTTGAAGGAGAAGACCAGTACCGGGATGGTCAGCCACAGGGTAGTGGCGAAATCCTTGGCAGAGGGTACCTGCTCCAGCGCGGCACCGGTCCAGTCCGGGATCAGGTAGAGGGAGATTCCGGCCAGAATGGCGATCAGCGGATAAACCAGCAGCTCGGTCACTTTCAGCATCAGCTTTTCACCGGCCAGCATCACCGACATCATGCCCATGATCAGCACGATGGAGAGGATCCAGCGCGGGGGGGCACTCATCTGCAGCTGATTGACCATAAAGCTTTCGACGGTGTTGGTGATGCCCACACCGTAGATCAGCACGATGGGGTAGATGGCGAAGAAGTAGAGCAGGGTGATTAATTTACCGGCACCCACGCCAAAGTGCTCTTCCACCACTTCGGTGATGTCTGCGTTTGGCTTTTTGGAGGAGAGCACGAAACGGGCCAGACCACGGTGGGCCAGATAGGTCATGGGACCTACCAGCAGCGCCATGACGACCAGCGGCCAGAAACCGCCCATACCCGCGTTGATCGGCAGGAACAGGATCCCCGCGCCAACTGCGGTCCCGAACAGACTGATGACCCAGGTAGAGTCGCGTTTTTCCCAACGAGTGGTTTGAGTAGAGCGGATCCCTTGCTCTGTTGACGCCGCAACTCCCTGCGTGCCAGTGACTGTGTTTGACATCTATCTCACCCCGAATGTGTGGTTCTTATTAAGTCGGCGCAAGGATACGGTTTTTCTAATCAAAAATGTTGATCAAATTCATCTTTACGGCACGAAAAACCGCACTTTCTTATGGAAATGTGATCAAAACAAGAAAAATTCAATTATTGTTTATCAATTGGCACGTTATTTTAGTGTTAATGATTAAATCTCGCCCAGCCAAATGTAGGTAAATTGTTATTTTGCGAGATGCTGGGCTAGCTGGTTGATCATGCTGGCGGTAGCCCCCCAGATAAAGTGCTGTTGCCAGGGGATCCAGTAGATGGTGTGCGGTTTCCCCCCTCTGTAAAGGGTCAGGGGGATATGGTTGCGCCGATCCAGCAGATGGGTCAGCGGCACTTCGAAGGCGTGATCCACCTCATCCGGACTCAGAATGAGGGGATAGTTGCCATCGAGCAGCCCCAGCACCGGCAGCACCTCGAATCGTGACACCGTATTGAGTGGGTTGAGGGTGCCGATCACTTCAATCAGCCGGGCCGGAATGCCGAGCTCCTCTTCGGTCTCCCGCAGCGCCGTGGCAATCAGGTTTTCGTCGCCCGGATCCTGTCGCCCGCCGGGGAAGCTGATCTGCCCCCCATGATGACGTAGCCGTGGGCTGCGCCGGGTCAATAACACGCTGAGCCCCTCATCGCGCATCACCACCGGGATCAATACTGCCGCCGGACTGAGCCCGCCGATGGCGAGGCGATGGGCCGGGGCGGGTCGCTGCAACTGGAAGCGGGTCAGCAGTTCGTGGCGATCCATGGCGGGGAGATCTCCTGTGCGTTGGCCAGACAGTGGGGAGGGTTAAAGCGCCGACAGCGGCGGCAGGATGCGGGCGACCTTGTCATAAGTCTCCTGATATTCGCTGTCGGCGTCGGAGTCGGCGATGATGCCGCCACCGGCCCAGCAGTGCAGGCGACCCGCTTCGGCGATCAAAGTGCGAATGCAGATGCTGGTATCCATCCGGCCATGCTGGCTGAGATAGCCGATGCTGCCGCAATAGGCGTTGCGACGCTGGGGTTCCAGCTCTTCGATGATCTCCATGGCGCGTATCTTGGGTGCGCCGGTGATGGAGCCACCCGGGAAACAGGCCCGCAGCAGATCGACTCCTTGCCAGTGTGCATCCAGCTCACTGTGGATGGTGGAGACCAGATGATGTACCGCCGGAAACGACTCCACAGCAAAGAGATGAGGCACGCTGACCGAGCCAGGCCGGCTGACCCGACCGATATCGTTGCGCAGCAGATCAACGATCATCAGATTCTCTGATCTGTCCTTGTCCGCCTGCGCCAGCTCCTGCGCGACTTGTCGATCGGCCGCCGGATCGGGGTGGCGAGGGCGAGTGCCTTTGATGGGTTTGGTTTCGATATGACGGCCATCAAGCAGCAGGAACCGCTCGGGGGAGAGGCTCAGCAGCGCACTATCCGGCAAGCGGATAAAGGCAGAGAAGGGTGCCTTGTTGGCAGCCGCCAGCAGGCAATAGGCCTGCCACTCATCACCCTGATAGGGGGCGCTGAAACGCTGGGTCAGGTTGATCTGGTAGCAATCCCCCGCGGCGAGATATTCCTGAATGCGGGCAAACTTCTCGCCATACTCGGCGCGGCTCATATTGCTCTGCCACGACCCCAGCAAGGCAAAAGCGGGGGCCGGGTTGGTCTGCTGCTGTTCAAGCCAGGCCAGCCGCTTGGCAAGTCCCGCTTCATCCCCCCAGTGCACCAGCTGCCAGTCGCCAGTCGCCACATTGCGCAGCAGCGCCCAGTCGTAGATACCCACCGCCATGTCCGGCACCGCGATATCGGCGGCGGCCTGCACTGGCAGTCGCTCGAAGCGGCGGCCGAGATCATAGCCAAACAGACCGAGGGCACCGCCAATAAAGGGTAGGTGAGTAGAGCACAGTTCCAGCTCTCCCAGCAGCTGTTGCTGGATATGGGCCAGCAGGGCTAGGGGATCCTCATGGTGTTTGCTGATATTCATCCCGACACGCAGAGTGGTCACCTCGCCGCGGGTTTCGAGGGTCGCCAGCGGATCGGCGGTGATGATATCAAAGCCGTTATCGGCGCCGAGTGGCCCCGCCGATTCCAGCAACATGGCCCACGGCTGATGTTGCAGGCGGGCAAAAAGCTGATGGAGTTCAGCACTGTGGTATAGATGATGGATATGAAGTGTTGGCGTCATTTTATGTTACACAGGCAACAGTTTGGTTCCCGAACCCTAGTCGGTGCTGGTGGGCAAGCGTATCATAGGTGTCGGTGACTTAAGAAAAAACTGCCGTGTCGTTCGTTTTTTGCTGGTTGATAGTTTTTAGCCAGCACGTCAGCACGGCCCATCATATGGAAGCCCTTGCCCTGCTCTGTGGCAGAGACAAGGACCAGTGAGGATGATATGAGCATTATAAAAAAACAGGATTTCATCGATTCTATCGCAGATGCCCTCCAGTACATCTCCTATTACCACCCGTTGGATTTTGTTCAGGCTGCCAAAGCGGCGTATGACCGTGAGGCCAACCCGGCCGCCAAAGATGCACTGGCCCAGATCCTGATCAACTCCCGCATGTCCGCCGAAGGTCATCGTCCGCTCTGCCAGGACACCGGCATCGTGACCTGTTTCGTCAAGATTGGCATGCAAGTGCAGTGGGACAGCGACATGACGGTGCAGGAGATGGTGGACGAAGGGACCCGTCGTGCCTACACCAATCCTGACAACCCGCTGCGCGCCTCCGTGCTGGCCGATCCGGCTGGCAGTCGCAAAAACACCAAAGACAACGCCCCTGCCGTGGTGCATATCGACATGATCCCCGGCAACAAGGTGGAAGTGAGCATCGCGGCCAAAGGGGGCGGCTCCGAGAACAAATCCAAGATGGTGATGCTCAACCCCTCTGACGATATCGTCGAGTGGGTGCTCCAAACCGTGCCGACCATGGGAGCAGGCTGGTGCCCACCCGGCATGCTGGGCATCGGCATCGGCGGTACCGCCGAGAAAGCGGCGGTGCTGGCCAAAGAGGCCCTGATGGAGCACATCGACATTCAGGAGCTGATCGCCCGTGGCCCGCAAACCACAGAGGAGAAGCTACGGGTCGAGCTCTACGACAAGGTCAACAAGCTGGGGATCGGTGCCCAGGGGCTGGGTGGTCTCACTACCGTGCTGGATGTGAAGGTGAAATCTGCGCCGACTCACGCCGCCTCCAAGCCGGTGGTGATGATCCCCAACTGCGCCGCTACCCGTCACGTTCACTTCGAGCTGGATGGTTCAGGCCCCGCCGAGCTGACTCCGCCGAAACTGAGCGACTGGCCGGAGATTACCCGTGAAGCGGGTGGCAATGTGCGCCGCGTCAACGTCGATGGCATCACCAAGGCCGAGCTGGCCAGCTGGAAGAGCGGTGATACCGTGCTGCTGTCGGGCAAGATCCTCACCGGTCGCGACGCCGCCCACAAGCGCATCGCCGACATGCTGAAAAATGGTGAAGGGTTGCCGGAAGGGGTCGATTTCACCAACCGCTTTATCTATTACGTTGGCCCGGTCGATGCGGTGCGCGACGAAGTGGTTGGCCCGGCAGGCCCCACCACCTCCACCCGGATGGACAAGTTCACCGACATGATGCTGGGTGAAACCGGCCTTATCGGCATGATCGGCAAATCCGAGCGTGGCCCGAAAACCGTCGAGAGCATCAAGCAGCACAAGGCCGTCTATCTGATGGCGGTGGGCGGCGCAGCCTATTTGGTGGCCAAAGCAATCAAGAAGGCGCGTGTGGTGGCCTTTGCCGATCTCGGCATGGAAGCGATCTACGAGTTTGAAGTGGAAGATATGCCGGTGACCGTTGCCGTCGATTCCGAAGGCAACAATATCCACGAAACCGGCCCGGCCTACTGGTCGGCCAAGATTGCCGAGCTGGATGGCAAACTCTCCTCCTGAGTGACCGTTTCCGATGCCGGTTAACGGTATCGGCCCTGTAAAGAAGGCGCGTCCATCCGGATGCGCCTTGTTGCTTTGGCTGGCCTGTTATGGGCTCAAGTTGGCCGTTTGCGGCAAGCGGGTATAAAAAAGGATGGCGTGACGCCATCCTTTTTCCGTTGTGCTTGTGCTCTGGCAGCAGACAGCAGAGCAATCGCCCTTGGCTTAGGCCTTTTTCAGGTAGGCAGCAACCAGTACGATCTGCACGCCGTTGACCTTGCCTTCGATATGAAGCGGGTTGTTGGTCAGACGGATGCCCTTGACCAGGGTGCCGCGCTTGGCGGTGAAACCGGCGCCTTTCACGTCCAGATCCTTGATCAGGGTAACGGAGTCGCCCTCTTGCAGCACGGCGCCGTTGGAGTCAACGGTCGGTACGCTGTCGTCATCTTCGTCAGCAATACCAGCTTCAGCCCAAGCCTTGGCTTCGTCTTCCATGTACATCATGTCCAGCAGATCCTGAGCCCACACTTCACCCTTGCCGGAGAGAGCTTTCAGCTGCCGCCATGCCATCACCTGCACCGCAGGCACCTGGCTCCACATGCTGTCACTCAGGCAACGCCAGTGGTTGACCACCAGGGTATCCGGTTGTTCCAGCTGACCACGGCAGGTGTCACAGATAGCAACGCTGTGATCATCGTCGCTGGCGGGGGAGTGAGGCACCACGAAGGCGGTCAGCGCCTGCTCGGCGCTGCACAGTTCACACTTGGCGCCCGCGCGCGCTTGCAGAATGGCGTTGATGGTCATGTTGTTGGTCCCATAGCTAGTGTAAAGCGACCCGCGTTGGGCGGGGCGCGTGAAAGAGGGGGCGGAATATAGCATAAAACCCCGCACTTTGTCAGGTCTGCCCTGGCTCACAAGGTTGGCTGTGCTGTTGCGCGGCGCTGATCGTTTGGTATTGAGAGTGCAATTTGAAGCGGGATCGCTAGAATGAGCCTCCTTTTTGACTGCAAGGCAGGGGCATTCGTGCTGGCTCAACGTTTTCAACAACTGGATCGACTGCTCACCCGCTACCGACGCTGGTGGCAATATCAGCCATATCATCATTTGACCATGGCCTTTGCCGATGAGGTGCCCGAACTGGCGACGTTGCTCAATGGGCTGACGCTGACCCAGTTGGCGGAGTTCGATGCGGATATGGATGCCCTCAGCAGTCTGCTTGCCCCCTGGATTGCCGAGGGAGCCGAGCTGCAGCAACTCAGCCAGCTTGCCCCGTTTACCCCTGAGCCCATCACCTGCAGCAAGGAGATGGCGCTGCATATGCCGGGGCGCAAGCAGGCCCAGATCGAGTCGTTCACCGCCTGTCTGCCTGCCCATCAGGGCCCCTATCTGGAGTGGTGTGCTGGCAAGGGGCATCTTGGGCGGCTGGTGTCACTTCATCGACAGGCTCCTATCCTCAGTCTGGAGTTGCAAGGGCAGCTTTGTGACGAAGGTCGGCTGCTGGCCGAGCGGGATGGCGCGAATATGACCTTTACCTGCGCCGATGCTTTTGCCCCCGAGTCGGCGGCGCTGATCGCCCCCGAACATCACGCTATGGCACTCCATGCCTGCGGCGAGCTGCACACCCATCTGCTGGAGCGGGTGGCCGAACGCAGTGCCCGCGGCGTGACTATCTCTCCCTGTTGTTACCACCTGATCCGCAGCAGCCACTATCGCCCGCTGTCGGCCGCGGCCAACTCCAGCGAGCTGGTGTTGAGCAAAGCGGATCTCAAGTTGCCGCTACAGGAGACGGTGACTGGCGGTGCGCGGATCGCCCGCCTGCGCGAGCAGGAAGTGGTGTGGCGGCTCGGGTTTGATTGCCTGCAGCGTCAGGTGCGCGGGGTGGATGAGTATCTGCCGGTGCCCAATATGCAAAAGAGCCTGCTGACCGGCACCTTCGAGGCATTCTGCGTTTGGGCTGCTGAACGCAAAGGGATTGTGCTGCCCGCCGGGCTCGACTATTCCGCCTGGCTGGAACACGGGGAGCGCCGCTTTGGCGATGTCGCCCGCATGGAGCTGGTGCGTCATTTGTTTCGCCGTCCCCTCGAGATCTGGCTGGCGCTGGATCGCGCGCTCTTTTTACAAGAGCAGGGTTATCGGGTCGAAGTGGGGGAGTTCTGTGCCAAACCCATGACCCCGCGCAATATATTGATCCGTGCCGTGCGCGCCTGACACCGAGCTCTTTGTGAGCGTTATTTGAACATTGTTGATGGCTGATGGGTGAAGCGGGTCAGCCATTTTTTTTGCCACGAATAATAAATTGGTGACAGATCATCTGATCGTCTTTCGCCTCCCCATACGGGTGACAAAACAGGCCAAAATGGTCATCGTTTGAGTTCTTTTATGTCGTTTTAGCTGCGTTGAGTAGCACAAGGTGAAATGGTTCACAAATTACGCGCATTTCTTAATTTTCATCGTGAATTTAGTTGTTGGAACACCTACTCTTGGAGCGCATTAATTCAAACAAGGACGATAAACATGTTCAAACCCAAGCGTTGTGCCTGGCTGATCGCTGCCGCTTGCACATTGCCAAGCTATGCCGCAATGAGTGCAGCCATGAATATTCAACCCGATCCGCAAAATGCGGGAGGATATGTGATTGCGGCCCCGGATCTGGCCGCTGTGGAAAAGGCCAAGACGGCCAACCCCATGTATGCAATATGGGCCAAGGCACTGGCCACCCGGTCAAATAAAATAGTCGATGCCATTGAACCGGGTCTGGCAAGCAATCCTGACAACGTAAAACGGGTTGAACGGGTATTTCCCCAATCTGAATGGGAATATTTAACCCAGATGGCCGCGCCGGAATATACCTATGTCCGCTTCTTGCGGGCCATCGGTAAATTTCCTGCGTTCTGCGGTGAATATACCGATGGGCGCGATTCTGATGCGATCTGTAAAAAATCCATTGTGACGGCCTTTGCCCACTTCTCTCAGGAGACGGGCGGCCATATTGCCAAGGAGAACGTCTCTGATAACCCGCTGGGGCTGGAGGAGTGGCAACAGGCGCTGGTGCATGTGCGGGAGATGGGCTGGTCAGAGGGACAGACCGGCTACACCACCGGTTGCGGTCAGAACGACTGGCAAAACAAGAAGTGGCCCTGCAGTACCGGACAAGGCTACTTTGGCCGCGGTGCCAAGCAGCTCTCATACCACTTCAACTACGGCGCCTTCTCCGAGGCGATGTTCGATGGCGATGCCTCTGTGCTGCTCAACAACCCGGGGCTGGTGGCGGACTCCTGGCTCAACCTCGCCTCGGCTATCTGGTTCTTCCTGACGCCACAGGCACCCAAGCCAGCCATGCTGCACGTGATTGACCGCACTTGGGTACCCTCCAAACGGGAAGTGGATGCCGGTATAGGCTACGGCTTTGGCACCACCATCAACGTCATCAATGGCGGCATCGAGTGTGGCGAACAGAACAAGGACAAGGGGCAGCCGGTCAACCGCATTCGCTACTGGGAAGGGCTGGCCAATCACTACCAGATCCCGGTCAAGGCCGATGAGAAGAATACCTGCTGGCAGCAAACGCCCTATGGCAGCCTCAACCTCAACGGTGCCACCGACGTGCTCTACACCAACTGGGATGGCAACTGGAAATACTATCCGGATCGCCCGGGTGGCTACTCCTTCGAGTGTGAGCTGGTCGGCTTCCAGACCGCCTACTCGGCGCTGGTGCCGGGCGATTACCAGAAGTGCGTGACCAACTTCTACGGCTCCCACGCCAACTGGCCGAAAGTGCGGATCGTCGCCAAGCTCGATCCTGCCCCGGTCGATCCGGTTGACCCGCCCCTTGATGGCCAGCCTGCCTGGGAGGCCAGCAAGGTCTATACCGCGGGCAACAAGGTGAGCTACAAGGGCGCCGTCTATCAGGCCAAATGGTGGACGCAAGGAGATGAGCCCGCCAAAGGTGGTCCCTGGGCTGTGGTGGTGACCAAATAAGGTTGCCGTTGGGATCATGGTCAATCACCATGATCTATCGGTAGTGGAAACAAGCAGGCAGCAGGGAGGAGATATCTCCCTGCTTTTTTACCCGTTATCTGTCCGTTGTCGCCCCATCAGGCGGGATCAGAAACGGTAGTTGAGGCCGACACTGACCCCTTTGACATCGAGTCGAGGCATGGGGATATATTGGTACTCCGCATTGAGCCCGATGCCGGAATCAAAGCGATATTGCCAACCCGCAGCGCCATAAAAACCGACCCCGGAGTCGCTCTGATCTTCCTTGTTGATGGTGTATTCGACTCTGTGGGCGTTGGCGCCCAGTTTGGCATAAAAGCTGTTGCCGGAAGAGACCGGGTATTGTGCATACAGGGCAGAGCGGATCCCTTTGTAATGGATATCTTTCACGTCATTGAGGGTGGCATCGAAGAGGGCGCTGACCACACCACCGGTACCAAACAATACTCCGGAATCGATACCGATATAATCGTTGAACATATAACGGTAATAGAGATCGGCGGTAACGCTGTCACCGCCATCGGCCTGCTCCCCATTTTTGGCTTTGAATGACTGGGTGCCATAGCCAAGGGTGGCGCCGACGATATGGGGAGAAGGGGTCGCTATTGCCACGGAAGAGAAGATCGCCGTGGCAATCACAAGGGGAGTGAATAACTTCATCATGCAGGTTCCAATTAAATAGCGTGGAATATGGCTGCGACGAACATATTTATATGGGCTCGGGTGAGCTTGTCTTATATTCGCAGGCCAGTAGTGAGTGGCAATATCTCATATTGTCAGCGAGATGAATAATCAGAGCCCCCATAACTGTTATGATGGGAGGTGAGAGTGGTTATATTATGCCTGAACAATGGTGAACTGTATCAATACCATCTGAAACGAGCGCTGATAAATTGCAAATTTCATTTGTTTTCTGCACGAATCAACTTAGTGTAACGGGATGTTAGGCTGGCAATATATGCCTTTAAACGTGGACTGGATGGTGAACAAGATGGTGATTTCTTGTGACGGTATATTAGAGGGGGGTAGCCATTGTGGTGTAGTCCGCTACAAAGTCCGCTACAAGATGCTGGCCGCCCCCTTTGCTACCGATTTTTCCACAGCCAGGATTGTCAGCGCACCACAAACGCACCGGTCGGCGCCTGGAGGGGTTTTCCGGTAATGGCTATGGGTGTACTGACTGAATATGTCTCCTTGGAGGTGATGCGGTGCTGCTTTTGTGCAACCTCAGGTGCCACTCTCGGTTATCGCAGCATCAAATCCCCCGGTTAGCGGCCAATCTTGTCCCGACTCTATCACTGCTACGATTCGAGTTGCCCGTTAGGCTGGGCGAGTGGGGGCACTGCTTTTACTCCCTTCTACTCTTCAATATCCAGCAACACCAGAATGGCGCTGTCGCCACCCCATTCACGGGGGGCCTGATGGAAGGCGCGCACATTGGGGTGCTGGGCCAGCCAGCTGGGAATGCGCTGCTTGAGAATATGTTTGCCGATGCCGTGCATCACCGAGGCGACGTGAATGTTCTCTTTTTGGCAGAGGGTGAGCAGGGCGGCCAGCTCCTGTTTTGCCTGCTGCTGGTTCATGCCGTGCAGATCGAGATAGATCTCCGGCGGATAAATGCCCCGCTTGAGCTTTTTCAGCTCAAATTTTGACACATCTTCCCGCACGTAACGGGTCGGCCCATCGTCGTCAAGATGGGGCTGATACTCATCGCTGAAATAGTGGTCAACCCCAAGCTTTTCGCGGGTTTCGCGCAATTCGCGTTTCTGCTTGACCGGGCGTAACTCGGCCCTTATGGTATCTTGCTTGATTTTCCGGGTACCTTTTATCGCATCGCGGAACAGCAGGGTTTCCTCGTCTGTCGGTGAGGGCGTTTTTTTCATCAGATGCTCATGTATTAGGTATGCGTCTTGCCCGCTAGGTAAACGGGGCTCGGGCCGGATATTACTCGACTTGGAGGTGGATTTGGACAAGATATTTATCGATGAGGTGGTTGCCGAGATGCACACCATCCAGGACATGTTGCGTTGGGCCATGAGTCGTTTCAACGACGCCGGGATTTTTTACGGTCATGGAACCGACAACGCCTGGGATGAAGCTGTGCAGCTGGTACTGCCCGCGTTACATCTGCCACCGGATGTAGACCCGGCCATGCGCCACTCCCGTCTGACCAGCAGCGAGCGTCACCGTATTGCCGAGCTGATTATCCGCCGCGTACAGGAGCGGGTACCTGCCGCCTACCTGACCAACAAGGCCTGGTATGCAGGTTGGGAATTCTACGTGGACGAGCGGGTGCTCATTCCCCGTTCCCCCATTGCCGAGATGGTGGCCAACCGTTTCGCGCCTTTCCTCAAACATGAACCGACCCGGATCATGGACCTGTGCACCGGCTCCGGCTGTATCGCCATCATCATGGCCCACGAGTTCCCGGAAGCGGAAGTGGATGCCATCGACATCAGCATCGATGCGCTGAACGTGGCCGAGCGCAACATCAACGATCACGGGTTGGAGCAGCAGGTCATTCCGATCCGCTCCGATCTGTTCCGCGATCTGCCCGCGGGTGACAAGTACGATCTCATCGTCTCCAATCCGCCCTATGTGGATTCCGAAGATATGTCGGATCTGCCGGAAGAGTTCCGTCACGAGCCAGAGCTGGCGCTGGCGTCCGGTTCCGATGGCCTCAAGCTGACCAAGCGTCTGCTGGCCCATGCGGCAGATTTCCTCAAGGATAACGGCGTGCTGGTGGTCGAAGTGGGCAACAGCATGATCCATCTGGAAGCCCAGTTCCCCGAGATCCCCTTTACTTGGGTAGAGTTCGAAAACGGCGGTCACGGCGTCTTTGTGATGACCCGTGACGAGCTGGTGCAGTATCAGGATCATTTCGCCATCTACAAGAACTAAGCAGGAGCGCGCATGGCAGGGAACAGTTTTGGTCAACTCTTTCGGGTCACTACCTTTGGCGAGAGCCACGGCCTGGCGCTGGGCGCCGTGGTCGATGGTTGCCCGCCTGGGCTGGAGATCAGCGAAGCGGATCTGCAGGGGGATCTGGATCGGCGCAAGCCCGGCACTTCCCGCTACACCACGCCGCGCCGCGAGCCGGACGAGGTGAAGATCCTCTCCGGGGTGTTCGAGGGCAAGACCACCGGCACCTCCATCGGGCTGCTCATCGAGAATACCGATCAGCGCTCCAAGGATTACTCCGATATCAAGGATCTGTTCCGGCCGGGTCATGCTGACTACACCTACCACCAGAAGTATGGTCAGCGGGACTATCGTGGCGGTGGTCGCTCATCTGCCCGCGAGACCGCGATGCGAGTGGCGGCGGGGGCGATTGCCAAGAAGTACCTGAAACAGGTGCATGGCATAGAGATCACCGGTTTTCTCTCCCAGCTCGGCCCCATCAAGGCTGAGGCGTTTGACGCGGCGCAGATTGAGCAGAATCCCTTCTTTTTCCCCGATGCGGGCAAGCTGGAAGAACTGGATCAATACATGCGTGACCTGAAAAAAGAGGGCAACAGTATCGGTGCCAAGGTGCAGGTCATTGCGCGCAATGTGCCGGTGGGCCTGGGTGAGCCGGTGTTTGATCGTCTCGACGCCGACATTGCCCATGCCATGATGGGCATCAATGCGGTGAAAGGGGTGGAGATCGGTGACGGCTTTGCGGTAGTGGAGCAAAAAGGCTCCGAGCATCGCGACGAGATGACCCCGGCGGGCTTTGCCAGCAACCATGCGGGCGGCATTCTGGGTGGGATCTCGTCGGGTCAGGATATCGTGGTGAGCATGGCGCTCAAGCCTACCTCCAGCATTACTGTGCCGGGC
Source organism: Aeromonas sp. 600774 (assembly GCF_049175075.1). NCBI lineage: Bacteria > Pseudomonadati > Pseudomonadota > Gammaproteobacteria > Aeromonadales > Aeromonadaceae > Aeromonas > Aeromonas sp. 600774. The sequence continues at coordinate 429,042 of NZ_JAAKUJ010000001.1, forward strand.
AAGACCATCAATACCGAAGGCGAGGCCATCGAGATGATCACCAAGGGGCGCCACGATCCTTGTGTCGGCATTCGCGCCGTGCCTATTGCCGAGGCGATGCTGGCACTGGTGTTGATGGATCACCTGCTGCGCCATCGTGCCCAGAATCAGGGGGTGTTGACCCATACCCCGCAGCTGCGCTGATCGGCGCTGTAGCCTATCGACTGAGCGCGCCCTGTTCAGGGGGCTGGCTCTACAAACACATCAAAGGCGACCTCCGGGTCGCCTTTGTTATTTCTGGTCATTGCTTATTCCGTCAATGCGTGCGGAGGGTGCGAGTCAGCAGATCCGCTGCCCCCGGATCGGCATCGAGGCGGCAACTGGGTGGAGAGAACTTGCTGTGGTGCTTGGGCAAGGCCTCGATGGCCTTGTTGATTTTGAGGAGCTGCGCGTCACTCACGCTATTTTTGGCAAACATCAGGCTGACCGGCTGGTGGTGCAGTAATAGCTGGCAGCTGATAAATCCCTCGGCACCCAATTGGGAGAGCCGATAGCGAGCATACTGCCACTCCATGATGATGCCATCGAGGCGGCGGGCCAGCAGCAGATCGATCAGCCGATCATCTGCATTGTACTCGGTCGCCACTTTGAGGGCAGGACATCCCTCAATTTGATGAATGGGGCGAGTACCGCGTAGTTTGCCAATTTTGAGCTCCTTGTTGTGGCACAGTTTGGACAAGGTATCGAGCTTTCCCCAGCGATCCTGATGGCCGGGGATAGGGTTATTACTCAACAGCACATAGGCACTCTGGCGATAGGGGGCAGAGAAGCGGGCATACTTTTGCCGCTCTGGTAGTGGTAGCGCGGCCATCGCTACATCCAGCTGATCGTGTTCTACCAGATGCAGTGCCCGTGCCCAGGGGATCTCGCGAAACTTGGGGGTGAATCCTGCCTGGGTAAGGATCTGGCGGGTCAGGCTGACATCCAGCCCGGCCAACTGCCCCTTGTTATTGAGCTGGCTGAAGGGAGGCCAGTGGCTCCAGGCAACGGTCAGGGGCTGACTGGCCTGCAGGGAAGGTGTCAGCAGAAGCAGTAGGCAGAACCAGGCCTGCCAGTTGCCGTGGGGACGATATTGCGTGCTCATAGCGTGAACCTCGTTATTCTGCTTTTTGTTCTTCTATCCCGAGTACCCGCGGCCCGATGAAGGGGCAGGTAATAAGTAGTCAGTTAATAGTGTGGTGCGTGCGTCATCTGTCAGCGTGATTATTCGAGGCAGAGGAGGGGGCTTTTCTGTACGTGCTGGGAGGAGCATCACATTTTTCTCGTTTATCCGGCACAACTCCGTTAGACTGCGCCCCTATTCTTTCCCCTTTGCTCTGCTCCCCGGGGAAATCGTTGTTTTCTCAATAGGCCCAGATCTTGTGAGATGGCATCGGCTCAGCAGAGGAGCCCCACCACAAATCCCCGGCGCCCCTATCCCTAGCAGGTAACTATGAGTTTTACTTCCCTCGGTCTGGCCGAACCCTTGTTGCGTGCCGTTGCCGAACAAGGCTACGACACCCCGTCTCCCATTCAGCAGCAAGCGATCCCCGCCGTTCTGGCTGGCCGCGATCTGATGGCGGCGGCCCAAACAGGGACCGGCAAGACCGCAGGCTTTACCCTGCCGATGCTGCAACGTCTGATGGAGAGCAAGCGCAAGGTCTCTCCGAACCGCGTCCGTGCGCTGGTACTGACCCCGACGCGCGAGCTGGCCGCCCAGGTGGGCGAGAGCGTGCGCAACTACGGCAAGCATCTGCCCCTGCGCAGCCACGTGGTATTTGGTGGCGTGAGCATCAACCCGCAGATGATGGCGACTCGCCGTGGTCTGGACGTGCTGGTGGCCTGTCCGGGCCGTCTGATCGATCTCTACAACCAGAATGCCGTCAAGTTTGACGAGGTGGAGATCCTGGTGCTGGACGAAGCGGATCGCATGCTCGACATGGGCTTTATCCGCGACATCCGCCGCATCCTGACCCTGCTGCCGAAGAAGCGCCAGAACCTGCTCTTCTCCGCCACCTTCGCCGACGAAATTCGCGAGCTGGCCACTGGTCTGCTGGATAACCCGGCTGTCATTGAAGTCGCCCCGCGCAACAGCACCGCCGAGCGTATCGAACAGCTGGTGCACCCGTGCGACAAGGCCAACAAGATCGCGCTGCTGAGCCACCTGATCTCCAGCAACAACTGGCAGCAGGTGCTGGTCTTTACCCGTACCAAGCACATCGCCAACCGGGTTGCCGAGAAGCTTGAAAAAGATGGCATCAGTGCCGCCGCCATTCACGGCAACAAGAGCCAGGGTGCCCGTACCCGCGCGCTGGCCGGTTTCAAGGATGGCAGCGTGCGTGTGATGGTGGCGACCGACATCGCGGCCCGTGGCCTCGATATCGACAAGCTGCCGCAGGTAGTGAACTTCGAGCTGCCGAACGTGGCGGAAGATTATGTTCACCGCATCGGTCGTACCGGCCGTGCTGGCGCTGCCGGTCACGCCATCTCGCTGGTTGCTGCCGATGAAGGCAAGCTTATCAAGGCGATCGAGCGGCTGACCAAGCAGAACATCCCGTGTGAGCAGGTGGCCGGTTTTGAAGCCTCCCGCGAGACGCTCGATAACATAAGCCGTGGTATCGGCGCGCCGCTGCGCAAAGAGCCTCGTGATCCGAGCGAGCAGCGCCGTGCGCCGCGTCCGCAAGGTCAAGGCCAGCGTCAGGGTGCCACTCGCTCTGGCAACAACGGTGGCAACGCAGGCGCTAACCGATCCGGCAACGGCGGCAAGCCCAAGCCCCAGGGTGGTCAGCGTTCGGCTGATGGCGCCGCCAAGCCGGCTCAGGCCCGTCGTCCCCGTCGCGCCAGCCACAACCAGTAAGGGCAAGGAGAGTCACTCTCCCGCTCTGAACGGTTAAACGAAAAGCCCTGCCATATCGGCAGGGCTTTTCTATTTCTGTTTCGGCGGCTCCGCGTTTGGCTGACCTGCTCTGGTCAGGAGAGCAGGGCGGTGAGCAGGAGACAGGCCGCGCTCACCAGGATCACCGTGAAGGTCAGCCCCATTCCCACCACCCGATAGCGGAAATTCTCCGGTGTGCGACTCATGCCAAAGGCGTGACAGAGGCGACCAAGCAGCAAGGCACTCCCCAGCAGATGAACCACCCAAGGGGCATGGCTGCCGGTTTCGACGAAATAGATCAGTAGCAGAGCGAGGGGGACATACTCGGCAAAGTTGGCGTGCACCCGCATGGCCCGCAGCATGGCGGGATCATCGCCATGGCCGAGCGCCACTTTCTGGCGGTGACGGGTGCGAATGGTACGAATGCTCAGCAACACAAACAGCAGAGCGAGCAGGGCCGCGTAAACAGGCAGTATGGTCATGGTATCTGGCTCCCGGTGTGATGATATCGGGTGGCTGGTGTTGAGAGACGCCACATTGCTCGGCATCTCAAGGTCTTGCCTTGAGGGTAGCAGCCATTAGTACCAGATTGAGCCGTCATATTGCGATATGGCGCACGTTATGCAGACCCCAATAGCAAAAGCCCCGCCAATCTGATTGGCGGGGCTTTTGCCTATCTGGCGTATTGAATTGCAGCAAAGATTACAGCGCGGGCAGCATTCCAAGGCTGACGCTGATCTGGACGCCGACAATCAATGCGCCCATGGCGGCAGCCACTCCCAGCGCCACCACGCCACCCGGGGCGCGGTAGTGGTGGGCGGGAGCTTGCTTGCGGCTCTGCCATACCAGCGCTACCGGCAGCAGTACCGCGAGGATCGCCAGCGCAATGGCAGCGTAGCCAAGCGCCATGATAAAGCCCTGCGGGAAGTAGAGGGCAAACAGCAGCGGCGGCACGAAGGTGATAAGACCGGTCTGGCTGCGGCCCTGCCAGTTGTCCTTGCGGCGGGTTACCTTGGCCATAAAGTCGAACAGCCCCAGCGTCACCCCGAGGAAGGAGGTGGCGAGCGCCAGATCGGCAAACAGGTGCATAGCCTGATTGAAGGCCGGCCAGCTCACCAGCTTGCCGACGTTGGCCAGCAGGCTGTCCAGCGCACCGCCGGTTTGCAGCAGGGCTTGCTGGCCGAGCAGACCGAGGATCGCTACCTGCCACAGCACGTAGAGGATCAGCGGCAGGGCGGAGCCCCAGACAAAGACCCGGCGCAGCTGTTTGGGACAATCGCCGAGGTAGAGCATGACACTCGGAATGGAGCCGTGAAAGCCGAACGAGGTGAAGATGACCGGCAGGCCCGCCAGCAACAGGCCCTGACCCAGCGGCATCGAAAGTAGATGCTGCCCTTCGGTGCGGGGCAGCAGCAACGCCAGCACCACCACCATGATTACCAGTTTGACGGTGAACATCAGCCGGTTGAGGTAATCCACCGAGCGGGTGCCGACACAGACCATGCCGCCAAACAGCAGAGTAAAGGCCCAGGCGGCCTGCTCCTGGCTGAGAGTCATGCCCGCATCGGCCAGCGCCTGTGCCAGCAGGCTGCTGCCACCGCTGATGTAAGCGGAGGCCAGCGAGTAGAACAGCATCAGGATACAGAAGGAGGCGATGCGCTTGCCCCAGGGGCCGAGCAAATGATCCGCCAGCTGGTGCAGGTACCATTTGCCGGTGTTGAGGCTTGCCTCTACTTGCAGCATGGCGGTGAAGGCCATCAGGGCCCAGAGGCCAACCATCAGCAGCAGGGTGGCGGGGCCGCCGAGGGAGGAGGAGGCCAGCGGCAGGGCCAGCATGCCGGCGCCTATGGTGGTGCCGGCAATCAACAGGGTACAACCCAGGGTTTTGGTATTCATGTTATCCATCCGAACGTAGCGGTGTCAGTGCAAACAGGCGATGTCAGCAGTGACGTCAACAAGAGGGGCCGATTGGCGTTATCAGAAGGTGCCTCCGGTGATAGGACCGGAGGCTAGCAATATCGGAACGGGAACATCTGTACCTAAAACCTGTCAGTTGTAAAATATGATTGCCACGTTAGCGGATCAAAATAGCGGAAACAACCCCTTTTATACGGATCTTGTGCTGGCTTGTGGCAGAAAGTGGAAATAAATGATGACAGTGATGGCTGATTGCAGAAAAAAGCACCGATAAAATGACTGGCAGGGGCGCATTGATACAGGTCAGCCAAGTGGCAGCAGCGCAGATAGGGGAGCGGGGAGGGTGTTGTATGAACGCTGGCGTGGCGTTGAGGGACAACAGGGGTGTGGCGGCCGGTTGCTTGGTCGGTCAAACCTGTAGAGAAAGCAAAGCGGGCGGGTAGGGTTATGGGGGAAAACAATAAGGCTGCCGATGCTGGCAGCCTTATTGTCATCTGTTCGCTTTACCCACCCATTGACAGAAAATCGGGTCTGCTGCGGTCAGGTTAGCGACGGCGCTTGAGGGTGCGGCTCACATAGTGCAGCCCGCTCTGGTAGTCGCCGTTCACCGCCTTGAGCGCTAGCTCCAGCGCCTGGTTGGCCAGCGCGTCGTGCTGCTGGGGCAGGGAGTTGATGCCAAAAGGGAGGAAGTCGAGCAGGCGATCGTCCCCGAAGGTGGCCATGGCGAGCTGGCTCATGTCGATCTCTTGCTCCAAAAGGTAGTCGAGTACCCCCTCCATCAGGATATAGGAGGTGGTGATCAGCGCTTCGGGCAACTGGCCCAGCTGCTGGTGCAGATCTTTGATCAGGCGATACCCCTCAAGACGGGAGAAGTGATCCCCCTCACACAGGTGGCGAGCCGTGCTATGACTGGCGACCGCCTGCTCGAAACCGGCTTTTCGCTCCTGACTGATCGTGAGTGCCGGCAGTGCGGTGATCAAGGCGATATGGCGCAAGGTCGGGGTAAGCAGGGAGCTGGTGAGATCAAAGCTCGCTTTCTCGTTTTCACTGGCGACGGTAACGAACTTGTCGGCGGCCATCGCCCGGTCGATGGCGAGGATCTGGCTGCCTTGCGCCTGCAATTTACCGTAGAAGGGGTCGTCCGGCGGCAGGCAGCTGGCCACCAGCAGGGCATCCACATGGCGGCTCACCAGCATCTGGGCCAGCTCTTTTTCGGTGGCGGGATCATCTTCCGAGCAGACGATCAGCAGCTGATAGCCCTGCGCCCGGGCCCCCTGTTCCAGCCGTTTGGCCAGCTTGGCATAACTGGCGTTCTCAAGGTCGGGCAGGATAAAGCCAAGGGTCTTGGTCTGGCCGCCGCGCAGGGAGGCGGCGCGGCTGTCCGGCTGGTAGTTATGGGCGGTGACTACGGCCATCACCTTGTCGCGGGTGGCCTGACTGATGCGGTATTGGTCGGCCTTGCCATTGATCACATAGCTTGCCGTGGTGCGCGAGACACCGGCGAGGGCGGCGATTTCATCCAGTTTCATCATATTGGCTCTGTTTGAGTTGCAAGGCCCACGGTCACTGCCGGGTGAGGGCACCGAAAAGTGTGCGCGGGATCATATCATTGAAAAGCACTCTTTGTGGGTACTTGATCAATTCGCTGAAACGATTCAGTCTGAGTGTAAGTGAAACGATTCAGCCTGTCAGCAACGAAGAGACCCTGTGGCCTGAAAATCGGGCCCCGATCACAGTGAACCGTGCTCGGGTCTATTGTCAGCTGGCGAGTTATCCGAATGTTCAATTGTGACGTACCGGCGCGGCCGGAACCTGATGGAGAGTCTCTATGTTGAAGTTGGCGCGAGAGCAGATCTTGCTGGGACAGTCGGTGGCGACCAAGTCGGACGCCATTGCCCTGCTGGCAGGCAAACTGACCGAAGCCGGTCTGGTGGAAGCGGGCTATGTGGATGGGATGCTGGCCCGTGAAGCGCAGCATGCCACCTATCTTGGCAGCGGCATCGCCATTCCCCACGGCACCACCGACACCCGTCATCTGGTGAAGAGCACCGGCGTCATGGTGGCCCAGTTCCCCAATGGTATCGAGTGGGATGAGGGGCAGATCGCCTACGTCGCCATCGGTATCGCTGCCAAGTCAGACGAGCATCTGGGCATCTTGCGCCAGCTCACCCACGTGTTGGGTGACGAGCAGGCGGCAGCCCAGCTCAAAGAGGCCACCGACGCCGACACCATCATCAATATCCTGACCGGCGCCACTGCCGCCAAAGAGGTGCAATACCTGACCCTGGCTGACTTCCCGGCCGATGATCGCGACCAGCTGCTGCTGGGCGCCGCTGCCCGCGCCAAGTCCGCCGATTGGGGCGATGCCGCCATGGTGAGCGCCCTGCTGGCAAGCGACCCTGCCTATCTGGGCGAGGGCGTCTGGCTGGCCCGCGCGCAAGCGGCCCAGACCGGCTGGGTGTTGGCAACGCCTAGCACTGCACTGAACGCAGGGGAGCTGCCGGTCAGCGCCATGCTGCTGCTGTGCGCCGCAGATAGCGGCCATCTGCCGCAACTGGAGAATCTGGCCAAACTGGCGGCTGCCGGCCAACTCGCTACGCTGGCGGGTGGTGAGGGACTGGCCATGCTGCAAGCGGGCCCCGCGAGCGGTCTTTCCGACACCTTCACCATCATCAACCCCCACGGCCTGCACGCTCGTCCCGGTGCCATGCTGGTCAAGGTGGCCAAAGAGTTTGCATCCGACATCCGGGTTGCCAATCTGGATGGCAGCGGCGAGGCGGTCTCCGCCAAGAGCCTGATGAAGGTGATCGGCCTTGGCGTCAAGTGCGGGCACCGTCTGGCATTTCGCGCCGAAGGGGCTGATGCCGAAGCCGCTCTCAAGGGGATCGGTGAGGCGATCGCCGCTGGTCTCGGCGAGGGGGCGCATTGATGAAGATTGTCACCATTACCCTCAACCCCGCCCTTGATCTCACCACCCGTCTCGATGCGATGAGCCTTGGCGAGGTGAATCTGGTGAGCGAGGCCAACCTGCGTGCGGCGGGCAAGGGGATCAACGTCGCCATGGTGCTCAAGGATTTGGGCCGCGAGGTAGGCGTCACCGGCTGGCTGGGCGCTGACAATGAACAGAGCTTTGTCTCCCTGTTTGCTGAGCGGGCGCTGGATGATCACTTTGTCCGTGTCGCGGGCAGCACCCGCATCAACGTCAAGATCTCCGAGCAATCCGGTCGGGTGACCGATCTCAACCTGCCGGGGCTTACCATCCAGCAAGGGGAAGTGAGCGCGCTGGAGCAGGCCATCGACCAACTGGCAGCGCACGCCGACTGGTTCGTGCTGGCGGGCAGCCTGCCCAAAGGGGTGGCCCCCGATTACTGCGCCCATCTGATCCGTCTGCTCAAGGCCAAAGGCAAGCAGGTGATCTTCGATTGCAGCGGCGCGGCGTTAAGCGAAGGGATCAAGGCGGCGCCGACCCTGGTCAAACCCAATCTGGAGGAGCTGAGCCAGTGGGCGGGCCGCCCCATCAAGACTTTGAGCGAGCAGGCCGAATGTGCCCGCGCGCTGCAGGCAAGCGGCATCCCCAACGTGGTGATCTCCAACGGCGCCGATGGCCTGATCTGGTTTGCACCGGATGCCGTCTGGCAGGCGATTCCACCGCGGATGCAGGTGGTCAGCACTGTAGGTGCCGGCGATTCGCTGGTAGCCGGTCTCGCCCATGGTCTCAGCCTTGGCTGGGCGCCGGAGCAGACCCTGCGGCTAGCCACCGCCGTCTCGGCCTTGGCGGTCAGTCAGGTCGCGGTCGGCTTTGACGATATCAATGTGCTCAACCCCTTACTTGAACAGGTGCGCGTAGAGCGTCTGGATGTGCTGGCACCGGTTCAATGCCATACCCCCTCAATGGAAAACTCAGGAGATGCCCAATGAAAGCAATCTTGGTTACGGCTTGCCCGGCGGGCATTGCCACCAGCTTTCTCGCTGCAAAACGGATAGAACAGCAGGCCAAACTGGCTGGCTGGGAACTCACCCTCGACGTCGGCTCCAGCGTGCAACCCCGCCAGGTGCCGAACAAAGAGCAGATTGCCGCCGCTGATCTGGTGCTGGTTGTCGCCAGTGCTCCGGTGGATCTCGCCGCCTATGATGGCAAGCGGGTCTATCAGGGCAGCATGGATCTCGCCCTGCAGGATCCGGCCGCCTTGCTGGAGGCAGCCGCCAGCGGCGCCAGTGTCTATCGTCATCAAGCCGCCTCCGCCGTTGCCAATGCTGCCGCCAAACCGGCCGCCGCAGGCAAGCGCATCGTGGCGGTGACTGCCTGCCCGACCGGGGTTGCCCACACCTTTATGTCGGCAGAAGCGCTGGAGACCATGGCCAAACAGCTGGGTTATCAGATCCGCGTCGAGACCCAAGGCTCGGTCGGTGCCCAGAACGCCCTGACCGCCGAGGAGATTGCATCCGCCGATCTGGTGTTCCTCGCCACCGATATCGAGGTGGACATGGCCCGTTTCGACGGCAAGCCGGTCTATCGCACCAGTACTGGTGCGGCACTCAAGAAAACCCGTGCCGAGCTCGACAAGGCCTGGACCGAGGCGAAAACCTATCGCCACAGCGGCGCCAGCCAGCCCAAGAAAGAAGAGAAGGCTGGCCCCTACAAGCACCTGCTGACCGGTGTCTCCTTCATGCTGCCCATGGTGGTGGCGGGCGGCCTCATCATCGCGCTCTCGTTCGTGTTCGGGATCGAGGCGTTCAAGGTGGAAGGCACCCTGGCCGCGGCTCTGATGAAGATCGGTGGCGGCTCCGCCTTTGCCCTAATGATCCCGGTGCTGGCCGGCTACATTGCCTATTCCATCGCTGACCGTCCGGGCCTCGCTCCCGGCATGATCGGTGGCATGCTGGCAAGTTCGCTGGGCGCCGGTTTCCTTGGCGGCATCGTGGCCGGTTTCCTGGCCGGTTACAGCGCCAAGTACCTGAGCGACAAGGTGCGCCTGCCGGTGACCCTGGAAGCGCTCAAGCCCATCCTGATCATTCCGCTGTTTGCCAGCCTGTTTACCGGTCTGGTGATGATCTATGTGGTGGGTGGCCCGGTGGCTGGCATCATGAATGCCATGACAGCGTTCCTCAACAACATGGGCTCAGCCAACGCCGTGCTGCTGGGTGTCATCATCGGCGCCATGATGTGCTTCGACATGGGCGGCCCGGTCAACAAGGCGGCCTACGCCTTCGGGGTCGGCCTGCTGGCCTCCAAAACCTATGCCCCGATGGCTGCCGTGATGGCCGCCGGTATGGTGCCGGCACTGGGGATGGGGATCGCCACCTTCCTGGCCCGCACCAAGTTCATCAAGGCTGAGCAGGAAGCGGGCAAGGCCTCCTTTGTACTGGGTCTGTGCTTTATCTCCGAGGGGGCCATCCCGTTTGCCGCCAAGGATCCGATGCGGGTCATCCCGGCCTGCATGGTAGGTGGCGCCCTGACCGGTGCGCTATCCATGCTGTTCGGCTGTGAACTGATGGCGCCCCACGGTGGTCTGTTCGTGCTGTTCATCCCGCACGCCATCAGCAACGTCATGATGTATATCGTGGCGATTGCCGCGGGCTCGCTGCTGACCGGTGTCTCCTACGCCATGCTCAAGCGCGGTGAAGAGCAGGCCAAGCTGGCCACCGCATAAACCTTGCCGTCCGGCAATACGTTATAACCAAGAGCGGCCTGCGGGCCGCTTTTTGTTTTGTCGGGAGGATAGGTAACCTGTGAGGGGAAGATAGGGAGTGGTTAAAAGTCCCAACCTGGTTGTTCTGGCAGCTCGGATTGGGCTACTTCCTGAGCCTTGCGGCGGGCGGCTTCAACCCGCGACTTGCGGGCGCGGCACAGACGCATCACATCCTGCTGCTGGGCGGGGGTCATGGCGAGCCAGTTGAAACGCTCTTCGCGATTGCGCAGGCACCCCTTGCAGTAGCCCTTGTTGTTCACTTCGCAGACCCCGATGCAGGGGCTCTGCAGCGGGAAGATTTCGAGCTGTTCCATCCATCACCTCGCACATCCTGTCACCTTGTTATAACCCAGCGGATCCCCTTTGGAGAAATCCTGCTTCAAGTGATTGATGTCGTTTGCTTTCCCCCTGCAAATTTGGCATCTTCCCCGCCGAGCATGGCTCTTGGCGTTATATGAGGACATATGAACAAACACGCGTACTGGCTGACCGCCGCAGTGCTGGGACTGGCCGGTTGTGCGGGCAACTCTGACAAAGCAGAAGTGCCCAAAAAACAGACCGACAACAGATGCTTTCTTAATTGCGAGGTGCCGGAAAATCTGGGCAAGCAGTATCTGGACGGGACCTTGCCAGAGGATCTGGTGAGGGTGGAGCGGGTCAATAGCCGTGCGCGTGCCGACTACAGCAAGTTTGGCCCGCAGAGCCGACTGGTACTGGAGCGCTCCGGCAAGATGACTCGCCGTTATGGCGAGCTCTATCATCAGCTCTCCCGCTGGGTGGCGGGCGGCGGCAATCCTGCCGACATTACCCGTTACGGTATCAGCCTGGCTCAGCTGGGCGGCGCGGATCGCATGGGTAACGTGCTCTTTACCGGTTACTACTCGCCAGTGCTGGAAGTGCGCCACCGCCCGGATGCCAAGTACAAATATCCCATCTATGCCATGCCCAAATGTGGTGGTCGCTGTCCGACCCGGGCCGAGATCCATCAGGGGGCCCTGGCCAACCGCGGACTGGAGCTGGGTTACAGCAAATCCCTTATCGACAACTTCCTGATGGATGTGCAGGGCTCGGGCTTTGTCCACTATGGCGATGAGGATCGGCTGCAATATCTGGGCTATAGCGGCAAGAACGGCCACGGTTACGTGAGTATCGGCCGGGTGCTGATCGACCGCGGTGAAGTGCCCAAAGAGCAGATGTCGATGAAAGCCATCAAAGATTGGGCGAGCCGCCAGCCGGAGGAGAGCGTCAAGGAGCTGGTGGAGCAGAACCCCTCCTATGTCTTCTTCGAGCGTCGACCCACCAATGATGTGATCGGCGCCGCCGGTATCCCGCTGCTGCCGATGGCGGCCGTCGCTGCCGACAAGACCCTGTTGCCGATGGGGACGCCGATCCTGGCGGAAGTGCCTTTGCTCGACAAAGAGGGCAACTGGACCGGCAAGCACCAGCTGCGGCTGTTGATTGCGCTGGATGTGGGCGGGGCGGTGAAGAAGGGCCACCTCGACCTCTACCACGGCATGGGTGAGAAGGCCGGTGTCGCGGCGGGTCACTACAAGCACTTTGGCCGGGTCTGGAAGCTGGGCCTGCACCATGGGCCGACCGCTGCCCCCTGGTTGTAATCCTCTGAGGGGTTGGGCGTCTGTCATCGGGCGCCCGAGCAAAGATGAAGAGACAAAAAAGCCGCCGGATTGCTCCGGCGGCTTTCTATATTTTGTGCGAGTTGCCAGTCTGTGGCTGCGTCAGCTCTTCTGGATATCCAGCCGGATGGCGCCGACCGGTTTGCAGCAGCAGGGGAGGCACTCCCCCTGGGCGACGAATGCCAGCGGCACATTGGGGTAGTGCACCTTGCCGGCCATCAGCGGAGTGCGGCAGGCGCCGCAATAGCCGCTGCGACACTGGAACTCCACATGATGCCCATGGCGCTCCAGGGTCTCCAACACGCTTTCGCCGGGATGGGCGTGCAGCACGGCACCATCCCGGGTATGTACCCGTGGTGCCACGACCGCTTGCTGTTCGGCAGGCGCGTGCGGGGCAGGGGTCCGCATGTTGGTGGCGTCACTCACAGCTCGAAATCACCCAGGTCATCGGCATTGACTTCGCTGTCGATCTGACCGACCAGATAGGAGCTGACCTCTACCTCTTGCGGGGCGACCTGTACGTTGTCGGATGACAGCCAGGTGTTGATCCAGGGGATCGGGTTCTGCTTGGTGCCGGCAAAGGCTGGCTGCAGGCCGACCGCACTCATGCGCAGGTTGGTGATGTACTCCACGTACTGGCAGAGGATGTCCTTGTTCAGGCCGATCATGGAGCCGTCCTGGAACAGGTACTCGGCCCACTCTTTCTCCTGAATGGCCGCTTCCTTGAAGATCTCGAAGCAGGCCTGTTCGCACTCGGCGGCGATCTCGGCCATCTCCGGGTCATCCTGGCCGGTACGCATCAGGTTCAGCATGTGCTGGGTGCCGGTGAGGTGCAGCGCTTCGTCGCGGGCGATCATCTTGATGATCTTGGCGTTGCCTTCCATCAGTTCACGCTCGGCGAAGGCAAAGGAGCAGGCGAAGCTGACGTAGAAGCGAATTGCTTCCAGCGCGTTGACGCTCATCAGGCAGAGATAGAGCTTCTTCTTGAGCTCGCGCAAGGTGATGGTCACCTCGCGGCCAGCGACGGTGTGGGTCCCTTCACCGTGCAGGTTGTAGAGGGCGGTCGCTTCGATCAGGTCGTCGTAGAAGTGGCTGATGGAGCCGGCGCGCTTCAAGATCTGCTCGTTGGTCACGATGTCGTCGAACACCTGGGCGGGGGTGTTGACGATATTGCGGATGATATGGGTGTAGGAGCGAGAGTGGATGGTCTCGGAGAAAGCCCAGGTCTCGATCCAGGTTTCCAGCTCCGGAATGGAGACCAGCGGCAGCAGCGCCACGTTGGGGCTGCGACCCTGAATGGAGTCAAGCAGGGTCTGGTACTTCAGGTTGGAGATGAAGATGTGCTGCTCGTGGGGCGGCAGGGCCTGGTAGTCGATGCGATCACGGGAGACATCCACCTCTTCCGGGCGCCAGAAGAAGGATAGTTGCTTTTCGATCAGCCGCTCGAACACTTCGTGCTTTTGCTGGTCATAACGGGCTACGTTGACCGATTGGCCAAAAAACATCGGCTCTTTGAGCTGGTCGTTTTGGGTTTGGCAGAAAGTTGAATAGGCCATGGTTACCAGAATGTCTGTATGGAGAAAACAGGAGAGCGGGAGCTTGTCGCTCCCGCCCGGTTATCAGATCTTGTCGTGACTTAGATTTTGCAAGCCCCGCCAGCACAACCGTCATCTTGCAGGTCGGTCTGGGTGTCGTCTGCACCATCACGGGTGTTGTGATAGTAGAGGGTCTTGAGGCCGTATTTGTAGGCGGTCAGCAAGTCCTTCAACAGCTGCTTCATCGGCACCTTGTTGCCTTCGAAACGGGCCGGATCGTAGTTGGTGTTGGCGGAGATCGCCTGATCCACAAACTTCTGCATGATACCGACCAGCTGCAGGTAGCCGTCAACGCTCGGTTGCTTCCAGAGCAGTTCGTATTGATCTTTCAGGCGATCATACTCGGGCACCACCTGTTTGAGAATGCCGTCTTTGGACGCCTTGACCGAAACCAGACCGCGCGGCGGCTCGATGCCGTTGGTGGCGTTGGAGATCTGGCTGGAGGTCTCGCTCGGCATCAGGGCGGTCAGGGTGGAGTTGCGCAAGCCCACGGATTTGATCTCTTCGCGCAGGCTTTCCCAATCCAGATGCAGCGGCTCGTTGCACAGTGCATCCAGATCCTTCTTGTAGGTGTCGATCGGCAGAATGCCCTGGGCATAGGTGGTCTCGCCAAACAGCGGGCAGGGGCCGAACTCGCGGGCCAGCTGCACGGAGGCTTTCAGCAGGTAGTACTGGATCGCCTCGAAGGTGCGGTGAGTCAGGGCCAGACCTGAGCCGTCAGAGTAGCGGGCACCGTTCTTGGCAAGGTAGTAGGCGTAGTTGATGACGCCGATCCCCAGAGTACGACGACCCATGCTGCCCTTCTTGGCGGCGGCAATCGGGTAGTCCTGATAGTCGAGCAGGGCATCGAGGGCGCGTACGGCCAGATCGGCCATCTCTTCCAGATCTTCCAGCTTCTCGATGGCACCCAGGTTGAAGGCGGAGAGGGTGCACAGGGCGATCTCGCCGTTCTCGTCGTCGATGTTGTTGAGCGGCTTGGTCGGCAGCGCAATCTCGAGGCAGAGGTTGGACTGGCGCACTGGCGCCACGCTCGGATCAAACGGGCTGTGGGTGTTGCAGTGATCGACGTTCTGGATATAGATGCGACCGGTACCGGCACGCTCCTGCATCATCAGGGAGAAGAGATCGACTGCCTTGAGGGTCTTCTTGCGAATGGCCGGATCCTGCTCGTACTTGACGTAGAGCTCTTCGAACTTGTCCTGATCCGCGAAGAACGCATCGTACAGACCCGGCGCATCGGACGGGGAGAACAGTGTGATGTCACCGCCCTTGATGAGGCGCTGGTACATCAGCTTGTTGATCTGCACGCCGTAGTCCATGTGACGGACACGGTTCTCTTCCACGCCGCGGTTGTTCTTCAAAACCAGCAGGCTTTCCACTTCGGTGTGCCACAGTGGGTAGAACAGGGTGGCCGCACCGCCGCGCACGCCGCCCTGGGAGCAGCACTTCACGGCAGTCTGGAAGTATTTGTAGAAGGGGATGCAACCGGTGTGGAACGCCTCGCCGCCACGGATTGGGCTGCCCAGACCGCGGATGCGACCAGCGTTGATGCCGATACCGGCGCGCTGGGAGACGTAACGCACGATGGAGCTGGCGGTGGCGTTGATGGAGTCCAGGCTGTCGTCGCACTCGATCAGTACGCAGGAGCTGAACTGACGGGTCGGGGTGCGCACGCCGCTCATGATCGGGGTCGGCAGGGAGATCTTGAAGGTAGAGACCGCATCATAGAAGCGCTTGATGTAGTCCAGACGGGTATCTTTCGGGTACTTGGAGAAGAGGCAGGCCGCTACCAGGATGTAGAGGAACTGTGGGCTCTCGTAGATCTCGCCGGTGACACGGTTTTGTACCAGATACTTGCCTTCCAGCTGCTTGACCGCCGCGTAGGAGAAGTTCATGTCGCGCCAGTGATCCATGTGCGCGTTCAGCTCTTCGAATTCAGCCTGGGTGTAGTCTTCCAGCAGGTGTTTGTCGTACTTGCCCATGTCCACCAGACGAGCCACGTGCTGGTAGAGGTGGGGCGGTTCGAACTGGCCGTAGGCCTTCTTGCGCAGGTGGAAGATGGCCAGACGGGCGGCCATGTACTGGTAGTCCGGGGTCTGCTCGGAGATGAGGTCAGCCGTCGCCTTGATGATGGTTTCGTGAATGTCTGCGGTACGGATACCGTCATAGAACTGGATGTGGGACTTGAGTTCCACCTGAGAGACCGACACGTTGTCCAGACCCTCGGCGGCCCAGTCCAGCACGCGGTGAATTTTATCCAGATCGATGGGTTCTTTGTGTCCGTTACGCTTCGTCACAAACAAGTTCATTGGCTGATGACCTTTAGTTGATTCCCGAAAAACCATCGCACAATGGCACCACCCTTGCCCGGCGATGTGCAGGTATTGGGCAGAGATTGTGCGATGAATCACAAGATGTAGTGTTATTTTAAGTTCGAGCTACAAGATAGTGAGGTCAGCCCGCCATTGCAATGTGTGGATAAGTGACGAGCTGTGGATAAATTGTGAGTCTTGCCACCTCAGTTAGTGACCGCTCACAGTGAGCGGGTTTTCATTCGTCCGCTCCGCTAAATGCAAGTCTCCCGATCGAAGATGGAAAATTTAAATAACTTTTTTTGCTTGCGGAACAGGGTGCTTTTTACTAGCAAACGGCGGCTGATTATCCCTTATGCAATAAGGGTCAAAAGCTGTCCAGTTGTTCTAGCCGCGGGCTCAGCGTGGCAAGGGCTTTGCATCAGACGATGGGGTGTTGTGGCCGCTTTGTGACGGCTATGAGCTTGTCAAATGGGTATCCAACAGGCGGTAAGTTGCCTTTATTATCCATCAATAGAGGAGTGACGGTGGCGCAGGACGCGGGAGCGTAAAGGAAGAGATTTAGGGGGCGGAGAGTCTCTCCACCCCGTTATCACATGTCAGCCGGTAAGGCTGCCGTTACACCTTGGCCGTCAACTCATAGCGCAGCCAGTGGTGCAGGGCTTGCACGGTATCAAACTGCAGATCAGCGCCCCACTGGGCGGGGTCTTCCTCATCATTGAGATACCCCCAACCAGCGACGGCCGTGCGCATCCCAGCATTGCGGCCCGCTTCGATATCCCGCACATGATCCCCCACATAGAGGCAGTGAGCCGCCTCGACTCCCAGCTTCTCGCTGGCAAAATACATGGGGGCGGGGTCGGGCTTGCGTACCGGCAGGGTGTCGGCGCTGACCGTTACGCCGCAGTTGGCGAGCTGTGGCAGGGCTGCCAGCAGCGGCTCGGTGAGAAAGCCCGGCTTGTTGGTGACGATGCCCCAGGGGAGCTGTTTTTCATCCAGCCACTCGATAAGATCCACCATTCCTTCATAGGGGCGGGTACCGACGCAGAGATTGGCTGCGTAGTAGTCGAGCAGGGCATTGCGCAGACGCGTGGCCCCCAGCTCTTCAAGCAGTTCGTCGCCAAGACCCGCTTTCAGCAGCCCGAGCGCCCCATGGGAGGTGGTCTGACGAATGATGTCGTCAGAGAGCGGCGCAAAGCCTTCGCTGATCAGTACGTGGTTGACTGCGGCACCCAGATCCGGGGCTGTGTCGAGCAGGGTGCCATCCAGATCGAACAGCACGCAACGAAGAGGCTGCAGATGAGAGGCGCTCATCAACCTTGCTCCGGGCGGACAAACTCCACCATATAGTTGACGTCGACATTCTTGCCGAGCTTGAACTGGTTGGTGAGGGGGGCGTAGTGGACGCCGCTCATGTCCCTCACCAGCAGGCCAGCGGCTTCACCCATGCGACACAGTTCGGCCGGGGTGATGAATTTTTTGTGATCGTGGGTACCCTTGGGCACCATCTTCATCAGGTATTCGGCCCCGATGATCATCATCAGATAGGATTTGGGGTTGCGGTTGATGGTGGAGACGAACACCCGGCCACCCGGGCGCACCAGGGTAGCGATGGCGCGCAGCACGGAGGCGGGGTCCGGCACATGCTCCAGCATCTCCATGCAGGTGACTACGTCATACTGGCCGGGCGCTTCTTCAGCGTGAGCTTCGGCAGTGATCTGGCGGTACTCTAGCTCGATCCCCTGCTCCAGGGCGTGCAGGCGGGCGACGCCAAGGGGCTCCTTGCCCATATCGATACCGGTAACCTGTGCCCCACGACGGGCCATGCTCTCGGAGAGAATACCGCCACCACACCCGATATCGAGAATG
Organism: Aeromonas sp. 600774; assembly: GCF_049175075.1. Lineage (NCBI taxonomy): Bacteria > Pseudomonadati > Pseudomonadota > Gammaproteobacteria > Aeromonadales > Aeromonadaceae > Aeromonas > Aeromonas sp. 600774. Next base: position 446,952 of record NZ_JAAKUJ010000001.1, read on the forward strand.
CGCTTGCCAAACAGACCGCCACTTTTGTCGGTGATCCAGTCAAGGCGTACCGGATTGATTTGATGCAGGGGTTTGAATTCACCCTCCATGTCCCACCAGCGGGAGGCGATGGCTTCAAACTTGGCGATTTCTGTCAGATCGACATTGGCATCACTGTTCATTTTTCGAAGATCCTGTGGCAGGGCGCCCGCTTCTGAGTCATGGGCGCAATCTATTGTCCTGGCGGGCATTATAACGGACGGACTTTGTCACACCAGCCTGATCTGATACCCGATTTGTGGCTTAAGGTATTTGGCTCAGTGTGTTACCATGTCGCGCTGTTTAAGCCAAAGAACAACTAATTAGGGATAAGGCTTTCTATGAGCGATCTGGCCAGAGAGATCACGCCGGTCAACATCGAAGAAGAGCTCAAGAGTTCCTATCTTGATTACGCCATGAGCGTGATCGTAGGACGAGCTCTGCCGGATGTGCGTGATGGCTTGAAACCGGTTCACCGCCGCGTTCTGTTTGCTATGAACGAGTTGGGGAACGACTGGAACAAGCCCTATAAAAAATCGGCCCGTGTGGTCGGTGATGTAATTGGTAAATATCACCCGCACGGCGATAGCGCTGTGTATGACACCATTGTCCGGATGGCGCAGGATTTCTCCATGCGTTACATGCTGGTCGATGGTCAGGGCAACTTCGGTTCAGTCGACGGCGACAGCGCCGCGGCGATGCGTTATACCGAAGTGCGGATGGCCCGCATCTCCCACGAGCTGCTGGCTGATCTGGACAAAGAGACCGTGGACTGGGTGCCGAACTACGACGGTACCGAGATGATCCCGGCGGTCATGCCTACCAAGGTTCCCAACCTGCTGGTCAACGGCTCCTCCGGTATCGCGGTGGGCATGGCGACCAACATTCCACCTCACAACCTCACCGAGATTGTCAATGGCTGCCTGGCGCTGATCGAAAACGGCGACCTCACCATTGACGAGCTGATGACCTACATCACCGGCCCTGATTTCCCCACCGGCGGCATTATCAACGGTCGTTCCGGCATCGTGCAGGCGTACCGTACCGGTCGTGGCTCCATCTATGTGCGGGCCAAAGCTGAAGTGGAAGTGGACGAGAAGACCAGTCGCGAGACCATCATCGTTCACGAGATCCCCTATCAGGTGAACAAGGCGCGGTTGATCGAGAAGATCGCCGAGCTGGTCAAAGAGAAGAAGATCGAGGGCATCAGTGCCCTGCGCGATGAGTCTGACAAAGACGGCATGCGCATCGTTATCGAGATCAAGCGCGGCGAGTCCGGCGAGATTGTGCTGAACAATCTCTACAAGCACACCCAGATGCAGACCACGTTCGGCATCAACATGGTGGCGCTCGATAACAACCAGCCCAAGGTGATGAACCTTAAAGAGATCCTGGATGCGTTCCTGCTGCACCGCCGTGAAGTGGTGACTCGCCGGACCGTGTTCGAACTGCGCAAGGCGCGGGATCGGGCACACATTTTGGAAGGTTTGGCGGTTGCGCTGGCCAATATCGATCCCATCATTGAGCTGATCCGCCACAGCGCGACCCCGGCCGACGCGAAAGCGGGCCTGGTTGCCAAGGGCTGGGAACTCGGCAACGTGGCCGCCATGCTGGAAAAAGCGGGCGACGACGCAGCACGGCCCGAGTGGCTCGAGCCCGAGTTCGGTATCCGTGAAGGTCAATACTTCCTGACCGAACAGCAAGCCCAGGCCATCCTTGACCTGCGTCTGCACAAGCTGACTGGCCTCGAGCACGAGAAGATCCTGGAAGAGTACCAATCTCTTTTGGATCTCATTGCCGAGCTGCTGCACATCCTGGCGAGCCCGGCTCGTCTGATGGAAGTGATCCGCGATGAACTGCTGGCTGTGCGTGAGCAGTATGGCGACGAGCGTCGCACCGAGATCAGCATGTCCAGTGCCGAGATCAACATCGAAGATCTGATCACCCCGGAAGACGTGGTGGTTACCCTGTCTCACCAGGGCTATGTGAAGTATCAGCCGCTCTCCGACTATGAGGCCCAGCGCCGCGGTGGTCGTGGCAAGTCGGCCACCCGGATCAAGGAAGAGGACTTTGTGGAGCGTCTGCTGGTGGCCAACACCCACGACACCATTTTGTGCTTCTCCACCCGTGGCAAGGTCTACTGGCTCAAGGTTTACCAGCTGCCGGAAGCGTCCCGTGGCGCCCGTGGTCGTCCGATCATCAACTTGCTGCCGCTGGAAGAGGGTGAGCGTATCACCGCTATCCTGCCGGTGAAGGAATATGACGCCGAGAAGTATGTCTTCTTCGCCACCGCCAACGGTACCGTGAAGAAGACCAGTCTCTCCGACTTCAGCCGTCCGCTCTCCTCCGGTATCCGCGCCATCAACCTCAAAGAGGGCGATGAGCTGATCGGGGTGGATATCACCGACGGCAGCAACGAGATCATGCTCTTCTCCGACGCGGGCAAAGTCGTTCGCTTCGCGGAAGGCAGCGGTCGCGCTGATGCCGATGTCAGCGATGACGTTGAAACCGACGACGATGCCGGCAACGACGATGATGGTAGCGACAACGGCGAAGGCACCGAAAGCAAGGGTACCTTCAAGGGTGTGCGTCCCATGGGTCGTACCGCAGCCGGTGTCCGTGGCATCAAGCTGGGCACCGGTGACAAGGTGGTTTCCCTCATCGTTCCGCGAGGCGAAGGTGCCATCCTCACCGCCACCGAGAACGGTTACGGCAAGCGGACTGCGTTGGCCGAATACCCGACCAAGAGCCGTGGTACCCAGGGCGTTATCTCCATCAAGGTGGATGAGCGTAATGGCAAGGTGATCGATGCGATCCAGGTCGAAGATACCGACCAGATCATGCTGATCACCAACGGCGGTACCCTGGTGCGTACCCGTGTTGCCGAGGTGAGCGTCATTGGCCGTAACACCGGCGGTGTCCGTCTGATCCGTACCGGTGAAGACGAGACCGTGGTTGGCCTGCAGCGTATCGCCGAGAGCGACGAAGACGAAAACGACGCTTTGGCCGTTGACGGTGAGGTATCTGAAGGTACCGATACCGCGACCGGCACTGATGCGGTCGATGCGGGCGACGAGTAATCGTCACCTGTTACCCGAGCAACGTCTCTGAGCAAAAAGAGCGACCCTGGTGGTCGCTCTTTTTATTTGTCTGCTTTTTATGACTCTCCGCTGATCTTACGGCTGGATCACTCCTGCAGCCACATTCTGGCGCTGCGGGCGGGAATGGCGACCCGTACCCACTGGCTCTGCACGTTGACCACGGCGCCTTGGTCGAGCACGTCACGATAGTTGCGATACCAGTTCATCTCGAACCTGGCGGTATCGAGCCAGTACTCCTGCTCATAGTCGCACTTGTTGATGCCGACCAGCCCCTGTTTGCCTCGTTTGAACAACACGAAGCAGTCACCGCTGCCGACTAGCTGCATGGGTTGGCCCTGCACCGCATTGTGGAAGCGGATCATTCCCTTGAGATCGGCGCGCTGGTAGTAATCCTGCCAACGCAAGCCATCCTTGTCTCGGGTTTCGCCATGATCGGAGTAGACCAGCGGCGAGCCACCATCGCGGCCGAGCAGGTAGGCATAGGCCAGCTTCTCGTCAGTCTGGCTTAAGATCTGATAGCGGAAGCCGTCGTTGGTGGGGATGTCGTGGGTCACGGCAAAGGTGACGGCGCGACTGCCCGGTAGCGCCTGACCATAGGCGCCCGGATCCGCCAGCAGGTTCATGCTGCCACCGTAACTGAACGCGCCGCGCAAGGAGGCAAACAGCGGAAAGTCATAGGCCCCCTGACCGCTGTTGTCGAGGTAGGGTTTGAGGAAGCGCTCGTAATCGGTGCTACCTGCGCCCCCTGTGGTGATCACCTCGCCAAATACGTGCATCCCCTGTTTGATCTCGGGGGTGAAGATGGCATTGATCTGGTAATCGCTCATGTGTTTGACCGCATCGACCCGAAAACCCTTGATCCCCATCCCCTTGAGCGCCTTGAGATAAGCCTGTTGCTGGCTGACTACCCAGTTGTTGGGATCCAAGTCCGGCAGCCCCTTGTCACCGGCACCGCCACAGAGTCGCCAATACTGGACATGACCCGGATCGCTCCAGTCGCTGATGCACCCTTCGGGATGAAAATCCTGACCGGAGAGGAAGTTTTGCCCGAGATCGCCAAACAGTTTCTGGCGCTCGAAATAGGCCGGGTTGCTGGCGTAGCTTTGCAGCAGGTCGTTGCCGGGATAGTTGAGATCGCTGCGTTTCCAGCTTTCGTTGGCCATGTGGTTGAGCACCACATCGGCATAGACGGCGATGCCCCGCGCTTTCATGGCGGCGATCAGCTGCTCGAGATCCTGTTTGTTGCCAAGGGGTGAGTCGACAAGACGCAGATCCTGCGGCTGGTAACGGGCCCACCATTCGTTGCCGGAGGACTTGAGAGGTGGCGAGATGAGTACCTGTTTGTAACCGGCTGACTTGATAAGGTCGGCTTTGGCGGTCACTTCACTGTACTTCCAGTTGAAGGCGTGCAGTATGACGTCGGCGTGCGCCAAGGGGGCGATCAGCATGCCTGTGATCGCCCATATTCCCGCTGTGTGTTTCATTATTGTGTCCCTGTTTTTATAGATGCCTGAATGGGCAACCCAGCTTTGGCGGGAACAGGATGTGCTGCAATTCACAACCTGCAGATTTGTGACCGCTTTCAGGATGATTTCGCCGAATATGTGAACTGTTTCGGCTTTTCCTCGCCACCGCCAGTTGCCTTTTTACAAGTGATTTTTTTGTCATTTCCCTGTCATTCCCAGTCGCTATCCTGCCGGGCGAGTGGTGCGTTGTTGCCATCACCTTCACCCTCAGGAGCTGCATATGACCAGTTGGATCACGTGGGAAATTTGGTGGAGCCGGGTATGGGGCGAGTCAGAGGTGCCGCAATATGAAGAGGATGAGCACGAAGTGGCTCATGAACCCTCGCGACTACCGGTTGAAATGGTGCAACAGGGGCGGGATCAGCGCGCAGGCTAAGGCGTTAGCCCTCTCTTTACCGGATAGCGCTTTCTTGTCGTGACATGGCTACTTCGTTGGAAAATTCTGAAAAGCGGGATTTCCACGGGATGTGTTGCGCCATATCTTCCTCTCAAGCTCTTGGCACGCCTGATGTGTGAAGGGCGTGAGCAGGGGGATTAGAAGAGCGACAGCTGCTCCCCGGGGCGGATAAACCCATCCAGCCTGAGCTGAATATGACGTTTGCCCAGATCGAGGCGCTTGCTGATGAGGCGAAAGCGCTGGGCCAGCAGATCGGCAAAATGCCCCTCACCGCGCATGCGGGTACCGAAGGCGGTACTGTTGAGCCCGCCACCGCGGCTGGCTCGCAACTGATTCAAAATAGCCTCCTTCTGGCCCGGATAGTGGGTATCGAGCCAGTCCCCAAATAGCGGCGCCAACTCGTGGGGCAGCCGCAGCAGGATGTAATCGGCGCAGCTGGCGCCCGCCTCGGCCGCCGATTTGATGATCTGCTCCAGCTCCGGCTCATTGAGCCGCGGGATCATGGGGGCGGCCAATACCCCCACCTGTACGCCAGCGTTGGCCAGCTTCTCGATCACTTTCAAGCGGCCGGCGCCCGTGCTGGCGCGGGGCTCCAGCTGTCGGCGCAGGGTTTCGTTCAAGGTCGTCACCGACACCATCACCTGACACAGTCCCTCTCTGGCCAGCTCGGTCAACAGATCGAGGTCGCGCAAGATCATGGCGCTCTTGGTAATGAGCCCGACCGGGTGGCGGTGGGCCAGCATCACTTCCAGCAACTGCCGGGTCAGGCGATAGCGCTGTTCGATGGGTTGATAGGGATCGGTATTGGCGCCAATGACGATGGTCTGTGGCTGATAGGCAGGTTTGGCAAACTCCCGGCGCAGCAGGTCGGCTGCATTGCGTTTGGCAAACAGCTTGCTCTCGAAATCGAGGCCGGGGGAGAGCTCCAGATAGGCATGGCTGGGTCTGGCATAGCAGTAGATGCAGCCGTGTTCGCATCCCTGATAGGGGTTGATGGAGCGACCAAAGGGGACATCCGGTGAGCTGTTGTAGCTGATGATGCTGCGTGCACCGATCTCCCGCACCTCGGTGCCAGGCACAGAGGGGGTGAAGGCGGCATCCCAATCGGACGATTGCCAGCCGTCATCGACCGCCTCGACAAGGGGACCGCTAAAACGGTGATCGATATTGTAGGGGCTGCCTCGTCCTGCCATGGTGTGCACCGACACTGTTCATACATACAGTTATTTTGCCGGTGCCCCGGATAAATGACAACAACTGCTGATCGACCGAGTGCAAAAAGGGTTGTCGCTGGGATCTCTTGCTTGATCGCGGCGCTACATTTCGTTTACATAGACGAAATGAGAATTGGATCACGGAAATCATCATGAGCCCCACCACTTCCCGTTGGCTGTTTATCTGTCTGCTTGCGCTGGTTATCTGGCGTCTGCTTCCGCTCTCCACCGAGCAGGAGATGGCTGCCGCCAACCGTGCCTGGCGCACCGGTCACTTCGATGAGGCGACCCGGATCTGGTCGCCACTGGCGGCGCAAGGGCAACCTAGGGCGCAAGCCTTGATGGGCTGGAGCCATGAGGTAGGGCAGGGGAGCGAGCAGGATATCCATCAGGCCATCAGCCTCTATCGCCAGTCGGCGCAGGCAGGTGATCCCTTCGGCCAATACCGGCTGGCAGAGCTCTATCTGCGTGGTGTCGGGGTCAAGCGTGATCTGCGCCAAGCCTTTCACTGGATGGATCAGGCTGCCCGTAATGGTGATGTCCCGGCCATGCTGAAAGTCGGCGTCCTTCATCTGACGGGGGTCAGCGGCAGGGTCGATTTGCCTCAGGCGAAACAGTGGCTCTATCAGGCGGCACAAAAGGGTAACAAGCTGGCGCTTCAGGTGCTGCAAGAGCTGGCGCTGGCCGAGGAGGGGAGCAGTGACTTTGACTTCAACTGGCAATCCCTGCTTGGTGAATAGTCGGTAGGCGACTCATTTGACTGTAGAAAATATCTGCAAATCCGATACAGCACGCCCGACTTCTGGTAGCATGGGGCCGTTTTGGCTTGGTTTGTCACGTTAGACATGTGGTTTACGTGTCAGGCCGTCTTCGCAAAGTGCTGTGGAGAACCAGAACATCACCTTATTTGAATCTCTTTTCCATCCCGCATGTGACCTTTGGTAGGGGTCACCACTGTATAAGGAAACACATAATGCCAATCATTACTCTGCCTGACGGCAGCCAACGTCAATTTGCCCACTCTGTTTCCGTCATGGATGTGGCTGCGGACATCGGTCCCGGTCTCGCCAAGGCGTGCATTGCCGGTCGGGTAAACGGTGAACTGGTGGATGCGTGCGAGCTGATCGAAGCCGATGCTGCGCTGGCCATCATCACCGCCAAAGACGAAGAAGGTCTGGACATCCTGCGCCACTCCTGCGCCCACTTGCTGGGTCATGCTATCAAGCAACTCTGGCCCCAGACCAAGATGGCCATCGGTCCTGTAATCGACAACGGCTTCTACTATGACGTTGATCTTGACCGCACCCTGACCGATGAAGATCTGGCTGCCCTGGAAGAGCGCATGCTGGCGCTGGTAGCCAAGGATTACGACGTCATCAAGAAGAAAGTCTCCTGGCAAGAAGCGCGTGATGTATTCGAAGCGCGCGGCGAGTCTTACAAAGTCGAAATCTTGGATCAGAATATCGCCCGTGATGACCAGCCAGGTCTCTATCATCACGAAGAGTACATCGACATGTGTCGCGGCCCGCACGTGCCCAACATGCGTCACTGCCACCACTTCAAGTTGCTGAAGATGTCCGGCGCCTACTGGCGCGGTGACTCCAACAACAAGATGCTGCAGCGTATCTACGGTACCGCCTGGGCTGACAAGAAGCAGCTCAAGGCCTATCTCCAGCGTCTGGAAGAGGCCGCCAAGCGCGACCACCGCAAGATCGGCAAGCAGCTCGACCTGTATCACATGCAGGAAGAAGCGCCCGGTATGGTGTTCTGGCACAACGATGGCTGGACCATCTTCCGTGAGCTGGAAACCTTTATCCGCGGCAAGCTCAAAGAGTACGACTATCAGGAAGTGAAAGGTCCGTTCATGATGGACCGCGTTCTGTGGGAGCGTTCAGGCCACTGGGAGAAGTATGCCCAGGCCATGTTCACCACCCAGTCCGAAAACCGCGAGTACGCCATCAAGCCGATGAACTGCCCGGGTCACGTCCAGATCTTCAACCAGGGGCTGAAGTCCTACCGTGATTTGCCGCTGCGTATGGCCGAGTTTGGTTCCTGCCACCGCAACGAGCCGTCCGGTTCCCTGCACGGTCTGATGCGGGTGCGCGGCTTTACTCAGGATGACGCTCACATCTTCTGTACCGAAGAGCAGATCATGGAAGAGGTCTCCGGTTGTATTCGTATGGTCTACGACGTGTACGGCACCTTTGGCTTCGAGAACATCGTGGTCAAGCTCTCCACTCGTCCCGAGCAGCGTATCGGCTCCGACGAGATGTGGGATCGCGCCGAGAAAGCCCTGGCCGAAGCGCTGGAGCTCAACGGTCTGAAGTACGATTTGCAGCCGGGTGAAGGGGCGTTCTACGGTCCCAAAATTGAATTTACTCTGCACGATTGCCTTGATCGTGCGTGGCAATGTGGTACCGTGCAGCTCGACTTTGCCCTGCCTGGTCGTCTGGGTGCCACTTATGTGGGCGAAAACAACGATCGCCACGTACCTGTGATGATCCACCGGGCCATCCTGGGTTCTATCGAGCGTTTCATCGGTATTCTGACTGAAGAGTACGCCGGTCTGTTCCCGACCTGGTTGGCACCGACTCAGGCTGTGGTCATGAATATCACGGATAATCAGGCCGATTATGCTGTGAAAGTAGCCAAAGCATTGAATGATGCGGGTCTTCGCGCAAAAGCGGACTTGAGAAATGAGAAGATTGGCTTTAAAATCCGCGAGCATACTTTGAAGCGAGTACCTTTCATGCTGGTCTGCGGCGATAAAGAAGTTGAAGCCGGTAAGATTGCAGTACGTACTCGTAAAGGGGCTGACCTGGGCACTTATCCTGTTGAAGAGTTCATCGCTCTGTTGACCCAGGAAGTTCAGACCCGCGGACAAAAGAAAGTGGAGGAATAAGCTATAAAAGGCGGAAAAAAACTGGGTAAGCAACCGCAAGCCCGCGCTCACCGGATCAATGAAGAGATCCGTCTGAAAGAAGTTCGTCTGACTGGTCTGGATGGTGAAGCCATTGGCATCACCTCCATTCAGGATGCTCTGAACTTGGCCGCAGAGGCCGGAGTTGATCTGGTCGAGATCAGTCCAAATGCTGAGCCGCCCGTTTGCCGGATCATGGATTACGGCAAATTCCTCTACGAAAAGAGCAAAACAACCAAAGAACAGAAGAAAAAGCAGAAAGTCGTCCAGGTCAAGGAAATCAAATTCCGTCCTGGCACTGACGAAGGCGACTATCAGGTAAAACTACGCAACCTGGTTCGCTTTCTGGAAGACGGGGACAAGGCTAAGGTCACTCTGCGCTTCCGTGGTCGTGAAATGGCCCACCAGGATCTTGGTATCAAGGTTTTGGAGCGTGTCAAGAACGATCTGGAAGAGTTGGCCGTAGTCGAGTCGTTCCCGAAAGTCGAAGGCCGTCAAGCTGTGATGGTCCTCGCACCTAAGAAGAAATCTTAAGGCCCACAAGAAATTGACTCATGGGGCTATCCCCATGAGTCGGTTCGCCTTGCGATTTTGTTGTCACTCACAATGCGGAGTATGAAATGCCGAAGATGAAAACCAACCGGGGCGCCGCAAAGCGCTTCAAGAAGACTGGCTCAGGTCGCTTCAAGTGCAAGCACAACCACCTGCGTCACATCCTGACCAAGAAGAGCAGTAAGCGTAAGCGTCAGCTGGGACCGAAGTTCTTTGTTTCCGCTGCCGACCACAAACGTGTTGTCGCTTGTCTGCCGTACGCATAAGGGGGGATGTGAAAAATGCCAAGAGTTAAACGTGGTGTGACTGCTCGTGCTCGTCACAAGAAAGTAATGAAAGCCGCCAAGGGTTACTACGGCGCCCGTTCCCGTGTCTACCGCGTAGCGGTACAAGCGGTAACCAAAGCTGGTCAGTATGCCTACCGTGACCGTCGCCAGAAAAAGCGTCAGTTCCGTCAGCTGTGGATTGCACGTATCAACGCTGCAGCCCGTCAGAACGGTCTGTCCTACAGCCGTCTGATCAACGGTCTGAAGAAGGCTTCTATCGAGATCGATCGCAAGATCCTCTCCGATATCGCCGTTCACGACAAGCTGGCTTTCACCGCCCTGGTTGAAAAAGCTAAAGCAGCTCTGGTCTAATCCAGCTCTGTTATAAAAAATAAAGGAGGCTCAGGCCTCCTTTTTTGTATCTGTAATCCGCAGCGCTACATCACATAGTCCTTTCTCTTGCTACATCTGTCAGCCGGTTAACACATTCTCCACAGAAGGTGATATGTGAGAGATGTCTAGTTATACAAACATCAGATATGCCAACAAACTAATTTTTTATTCAATTATTTGAGAGTGTAGGTGAGCTGGTGAGACTCACTTGATATAACAAAATGATTTGTAGGGAGAAAAGCCCACCTTAACTATGGTCAGCGAAGGGGCTTTTTTTGTATTATTCCCCTCTTGACCTTATTTAGCCTAAAGGCTCCTGTACCGGGAGTGGTGACGAGGAAGACATGCAACAGCTTGAAGAAGTAGTCGGCCAAGCCAGAGCCGAAATTGAGGGCGTGAGCGATATCGCTACCCTCGACGAGATCCGGGTCAAATATCTGGGTAAAAAGGGCTTTTTTACCGAGCAGATGAAGGGCCTGGGTGCCTTGTCTGCCGAAGAGCGTCCCGCCGCGGGCGCCGTGATCAACCAGGCCAAACAGCAGGTTCAGGATGCGCTGAACGAGCGTCGTGAAGCGCTCGAAATCGCCGTGCTGAATCAGAAGCTGGCCGCCGAGACCATCGACGTCAGCCTGCCGGGTCGCCGCATCGAGAATGGCGGTCTTCATCCTGTAACCCGCACCATCGAGCGCATCGAGCGCCTGTTTGGCGAGATGGGCTTCAAGGTTGCCCGTGGTCCCGAGATTGAAGATGGCTTCCACAACTTCGATGCGCTGAACATTCCGGCTCATCACCCGGCGCGTACCGATCACGATACCTTCTACTTCAATCCTGATCTGATGTTGCGTACCCACACCTCCGGTGTGCAGATCCGCACCATGGAGCATCAGCAGCCGCCGATCCGCATCATCGCGCCGGGCCGCGTCTATCGTAACGACTACGACATGACCCATACCCCGATGTTCCACCAAGTCGAAGGCCTGCTGGTCGACGAACATGCCAGCTTTACCGAACTGAAGGGCATTCTGCACGACTTCCTGCGCAACTACTTCGAGGAAGATCTGACCATTCGCTTTCGTCCTTCCTACTTCCCGTTCACCGAGCCTAGCGCCGAAGTCGACGTGATGGGCAAGAACGGCAAGTGGCTGGAAGTGCTGGGCTGCGGCATGGTGCACCCGAATGTACTGCGTTCGGTTGGCATCGATCCGGAAAAATACTCCGGCTTTGCCTTCGGCATGGGCGTTGAGCGCCTGACCATGCTGCGTTACGGGGTCAACGACCTGCGTGCCTTCTTCGAAAACGACCTGCGCTTCCTCAAGCAGTTCAAGTAAGGGCGAGAGAACATGAAATTCAGTAAATCCTGGGTGATGGAGTGGGTCCGCACCGAGTTGAGTGACAACGCACTGGCCGAGCAGATCACCATGGCCGGTCTGGAAGTGGACGCCGTGGAAGCGGTTGCCGGCCAGTTCAACAATGTGGTGGTGGGTGAAGTGGTCGAGTGCGCCCAGCATCCGGACGCCGACAAGCTGCGGGTGACCAAGGTCAACGTGGGCGAGGCCGAGCTGCTGGACATTGTCTGCGGTGCACCGAACTGCCGTCAGGGCTTGAAAGTGTGTGTGGCCAAAGTAGGGGCGACCCTGCCGGGTGATTTCACCATCAAGAAAGCCAAGCTGCGCGGCCAGCCGTCCCACGGCATGCTCTGTTCCTTCGGCGAGCTGGGTATCGACGTTGAAGCCGATGGCATCATTGAGCTGCCGGCCGATGCCCCCATCGGTACCGATATTCGCGACTACCTCAATCTGAACGACGTCTCCATCGATGTGGATCTGACTCCGAACCGTGCCGATTGCCTCGGTATCGCCGGTCTGGCCCGTGAAATTGGCGTGCTTAACAGCGTGGACGTGGTCGAGCCGACCTGGGCACCAGCTGTTGCCACCATTGATGCAACTTTCCCGATCCGGGTTGAAGCACCAGCTGATTGCCCCCGTTATCTGGGCCGCGTCATCAAGGGGCTGAACTTGCAGGCCCAGAGCCCGCTCTGGATGCAAGAGAAGCTGCGCCGTGGCGGCATTCGCTCCATCGACGCCATCGTCGACATCACCAACTATCTGCTGCTGGAATACGGTCAGCCGATGCACGCCTTCGATCTGGCTACCCTGGAAGGGGAACTGGTGGTACGTCGCGCCCACGCTGACGAGCCGATGACCCTGCTCGACGGTAACGAAGTGAAGCTCAAAGAGACCACCTTGGTGATTGCCGATGCCAAAGGTCCTGCCTGCATGGCCGGTATCTTCGGCGGCAACCGCACCGGTGTATCCGAGACCACTACCGACATCTTGCTGGAGTGCGCCTTCTTCGCGCCGCTCTCCATCACAGGTCGTGCCCGTGCTTACGGTCTGCACACCGACTCTTCCCATCGCTTCGAGCGTGGGGTTGATCCCGAGCTGCAAGCCAAGGTGATGGACAGAGCCACCCGTCTGCTGTTGGACATCTGCGGCGGTGAAGCGGGTCCGGTCATCGAGGTCAAATCCGATGCCCATCTGCCGAAAGCTGCCCCCATCAAGCTGCGTCGCGCCAAGCTCGACAAGGTGATCGGTATCAGCGTGGCGGATGCTCAGGTGGTCGAGATCCTGACCCGCCTCGGCATGCAAGTCACTGTGGATGCTGACGGTTGGATGGCTCTGGCACCCTCCTGGCGTTTCGATATCGCCATCGAGGAAGATCTCATCGAGGAAGTGGCCCGCATCTACGGCTACAACAATATCCCGAACCTGAAACCCACCGCCTCTCTGGCGATGGTGGAGCAGGCAGAAGGGCAGGTGACCCTGAAGCGCGTACGCGATCTGCTGGTTGACCGCGGTTTCCAGGAAGCGATCACCTACAGCTTCGTCGATCCCAAGACCCAGCAAACCCTGTTCCCGCAGAGCGATGCCATCGTACTGCCGAACCCGATCTCGGTCGAGATGTCCGCCATGCGCGTCTCTCTGTTCCCGGGTCTGGTGCAGGCCGTCGTTTACAACCAGAACCGTCAGCAGCCGCGCGTGCGTCTGTTCGAGCAGGGTCTGCGTTTCATCAAGGATGAAAGCGCCGAGAACGGCATCCGTCAGGAGCCGATGCTGGCCGGTATCATCACTGGCAACCAGAGCGACGAGCACTGGGATATCAAAACCCGCGCCGCCGACTTCTTTGATTTGAAAGGGGATCTGGAAGCGGTGCTGGAATTGACCGCCGAAGGGGCCACCTTTACCTTCGAGCGCACCGAGCACAGCGCCCTGCACCCGGGCCAGAGCGCAGCCATCCTGCGCAATGGCGAGATCATCGGCCACATCGGCGTGATCCACCCGAGCCTCGAGAAGAAGCTGGGCCTCAAGAGCCGCGCGGTGATGTTTGAGCTGGAGCTGGACAAGCTGACCCCGGCCAAGGTGCCTGTGGCAGCCGAAGTTTCCAAGTTCCCAGCGAACCGTCGCGACATCGCCGTCGTGGTCGATCGTCAGGTTCTGGCAGGTGATGTGCTTGCGGTAATTAAAAAAGTTGGCGGAAATCAGGTAGTTGGAATAAACTTGTTTGACGTATACCAGGGTGCTGGTATGGCAGAGGACAAGAAGAGCCTGGCCATCAGTCTTGTATTGCAAGACACCCAGCGCACCCTGGAGGAGAAAGAGATTGCCGAGACCGTAGACAATGTCGTGCGGGCCCTTGGTGAAGAGTTGAATGCATCCTTGAGGGATTGATCTATGGCGCTTACCAAAGCCGACATTGCAGAGCACCTGTTCACCCAGCTCGGGATGAGCAAGCGTGAAGCCAAAGATATGGTGGAAGCCTTCTTTGAGGAAATCCGACAGGCGCTTGAGCGTGGTGAACAAGTCAAGATTTCAGGCTTCGGTAACTTTGACCTTCGTGAGAAGAATCAGCGTCCCGGACGCAACCCCAAGACGGGCGAGGATATTCCTATCAGCGCCCGCCGCGTGGTGACCTTCCGGCCTGGCCAGAAGCTCAAGGCCAGGGTAGAAAATGTTGAACCCAACGAGTGATAAAAAGCCAGGCAGATGCCTGGCTTTTGTTTTCAGATGACCAAATTCCCCGTTTTTCTTCTGGGTGCCGTACTGGCACTGCCATTGCACGCCAAGCCTTTGCAGACCACAGTGCTGCCGTTGGCGCCGGCGACCCAGGCTTATGTAAATTCACTGAGTCAGCTTTCGCTCTGCTATCCTGCGACGCTTCCTCCACCATACCTGATGGCCGAGGGGGGACTGCTCAAGGATCGTCTCGCCCGGTTGCAGGAGCTATTCCCGGTTCCCCTCGTGCTCAAAGAGTTGCCCGATTGGCAGACATTGCGCAACGGGCTCACAGAGGGTGACTGTGACATCATTCCCTATGTCGGAATCCGCAAGAAGGCCGTGGAGGGCATGCGGTTAAGTCGTCCGATGATGGAGACCGATGCCGCCATCCTCTACAAGGGTGAAAATCTCAAACAGGCCCGCTTTCTGGTCTACTCGGTGGTAGACTCTGCCCGCCTGCTGCACGAGCTATATCCCCAGGCGCGCATTATTTCCCTAAAGAGCGGAGAGAAGGTCTATGACGCGTTGCAGAGCGGCAAGGGTGATGCCTATCTGGGAGACTATCTGCAACTGCGCTATCTGATGCGCGAGTTTCCTGCCGATGGGTTGCGCCTGCGCCGCCTGTTTGGTGAGGATCGGATCATCAGCTATCGCCTGATGATGCGTGATCAGCCTGAGTTGGCCAACCTGGTGGACACCCTGATCCGTCATATGCCAGCCGGTACTATCTATACCGATCTGGCCCGTTATCTCGATCAGGGGTCGCTCTACGTCAACCAGCCCCACTTCAGTGATACCGAGCAGGCCTGGTTATCTGGTCGTGGTCGTACCGTGCGTTTGGTGGTCAATCCCGATCTGATGCCCTATAGCGGCGTCAATGAGCTGGGGGAGGCGAAAGGGTGGAGTGCAGACGTGCTGCGTTGGGTTACCCAGGAAACGGGTCTGAAATACCAGCTGGTGCCTGCCGCCAGCAAGGCGGAGGCTGTAGAAAAGCTGCGCCGTGGTGAGGCGGATATGATGGCCGGCTTGCCGGAATCCCCGGCATTGACGGATCAGTTCATTTTCAGTCGGACGATCTCCACCAACCGGTTTGCCTTGATCAGCAAGCGCAAGCAGGCTGCCGATCGCATGGCGCAGCTCAAGCGGCAGCGTATTCTGGTGCTGGAATCCCTCTACGATCCCTCCTTGCTCGCCCTGCTCGGTGATCAGGAGTGGGTTCGCACCGACGGCATCGAACAGGGGCTTGCAGCGATCAAACAGGGCAAGGCTGACGCCATGCTGAGCGAGCTATATCAGCTGCAATATCCCCAGCGTACCAACTTGCTGGAAGGGCTCGATATCGAGGAGCTGGAAGATCGCTTCAGTCTTGGCTTTGCCATCAACAAGAGTCAGACCGAACTGGCCGGGGTGATGGATCGCAACCTGATGGCCCTGACCAGCACCCAGATCGACGAACTTAACCAGCGCTGGCGCCGCTTGCTCGTCGTGCAGCAGCCCGGCGTGAGCTACGCCGCCTGGTTTGGCTCCATCGCCATGGCACTGCTGATCAGCGGCATTGTCATTGGCGGGATCTGGCGGTCTCGTCAGCAACTGGCACGGGAGGTGGCCCAGCGTCACGCCGCCGAGAAGGCGCTGGCCATCGAGAGCGAGCTGCGGGAAACCATGTTTCAGGCGTTGCCGGTGCCCGTCTATCTGCGCAATAGCCAGGGCAAGGTGATCAAATCCAATAAACAGGGGCGACGTCTGGCCCTGCGCTATTCGCAGCAGTTGATGCTGCCGCCGGTACAGCCGCAAAAGAGCGAAGGGGAGCTGGTGCTGGGGGATCAGGTCTTCGCCTATGCCCAGCATCCGCTGCGGCTGGACAAGCAGGCACCTGCCACCGATCTCATCGCCCTGTCGGATATCAGTGTGCTGCGTGAGCAGGCCCGTTTCCTGCGTCAGGCAGAGCGCCGCCTGCGCGCCCTGACCAATACCGTGCCCGGCGTGGTGCTGCAGTTTATGTTCGAGCAGGGACGGGTAGGGGGGATCGAGTTTATCAGCCGGGGCTGTTACGAGCTGCTGGGGCTGGCGAGTCAGCAGATCCGTCGTGAGCCCAAACGTGTGCTCATTATGCTGGAGCGCGAGGATCGCCGTCGGGTAAGCCGTGAGATGTTCGCCATGTTGCAGGCTGGCAAACCCTTCGCGTTCACCATGCGCTATTACCATCCGACCAAGGGTCTGCGCTGGTTGCAGTTCTATGGCCGTGGCCGCAGTCAACCGCAGGGTTGGCGAATTTATGCGGTGATGCAGGATGCCACTACCAGGGTCGAGCAGGATCAGGCATTGCAGCACTCCCATGAGCAGGCGCAACAGGCCGTTCTGGCCAAGGGGCGCTTTTTGGCCGCCATCAGCCACGAGATCCGCACGCCGATGAACGCCATGCTCGGCTTGCTGGAGTGGCTGGCCAGTACTCCTTTGTCGAGAGAGCAAGACTCTGCGCTGGCGCGGGTGCGTCAGGCGGGGGATGAGCTGCTCGGCCTGCTCAACGATGTGCTCGACTTTAGCCGCAACGAAAACAGCAAACTCTCCCTCTCGCCGCAACCCACCGATTTTGCCGAACTGTGCGAGCACGTGGCGGCAGTGCACTGGACCAAGGCGCGGGCCAAGGGATTGCAACTGCGCCTTAAGTTGGACCCGGCTCTGCCAGCCCTGCAGACCCTCGACCCTCACCGGGTACGGCAAGTGCTCCACAACCTGCTCTCCAATGCCATCAAGTTCAGCCTGCGTGGGGAAGTGGTGCTGTGGGCTGAGGTGGTCGCATCGACCTTGCGCTTCGGTGTGGATGATCAGGGACCGGGAATCACCGCCAAGATGCGCACCACGCTCTTTATGCCGTTCGAGCAGTTTGCCGTTGAAGGGCAGCTGCGGGCGCCGGGCACCGGTCTTGGTCTGGCGATCTGCAAGCAGCTGGTCGATCAGATGGGGGGGCTTATCGATGTCGAGGGGCGTGTCGGTGGCGGTAGCCGCTTCTATTGCGAGTTGCCCCTGAAGCGGGTGCAGCAGGAGCCGGACTGGCAGCCCAATGTGCGGCAGCTGGCACTCTCTTTACCCCACGATGAGGCGCAAGCTCTCTCGCCCTGGCTCAGTCGATTGGGGATCGCCACCGTCAGCAACGCCGTTGATACGCTGCAAGCGGAGGTGGACGAGAAGGGGCTCTACTATTGGGCCTGGCAAGGGGAGTCCTGGGTGCCAGGGACCATCATCAACCTGCTGCAGCCACGGCTGACCCCGGATCAACCGGTCGCTGGCACCCAGCCCGGGCTCGGCATGCGGGTGCTGCTGGTTGAAGATCACGATGTCAATCGCGAGCTGATCAGCCTGCAACTGGGGCAACTTGGTGCCAGCGTTATCACTGCCGCCAACGGGCAGCTGGCGCTGGAGATGTTGGCACAACAGGAGGTGGATTTTGTGCTGACCGATCTGCAGATGCCGGTGATGAACGGGGCCGAGCTGTGCAGGCAATTGCGCCAATCCGCCCGTTGGGCCCGTCTGCCGGTCTATGTGATCACCGCAGATCTCAGTGATCAGGCGGCAAGGGAGCTGCAATCCTGCGGTTGCGATGGCCATCTGGACAAGCCGGTCGCCCTCAAGGAGCTGGCGACCTTGCTGCGCCATATTGCCAAAGAGGGGAGCAATGTTGTCGCCCCGACACCGGTTGCCTCGCTGCTGACCGATGAACTGGCCGCCCTTTATCTGAAGGCTACCCGTGATGATTTGGCCGAACTTGAGCGCTGCAGCACAGAAGAAGATGAAGTTGGCGTGAATGCTGCTTTACACAAGTTGAAGGGGGCCGCCAGAATGGTAGGGGCGACTGCGTTGGTGGCGGCCATTGAAGAGTGGCAACAGGCGCCCCATCCGATGCTGCAAGCCAGATTGAACCGGGCACTGGATGAGTTCAGCCAGCAGTTTTCAAAGAGGGCTCAAGATGATCATCACTGATGAAGAATTACTGGCGTTGCTCGATTCGGAAGAGCATGAGGCGGCAGGATTTTGCCCCATTGTGCTCTATGCCCTCGACAGCACCGCCCATGAGTTGGCCAGCACCATGACATTGCCCTCCTATGTCACGCTGCACCGTACCCGACCGGATGCCTGCTGGCAGTGGGAAGGGCTGTTTGCGGCAGGTGCCATTGCCCTTTACGACCCCGCCGCTCATCAGCAGGCGGATTACTTCCCCCAGTTGCAGCAGCATGAGGGAATTTACGCTATTGGCGAGGATTGGCTGGGGGGGCTTGCCGCCAGTTACCGTAACTGGTGCAACTGGCTGGCCGCTAACAAGGTGCTGCTGCTCGAGGATCACCCGTTTCAGGGGATGCAACTGCAACAGACCATCGCCGGGTTGGGGCTCTCCTGTCAGTGGGTACAGGATGAATCGGCCTGTCTTGCGGCATTGTCGGCGGGCGACATCAGCCTGCTGGTGTGCGATCTCAGCCTAGTGGAGCAAGATGCCATCAGTCTGCTGATGAACCAGCCCCAGTTGCAGGAGGCCGGGCTGCCCATTGTGCTGCTTTCGGCCCATGAGCAGACGCTGATCGACGGTGCCCGCCGCCTGCTGCACGATGCCGGTTTCAATATTCTGGCGGCGCTGGCCAAGCCGCTTGATTGCGATGAGCTGCTCAGGTTGCTGCGCCGACTCTATCTAGGCCCGCTGCGTCAACAGCGCTTGAGCGGCCAGCGCCGCTCCATCCGCCGGTGGCAGGGGGAGGTGCAGGGTCAGCTTGGGCTGCTCTCCAGTCCCGCGACCCCTCATCCGGTCTGGCTGGCGGTGACGGGTTTGCCCAGCCGCTGGGAGGCGCTCAAGGAGTGGCTGACGGAGCAGTCGCGTACCCCAGCCGAACTAACCCTGCTGATCCACCGTCGAGACCACCTGCTCGGCAATGCCGATCGCTTCGCACTGGTGCTGCAAGCCAGTCTGGCGGGGAGCAAGCTGGCGCTGCTGCTCGATAACAGCCAGCATCTGCCATTCGATCTGCTGGAGCGTTTGCCGCTGCAAGCCTTGCTGTTGGGGCAGGGGATCTTGCCGGAGATGGAGTCCTTGACCGGTGACTCCCTGCTGGGACGCTTTATGGCCCGGGTTCGGGAGCTGGGGATCGCCGTCTATCTGGATGATCCTTACAACCTGCTCGACGTCGAGGTGTGGCGAGAGCGCGGTATGACGGGGCGCTGGTAAGCCATGCCGCGCTACCTCTGCTGGCCCATGCACCGGGAGCGCCTTGGCAAAGGGCTGGAAGGCTGGCCCCATCCGGTTTCCCGAGCTGCGCTGCCACTGGCGATGCAGGTCTCCGGGGTGCCTTGCCTGCTGCGCGAGTTGCATGGGGTGGCGCCTGCCCGCATGCTGGCTGCTTACGATGCATTGAGTGAAGAGAGCATCTATCTGCGCTTTATGCGTCCGAAACGGACACCGCCACCGGAACAGGTTGCCCAATTTCTCAATTACCATCCCGAACAACAGATCTCGCTGCTACTGACCGATCTGGCCGGTGAGCCGCTGGCTCAGGCGCAATCAATCCGCCGCCGCCTTCATCCCGATCGGGCGGAGTTCTCCTGCATCGTGGCGGATCACTTTCAGCACAAGGGGGCGGGGAGGCGCATTCTGCTGGCGCTGGCACTGCTGGCCAGGGCGGACGGGATCCGGGAGTGGACGGCGGAAGTGCTGGCCCAGAACCGGCCGATGCTGACCCTGCTCAAGCGCCTTGGCTTGCCGCTGACCCTGGTAACCGGACGGGAGATGGTCTTTGTCAGGCTGGATCTGTCGGTACTGGATGCCTGGTTACCCGCACCGCCAGCGGCGCCGCTTAAGACCAAGGGCGAATAGTGACACTTTTTTCCCTGTGCTAAGGTCACATTTATTGTGCGGGGATAGACGGAGCAGCTTATGGCGCAGTCATATAAACATATCGTGATCCTGACCGGAGCGGGGATCTCTGCCGAATCCGGCATCAAGACCTTTCGTGCCTGCGATGGTTTGTGGGAAGAGCACAAGGTCGAGGATGTGGCGACCCCCGAGGGGTATGCCCGGGATCCCGAACTGGTGCTGCGCTTTTACAACTCCCGCCGCAAACAGCTGCAACAGCCCCAGGTTCACCCCAATCCGGCCCACTATGCGCTGGCCCGCCTCGAGCGACTGCTGCCCGGTTCGGTGACGCTGGTCACCCAGAACATCGACAATCTGCACGAGAGCGCTGGCAGCAAGAACCTTATCCATATGCACGGCGAGCTGCTCAAGGCCCGCTGTCCCGAATCCGGTCAGGTGATCGAGTGGCGCGGTGATCTCCATCAGGACGAGCTCTGCTCCTGCTGCCAGTTCCCTCAGCCGATGCGTCCCCATGTGGTCTGGTTTGGCGAAATGCCGCTCGGGCTGGATCGGATCTATAGCGCGCTTGCCCAGTGCGATCTCTTTATCTCCATCGGCACCTCTGGCGCCGTCTATCCGGCCGCCGGGTTTGTCCATGAAGCGGGATTGAACGGGGCGCACACCATAGAGCTCAATCTCGAGCCGAGCGAGGTGGGTAGCCAGTTTGACGAAAAACGCTATGGCCCTGCCTCCCTGCTGGTGCCCGCCTATGTCGATGAGTTGCTGGAGGCGTGCGGCATTCATCAACCGAGGCAAGTCGAGGGGCACAACTGGATGGAGATGCGCGGTCCCTGAGCTACTGTGCGACGGGACAGTTGCAATGGTTCGGTGAAATCGCCACACTGGCAACCATTTAAAAAATGGGACGCAGTTGGCGCAAATTACCATGACCGCAGTCAAGCAATGGATCGCTTTTTTTCTCCTGGTGCTGGCCAGTGCCAGCGCATCGGCCTCCATCCCCCTGATGACCCTGATACTGCCAGGTGGCCAGCAGGTGAGCCTCGATGAGGCGGCCCTCTCCGCCTTGCCACAGACCGAATTCACCACCACTACCCCCTGGACTCAGGGCGCCCACCACTATCGCGGGCCGACCCTGTCAGCCGTGCTGGCGGCGCAAGGGATCCCGGATGCTCGCAAGATCGCCGTCTCGGCCCTCAACGGCTATCAGCAGGTGGTGGATCTGGCCCTGTTCGACGGCGTGCCGCTGACCCTGGTGCGTCAGGAGGACGGCAAACCGCTGACCCGGCGCAACAAGGGGCCGCTTTGGCTGCTCATCCCGTTCACCACCTATCCCAAGCTGGACGTGCCCGCCATCCATAACTGCATGGTGTGGCAGGTGACCCGCATCGAGATCGTCGATTGATGGGGCTATCCCGCCAAAATCTGCTGTTGGTTGCGGTGTCGCTGCTGTTTCTGCTCTCGTCGGGCAGCAGCCTCTATCTGCAGTATCGGCAGGAGCAGCTGGTCGATACCTTCTACCGCAATGTCCACTGGAACATCAGCCAGGTGATGCTCGAATCCCAGCGTTTCCTCTACGACCTGCAGCTCTATCGGGCTGGCAGACAGTCGATGGAGACCCTGAGCCTTGATTACGATCTGCTGTGGAACCGGCTCGACATCTTCCTCATCAGCAGTGAAACCGCCGAGATGCGCCAGCGGCACGGGCTCGGCAAGGTTCTGGCCACCCTGTTCGAGCAGATCAAGCAGCTCGAACCCCAGATGGAGGCTGGTGCGCTGCGCGAGGGGGCTGAGCTTGCCCGCTTGCAGGAGGCGATCGCCAGCCAGACCCGTCTCATCGAACAGATAGGGGATCAGATCCTCTCCGGTCAGGAGCGGGAGCATTCGGTCAGCCAAATCCGCAACAGCCTGTTCTGGCTGCAGATCTGGCAACTGATCCTGCTGCTGACCGGTGGCGCTCTGGTCGCTGCCCTCATTCGCGCCAATCTGGCGAACCGCCGGCTTGCCTTGCTCGATCCCCTGACCCAGCTTGGCAACCGCCGTGCCCTGCAGGAGCAGCTCTTTCGCGATCTGCATGCTGGCGAGGTGAGCGCTTTGGTGGTGCTCGATCTCAAGCGCTTCAAGCAGGTCAATGATCTGCTGGGTTATCAGGTCGGTGATCGGTTGTTGCAGATGGTGGCCAACAAGCTGCAGCAGGCCCATGGCAGCCACGCTTACCGGCTCGGAGGAGATGAATTTGCCGTGGTGCTGACCAAGGCGAATGATGCGCTGGAAACCGCCATTCATGAGCTGGTGGATCTGCTCCATTTCGAGTTCGTGACCCGGGAGTGCAGCTTCGATCTGGCCTGTCGGCTCGGGGTCGCCAAGGCGCAGCAACAGGATTCCGCCCGGTTGCTGGATCAGGCCATCCTGGCCCTCAACCAGGCCAAGCGTAGCCAGGAGGGGGCGATCCGCTGGTTTGAGCCCGCCATGCTGCAGCAGTTGCAGTTGAGTCAGCAGCAGCTTCATCAGCTGCGAGAGTGGTTGGCGGGGCGCGAGCCAGCGCCGCTGCGAGTGGCATTGCAGGCGCTGACGGACGGACAGGGCAACGAGATGTGGCAATTGGCGCTTGAGTGGCGTGAGCAGGGAGTGCCTTGCCACATGCGCTGGCTGCAGGAGTGCGGTGTGCTTGGGCCCGTGTTGGCCCGTGTGCTGCAAGCGCACGAGGCGCAGTATGCCGATGGCCGGGCACTGCTGGTCCCGCTCGACAATCAGGCCCAGCTGACCCATCTACAGGCCTATTTGCCGGAGGCTTCCCGTACGCCGCTGGTGTTGCTGGTACCGACGCTGCAGCCGGATGGTGCCTTGCTGGCGGGATTGCGCCAGCAGGGTTGCACTCTGGCGCTCAGAGAGATTGGCAGCACCACCTCGGCGCAGCTGGCAGCCGGCTGGCCTGTCCGCTACTGGCTGCCGCAGGGTGATGAAGATGGTGGGTTATTGCAACCTCTGGCCAGACGATTGGGGCTGGTGCCACTGCAAGTGCTGGCAGCCAGGGAGACCCGGTCGCTGGCCTGAGGGCAAAAAGCGGTATTGCACTGGCAAGAGACAAAATGACACAAGGCGACCTCGGGGTCGCCTTGTTTCGTTTATTGCCCCTGAACGTCAGGTGCGAGGGGCGCAGGATTGCCTGATCACCAGGTCCGGGTCGACGGTGATCAGGTGATTCTCCACCGCTTCGCCGTTGATCCGCGCCAGCAGGCGGGTGACGGCGAGGCGCCCCAGCTCCTCTTTGGGCTGATTGACGGTGGTGAGCGGCGGCGACATAAATTCGGCCAGCGCCACATTGTCATAGCCGACGATGGAGATATCCCGGGGGATCACCAGCCCCGCCTGATGGGCGGCACTGATAGCCCCCATCGCCATCATGTCGTTGCAGACAAAGAGGGCGGTGGGGCGCTCGGGCAATGCCAGCAGACGAGTCATCGCCTGATGGCCGCTGGCGCAATCAAAGTCCCCCTCCTGGATCCAGTCAGGATTGAGCGTGAGACCTGCCTCCTGCAACGCCTGCTCGAAGCCAGCTTGGCGCTGGTTGGCGGGGGCGCGGCTGTGGGGGCCTGTGATGCAACCGATGGCGGTATGGCCCAGCTCAATCAGATGGCGGGTCGCCAGATAACCGCCGTGGAAGGAGTTGTCAGCGATAAGGTCAACATCCTCACTGACCAGCCCCCAATCCATCACTACCACCGGCAGGCTTTTGAGCCAGTCGAGCTGGTTGAACACCTCTTGCTGTCCTTCGCTGCACATGATCAGCAGGCCATCGACCCGCTTGCGCAGCATCATCTTGAGGTAGGAGAGAGCGGTTTCTGCCTGCCCCTCGGTGTTGCCCAGCATCAGGTTGTAGCCCTGCTCGAAGCAGTAACGCTCCACCCCACGCACCACCTCGGCAAAGAAGGGGTTGCTGGAGGTGGTGACCAGCATGCCAATACTGTTGGTCTCCTTCACCTTGAGGCTGCGAGCCACCAGGCTCGGGGCATAGTTGAGCTCGCGCATGGCCGCAAAGACCCGCTCGCGGGTCTCCTCGGCGACGAAGCGCGTCTCGTTGATGACGTGGGAGACGGTGGTGGTCGACACCCCCGCCAGCGCCGCCACCTCCTTGATATTGGCCATCAGTGCCCCTGCGCAGTCTGCTCAAGCAGGAAGGCGTCAACCTCCTGTTTGCTCGGGATGGAGCTCTGGGCGCCGAATCGGGTGACGGAGAGTGCCGCCGCCCCGTGGGCAAAGCGCACCGCGCTGTGGAAATCGGCACCAGCCAGTTCCGCCGCCAGCAGGGCGCCGTTGAAGGTATCGCCCGCGGCAGTGGTATCCACCGCCTTGACCCGAAAGCCCGGGATCAGCTGTTGCTGCTGGGCGTTGCTGCAGTAAACCCCTTGCGCGCCCAGGGTGATCATCACGTCCGCAATGCCCATCTGGTGGAAGCGGGCTGCCGCCTCGCGGGCGCTCGCTTCGTCGGTGACTTTTACGCCGGTCAACAGCTCTGCTTCGGTCTGGTTGGGGGTGATAAGGTCGACCAGCGCCAGCAGCTCGCTTGAGAGCGGACGGGCGGGGGCGGGGTTGAGCACCACCCGGGTACCATGGGCGCGGGCCAGCCGTGCAGCTTCATGGACGCTCTCCAGCGGCACTTCCAGCTGCAACAGCAGGGTGTGGGCGTCGGCGATCATCGCTTCGTGGTTTTTCACCACGGCAGGGGTGATGGCACCGTTGGCCTCGGCGGAGATACCTATGCTGTTCTCCCCCTCATCGCTCACATAGATGATGGCGATACCGGTCGGGAGCTTGGGATCGAGTTCGACAGCACTGACGTCGATACCGTCTTTGGCAAAACCGCTCTTCATCTGGTGGCCGATGGCGTCATCACCGATGCGGGCGATAAAGGAGACGGGAGCGCCGAGGCGGGCGGCAGCGACTGCCTGATTAGCCCCCTTACCACCGGGCACCACCTGATAGCTGTGGCCGGTCAGGGTTTCACCCGGGCGAGGAAAGTGGGGAACGCGCAGCACGTGGTCTGCATTGACACTGCCCAGAACGACGAGACGATTCATGTTGACTACTCCTGATGCATCTTGGCTTGAACACTGTGACTGAGTGAGCCCAAGCCGGGAGGCACCTGAACGAAAGGGAAAAGGGGAGGCGAACCTCCCCTCGAGCACTTACTTGCTGACCACTTGCAGCGGTACCGGAATGGATTTCTCGACCGGCTGACCTTTCAGCACCTTGTCGGCAGTCTCGACGCCGATGGCACCGATCAGGGCAGGCTGCTGGGCCACGGTGGCGGCCAGTTTACCCTTGGCAACGGCGGCTTTGCCATCGTCAGTGCCGTCGAAGCCGACGATCATTACCTCTTTGCCGGCAGCCTGCACGGCGCGGATAGCACCCAGCGCCATCTCGTCGTTCTGGGCGAACACAGCCTGTACGGTCGGATGGGCAGCCAGCAGGTTTTCCATGACGTTCAGACCCTTGGTGCGGTCAAAGTCGGCAGGCTGGGAAGCCAGCACCTGCAGCTTGTTGGCTGCTACGGCCAGGGCAAAGCCTTCGCCACGGTCACGGGCGGCGGAGGTGCCGGCAATCCCTTCCAGCTGAATGACCTTGGCACCGGTACCCAGTTTCTCGGTGATAAAGTCACCAGCCAGCTTGCCGCCCGCCACGTTGTCAGAGGCAATGTGAGCCTTGACCTCACCCTGCGCGGCGCCGCGGTCCAGAGTCAGTACCGGGATGTTGGCGCGGTTGGCCAGACGGATGGCGTTGCCCACCGCTTCGGAGTCAGTCGGGTTGATCAGGATGGCGCCGACCTTGCGCACGGTGAGATCTTCCATGTTGGAGAGCTCTTTGGCCGGGTCATTCTGGGAATCCAGCACCACCAGCTCGTAGCCAAGCTCCTTGGCCTTGGCTTCGGCACCCTCCTTCATGGTGACGAAGAAGGGGTTATTGAGGGTGGAGACCACCATCGCCAGGGTTTGATCGGCGGCATGGGCGGTGCCCAGCACGGACATGATGGCGGCAGCGAGCAGGGTATTGAGCTTTTTCATCATTTCATTCCTTGTGTGTGGCTTGTCTTATCAACGATTGCTTTTGTTATCGATCATCACGGCAAGCAAGATCACGCTGGCCTTGGCGATCATCTGGTAATAGGAGGATACGTCGAGCAGGTTGAGGGCGTTGTTGAGGAAGCCGATGATCAAGGCACCGATCAGGGTCCCCATGATGCGGCCCTTGCCGCCCATCAGGCTGGTACCACCCAGCACCACGGCGGCGATGGCGTCCAGCTCGTAACCCATGCCGGCGGTCGGTTGGGCAGAGGAGAGGCGGGAGGTGACGATAAGACCCGCCAGTGCCGACAGCGCGCCGCACAGACCATACACCGCCAGCTTCACCCGATCCACATTGATGCCGGAGAGGCGGGTAGCCGATTCATTGCCGCCCAGCGCGTAGATGTAGCGACCCAGACGAGTGTGGTTGAGCATGAACCAGGCGAGCAGGAAGACGATGGCCATCAGCCAGATGGGCACCGGCAGACCGAACAGGTAACCGGTACCGAGCCAAGCGAAGTGATCGGCGCCGTCACTGAAACCGGTGGAGATGGGGCGACCCTCGGTATAGACCATGGTGATACCGCGCAGGGCAGTCATGGTGACCAGGGTAGCGATAAATGCCTGCACCTTGCCCTTGGCAATGATGAGGCCGCTGACGCCGCCCAGCAGGGCACCGGCACCCAGAGTGAGGGGCACCACCAGCCAGATCGGTAGCTCCATGGCGACCATGGTCGCCGCCAGCGCACCGCACAGAGCCAGTACCGAGCCGACCGACAGATCGATACCGGCGGTGAGGATAACCAGCGTCATGCCGACCGCCATGATGGCGTTGACCGAGGTTTGGCGCAGGATGTTGAGGAGGTTGTCGGCGGTGAAGAAGTTGGGGCTCAGAAAGGAGACCACACCAATCAGGACCAGCAGCGCGACCAGGGATTTGTTCTCGATCCACCACGCCTTGCTCATGACGCCACGGCGGGAAAGGGTTTGGGTTGTCATTGGGATGCCTCTTGCTCTGCTTGCCACTGTTTACCGACTGCCGCCGCCATCAGCTTCTCCTGATTGGCATCGCGGGTGTTGAACTCTGCGCTGATGCGCCCTTCATGCATCACCATGATGCGATCACTCATGCCGAGCACTTCCGGCATTTCGGAGGAGACCAGAATGATGCTCATCCCCTCCTTCTTGAACTGGTTGATCAGCTGATAAATTTCCTTCTTCGCCCCCACGTCGACGCCGCGGGTCGGCTCGTCGAGGATCAGCACCTTGGGCCTTGTCAGCAGCCCTTTGGCGATGGCCACCTTCTGCTGGTTGCCGCCGGAGAGCAGCTTTATCAGCTGATCCTGACTCGGGGTCTTGATGTTGAACAGGCGCACATAGTCGCTCACCGCCTGCCGCTCGGCCTTGCCGTCGATCTTGCCGTTGCTGATGAACTCGTCGAGGGCGCAGAGACTCATGTTTTCGCGCACCGACAGCTCCAGCACCAGGCCATCCCCCTTGCGATCTTCGGAGATATAGGCGATGCCTGCGGCCAACCCGTCGGCCGGGCTTTTGGGCACCAGAGCATGACCGTCCACTGCCACTTCACCGGCGCTGATGGGACTTGCGCCATAGATAAGCTTCATCAGCTCGGTGCGGCCGGAGCCCATCAGGCCGCTAAAGCCCAGAATTTCCCCCTGACGCAGGGAAAAACTCACCCCGCGCACACCGGGACCGGCCAGATCTTTCACCTGCAGGCTGACGGGGCCGAGCTCGCGCTCAAGACGCGGGTACTGCTCTTCCAGTCGGCGACCTACCATCATCTCGATGATCTTGTCTTCATCCAGATCGCTCACCGCCTTCTCGCCAATCCACTTGCCATCGCGCAGCACAGTGACCCGATCGCAGATCTCGAAGATCTCCTTGAGGCGGTGGGAGATATAGACGATGCCGCAACCCTGCTCACGCAGCTCGCGGATCACCTTGAACAGCTGCTCGGTCTCGGTATCGGTCAGCGCATCGGTGGGTTCATCCATGATGATGACGCTGGCATCGAACGACAGCGCCTTGGCAATCTCTACCATCTGCTGTTCGCCGATGGAGAGATCCCCGAGTCGGGTATCCGGCCCGTGTTTAACGCCCAAACGGGCCAGGAGGGTGCTTGCCCGTTCGCGCAGCTGTTTGTGGTCGATGCTGCCAAAACGGGTGCGCGGTTCGCGACCGAGGAAGATGTTGGCGGCAATCGACAACTCCGGCAGCAGGTTCAGCTCCTGATGGATGATGCTGATCCCCTGATCCTGAGAGTCCCGGGGGCCCTTGAAGTGAACCGGTTGACCGCGGTAGCTGACACTGCCCGCATCGGCCTGATAGATGCCGGTCAGCACCTTCATCAGGGTGGATTTGCCGGCGCCATTTTCACCGAGCAGGGCCATCACCTGGCTCGGATAGACCCGCAGACCCGCTTCGTCGAGGGCTCGCACACCGGGGAAGGTCTTGACGATCCCGGTCAGCTCCAGAATGGGTGAGAGGGGGGAGGTTGTGCTCATTTGCAGCTTCCTTGAAGAGGCCTTCTTTGAAGAATGTCAGAACGCCACACCGGCGCAGAGGATCAGGTTGGCGTAGGGAGTCACCTCGCCGCTGCGCACAATCGCCTTGCTCTGGCGGGAGCGGGTTTTGAACTCTTCGTGCAGGCAGTATTCGATGGCGATGGGCTTGCCCTGGGCGGCTGCGTGCGCTTCAAGCTGATCGACCAGCGCCTGATGGGCGGCGGGGCTGATCTGCTTGATCTCGCTCGCCATGATCACCTTCTCCACCACCAGATCGGTGAGCAGGGCGGTCAGTACGGTTGCAAGGCTGGGCGTCCCCGCCATCAGCGCCAGATCGATCCGCTCCGGACCTGCCGGAATGGGCAAGCCGGCATCGCAGACGGTGATCTCGTCGGTGTGGCCCATCTGTGCCACCAGAGCACTCAGGGGAGCATTGAGCAGTACGCCTCGTTTCATACAGCACCTCATCAGGCCTTGGCCCGTCAATCTGTGAACCGCTAGGCAACCGGTTACGCAACCGGTTGCGTCATGGCGCAAAGATAGGCTTTTTACTAAGGAAGGGCCACGGCAAAACCACGGAAATGTGAAAACGATCTCAAAGGCGGGAGAAGAAGTACAGGGGAGGAGGCAGGAAGGGTGTCAGCAGAGCCCTGGCACCCTTGTTATTCATCGAGCTATTGATTTTATGGTTAGTTGGCCAGTGCCTTGGCGACCGCCGGACGGCTCAGCATGCGTTGATAATGATCGGCCACTTTGGGGAATTCACTGATCTCGACCCCATCGCTTTTCAGCCAGCCCGCGACCACGAACAGATAGATGTCCGCCACGCTGAACTGCTCGCCGAGTACCCAGGGACCGGCGAGATAGTGCTGCTCAATCTGGGCAAAGCCATCGCGCATATTGCTGGCGACTTTCTGCTGCATGGCGGCAATGGCTTGCTCGTCATCGGCCCAGCGGCTGCCACGGCGACCGTGGGCATGGGAGACATGCACAGTGGAGGCGAGGAAGCTGTTGACCTCCTGCATGCGGGCCAGCAGGAACGGGTTGTCCAGCGGCGCCAGTTTGGCATCGGGGAAGCGCTGTGCCACATAGTACAGCAGGGCCGGGGTCTCGGTCAGGGTGCCCTGCTCGGTGACAAGGGCAGGCACCCGCCCTTTGGGGTTGATGGCAAGATACGAAGGATCACGCTGCTCCCCTGCGGCGAGGTTGACGAGACGGGGTTGAAACAGGGCATTCGCTTCCAGCAGGGCAATCTGCACGGCCATGGCACAAGTGCCGGGAGCGAAATAGAGGGTCAGATCGGACATGAATACTCCTGATTGGCTCAGGCCACCCGCGATATCGGCGAAAAGCGTGTTTTCCGTGATATCTCGAGGGGTCATGAAAAAAGAGAGGGGGCAACGTTTGCCCCCAACCAATCTACACCCCTAAGGGGCGATGAAAAAGCGCAGAATTAATCGGTTTGTTTGCCCATTTCATAAATTCCTCGGCTAAGGGCGCAAATCAGATGGTGTTGAACTTGATGGGATAGTTGATACCTGAGGATGGGTGGTTGGTACTGAAAGGACTGGGGCACAGTAGCGTCCTTGGTTGTTCTCCCGCTCTTGCACGATCTGATCGTCATCAGATATTCTAATGTTTGGGTCGTTACAATGAATCCTATCTAACAAGATTGATCTTCATTTAGATCATCAAACAGAAAACGGCCTTTTTAGATAACTTTTTGATGACTGCAATCGTTTGCGTTTGATACCATGTTCTTCTACAAACTTTCCACTGCTGTCATGGTAGCTGTAATGTTTTATCATGCTTTAATCCGGTTATAAAATAGCATGTAGGGAGTTGAAAATATATATGCAGTAGCCATGTTGTTTACTAAGAGAAGGGGAGTGAAACTCAGCGAAATTGAGAGTTTTAAGGAAAGGTAGGAAGTAGGTTAAGGAAAATAAAGAGGTGATCAATGGATGATGACAAGGGAAAGTCAAGCAATATCAAAAATAAAACCAAACTGATATCGGGTTTTGTAGCTTTGGCAGTGATATGCGGAGGGTGGTACTGGTGGCTTAAAGAGCCCTATATTGAGCCAGAGATTAATCCCACCCCAACAGAATTGTTTACTATTCAGGGCGAGTTTCCTTTTGATAAGGGGTATCAATTAGCTGTTAATAGTACTTTCATTGCATCTAATAAAACTGACTCTACTTGCAGCAAAACTTTTTATGCGTTCGGAGTTATACCTGCAAATACTAGACTCAGGGGATGGCAAATAGATAACCCCATTAAGAAATATCAATCAAACAGATTCAGTGTAAAAGTGTCAAAAGACTATTTATTGCCTGGCCGATGTAATTGGGTGTTAGATTCTGTTGGCTATTTTATAGTGAAGGCAGGTTCCGAGTTGGAGGCTAATTTGAAAGCTAACCCTTCAGATCAACATAATCGTCAAGGGTATTTTTTATCTTCAGCATACAGCAATTGGAGTGAGTTAAAACTGGGTAGACGTAACTATAAAGTTCATAATAAACCGCTACCATCGATAGTTAATTTTAAATTCGTTATGGAGGAAAAAATGTCAAGCTATAAACAAAATACTGTTTTAGAGAGTGCATATGGCGATCCACTAAATAATAATTTGTCCTATGAAAAGGGGGTATAAAGACTGTTAGTTAGATTAGCGAATCGTAATCGGACGTTAGCTGTTTCGATAAAATTGCACAGTTATTCCCCATAAACACATCCATTTTGCCTATATCTCCACAGTGGGGTCGCTATGAGTTCCTCCCTTCTAAATGGAGAAATACATCGCCCCCCCTCATATTTCCCTACAAATTTGATCTGAAGCCGGCTGCAGTGGAGCACTTACAAAAATTGTGGTCTGTCTGGCTTAAAGATGACTATCTATATATTTTGCTGTTAATCGATGCGCGCCTGTGCCTCTCTGTGTCTATGACTGTCGTGCTTAAAAATTGAGCTGGTGGTTAAAAAGAGAAGGGGGCAAATATTGCCCCCTTTATCCATTAAGCCCGTGAGGGCCGATTAACCGCCGATTTAACCGGCCTTGGCCACCATGGCTTTCAGCTGCAGGAAGTACTGCTCGTAGAGGCGGGAGACATCACCCACATCGGACTGGAATTCGCCCTTGCGCTTGATCTCGTCGTTCGGGAAGACCATGGGGTTATTGCGAAACGCCGGGGTGAGCAGTGGAATAGCATCCTTGACCGGGGTGGGGTAGCCAATCGCCTCGGCCACCTTGGCGGCCACATCGGGGCGCATCAGGAAGTTGATCAGGGCGTGGGCCTCTTTCACATGTTTGGCTTTGGCCGGGATGGCGAGGTTGTCCATCCAGAGCACGGCGCCTTCTTCGGGGTAGGTCATCTGGATGGAGGGATATTCGCGCTGGGCGCCGTAGGCCGAGCCGTTCCACAGCATGCCGATATTGACCTCACCGGCGATAAAGGGGTCGGCCGGGTTGTCGGAGTTGAACGCCTTGACGTTGGGCATCAGCTTTTTCAGGTATTCGAAGGCTTCAGAAATTTGCGCCTTGTCTTGAGTGTTGGGGCTGTAACCCAGCTGCACCAGCGCGATATGGAACACCTCGCGGGCATCGTCCATCAGCAGCAGGCTCTCTTTCCACTCCGGTGCCCAGAGCTGTTTCCAGCTGGTGACCGGCTGCTCGATGATGTCAGTGTTGGTGCCGATGCCGGTTGCGCCCCAGATATAGGGGATGGAGTAGCTGTTGTCCGGGTCGTACTCATGGTTGAGCAGGGTAGGGTCGAGGTGCTTGAAGTTGGGCAGCTGGGCGCGATCCAGCGGCTGCAGCATCCCCTCTTTGGCCATTTTCGAGATGAAATAGGTGCTGGGCACCACCACGTCATAGCCGTCGCCATGGGTTTTCAGCTTGGCGTAGAGGGTCTCGTTGGATTCGTAGGTGGAGTAGATCACCTTGATACCGGTCTCTTGCTGGAACTGCTCCAGCAGGCCGTCCGGCACATATTCCGACCAGTTGTAGAAGTAGACCACCTTGTCATCGGCCGCGTGAGCGCTCTGGCTCAGCAGCGGGGTGGTGAGGGTGAGGGCGGCTGCCAGCAGGGCGCCGGCCTTGTGTTGGATTGTCATCAACAACTCCTTGGGGTTATGGGGCCTTGCGGCCCACCGTGACAGAGTTCGCCAAAGGTGGCGGGTACGAAACGGGCAGGGTCAACCCTGCCGTTTACGCAGTAACAGTTGCGCCAGCAGCACCATCCCGAGGGAGGCGACCAGCATCAGGGTGGCCAGGGCATTGACCTCGGGGGAGACCCCCACCTTGACCATGGAGTAGATCTTGAGCGGCAGGATCTCGTAGGCCGGGCCGGTGACAAAGGAGCTCACCACCACGTCGTCCAGCGACAGGGTAAAGGAGAGCAGCCAGCCCGCCATCACCGCCGGCAGTGCCAGTGGCATTATGATGCGGCGCAGGATGATCCACTCGCCAGCCCCCAGATCCCGCGCTGCCTCCAGCATTCGCACATCAAAACCGCACAGCCGCGAGTAGACGGTGATCACCACGAACGGCAGGCAGAAGGTGATGTGGGCGATCAGCAGCGACCAGAAGCCCAGCGCAATGCCGGTCACCACAAACAGGGTCAGCAGGGAGATGGCCATGACGATATCGGGGGACATCATCACCACGAACAGCATGCCGCTCACGTACTGTTTGCCGCGAAAGCGGTAGCGAAACAGCGCTACGGCGGTGAGGGTGCCGATCAGGGTGGCCGCGGTGGCGGTGAGGGCGGCGATGGTCAGGGAGTGCTGGGCCGCCTGCATCAGGCTGGCGCTGGCAAACAGCTTCTCATACCAGCCCAGGGTAAAGCCGCGCCAGTCGATGCCATATTTCGACAGGTTGAAGGAGTTGGCGATCAACACCCCGATGGGTACATAGAGATAGCCAAACACCAGCAGCAAGAACAGAGCTTTCAGTGCGCGCATCATGCCAGCTCCCCCTTCTTGCTCAATAGCTTGCCCGCCCGCCAGTAGCAGTAGACCAAGAGCGCCATCAGCACCGTCAGCATCACGCTGATGGCAGCACCAAAAGGCCAGTCACGGCTGTTGAGGAACTGGGTCTTGATCAGGTTGCCGATCAGCAGGTGCTTGGCGCCCCCCAGCAGATCGGAGACATAGAACATCCCCATGGCGGGCAGGAACACCAGCAGACAACCGGCGATGATACCAGGCAGGGTGAGAGGCAGAATGATCCGCACCAGTCGCTGCCAGCCGTTGGCGCCGAGATCTCGCGCCGCCTCCAGCAAACGGCCATCCAGCTTCTCGATGCTGGAGTAGAGCGGCAGCACCATAAAGGGGAGCAGCACATAGACCAGCCCGATGATGACGGCCACCTCGGTATACATCATCTGCAGCGGCCGCTCGATAAGCCCCAGATCCAGCAGCCACCCATTGATCAGTCCCCGGGTACCGAGCAGCACTTTCAGCGCATAGGTACGGATCAGGGAGTTGGTCCAGAACGGCACCACCACCAGAAACAGCAGCAGCGGGCGGATACGCGCTGGCAGATGGGCCAGCAGCCAGGCAAAGGGGTAACCCACCAGCAAGCAGATGCTTGTGGCGAGCAGCGCCAGCCAGAGAGAGTGGAGCAGCACCTCGAAATAGAGGGGGTCCAGCAAGCGGCTATAGTTGCTCAGGGTAAAGAGCGGTGCGATAAGCTCGGACTCGTCCCGGGTCAGGAAGCTGACACCGATGATCATCAGGTTGGGCAGGAAGACAAACAGCGTCAGCCAGCCCAGGATCAGCGCGATGGCCCCGTTGCGAAAGCCGTTGTGGGCAAAGCTGTGCGCTACCCGCAGATTAGTGAGGCTCATAGGGCAGCACCACCTCCCAGCTGTCGACCCAGTGGATCGCCACCTCCTGACCCAGACGGTAGTCAAAGTCGGGGTCATCCTCGTCGAAGAACTCTGAGATAAGCAGCTGTTTGCCGCTTTCGAGTTCGATCACCGAATCCAGCGTCGCCCCCTTGTAGTTGCGCTCGCGGATGTTGCCCCGCAGCGCGCCACTTTGATCGTCATCCTGATCGAGAATGCGCAGATCTTCCGGGCGCAGCAGTACCAGCACCTTGTCGTCAGGCTGGAACGGCAAGGTGGTATGAAGCAGACATTCGCGCCCCTCTACCTCCGCCTGCCAGATACCGGGCTCGCGCTGGCTGATCAGCTTGCCATCCATCACGTTGATCTCGCCGATAAAGCGGGCCACGAACAGATTGGCTGGCGATTCGTAGATATCGCGCGGGGTGCCGCGCTGGATGATCTTGCCGCCTTCCAGCACCAGGATGCGATCAGACATGGTGAGTGCCTCTTCCTGATCATGGGTAACGAAGACAAAGGTGATGCCAAGGCGACGTTGCAGCGCCTTGAGCTCGCTCTGCATCTGCTTGCGCAGCTTGTAGTCGAGCGCCGAGAGGGATTCGTCGAGCAGCAGCAGGCGCGGCTTGTTGACCACGGCGCGGGCGATGGCGACCCGTTGTTGCTGACCGCCGGAGAGCTGATCCGGGCGGCGATTGGCCAGCTCGGTGAGCTGCACCATGGCGAGTGTCTCCTCGACCCGCTGGCGGATCTCGTTGGCAGGTACTTTCTGCATCTCGAGGCCAAAGGCGACGTTTTCAAACACCGTCATATGGGGGAAGAGCGCATAGCTCTGGAACACGGTGTTGATGTGCCTGTGTTCGGCGGGGATATGGGTGATCTCGTCACCGGCCAGATGGATGGTGCCACCATCGACCGATTCGAGCCCGGCCAGCAGGCGCAGCAGGGTGGTCTTGCCGCAGCCGGAGGGGCCCAGCAGGGTAAGAAATTCACCGTCATAGATTTCAAGGTCAAGGTCACTCAGGATCACCTTGCCATCGTATTTTTTGCTGATCTTGTTCAGCGCGACAATTACCTGTGGATTGTTCATCATCCGCCAGTCTCACCCCAGCCAGTGGCCATCGTGTTGAAAGAGGGCCGCATTCTATGCAGCCGACACATGAAATTAAAGGCTTTTTGGCCCGAATTAGCCGCAAGTGCGCAGGAAAAACGGCTACGAATAGCAGACCAAATCGCTATAATGTGCCACCTGATTTGGTCGTTTTCGATATTGGATAGTCAATTGAGTAATAAAATGCGTATTGGCGGCTCCCTTGAGCAGTCTCTGAACCAGGGCTACCGCCTTGATCTGAAAGGGGTCATCCAGGAGGGATGGCAACAGACCCGCCGTACCGGATTTGGCCTGCTGCTGGCGATTGTCGGGGTGACGGCGATCTGGATCCTGCTCAGCAATGTGCTGCTGTTGCCCTATCTGGGGGATGACAGCCAGATGAATGTGGCCATGGTGCTGAGCCTGCTGATGACGGTGGTGATGGCCCCCATGACCAGCTCCCTCGATATGCTGGGGTTGCAGCAGTCGGTCGGGGTGCGCGCTAGAGCCAACCAGGTGTTCGACTTCTTCCGCCACTTTGTACGCCTCGGCATGCTGAGCCTGCTTGGCAGTCTGCTCACCAGCCTGTTTGGCCCGCTATTCGATCTGCTGGGATTGCCCGCAGTGCTCTCTTTCATCCCCTCGGCTCTGATCGGCATGGGGCTGCTCTTTACCGTACCTCTGGTGCTGGAGCGTGGCCTGACGCCGCCCCAGGCCATTCTGGTTTCTCTTAAACTCTTTGCGCGCGGCTGGCCCAGCATTGTGCTGTTCCACGGCGTGATGACCGCGCTCTTCTTCCTGGCTCTGCTCCCCATGGGGTTGGGGCTTATCTGGGTGGCACCGCTCTATTTCAACTGCAAGGGGATCCTCTATCGGGATCTCTGCGGGGTGGGGGTAGAGGTTAACGAGGTGACAGAAGGCCCCAACCATTTCAATGCATGATGCAAAAGGACGTTGAATGACCCGTCGATATGGAGTGACCAAGGCTGTGCGCCAGAGTCTGCTGGCCACGCTCTTGCTGCCAGGGCTGGCGCTGGCTGAGCCGGTACTGGATCTGCAATACAGCACCTTCTACAGCCAGATGAAGACCTTTGCCAAAGGGGAGTTTGGTCACGCCAGACTGGGGTTTTATCTGACCGATCCGCAAAATGGCCAGCGCTGTGGCCTCACCTTTGTCCGGGTTGCAACCGACAGTAAGGAGGTCGCGGGCGAGGTAACGGTCGATAGCGAACTACGCCTGCCTTTTGATGAGGATCTCAACCTCGACAAGGGGATCGTGACCGTTGGCCTTAAAGAAGAGCACGCCACTTGCGATATGACGGTACAGGTGATGGCCGACGCACCGAACGGGCCCGAGCTGCCCTTGGCCGAGCTGGCGGCCCGTCAGCAGCAGATGCAGTCGCTGCTCGACAAGATGGCGGGCATGGTCGGCAAGCACTTCCTGCCGAAGATGGAAGGGGTACGCATTACCCTGGTGCAGCAGAGCGGAACAGCTTATCTGATTGATGGCGCCCGTCAGGAGGCGCTGCCCTGGCAGGAAGGCCATCTGTTGCTGAGCAATGAGCAACTGGCCGCGTTCGCCACCGGGCAACTGCGCCTGCAGGGTGACGTGCTGCGACTGACCCCCTGGCTGCATAAAGGGTGAGATAGGTCGCGCTGTCACCGCAGTGACAGGCCAATCCAGAAAGCAAAAAAGGAGCGTTCATCGCTCCTTTTTTATTGCGTGGCGTGTGCCTTGTGAGAGCGGCTTAGCGCACTTCAATCACATCAAGCATGTCCATCTCGTCGATATCCAGCAGCGGCGCCTTTGGCATCTCGGGCGGATCAAACGCCTTGTCGCCACCATCGATGATGCCGGAGTCGCGATTGATGCTCTTGAAGTCAAACAGCTTGTGGTCGAGTAGGTGGCTCGGGATCACGTCCTGAATGGCGGTGAACATGGTCTCGATACGACCGGGGAAGCGGCGATCCCAATCCTGCATCATCTGCTTGATGGCTTGACGCTGCAGGTTCTCCTGCGAGCCGCACAGGTTGCACGGAATGATGGGGAAGGCTTTGACGTCGGCGTAGCGGATCAGATCCTTCTCTTTGCAGTAGGCCAGCGGGCGGATCACCACGTTCTTGCCATCGTCGCTCACCAGCTTTGGCGGCATGGACTTGAGCTTGCCACCGTAGAACATGTTGAGGAACAGGGTCTCGAGGATGTCATCGCGGTGGTGGCCAAGGGCAATCTTGGTGCAACCCAGCTCCTGTGCGGTGCGGTAGAGAATACCGCGGCGCAGCCGTGAGCAGAGGGAGCAGGTGGTTTTGCCTTCCGGTACCTTCTCCTTGACGATGGAGTAGGTATCTTCCTCGACGATCTTGTACTCGATACCGAGAGAATCCAGATACTCGGGCAGCACATGCTCGGGGAAACCGGGCTGCTTCTGATCCAGGTTGACGGCAACCAGATCGAAATGGATGGGGGCGCTGGCTTTGAGGCTCATCAGTATGTCGAGCATACCGAAGCTGTCCTTGCCGCCGGAGAGGCAGACCATGACCTTGTCGCCCTCTTCAATCATGTTGAAGTCGGCAATGGCCTGACCCACGTTGCGCCGCAGGCGCTTCTGCAGTTTGTTAAAACTGTATTTTTCTTTGGCGTTCAGCTCTTCTAGCATGCTCGTAAAACCCGGGACACAAATAAGCGCGTTATTATAGCCATGTCCCGGGGGAGGGCAAGGTGCCAGGCACCTTATGATTGATTGCGACGACTGTCGACCGGGCAGCTGTAGTCCGCCGGTTTGAGGATCAGGATGTCGCAGGAGAGGCGGTCAATCACATGTTCGGCTGTATTGCCGAGCAAAGCTGCAGAAAGACCGGTACGGCCGACGCAGCCCATGATCATCAAGGTTGCTTTGAGCTCTTCGGCCATATCCGGCAACACCTCTTCCGGTAGCCCCTCTGCTACCCGGGTCCAGAGATGACCGATCCCGAACTTGTCGGCATGGCTGAGCAGCAGGCTTTCGTGGTGTTTGCGGATCGCTTCGTTGTAGGCGTTGGGATCAAACTCCGGCAGCTCTATGGCCACGTTGACCGGGGTGCCCGGGTAGGTGTTGACCAGATAGAGGTTGGAGCCCAGTAGTTCGGCGATGTCGCTTCCCTCCTGGGTGATCCGTTCGTTGAGCAGTTTCTGATCCGGATCGTCGCTTGAGCAGTTGATGGCGGCGATGATGTTGCCGCCCCGTTGCCAGTGACCCTCCTTGACCAGCAGCACCGGACAGGGGCATTTGCGCAGCAGGTGCCAGTCGGTGGGGGTAAAGATGAAGGTTTGCAGGAAGCTGTGATGGTGAGTGGCTTTGACCACCAGATCGTGGCGCTGCTCCAGCACTTCCTGAATGACACACTCGAAGGGGCGATTGTGCCAGACTACCTTCACTTCGCATTCGATCCCCTGTGCCCGATAGGGGGTCAGGATCTCGTCCAGCCACTCACGTCGCTGTGAAATGACGCCATCACGCATCTCTTGCCGCTCGTCCACCGAGAGCATGGCAGTCATTTCATACGAGAAGTCATAGATGGTGAGCAGCAGGGTCAGATGGGCGCTTTCGTCCAGCTCGGCGACTTTGACTGCCCGTTCGAGGGCGATTTGACGCTCCTCTTCTGGATTGATAACCACCAGAATATTCTGATATTTGACCATCTTCTCCTCCTTGGAAAAGTCCAATGACAGCAGAATCTTAGCCATTACAGCTTAGCGCAGGAGGAGGGTATGGGGAACGTACCGGATCACATTCCAGAGGAAAGGATCCGGCAGGGAAAGCAGGAGACAAGCGAGAGGGTAAGCGGAAAAATATCAGCCGCAGGGCGGGCGAGTTGCACCGGCCATCATGCCCAGCGCGACCTGATCCAGTACGGTAATGTATTTGCCTTTGACGCTGATGAGACCGGACTTCTGGAAACGGCCGAGCAGACGACTGATAGTCTCGACGGTCAGCCCCAGATAGTTGCCAATGTCACCACGGGTCATGGATAGACGGAACTCCTTGGCGGAGAAGCCGCGTTCGGAGAAGCGTACCGACAGATTGTGCAGGAAGGCGGCGAGGCGCTCTTCGGCATTCTTCTTGGAGAGCAGCAGGATCATCTCCTGATCGCCCATGATTTCGTTGCTCATCAGACGCATGATCTGCTGGCGCAGCTTGGGCATCTTGCCGGAGAGATCATCCAGCACTTCAAACGGGATCTCGCACACCATGGCCGTTTCCAGCGCCTGGGCGAAGGAGGGGTGGGCCTGTTTGTGGATGGCGTCAAAACCGACCAGATCGCCAGCGAGGTGGAACGCGGTGATCTGCTCATCCCCTTGCTCGGTGATGGTGTAAGACTTGATGGTCCCGGAACGGATGGCATAGAGCGATTTGAACTCATCGCCAGCCTTGAACAGCTCTTCACCCTTCTGGATCGGCTTCTTGCGCTCGATGATGCTGTCCAGCTGATCAAGCTCGTTGTCGTTCAGAGTGAAGGGAATACAGAGCTGACTGATGCTGCAATCCTGGCAATGAATTGCACAGCCACCGCTCTGGATACGTCTGCCAGGTTTCTTTTCCGGGATCATAGGCTCATACGAATAATTGATTTATATCAAACAAGTTTACCATCAACTCATCCGTTTTGGATAGGGTTTCAAAAGGAAGCAATGCCAATCCAGAAGGTATGCACCCCGAACAAAATGAGCAGCAGGGCACCGCCAAGGCGCAAACTGCGCAGGGTGAGCCAGTATCTCAGGCGATCGGCAAGCCCGCCCAACGCGAACAGGGTGGGCAGGGTGCCGAGACCAAAAAAGAGCATGATCAGCGCCCCGCCACTGGCCGAACCGGCCGCTGCGCTCCAGGTCAGCATGGAGTAGACCAGCCCGCAGGGGAGCCAACCCCACACCATGCCAAAGGGCAGTGCCTGCACAGGTGAGGTGAAGGGGAGAAACTTGCCCGCCAGCGGTTTGATACGGGGCCAAAGTCTTGCGCCGAGCCGCTCCAGCAGCAAGATCCCTTGCCACCAGCCCGCCAGATAGAGACCAAGCGCAATCATCAATAACGCCGCCACCAGGCGTAAGCCGGCAATAGCGTGTTTGCCTGCGCCCAGCTCGCTGGTGGTGGCGAGCAGGCCGCCCACCAGTGCACCTGCAATCACATAGCTCAGGATCCGGCCGAGGTTGTAGTTGAGCAGATAGGCAAGCCGCCCCCAGAAGTGCTGCTTGTTGGCGGGGATCGCCATGGAGAGCGCGGCGGAGACGCCACCGCACATGCCGATACAGTGGGCAGAGCCTGCCAGTCCGACCAGCAGGGCGCCGGCCAGATCAAGGTTGTGGGTCATGGTCAGCAGGCTTTACGGGTTTGTGGGCAGGTTGCTCTTCGTCAAACAGGATGTTGGAACCCTGCCGGTCGAGATCTTCAAACTGTTCGGAGCGAATGGCCCAGAAGAAGACGACCCCGGCGATGATCACAAACAGGATGGCGATGGGGATCAGGACAAAAATTATATTCATGAGAGGTACCTTGGCGTTCATCCTTGGCAAGTGTCCCCTATGGTAACCCTGTTCGGGCAGGGGGCCAGCCGCTATCAGTGAGAAATGTGGCCTGCATTGGAGGCAGGCCACATTTTCAGCTATTTTCCGCCACCGGTCTCATCGGTTGAGGCGCATCGAGTTGGTTACCACGATGAGTGAACTGAGCGACATGCCCGCCGCCGCCAGATAGGGGGGCAGCCAGCCGCAGGCCGCCAGCGGCAGCACCAGCAGGTTGTAACCGATGGACCAGGCGAAGTTCTCGATGATGATCTTGCGGGTACGCATTGCCAGCACTCTGGCCTCGAGCAGTCGGCTCAGGTCATCGGCCAGCAGGATGGCATCGGCGCTGTTTTTCGCCAGATCGGTGCCACCAGCCATGGCAAACGAGGCGTGAGCGCCAGCCAGTACCGGGGCGTCGTTGATGCCATCGCCCACCATGATGCTGATATCCCCTTGGGCTTCCCGGGCCTTGAGGTAGGCCAGCTTGCCATCGGGCGAGACCCCCTTGACCAGCTCATCCACTCCTAGCTCGCGGGCAATCTCGTCTGCCTGCAAAGAGCTGTCGCCAGTCAGCACGGTAGTTTGCAGACCGGCCGCCTTGAATGCCGCGATCAGCGCCCTGGCATCGGGGCGCAGGGTATCTTCCAGATTGAAGCGGGCCAAGACCTTCTGCTCGTCGGCCAGATAGATAGCCAGACCGCGGCCGCGTTCTTGCGCCGGATCCAGCCCAAGCCAGCGGGCACTGCCGATGCGGTAGCGTACGCCATTCACCAGCGCCGTGATGCCGTGACCGATGACCGGGGTGATCTCGCGAACGGATGGCAACACGGCGATGCTGTCGGCGGGCAGTCGGAAGGCGCGGGCAATGGGATGTTCGGATTGCGCCTCCATGGCCCGAGCGATGGCGAGGCAGTGGGCCACGTCAAGGTCGGCCAACGCTTGAGTCTGCGTCAGACTGATCTCGCCAGTAGTCAGGGTACCGGTCTTGTCCATCACGATCCGGTTGGCTTTGGTCAGCACGTCCAGCACATGACCACGGCGCAGCAGAATGCCGTTACGGGTCAGATTGGCGGTGGCCGAGGTCAGCGCCGTCGGGGTGGCCAGCGACAGGGCACAGGGGCAGGTGGCAACCAGCACGGCGAGGGTGACCCAGAACGCCTGATCCGGTTGATGGAAGTGCCAGAAGGTCCAGACCGCGGCGGCAATGATCAGCAGCACCAGAATAAAGTGGCGCGACAGCTGATCCGCCATCTGGGCGATGGCCGGTTTGTCGTCGAGGGCGTGATCCTGCAGCCGCATGATCTGGGCGATCCGCGACTCTTCGATACGGTGGCTGACCCGGATCTGCAGCGGGGCATCGGTGTTGATGGTACCGGCATAGACCTGCTCACCGGGCTGTTTGAGCAGGGGCAGCTGTTCACCGGTCAGCATGGATTCGTTGAGGCTGGCTTGCCCTTCGACAATGATGCCGTCCGCCGGCAATGTTGCTCCGGCCAGCACCCGTACCCGATCGCCGACCTGCAAGGTCTTGGCCGCTACCTCATGCTCCCCTTCATCATCGATGCGGGTCGCCATGATGGGCACCAGTCGTGCCAGGTTGGAGCTCGATTCCGACGCCTTGCGCCGGGCCCGCAACTCGAGAAAGCGCCCCAGCAGCAGGAAGAAGACGAACATGGTGATGGAGTCGTAATAGACCTCACCGGTATTGAACACGGTGGCCCACATGGAGGCGATAAAAGCCCCGATCAGCGCCAGCGACACCGACACATCCATCGACAGATGGCCCTGTTTCAGGCTGCGCCAGGCACCCACGTAAAAGGGTTGGGCTGAATAGATCATGATGGGGGTGGAGAGCAACAGGCTTATCCACTTGAAGTAGACCATGAACTCATCTTCAACACTGATGAAGAGGTCCATATAGAGAGCCACGGCGCACATCATCACCTGCATCGAGCCAAGCCCTGCCAGTGCCAGCCGGAACATATAGCTGCGCACCTCTTTGGCGTAGAGCGCCTCCTGTTGATGGGTCTGGAACGGATAGGCGCGATAGCCGATCTGGGCAAATCCCTTGAGGATGTCACTCAGGGAGAGCCGGCCCGGATCCCACTTGATGCGGGCCCGGTGGGTGGTGGTGTTGACGTTGATGTAGCGCAGGCCGCCAAGGGTCATTAGGTGACGTTCGATAAGCCAGGCACAGGCGGCGCAGGTGAGCCCTTCAACTGTCAGCTGGATTTCGCGAAGGGTACCGTTGTCGGTGACAAAATCCTGTTGTACTTCTGCCAGATCGTAGTGGGTGAGGGCGGCCAGCTCCTCGGGCACCAGATCGCCCTTGGTGCCGGGAGCGGTGCGGTGATCGTAGTAACTGGCGAGGCCGCACTCCATGATGGTTTCTGCCACAGCCTGACAGCCGGGGCAGCACATGGGGCGAACAATCCCCTTTATCTCGAGGGAATAGCCACTATTGGCGGGTACCGGCTCGCCACAGTGAAAGCAGGGGGTCATGCGTTATGCCTCCCTGAATGCAGAATGCAAGCAGCAGGGGCACTGGCGAGCACCGGCTCGCCACAGTGAGAACAGCCGGTCATGGCTTAGCGTCCTTTCGGGTCGAGTTCGACAGGGGCCAGGGTGGGCAGCTGGACGGTCTCTTGCAATCGCCATTGGTGATCAAAGGCATCGACCCGAATGTGCCACTTGCCGACCAGCGGCTTGTCGAAATGGAGGCGATAGGTACCGCTCGCATCGGCGGTGATCATGTGTTCACTGTCCTGACCGGCCAAGGTCGGGTGGAACAATGAGAGATAGAGAGCTTGCCCGGCAGGAATGTCACCGCTGATGGGTTTGAGGGTCAGCTCGTTGCCGTCAACCTCCAGCCCAAAGCGGATATTGAGCGCTTCGGAGCGGTCAAACTTGCTCAAGTCCTGATTGATCTCTTTCCCTTGTTTGTAATAGTCCTCGGCCACCAGATTGACCCCATCCTTGCTGGCGATGATGGCGGTGGCTATGCTGCCAACAACGGCGGCAGTGGGGAGGGCGATGATAAACCAGGGCCAGAATTGGCGATACCACGGTTTGGATAGAGGTTGGGTCATGATTGCTACTGCCATGAAACGAATGATTAACGTGGAAGATGGTTTTTACGTAACACAAGATAACAAAAAGCCTCGAGGAGTCGAGGCTTTTTGCTGTGTAATCACGTGTTTATCACATGTTACGACTTATGTGAGCGACCTTTATTTAGCAGGCTGATGGGACAGGCTGTAAACGTAGGAGGCCAGCAGGTGAACCTTGTCCTCACCCAGAATATCTTTCCAGGCTGGCATCACGCCGTGACGACCGTGGGTGATGGTTTGTACCACCAC
This sequence comes from Aeromonas sp. 600774, assembly GCF_049175075.1. Taxonomy (NCBI): domain Bacteria; kingdom Pseudomonadati; phylum Pseudomonadota; class Gammaproteobacteria; order Aeromonadales; family Aeromonadaceae; genus Aeromonas; species Aeromonas sp. 600774. The sequence goes on from NZ_JAAKUJ010000001.1 coordinate 491,666, forward strand.
TTCGCGGGAGCCACCGTAGAGCCAGGTGTTGTTGGTCAGATCTGGCGCCCCGACGGCAATACCGCCCTTGGCATCGGCACCGTGGCAAGCTGCGCAGATGGCGAAGCGGGCTTCACCTTTCTTCGCTTCCACCAGGTCAACCTTGCGACCGGAGAGGCTCAGCACATAGGAGGCCACTTCCTGAACGCCATCTTTGCCGAGGATTTCACCCCAGGCAGCCATGATCCCCTGACGACCGCCCATGATGGTGGTCTTGATTTGATCAGGCTGGCCGCCCCATTGCCATTCGCTGTCGGTCAGGTTCGGGAAGCCGCGGCCACCACGGGCATCGGAGCCGTGGCACTGGGAGCAGTTCTGCAGGAACAGACGCTGACCCACTTTCAGGGCTTCCGGATCCTTGGCGATCTCGGTGATGGCTCGATAGGTTTTGCCATCCGCTTCGTAGGTGAGTTCACGGAACTTGGCGCCGTAGATCTCGTCAGCCTTGGCGACCTCGCGGTCATACTCCACTGCGCGACCTTCGGCCTTAGCCGATTCGGTTGCAGCCTTGGACTCTGCCAGCGAGCGCACGTCCTGGTTGGAACTTTGCCAGCCCAGAAGGCCTTTGAAGTTGCCAAGCCCCGGGAAGGCGATCAGATAGACCAGACCGGTGACGATGAAGAAGAGGAACATGTAAGTCCACCACTTCGGCAGCGGGTTGTTGATCTCCTCGATGCCATCGAAGGAGTGACCCATCGATTTGCCTTCTTCAACACCCATCTTGTCCTTGCGGCACCACATCAGCAGCAAGAAGCAGCCGAGGATGGTTCCCAGACTGATGACAGTCACAAAAATGCTAAACAGAGTGCTCATTATTGTTTCGCTCCTGCGTTCTTTTTATCAGCACCGGGTTGCTCATCATCGGCAAAAACCAGATTGGCAGCCTCGTCGAAAGAGGTCTTGCGGCGTTTGCTGTAGGCCCAGACGATGATGCCAATCATGATGGCCATCAACAGCAAGGTATACAGACCGCGAAATGTGCCGTAGTCCATTTTCGCCTCCTTATTTCAGGGCATGACCCAGTGATTGCAGATAGGCCACCAGCGCATCCAGCTCGGTTTTACCCTTCACGGCTTCGCCAGCACCCTGAATGTCGGCGTCGGTATAGGGCACACCGAAGTGATCGCGGAACAGCGCCAGTTTTTTGCCGGTCATCTCGCCAGTCAGCACGTTGGTATCAAGCCAGGGGTAGGCGGGCATGTTGGATTCCGGTACCACATCGCGCGGGTTGATCAGGTGAACCTTGTGCCACTCGTCGGAGTAGCGGCCACCGACACGGGCCAGATCCGGACCAGTACGCTTGGAGCCCCACAGGAAGGGGTGCTCCCAGACGCTCTCACCTGCGACAGAGTAGTGACCGTAACGTTCGGTTTCGGCACGGAACGGACGGATCATCTGGCTGTGGCAGTTGGTGCAGCCTTCGCGAATGAAGATGTCGCGCCCTTCCATCTGCAGAGCGGTGTAGGGCTTGAGGCCCTCCACCGGCTCGGTGGTTTGCTTCTGGAAGAACAGCGGAGTGATTTCAACCAGGCCCCCCAGACTGATGGCGAAGATGATGCCGACCACCAGCATGGGAACGCTTTTTTCAAATATTTCGTGACGGTTATTGTTGCTCATGGGTTGACCTCTTCAATCATGCTGGCTGGGCGACAGGTTCCAGAGAACCTTTGGGCGCAGTGATGGTGCGATAGGCGTTGTAAGCCATCAGCAACATGCCGGTGACGAAGAAGCAGCCACCCAGGAAGCGCACGAAATAGAAGGGATAGGATGCCTGCAGCGCTTCAACGAAGCTGTAGGTCAGGGTGCCGTCTTCGTTGACTGCACGCCACATCAGGCCCTGCATCACGCCGGAAATCCACATGGCAACGATGTAGAGCACGGTGCCCACGGTCGCCAGCCAGAAGTGAACGTTGATCAGCTTGACGCTGTACATCCGGCCCTGGCCGAACAGGTTCGGGATCAGATGGTAAACCGCACCGATGGAGACCATGGCAACCCAGCCCAACGCACCGGAGTGCACGTGACCAACGGTCCAGTCGGTGTAGTGGGAGAGGGCGTTGACGGTTTTGATCGCCATCATCGGGCCTTCGAAGGTCGACATGCCGTAGAAAGAGAGGGAGACGATCAGGAAGCGCAGGATGGGGTCATAACGCAGTTTGTGCCAGGCACCGGAGAGGGTCATGATGCCGTTGATCATGCCGCCCCAGGAGGGGACGAACAGGATCAGGGACATTACCATCCCGAGGGACTGAGCCCAGTCAGGCAGTGCGGTGTAGTGCAGGTGGTGCGGACCGGCCCAGATATAGAGGGAGATCAGCGCCCAGAAGTGCACGATGGAGAGGCGATAGGAGTAAACCGGACGACCGGCCTGCTTGGGCACGAAGTAGTACATCATCCCCAGGAAGCCGGCGGTCAGCAGGAAGCCTACCGCGTTGTGGCCATACCACCACTGCACCATGGCGTCCATGGCGCCGGAGTACATGGAGTAAGACTTCATGCCGGAGAGCGGTACTTCCATGTTGTTGACAATGTGCAGCACCGCAACGGTGATGATGAAGGCGCCGAAGAACCAGTTCGCCACATAGATGTGGGAGGTGGTGCGCTTCATCAGTGTGCCGAAGAAGACGATGGCATAGGCGACCCATACCACAGTGATGGCGATGTCAATCGGCCACTCCAGCTCGGCATACTCTTTGGCGGAGGTGTAACCCAGCGGCAGAGAGATGGCGGCAGAGAGAATGATGGCTTGCCAGCCCCAGAAGACGAAGGTTGCCAACGGGCCACCAAACAGTCTGGTTTGACAGGTGCGCTGTACCACGTAGAACGAGGTGGCCATCAGGGCACTGACGCCAAAGGCGAAGATCACTGCGTTGGTGTGGAGGGGCCGCAGACGACTGTAAGTCAGCCAGGGGGTTTCGAAGTTGAGGGCAGGCCAGATCAACTGGGCTGCGATCAGTACGCCAACCGACATGCCGACAATTCCCCAGACAATCGTCATGACGGTAAACTGGCGAACAACGGTGTAGTTGTACTCAGGATGGTTAGTTGTATGGCTCATCGTTATATTCCGCTTCCGATGCTGCTGTTGTTTGATGTTTTATCCGGAAAACCGGACTGGCTCCATCAAGCCACCGCCAACCAGTTGTTAACGCCTGTTAACGAAAGGAAAAGCAAAAGATGGCTAAATGAAAACTGCATGGGAATGATACTGAAGCGACAGGTAAAATAACAGTATAAACAGTGATATATTTGGTTCCGTCCGGTATCGTTCTGGCCGTTTTTTACCTTGTTCGTGATCACAAAAAAACATTTTAATTGCATCTTAAACGGACGTTTTTTGATGAAAGAGAGACTTACCGCACGTAAAGTACTGCACCTTGCACTTGTATTGGCGCTGCTATTGGCGCTGGTGGCCTATCGCACCTGGTTTTCGGCCGATAACAGCATGACTGCTGGCCAGACAAAAGATCAGATTTGTGATCTTTCCCACACACCTTGCAGCGCATTGATTGGTAACAAACCACTAACGGTGGCCATCAAGGTGTTACCGCTACGTGCCGAACATGACTTTGCAATAGATATCCAAGGGGGCGACCCGGAAATCAAGCCGTTAAAAGCCTGGCTGGAAGGGCGAGATATGTTTATGGGGACCATTCCGGTGAACTTTGAACAAGTCGCGGGAGGATGGCAGGGTACAACACTGGTAGGAAGCTGTACCTCTCTGGTCATGGTCTGGTTGCTCAATATTGAATGGAGCAATGGCCAACGCCAGCAATTGGCCCTCTCTGTTGCCCGTGAATAATCGTTCAATGGTGGCAGAGTGGAAAAAATATTTGAAATTTCCCTGGCAGGCGTTACCTTCCCCAAACCATCAGGGAGTGAAGTGCATTTAATCATGATTGAAAAACAACCATTTTATCGCACCCTCAACCAGCAGGCCAAGGCACTACTGGAGGGCGAAACCGATCTGATTGCCAATATGGCCAACTTGTCTGCGCTGCTGAATCAGGAGCTGACGGAGATCAACTGGGTCGGTTTTTATCTGTTGCAGGGCGAGACTCTGGTATTGGGGCCGTTTCAGGGCAAACCGGCCTGTGTGCGGATCCCGGTCGGCCGCGGGGTGTGTGGCACAGCAGTGGCTGAGGGGAAAACCCAGCTCATTGATGATGTCCACCAGTTCGACGGTCACATCGCTTGCGATGGCGCGAGCAACTCGGAAATCGTGATCCCGGTGCGCCGCGGTGACGAGATCATCGGGGTACTCGATATCGATAGTCCAGTTTTTAACCGTTTCGACCAGCAAGATCGAATTGGTCTTGAAGAAACAGTGCAAATTTTGGAAAGCATGCTCTAAGTCATTGCTAGATGGTTCGCAAAAGGCCCCAAGCTCTCTATAATGGGGCCTTTGTTGTGCTCGGGACGTGCCCGTGCGTTTATATGAAAGCCAAGGTTATACATGGAAAACACTGAGAAGCTGAAGAACAGTAAAGAGATCGTTGCCTACCTGGTCGAGAAATTCCCGGCCTGCTTCGTTGCTGAAGGAGAGGCCAAGCCGCTCAAGATTGGCATCTTCCAGGATTTGGCCGAGCGTCTTGCTGACGATGCCAGAGTCTCCAAGACCATGCTGCGCTCCGCACTGCGTCAATACACCTCCAGCTGGCGCTACCTGCACGGACTCAAAGCTGGCCAGGCTCGCGTTGATCTGGATGGTAATCCGGGTGAACTGCTGACCGAAGAGCACATCGAGCACGCCAAGCAAGCTCTGAAAGAGAGCAAAGAGCGTGTATTCGCCAGCCGTCGTACCAATACCAAAGAGAAGGATGAGAAGGCCAAGAAGCCTCGTCGCCCTGCTGTGCGCAAAACCGAGAAGGCTGATGTCGCTGCCAAGCCGAAGGCTGCCGCCAAAGTGCCCGCTGCTGAAGCTCCGCTTGTTAAAGTGGATGCCGCTACGCTGAAAGTGGGCCAGGATGTGCGCGTCGTTATGGGTAAATTCCCGGTTCCGGCAACCATCAAGGAAGTGACCAAGGACGATGTACAGGTCCAACTGCAGACCGGCATGATGGTGCGGGTCAAATCAGAGCACTTGGTTCTCTAAGGAGACAAATGTTGAAGCATGGCGTAATTCGTTTTTCCCTCGTTGCCTGTAGCCTGGCGCTTGCCGGGCTTGCACAGGCCATCGAGCCGGTGCTCAAGGAGAGTGATTTGCCTGTGTTGGCTCAAGAGAGCCAACATGCTACGGCCAGCAAGCGAATTACCAATCTGTTTACCCGCTCGCACTACAAACAGTTCAAGCTGGATGATGCCTTTTCCTCCGTGATTTTCGATAAATATCTGGAGAATCTGGACTACAGTCGCAACCTGTTTTTGGCCTCTGATATCAGCCGTTTTGAAAAATACCGTAACGGTTTTGACACCGACCTCGAAAGAGGCCGTCTGGCACCCGCCTACGAGATGTTCAACCTGAGTCAGCAACGGCGTTATGAGCGGTTCGAATACGCCCTCAAACTGCTTGACACTCCCTTTGATTTCACCCAGCCCGACAACTATGTGTTCGATAGAGAAGGTGCGGCTTGGCCCAAAGATGAAGCAGAGCTCAACGAGCTGTGGCGTCAGCGAGTCAAGTTCGATGCCCTGAGCCTCAAACTCAGCGGCAAGGAGTGGCCCGAGATCAAGGAGCTGCTTGGCAAGCGTTACAACAACGCCATCAAGCGAATGTCCCAGACCGAGAGCGAAGATGTCTTCCAGCTCTTCATGAACTCCTTCGCTCGCGCCATCGAACCCCACACCAGTTACCTCTCACCGCGCAGTGCCGATCGTTTCAACACCGAGATGAACCTCTCGCTGGAAGGGATCGGTGCCGTGTTGCAGGCGGAAGATGACTTTACAGTCATCCGCTCCCTGGTACCCGGTGGTCCTGCTGCCAAATCCAACCACCTCAAGCCTGATGACAAGATCACCGGGGTGGGACAGGAAGATGGCAAGATTGTTGATGTGATCGGCTGGCGTCTCGATGACGTGGTCGAGCTCATCAAGGGACCCAAGGGGAGCAAGGTCAAGCTTGAAATTCAGCGCGGCAAGGGCGCTACCGCCAAGACCGAACAGATCGAGCTGACCCGTGACAAGGTGCGCCTTGAAGATCGCGCGGCCAAGTCCAAGGTGATCACCGCCGAAGGCAAGAAGATCGGTGTCATCGAGATTCCAAGTTTCTACGTCAATCTGCACGATGATGTGATCAAGGAGCTCTCCAGCCTCAACAAGCAGAAGATCGATGGTTTGATCATCGATCTGCGCGGAAACGGCGGCGGAGCCCTGACCGAAGCCTCTGCCCTGAGCGGTCTCTTCTTTGGCAGCGGTCCTGTGGTTCAGATCCGGGATCATATGGGTCGTATCACGGTCAACGGTGACGATGATGGCAACGTCTATTACGGCGGTCCCATGTCGGTGCTGATCGACAGATACAGTGCATCTGCCTCCGAGATCTTCGCCGCCGCCATGCAGGATTATGGTCGCGCCCTGATCCTGGGGGAAAACTCGTTCGGCAAGGGGACGGTGCAACAACATCGCAGCCTCGCCAAGGTCTATGACTTCTACGAGCAGCCGCTGGGTCACGTGCAGTACACCATCGCCAAGTTCTACCGGATCAATGGTGGCAGTACCCAGAACAAGGGCGTTGCGCCGGATATCAGCTTCCCGACACCGGTTGCGCCGGAAGAGACGGGCGAAAGCCGCGAGTTTAATGCGTTGCCTTGGGACAAGATAGCCTCAGCCAACTACGAGAAACTCGGCAATTTCACCAGTCTGCTGCCCAAGTTGCAGGCGGCGCACGATGCTCGGATCGCCAAGGATCCCGAGTTTGCCTATGTGATGCAGGACATCGCTGACTACAAGGAGGAGAAAGACAAGAAGTCGGTCTCCCTCAACGAGGCGGAGCGTGTTGCAGAGCAGGCGAAACAGGATGAGAAAGCGCTTAAACGTACCAATGAGCGCTTGGCACGTCTTGGCAAGCCGGCAGTCAAGAGCCTGGACGAACTGCCCGCTGATTTTGAAGCGCCCGATGAGTATCTCATCGAAGCGGCCAATATCACGGCGGATCTGGCTATGGACAGCAAACGCAGCTGACAGGCAACCCATCATGCACAAGGGCGACTGCGGTCGCCCTTTCTTTTTATCTGGCACATCTGATGTCATGCAAATCGTTTGACCCCGCCAGTTGGTTGTGACAGCCTCTTTCTCGCCTTTAACAAGCGTGGAAGCAGACAATAATGACCGATCACTCCCAGGCCATGACGGCCAAATATCGCCAGGATTATCAGGCGCCGCTCTACTGGATCGACACTATCGACCTCGATTTCCAATTGCAGGAACCACTGACCCAGGTCACTGCCATCACCCGCATTCGCCGCAACGGCGAGCACAATGCGCCGCTGGTCCTCGATGGCGAGCAGCTGACCCTCAAGAGCATTGCCATCGATGGCATTCCCTGTGACCACTACGAGCAAGGCGAGAGCAGTCTGACCCTGTTCAACCTGCCTGCCGAATGTGTGCTGACCATTGTCACCCTGCTGGATCCGGCCGCCAACACCGCACTCGAAGGGCTTTACAAGTCTGGCGATGCCTACTGTACCCAGTGTGAAGCTGAGGGCTTTCGTCGCATTACCTATTATCTGGACCGCCCCGACATTCTGGCACGCTACAGCACCCGCATTACCGCCGATAAAGCCAAATATCCTTTCCTGCTCTCCAATGGCAACAAGGTCGACAGCGGTGATCTGGATGGCAGCCGTCACTTCGTGCAGTGGCAGGATCCTTTCCCCAAACCGAGCTACCTGTTTGCGCTGGTGGCCGGTGATTTCGATGTGGAGCGCAGCCACTACACCACCAAGAGCGGCCGCAAGGTGGCCCTCGAGATCTTCGTCGACAAGGGCAACCTCGATCGCGCCGGTTTTGCCATGGAGAGCCTTATCAACTCCATGCGCTGGGACGAGCAGCGTTTCGGCCTCGAGTACGATCTCGACATCTACATGATCGTCGCGGTGGACTTCTTCAACATGGGCGCCATGGAGAACAAGGGGCTAAACATCTTCAACTCCAAGTTCGTACTGGCCAACCCGGCCACCGCCACCGACAGCGACTACCACGGTATCGAACGGGTGATCGGTCACGAATATTTCCACAACTGGACCGGCAACCGCGTCACCTGCCGCGACTGGTTCCAGCTCAGCCTGAAAGAGGGGCTGACGGTATTCCGGGATCAGGAGTTCTCCTCCGATCTGGGCTCCCGCGGCGTCAACCGCATTAACAACGTGCGTACCGTGCGCGGCCCGCAGTTTGCCGAAGATGCCGGCCCCATGGCGCATCCGATCCGCCCGGATGTGGTGATCGAGATGAACAACTTCTACACCCTGACCGTCTATGAGAAGGGGTCGGAAGTGATCCGCATGATGCACACCCTGCTAGGTGAAGAGGCCTTCCAGGCCGGTATGCGCCTCTACTTCGAGCGTCACGACGGCTCGGCCGCCACCTGCGATGATTTCGTGCAGGCGATGGAGGATGCATCCGGTGTCGATCTCGGCCGTTTCCGCCGCTGGTACAGCCAGTCCGGTACCCCCGAGTTGACCGTCACCGACGAGTACGATGCCGCCAGCGGTATCTATCGCCTCCATGTGAGCCAGCACACCCCGCCGACTCAGGATCAGCCGCAGAAGCTGCCGCTGCATATCCCCTTCGATATCGAGCTCTATGACGAGCAAGGTGCCGTCATCGCGCTGCAATATCAGGGCAAGGCCATCGGCAACGTGCTCGATGTGCTCGAAGCGGAGCAGACCTTCGAATTCGATCAGGTGCCGGTCAAGCCGGTTCCCTCCCTGCTGCGGGACTTCTCCGCGCCGGTCAAGCTGTACTATGACTACAGCGATGAAGCGCTCGCCTTCCTGATGCGCTTTGCTCGCAACGAGTTTGCCCGCTGGGATGCCGCCCAGATGCTGATCAACAAAGCGGTCATCGACGGGGTGGCGCGGGTGCAACACGGGCAGGGGGTTGAGCTCTCCCAAACCCTGCTGGCCGCCTTCGTCGCCATTTTGGACGACAGCGAGCTGGATTTGGCCCTCAAGGCGGAGATCCTGGCGCTGCCAGGTGAAGCGACCCTAGCCGAGCTGTTCGAGGTGGCCGATATCGATGCCATCCATCAGGTGCGCGACGCGATCCACACCCGTCTTGCCGAGGCCTTTGGCGCGCGCTTGGCGGCTACCTATCAGAGCCTGCGTCTGAGCGGCTATCAGGTGGTGCACGCCGATATGGCCAAGCGGGCCCTCAAAGGGGTGGTGCTCGGCTATCTGGCTGCGCTGGATGCGGAGCATGCCGATGCGCTGGTGCGCGAGCAGTACGCAACCGCCGACAACATGACCGACACCCTGGCGGCGTTGCAGGTGGCCAACGGCTATCTGCTGCCATGCCGCGCTGCGCTGCTGGCCGACTTCGAGGGCAAGTGGGCCAAGGATGGACTGGTGCTGGACAACTGGCTGCGGCTGATTGGCAGCAAGCCGGCTGCCGATGTGCTCGGCGAAGTGAAGCAGGCAATGAATCATCCTACCTTCAGCATTCGCAACCCGAACCGGCTGCGGGCGCTGATCGGCAGCTTCGCCATGAGCAATCAGGTGCAGTTCCATGCGGTGGATGGCAGCGGTTACCGCTTCCTGACCGATCTGCTGATCGAGCTCAACGAGGTCAATCCACAGGTGGCCTCCCGCCTCATCACTCCGCTTATCCAGTTCAAGCGACTGGATGAGGTGCGCAAGGCGCTGATCCGCGCCGAGCTGACCCGTCTTGCCAACCTTGAGGGGCTGGCACGGGATCTGTTCGAGAAGGTCAGCAAGGCGCTGCAGCAGTAAGTGTCGATGGGGCAGGAGCGTTACGCTCCTGCCCCATTGTGTGATTTGTCGTGTGATCAGGAGCAAGCGTGAAGCAGTTTACTTTTCGGCTCTCATTGAATAGCGATGAGGTGATGCTGATGTATCAGGGCCACGTCAGACGGCTGGTGGTGCGTAGCGAACAGGGATTGACCCTGGAACTTGGTATAGAAAAAATACGGCCCTTTGTCGCCATCAATGGTGTGCATGGCTACTTTCGGCTGAAAACCCAGGACGATTACCGCTTTATCAGTCTCGAACGCATAAATTAACAAAAATCGAACAGATTACCGACTGTTTATCTGCTTTGCGTCACTATCTATCCGGTAAACTGGCACAAAGGTAGTGGGAATTTCTGTATTTTTGGTTATTTGCAAAATTTCTCACAGTTTAAGCCGTGATCTGTACCTTGTTTTTAACATCTCGTTAGCACCTTTCCTCGCCTTCCCTTATCCAAGCCATTACACTTCGCAACAACTCTGCACCAGCGGGTAACCAGGGTGGTTGCCTCTGCGTCGGTGGTTAATGTCGTCCGATAAGGAATATAAAAATGGCATTGAAAGACGCCCCTACCTCAGTTCTGCTCGAAAACGTTCTCAGCCTGATCCATCAGAAGTTGCCCAAAAACAGCGCCTCTCTGGTCGAGCGCTTCGTTGCCAAGTTCTACGGCAACATGGCGAGCTCCGACCTGCACGATCGCAATGACAGCGATCTCTACGGCGCGGCCCTGAGCCTGTGGAATGCCCTCAATCAGCGCACCGGCACCGATCCCTACATCCGGGTCTACAATCCCGAGCTGACCCGTCACGGCTGGCAATCGCCCCATACCATCGTCGAGGTGATCCTGCAGGACTCGCCCTTCCTGGTGGACTCCATCCGGATGGCGCTCAAGCGACTCAATATCACCGCCCACATGATGCTGCACCAACCGCTGCACCTCATTCGTGGAGCGGATGGAAAGATTGATGCCATTCTGGAACTCGACAACACCGACGGGCAGACCTCGGTTGAAACGGCATTCCTTATCGAGATCGATCACCTCACCAGCGAGGAGCAGATGGCCGCGCTGGCTGCCGAGCTCAACTCCGTGGCTGGTGAAGTAGCGCTGGCAGTCGGCGACTGGCAGCCCATGCTAGCCAAGCTCAATGAGATCATCGACGAGCTTCCCAAACGCAAGAGTCCGGCCAGCAAGGAGGAGGTGGCCTCCTGCGTTGCCTTCCTCAAATGGGTAGCTGCCCACAACTTCACCCTGATGGGTTATCGTCGCTACGACGTCAAAGCGGTGGAGGGGGATCACGAGATCCTGCCGCAGGCCAGCTCCAGCCTGGGGCTGATGAAGAACTCCATCAAGGAGGTGGGCCAGCGCCTTGGCAACATGCCAGCCAGCGCACGTCACGCCGCTCTGAGTTCTGACCTGCTGATCCTCACCAAATCCAACAGCAAGTCCCGGGTGCACCGTCCGGCTTATGTGGATTACATCGGCATCAAGCGCTTTGACGAGCATGGCAAGGTGATCGGGGAAGATCGCTTCATAGGTCTTTACGCCTCTTCCATCTACAACACCAGCGCGACCCAGATCCCGCTCATCAGCCATCGTCTCGAACGCATCATGGCTGCCTCCGGTCACGAGAAGGGCTCCCACGCCTACAAGGCGCTGCTGAACGTGCTGGAAACCTATCCCCGTGACGAGCTGATCCAGGCCCGTGAAGAGGAGCTGCTGGCCACCGGTCTGGGCGTACTGGAGATGCAGGAGCGGGACATGCTGCGGCTGTTCGTGCGCCGCGATGTGTACGGCCGTTTCTTCTCCTGCATGGTCTATGTCACCAAGGAGCGCTACAACACGGCGCTGCGGATAAAGACCCAGCAAATTTTGCAGAAATATTTTGGCAGTAATGAAGAGGTGGAGTTCAACGTCTACTTCACCGAAGGCGTGCTGGCGCGGACCCACTACATAGTGCGGGTCAACAACAACAACGTGGATGTGGATGTGAACGAAGTACAGAACAACCTGATTGAAGCGGCCCGCAGCTGGGACGACAGACTCGACTCCGTGCTGCTCTCTCACTATGGCGAGGCCCGTGGCAACGAGCTGCGCCGCCGTTTCAGCACCGCATTCCCCCGTGCTTACAAGGAGGATGTGTTGCCTGGCTCGGCCGTGGCCGACATCATGGCGCTCGATAACCTGAGCGAAGCCGAGCCACTCGGCATGCTGTTCTACCGCGCGCAGGAGGAGGAGAACGATCGTCGGGTACGGCTCAAGTTGTTCCATCGCACCGAGCCCATTCACCTCTCCGATGTACTGCCGATGCTGGAAAACATGGGACTGCGGGTGATCGGTGAGACCCCGTATCAGGTACGCACTCCGGGTGGCGATCTGTTCTGGATCCTCGACTTCTCCATGTTGCTGCACGGCGAGCAGCCCTTTGATCTGGCCCAGAGTCAGCAACGCTTCCAGCAAGCCTTTGCCGCCATCTGGAACAAGCAGCTGGAAGATGACGGCTTCAACCGGCTGGTATTGGGGGCGGGTCTCACCGGCCGCCAGGTGTCGGTGCTGCGCGCCTATGCCAAATACATGCGTCAGACCGGCGTCTCTTTTAGCCAGTCCTATATTGAAGAGACCCTGACCCGTTATCCGGAGATTGCTCAGCTGCTGTTCACCTTGTTTGAACAGCGCCTGGATCCGGCCGGCAAGCAGGACGTCAAGGTACAGGCCAAGTTGCACGAGCAGCTTGCCACCAAGCTGGATCAGGTGGCCAACCTGGACGACGATCGCATTATTCGCCGCTATGTGGAGATGATCGACGCTACCCTGCGTACCAACTACTACCAGCTGGACAAGGCGGGCAACATCAAGCCCTACATCTCCTTCAAACTGGCTCCCTCCACTATCACCGACATGCCGCTGCCGCTGCCGAAATTCGAGATCTTCGTCTACTCGCCGCGAGTGGAAGGGGTACATCTGCGCTGGGGCAAAGTAGCTCGTGGCGGTCTGCGCTGGTCAGATCGCAAAGAGGATTTCCGCACCGAAGTACTGGGTCTGGTGAAAGCCCAGCAGGTCAAGAACACCGTCATTGTGCCGGTGGGGGCCAAGGGCGGTTTCTATTGCAAACAGATGCCGGTGGGGGCAACCCGCGCCGTCATTCAGGAGGAGGGAAAGGCCTGTTATCGCCTGTTTATTCGCGGTCTGCTTGATGTGACTGACAACATCATCGGCGGCGAGGTGATCCCGCCCAAATCCGTGGTGCGTCACGACGAGGATGACTACTACCTGGTGGTGGCCGCCGACAAGGGCACGGCTACCTTCTCCGACATCGCCAACGAAATAAGCCTCGAATATGGCCATTGGCTGGGCGACGCGTTTGCCTCCGGTGGCTCGGTCGGTTACGACCACAAGAAGATGGGCATCACCGCCCGTGGCGCCTGGGAGTCGGTCAAACGGCATTTTCGTGAAATTGGCGTCAACTGCCAGACCACCGATTTTACCTGCGTCGGGATCGGCGACATGGCGGGAGACGTGTTCGGCAACGGCATGCTGCTCTCCGAGCACACCCGGCTGGTGGGCGCGTTCAACCACATGCACATCTTTGTTGACCCCGCTCCGGATGCGGCCAAGAGTTTTGTCGAGCGCCAGCGCCTGTTCGATCTGCCGGGCTCCAGCTGGGATGACTACAACCGCGAGCTGATATCACAGGGGGGCGGCATCTTCCTGCGCTCGGCCAAGTCCATCAAGCTGAGCCCGGAAATACAAACCCTGCTCGGTACCGACAAGGCCAGCATGGCACCGAACGAGTTGATCAAAGCGCTGCTCTGCCTCAACGTCGATCTGCTGTGGAACGGTGGCATCGGCACCTATGTGAAGAGCGCTCGCGAGAGCGATGGGGAAGTTGGGGATCGCAGCAACGACGCACTGCGAGTCAACGGCCGCGATCTGCGGGCCCGTATCGTGGGTGAGGGGGGCAACCTCGGCTTTACCCAGCTCGGTCGGGTGGAGTACGCCAGTCAGGGCGGTCGCATCAACACCGATTTTACCGACAACGTCGGCGGTGTGGATTGCTCCGACAACGAGGTGAACATCAAGATCCTGCTGAACCAGTTGGTTGCGGCAGGGGATCTGACCCTCAAGCAACGTAACCAGATGCTCTACGAGATGACCGACGACGTGGCGCAGATCGTGATCACCAATGCCTATCGCCAGTCCCAGTCCATATCGGTCACCAGCTTCCGCGGTTCTGAACAACTTAAAGAGCAGCAGCGCTTCATTCAGGGGCTGGAGCGGGAAGGCAAGCTCGATCGTGCACTGGAGTTCCTGCCATCCGATGAGGAGCTCTCCGAGCGGATGGCGGCAGGGCAGGGGCTGACCCGCCCCGAACTGGCGGTGTTGGTGGCGTACGGCAAGATGGTACTGAAAGAGCAGCTCAACTGCCCGGAAGTGACCGACGAGCCCTTCCTCGCCAACATGCTGGTCACCAGCTTCCCGGCCAAGGTACAGCAGCAGTTTGGTGCCCAGCTGGCCGATCACCCGCTACGCGGCGAGATCATCGCTACCCGGGTTGCCAACATGCTGGTTAACGACATGGGGCTCAACTTCGCCAGCCGGATGAAGGACGAAACCGGTGCCTCGGTCGCCGAAGTGGCCTGCTGCTTTGCCATGGCCCGCGAAGTGTTTGGCATGAACCAGCTGTGGCGCGATATCGAAGGGTGCGACAACCTGGTGGATGCCCAGACTCAGCTCGAGCTGATGTTCTACAGCCGCCGGATCGTGCGCCGTGCCACCCGCTGGTTCCTGCGCGCCCGCAATCGCAGCTGGAGCATCAGCGAGAACATCGCCTTCTTCCGTCCGGCGTTCGAAACCCTCGGTCAACACCTCTACGAGGTCATGGATGAGAGCGAAGTGGCCGAGCATCGTCAGGCTGTAGCCAAGTGGATGGAGAAACAGGTGCCGGAGGCCATTGCCCGTCAGGTAGCCCATATGAGCAGCCTCTTCTCCAGCCTGGATCTGGCGCAGATTGCCGCGGAGCACAAGACCGATATCCTGCGCGCCGCCAATGTCTACTATCGCCTCGGTGCCAAACTGGATCTGCACTGGTTCCTCGACCAGATCAACCATCAGCCGGTCGGCAACCACTGGCAGGCGATGGCGCGAGCCTCCTTCCGCGAAGATCTGGACTGGCAGCAACGCAGTCTCACTTCTGTGGTACTGGAAGGGTGCAAAGGAGAGGGAGAATGCGCTACCATACTGGCCAACTGGATTTCGGAGCATGAGCAACTCTTGTCCCGTTGGACCCATATGTTGGCCGACTTCAAGACCACCAGCACTCACGAGTTCGCCAAGTTCTCGGTGGCCTTGCGAGAGTTGAACCTGCTCCAGTTGAATTGTCGGGCACTTTAATTACCAGATTAAGGCATGGCACCGACATTACACCCAAAGCCCCGGCCAGTTGCCGGGGCTTTCTTTAAGGAGCAAAGATGTTGTACCCCATCGCCAGGCATTTCCTGTTCAAGCTCAATCCGGAACAGGCTCACGATATCTCCATGAAATATTTGCCCCGCCTTCTCGGTACGCCACTCGATTGTTTCTTCCGCCAGAATTTGCCGAAACGCCCCGTCACTGTCATGGGGCTTTCTTTTGCCAATCCGGTGGGATTGGCGGCCGGTCTGGATAAAGATGGTGAGTGCATTGACGCGCTGGGCGCCATGGGATTTGGCTTTATCGAGGTCGGTACCGTCACCCCCAGACCCCAGAGTGGCAATGACAAGCCCCGCTTGTTCCGGGTTATTCCGGCAGAGGGGATCATCAACCGGATGGGATTCAACAACAAGGGGGTGGATCATCTGGTGACCAAGGTAAAAGAGGCCAAATATCAGGGGGTCATCGGCATTAATATCGGCAAGAACAAAGACACTCCCATCGAGCAGGGCAAGGATGATTACCTGATCTGCATGGACAAGGTTTATGATCATGCCGGTTATATTGCCGTCAATATCTCTTCCCCCAACACCCCGGGGCTGCGTTCGCTGCAATATGGCGAGGCGCTGGATGAGTTGCTGGCCGCCCTCAAGGTGCGTCAGCAAGAGCTGGCCGCCCAATATAAAAAGTACGTGCCGCTGGCGGTTAAAATTGCCCCGGATTTAAGCCTTGAAGAAATAGATCAGGTGGCCGCTTCGTTGGTACGGAATGGTATTGATGGGGTTATCGCCACCAATACCACCCTCGAGCGTGAAATGATTTATGACATGCCCCACGCCGGTGAAGCTGGTGGCCTGAGTGGTCGTCCGCTACAGCACAAGAGTACCGAGGTGATCCGTCATCTGGCCAAGGCGCTCAATGGTGCTCTGCCAATTATCGGGGTGGGTGGTATTGATAGTGCCATGGCTGCCCGTGAAAAGCTGGCTGCCGGTGCCAGTCTGGTACAAATTTATAGCGGCTTTATTTATAAAGGGCCGGGGCTGGTCAAAGAGATTGTGACCAATATTTAAGAAATAGATGGAGGAGCCCTTTATTTGACGTTGCTGATTTCCTGCATATGGAATAAAGTCAACTGGTAATTATCAAGTAAGGGCTCCAACATGTTTATTCAACCGACCGATAGCTGGCAATGGCACTATGATGCCCAGAATGACCGTCTGATGTTGGACCTGTCTGATAACATGTTATTTGCGACCGAGTATAAAGGGCGACAATTGGTGCCCAGCTCGTTTGCGACCCAACCTTTTTGTGTCGATGATGCAGCCCTCTATTATCAATTGATGGATAAAGCAGCCGAACTCGAGTGGAGTATTCCCCATCAGGTACAGCTGGTGCTTAATGCCATAGCGGTCAGTCGTTTTTATAAACCCCTGATGCCGCAAAGCTGGTTTTTTAGTGAACAGCATCCGCAAGTGATCCCGCAAAATGGTGATCTGGTCTTGATGAATACACCCCATGGCAACGGTGAATTTATGGTCATTGAGGCTGGGGAGCAGGCCAGCGTCTGTTTGAACCTCACTGCCGAGCTGGTATTGACCACCAGTAAAACCTTGCCGCGTTTCGGGGTGATCAAGGTGATGAATAACCGGATGAAACCGCGTATTACCGTGACCGAGCAATACCGTAAGGTCAGTTGATATAATTTCATCAATCGTTTCATCTCTGTTATTACACCGCGTCTCTTTTACTGTTTTCACCTCTGTAGCATCTCGTTTCTGATATCTCATTGAACCGCGAACATCTTGCCTATTCTCATTGATGGTTATGATTCAGCCTCTCCTGAGGCTTGTTACACTCACTTGCACCTTGTGTTTTGACCCACGCAGTGTCTTGGCCTTCCGTGCTGCAAGTATGGAGCCTCCCTCTTGTTTCTTTCCGCTGGCGTAGTGCCTCCACCTCAGTATCAACACATCACTCACTGAAGCGATTTTCTTCATACGACATTTTATGCTTGAAACGAGAGCTATTCTCACTTACATTTTGTTATAACATAACAAAATGGAGTTGCCATGAAGCCTCATATTCACCCGGATTATCGTTTGGTGCTGTTCCATGACACGGCAGCAGATGCCTTTTTCCTGGTCGGGTCAACCATCAAGAGCGATCGCCGCTATACGTGGCAAGACGGGAAGGAGTATCCCTATGTGTCGCTCGATGTTTCCAGCCAGTCGCACTCGTTCTATACCGGCAAGCAGAAGCAGGTATCGAGTGAGGGGAGTGTGGCCCGTTTCAACAAGCGCTTTGGCGCATTTTCAAGCAAGAAGGAGTCCTGAATGCAGGTCGTCTGTTCACTCAAATCCGCACGGGCACGTCATCCCGATTGTCAGTTGGTGCGCCGTCGGGGCAAATTGTTCGTCATTTGCAAAAGCAATCCCCGTTTCAAGGCTCGTATGAAGTGATCCGCTAAATGATGTCTGGCCCCATGATCTCCCCATCGGGTAGTCATGGGGTCTTTTACCTTTATTCGCCACCTATCAATCTGTTTCCATCCTGCTGTTTGCGCCGACTTTTGCATGCTCCAGCCCGCCTGATGAGGTATAATGCGGCACTATTTTTATGGGTTCCCCGTGAGCGTGATGAAAGAATTTTTTGCAACCTGCCCCAAGGGGCTGGAAAACCTGTTGGCCGATGAGCTGACCAATCTTGGCGCAGAGCAGGTTCGTGAGACCGTGGCTGGCGTCCATTTCAAAGGCGAACTGGCGATTGGCTACAAGGCCTGTCTGTGGAGCCGTTTTGCCTCCCGCATCGTGCTGGTGCTCTCCGAATTCCAGATGAACGACGATCTGGATCTCTATCTGGGCGCCCACACCATACCCTGGGAAGAGCACTTTTCCGGCACCTCTACCATCGCGGTGGACTTTACCGGTACCAACCCTGCCATTCGCAATACCCAATATGGCGCGCTGAAGATCAAGGATGCCATCGTCGACCGCTTCACCAAGCGCGGTCACGTGCGTCCTGACGTGGACAAGAAGTCGCCGGATATTCGCATCATGGCGCACCTGGGCAAGGGCAAGGCCAATATCACGCTGGACTTGTCAGGCCCGGCGCTACACCAGCGTTTCTATCGTCAGGGCACAGGTGAAGCACCGCTCAAAGAGAACCTGGCCTGCGCCATGATTACCCGTAGCGGCTGGGCCGGTGAGCCCATGATGGACCCTATGTGCGGTTCCGGTACCTTGCTGATTGAAGCGGCCTTTATCGCCGCCGACATGGCACCGGCGCTGCGCCGCGAGCGCTTCGGGTTCGATCGCTGGCTGCAGCACGATAGCGAGCTGTGGCAAAGCCTGATGATGGAAGCGCAAGTACGCGCCAAACGTGGCATGCAGCGTTGCGAAGTCAAACTGTTTGGTTGTGATGCCGACCAGCGTGTGCTGCTCAAAGCCCGTGATAACGCCAAAGCAGCCGGTGTGGCCCATCTCATCACCTTCAGGCAGGCCGACGTCACCAAGCTGGAAAACCCGCTGCCGATGTCTGCCGCTGTTGAAGGGGAAGAAGGTCAAGGGGAGGCCCGTCAGGTCGGTATGCTCATCTCCAACCCGCCTTATGGCGAGCGTCTTGGCGAGTTCCCGGCGCTGCTGGAAGTGCATCAGGCCCTCGGTGATGCTCTGCGTCGCAGCTTCCAGGGGTGGAGAGTCTCCATTCTGTCCGCATCCCCCGAGCTGCTTAGCTGTCTGCGCCTGCGCGCCGACAAGCAATATCGCCTGTTCAACGGTGCCCTCGAGTGTCAGCTGCGCAACTACCAGATTGCACTGGACTCCGTGGCCTCCCAAAAAGAGGTGGCACAGGACTTTGCCAACCGTCTGCGCAAGAATCTGAAAACCCTCGAGAAATGGGCCAACAAAGAGGGCATCGATTGCTATCGCATCTACGATGCCGACTTGCCGGAATACAACGCCGCCATCGACCGTTATCAGGACTATCTTGTGGTGCAGGAGTATGCCGCGCCCAAGGACATCCCCGCCCAGAAGACCCGTCAGCGTCTGCTCGACATGGTGCAGGCCGCCATCAAGGTGACCGGGATGGATGGCGAGAAGGTGATCCTGAAGGTGCGTGAGCGTCAGGAAGGGAAACAGCAATATCAGAAGCTCTCCGAAGAGCAGCACCGGATGGAAGTGCAGGAGTACGGTGCCCGTCTGTGGGTCAACCTCTATGACTATCTGGATACCGGTCTGTTCCTCGACCACCGTCAGACTCGCCGTATGCTGGGTCAGATGGCCAAGGGCAAGCGCTTCCTGAACCTGTTTGCCTACACCGGCAGTGCCACCGTGCACGCAGGTCTTGGCGGTGCCAGCGAGACCACCACGGTGGATATGTCGCGCACCTACCTGAACTGGGCGCAGGACAACATGCGTCTCAACTCGCTGGTGGGCCGTCAGCACAAGTTTGTCCAGGCAGATTGCCTGAAGTGGTTGTCTGAAGCCGATGAGCAGTACGACCTCATCTTCATCGATCCGCCCACCTTCTCCAACTCCAAGCGGATGGACGAGAGCTTCGACGTACAGCGCGATCACCTGCTGCTGATGCAGCACCTGAAGCGCCTGCTGGC
Source organism: Aeromonas sp. 600774 (assembly GCF_049175075.1). Lineage (NCBI taxonomy): Bacteria > Pseudomonadati > Pseudomonadota > Gammaproteobacteria > Aeromonadales > Aeromonadaceae > Aeromonas > Aeromonas sp. 600774. The sequence goes on from NZ_JAAKUJ010000001.1 coordinate 511,626, forward strand.
GGCGGACGGCACTCTGGTCTTCTCCAACAACAAGCGTCACTTCAAGATGGATCTGGCCGGTCTCGAGGCCACTGGTCTCAAGGCCCAGAACATCACCCAGAAGACGCGACCGAAGGATTTCGAACGTAACCAGCACATCCACAACTGCTGGATCATCACCCATGCGCCGGAGCAAGGCGAGGTGTGATGCTGACCCTGTTTCATACCGACGGTTGCCACCTGTGCGAACAGGCGTGGGCGCTGGTGGAGGCGGCTGGCCTTGCCACTACCACCCGCCAGTGCGACATCATGGATGATGAGCAGTGGCTTGCCGCCTATCGGGTGCGCATTCCGGTGCTGCGTGACGAGGCGGGCCGCGAGCTCGGCTGGCCCTTCACGCTGGTGGAGCTCAAGGGCTGGGCCGCCCGTCAGGGGTGAGAGTGATTTGACGATAAAACGGGGGCAGACCCAGTCTGCTGCCCGTTTTTTTCATATGAAATAAGGAACACACATGGCTCTTTTAACATTGCACGGCGCATGTCTGTCGTTCAGTGATTTCCCGCTGCTCGACAATGCCGAATTGACCATCGAGCGGGGCGAGCGCCTCTGTCTGGTTGGCCGCAACGGGGCGGGCAAGTCCACTCTGATGAAGGTCATTGCCAGCGAATTGCCGCTGGACGACGGGCGTCTGGTGCTGCAACAAGATTTGAAAGTGACCCGCCTTGAGCAGGATCCGCCGGCTTCCAGCGAGCTGACGGTGTTTGACTATGCCGCCGAAGGGCTGGCGGGGGTGGGGGAGCTGCTCAAGCAGTACCACCACATCTCCATGGAGCTGGCGAGCGATCCGTCAGATGCCAATATTCGCAAGATGAGCGAATTGCAAGAGCAGCTCGATTATCAGAACGGCTGGCAGTTCGAGACCCGTATCAGTCAGGTGTTGACCCTGCTGGGGCTGGATCCTGACGTGACCCTCGATAGCCTCTCCGGTGGCTGGCTGCGCAAAGTGGCGCTGGCCCGTGCGCTGGCTTGCGATCCCGACTTGTTGCTGCTCGATGAGCCGACCAACCACCTGGATATCGAAGCCATCAACTGGCTGGAAGATTTCCTCAAGGATTTTCGCGGCGCCATCGTCTTTATCTCTCACGATCGGGAGTTCATCCACAAGCTGGCAACCCGGATCATCGATCTCGATCGCGGCGCCATCACCTCCTGGCCGGGCAACTACGACGAGTATCTGCAGGGGAAAGAGGAGTGGCTGCGGGTCGAAGAGCTGAAAAATGCCGAATTCGACCGCAAGCTGGCCCAGGAAGAGGTCTGGGTTCGGCAGGGTATCAAGGCTCGCCGTACCCGTAACGAAGGCCGGGTGCGCGCCCTTGAAGCGATGCGGATGGAGCGCTCCCAGCGCCGCGAGCTGCAGGGCAAGGCCAAGCTGCAACTGGACGAGGTCAATCGCTCCGGCAAGCTGGTGTTCGAGACCGAAGGGCTGGGGTTGGACTTTGGCGATCGCACCCTGTTCAAGGAGCTCAATCTGCAAGTGCTGCGTGGCGACAAGATTGCGTTGGTCGGCCCCAATGGCTGCGGCAAATCGACCCTGATCAAGCTGTTGCTGGGGCAGCTTGAGCCGACCCGTGGCACCGTCAAGGGGGGCACCAATCTGGAGGTTGCCTACTTCGATCAGTACCGCGAGCAGCTCGATCCCGAGCAGACGGTGGTGGACAACGTCGGGGAGGGCAAGCAGGAGGTGATGGTGCGCGGCCGCTCCCGTCACATTCTTGGTTACCTGCAGGACTTTCTGTTCGAGCCCAAGCGGGCCCGTACCCCGGTCAAGGCGCTCTCCGGTGGCGAGAAGAACCGGCTGCTGCTGGCAAAGCTGTTCCTTAAACCCAGCAACCTACTGATCCTAGATGAACCGACCAACGATCTGGATGTGGAAACCCTGGAGCTGCTGGAAGAGCTGCTTTCCGACTATCCCGGCACCCTGCTGCTGGTGAGTCACGATCGTCGCTTCATCGACAACACAGTGACCGGCTGCTGGCTGTTTGAAGGGGATGGCCGCATCAGCGATTACGTGGGTGGTTACGCCGACATGATGGCGACCCGCGAACAGCAGAACGCTCAACAACAGGCCAAGAGTGCACCGGTCAAGGCCCCGGAGCCGGTCGTTGCCGCCGCGCCAGAAGCGCCGAAGAAGAGCAAGAAGCTCTCCTACAAGCTGCAGCTTGAACTGGAAGGGTTGCCTGCTCGTCTTGAGCAGCTGGAAGCCGAGCTGGATGCGCTGCAAAGCGAGATCAACCAGCCAGGGTTCTTCTCGCTGCCGGCAGATAAAACCCAGCCGAAACTGGATGCGCTCAATGCCGCTGAAGCCGCGCTGGAGCAGGCATTTGCTCGCTGGGAAGAGCTGGAAGGACTCAAAAATCAGGAGTAAGTTCCCTGTAATTAAAACTTAATCCAGTTCAGTGCCTTGTGTCACATAGCCCGGTTAGGGTGGAAGTTTTTGTTTGACCGAGTGCGTTCGCAGGAGTAAAGATGAAAGCGACCGATGCAGAATTGGTCGCTTTTTTTTTCCACGAAGAGGGTCGTAGATGATGAAGAGACAGAAGCGGGACCGTCTGGAAAGAGCTCGTGCTCGTGGTTATCAGGCTGGCGTGGTCGGCAAACAGAAAGAAGCGTGTCCGTATCAATGCCTGGATGCCCGAGGGCATTGGCTTGGTGGTTGGCGTGACGCCATGGAAGGGCGGGGCTCAGGCCTCTTCATGAAGTAGCAGCTACTTCATCACTCATTACAAAAGGAAAGGGGCCGTTGTGGCCCCTTTGCGTTAATGCTGTTTTACTACCAATCAGAGAGATCAGAATGCGGTGGTATCTTTGAACAGGCCCACTTTCAGGTCGGTGGCGCTGTAGATCGGACGGCCGTCGACTTCGACCACACCATCAGCAATCCCCATCACCAGCTTGCGGTTGATGACGCGCTTGAAGGTGATCTTGTAGGTCACTTTCTTGGCAGTCGGCAGGATCTGGCCGGTGAATTTCACTTCGCCCACGCCCAGAGCACGACCCTTGCCGGGGCCACCTTTCCAGCCAAGGAAGAAGCCAACCAGCTGCCACATGGCGTCCAGACCGAGACAGCCAGGCATCACAGGGTCACCCGGGAAGTGGCAATCGAAGAACCAGAGATCCGGAGTAATGTCGAGCTCAGCCAGGATCTCGCCCTTGCCGTGTTCGCCGCCGTTGTCATTGATCTTGACGATGCGGTCCATCATCAACATGTTGGGGGCAGGCAGCTGACTGTTACCCTCACCAAACAGTTCGCCACGGCTGCAAGCCAGCAGCTCTTCACGGGTAAAAGAGTTCTTGCCCTGCTCGCACAGGGAAAGGCGGGCTTCCATGGTGGTATTGTCTACGGTCACGCGGTATTTCCTTCAAATGGGTCAAAGCCGGGCCAATTTAGCTTACAGTTGTTCGCTAAACAACTCCGATCACTTCATCAGCGGCCAAACAGGCGCCCCAGCAGGGATTGCAGCAGTCCGACTTTGGCAGTGGAGCCGTTCAACTCGTCCAACCGCTCCTGAATACGGCCAAACAGGGTATCGGGCATATCAGGCTCACCGGCGACACAGCCAGTCAGCAACTCGATGGCCTCTTCCACATGATCCACCGGGTGGATGTGGAACTGGCCTGCTTCAACCGCTGCAATCACCTCGTCAGAGAGGTTCAGCTGCTGGATGTTGGTGCCCGGCAAAATGATCCCTTGCTTGCCGGTGATGCCGTGGATTTTGCACACCCGGAAGAAGCCTTCAATCTTCTCGTTCACGCCACCAACGGCCTGCACATTGCCAAACTGATCGACCGCACCGGTCACGGCGAAGTGCTGATAGATAGGCTGGCGGGCGAGGGCAGAGAGCAGGGCACACAAGCCGGTCAGGGAGGCGCTGTCGCCATCAATTTCGTGGTAAGACTGCTCGAACACCAGATTGGCCGACAGGGGGGAGGGGTTCTCTGCACCAAATTTGTTGGAGAGATAGCCGTGGATAATCATCATCGCCTTGGCGTGGATATGACCGGCCAGCTCCGCTTTGCGCTCGATATCCGCCACATCGCCATCACCAAGGTGTACGGTCGCGGTGAGGCGCACCGGCTCGCCGAAGTCATAAGGGTGACCGGAGACCTGAATGACAGACAGGCCGTTGATCTGGCCAATCTCTTCGCCGTCGGTTTGCAGCAGGATCTGGCCGTCGATAACCCCCTGATCGGACTGCTCAACCAGATAGTTGAGGCGGTAATCCTGCTCCTCCAGTGCGCCGCGGATATGCTCGTCGGTGACCACATCAGATTCCAGCTCCCGGGCCAGACTGTCAGCCATCCGCATGATGGCGGAGAGTTGCACTTCGGAGAGCGACAGCCACTCCTGATGGTCACAGAGGCGGCTGGCATGACGACAAAGGGCGGCGAGGGCGGCTGGCGTGAAGTCCAGCAGGCTCCAGCGCTGGCGCAGCCAGGCCAGGTACTGCAGAAATTCCTGCAGATCCTCTTCAATATTGACCTCTGACACCAGATCCGCGCGCAGGAAGATGCGTTCGGACATATCCCGATCCAGCATCTGGAACTCGGCCACGTCCAGTCGGTCACCAACCAGGATCAGCTTGAGCTTGATGGGGGTCGCTTCAGGCGCGAAGAAGGGGGTCAGAGTTTTCCCTTCCTGATAGGCGTTCCAGTCCAGCTCGCCTTTTTGCATGGCATTTTTCAGTTTGAACCAGAGGTGAGGCTGGTCGAGCAGCTCATCCAGTTGCAAGATGAGGTAACCGCCATTGGCTTCCCGCAGCAAGCCGGGCTCCAAAAGGTGCTGGTTAGCATAGACAGAGCCTTGTTCGGTCTGGTAGTTGATGGAGCCAAACAGAGTATCCCAGTTGAGATCACGACCGTAAATTACCGGTGCTTCCTGCTCTTCATGATGAATAAGCAGGTTGATGAGCACCGGATGCTGAAACTCCAGTCCCAATGCAACGTGGGCCGCCAGATCCGAGAGAAAGTCATCGATCTTCGGATCATTGTTCTGCTTGCGCATGATCCTGGTCACAATGCGTTCGGCGTCGAGATGGTGGCTCAACAGCTTGAGCAGCTCGCCAACCATTTCACAGAACTCAACGCCAGTACCGGGTTGCAGTCGCAGCCAGATAGGTTTGAACGGGTTGTTGAGATTCTCGGTATAGCAGAGGTCGAATAGATCGCCATCCTTGCCATTGGATTCGGCAATCAGAGTGCGGCACACATCTTCATAATCTGCACCCGGGAACCCGTTGAGCAGCATAACCGGGCAATCACCATCAAAACTGGCCAGGCGTTTGATACCGGAGATTGCTCTGGGTTGCAGAGCGGCAAAGGGGATGGGGTCAAGCTCACTTAGCTTAGGGAACTGTTCAATCGCAAAAGCGGGTTTTAATTGTTCTGATGTTAATTCAGCCACTTAAGACGTCCGGTCGAAGATAGGATCAATTGTTGCCATTATACACAGTTCAATAAGCGGTGACAGGAAACAAGATACTAAATTTAACATAATATACATTATGCGCAGTGTTGGTTAAGAGTAAAACAGAGGGGCCGGAAGGCCCCCAATTCAAAATCACGGCAGTCTATAGCGCCACGAGCATTATCACCAAGTTTAAACAATGTTCGGCCATAGCCATATAGTTCCTGATTTTCTTTCAGTTTCAGCAGGATACTTGGGAAGGTCCACTCTACGGGCTTTCCGCCCAGTTCGGGATTGAACCATACGCAGCAGGTATCATTGCTCTCCTCATCATTCAGCGGCTTGACGGTTATCCTATAGCCACCGCCTGAAAGTGTCACAACTTGAGAAGTATTGGAATCTTTGCATTACTACGCCTTGTTACGCTAATAGCTCTAGCTTAATCAGTATCAAAATGACAATACAGCAAGCAATGAACCTTCACAGAATGCCATAAGGCTTCAGACATTTTTCCAGGGCTGACCCGTCGCACCAGATCGGCCAGACTCAGCACGTCCCCTTGGCCATCAGCTCCTCGAGGGTTGTGACCCGAAATGGTGAACGTTCTCCCATTTATTTTTCTCTCTTCTGGTGTGGGCCTACTCTGTGAGACATGTTGAAGGTCAATTTTAACCTTGGTTTCACAAATGATGCCGATAACCCCATTTATCGGCATCACCATCCTAGTCCTTATCAACGTTGTTTTGCTCTGAGCTATCTGGAGCGGCTCTCACGAACCTGACCTCATTACGCTTATAAATATGAAAGTCAGGATGTTTTCCTTCGTGTATATCTTCAATAAGCCTTTACGAGGGCCTGTCCCCCGCCCAGGAATGGTGTAGGTTTGGTTTTCGCCGTTCTTCCCATCTTGTTACCACGAATATTCTTTGTCACGTGCATCCCCTGTTTGAGCACCATGCTTCATACGGATATTTATGCGGTTCTGGCGAAAAAAGAACTCAATGATAACAACCTTGCCTTGTGAGAGATAATGCCCCTCCCCTTTGGTTTGCGTGAGCATGGTGGGGGTGAGCTGTAGAGATAACAAGATATAGCAATCGCCCCCTCCCATTGGTCGATATTCTGAAACCACAAATGTCGTATTTTGAGACAAGCGTTCACTATTAAAATGCTTGAACAATATGTGTATTGGGCTCCCCTTTTCACAGTGGGCAGCCATTGCACTCACTCCGATTGACAGGCATATGTTGTAAAATGACGTGGTTCAAGGTGATGCCATTCCATTTCTTTACTCTTCGTTATCTCTCACTTGTGTGCTTTTATCGCAATCTGTCGAGCGGTTTTTGCTGTGCACTCTCATGGCGTTCGCTTTGGCTTGTGTGCAGGTATTTGGAGGTAGTGTCGATACTGTCGTGGCCCGCATCAGCTTGTACGTGGGAAAGTGGTCGGCCGTTGAGGTTGATGTCATGAGTGATCCCGGTATGGCGAATAGCGTGGGGAGAGAGTTGCCGCATTTCGGCACCATCCTGATAAAAGCCATCCAGCTCGGCAAGCTCGGCACCTTTGGTTATCACCGCTTGTATCAGCTCACGCAGCTGACGTATCCCTAAATTGGCATTAAGTTCTCCCTGCTCCCGGCCGTGGGCTGCCGCTTTATGACGGATAAAAAGCGGGGTCTGCTCGTTGGGTGCCGGCAAGGGCGAGAGTCCCAGAAACGTGCGATAACGTTCGAGTGCTTGAAGCAGCGCCTGTGAAACGGCAACAGTGCGGCGCTTGCCCCCCTTGCTACTGGGTATGTAGTAACCCCAGACGCCGGTTTTGCGATCCCGCCTGAACTGCCCCATCACAGGGGTAAAGCCCGGCCGTGCTGCAACCTCAGAGATCCGCAGATAGCAGGCGTACATCAGAATGGTGAGAAAACGGCTGCGCTCGTGCTGCTCCGGATGGTCGTTGGCAAGGGTATCGGCGGCCTGCATCACGTATGACCACTGCAACTCGCTGAAGGCCTGCACCTGATCATCGGCCTCCTGCTGTTGCGGCCGTTTGACCCGCTGCAGTAGCAGAGCGGGATTCCTGTCCATGTACTCCTCCTGGATCAGGAACTGGAAGAAGGTCGACAGGATGGCGAGCTTGGTCTTCATCGCCTGCTCGCTAAGACGATAGGGCAAGGTGCGGCCCTGTTCCCGTTTGCCCAAAAACGGACGCCATTGCGGATTGGGCAACCGCTCTCCCCACTCCTTGTCGAGGACAAATTGCGCCACGTTGCGGTAGGCGATTAACTCTTCAGGTGGCGACTGACAGTAGTCGAGATAGCGGATCATGATGCGGCGAGTGAGATCTTTCGGGCTGATGGCCGCCTCGCAAAAGCACCAGTGCAAAAAGGTGGTCAGTTCGCTGCGATAGGTTTTGTAGTTGTTTTCGCTGTTGCGCTGCTCCAGCAGCCAATCGACCGCCAGTTCGTAAACCAGCCCGGCATCGGGCACATCGTTGAGGCTGAGGTTGGCAAGGTACTGATTGACCTGTGGGTTACCGGCCTCCAGATAGATAAGGCTGTCAAACAGCGGCATGGCTGGCGGCAAGGATAATGGTTGTTGAGTCATGGTGTTGCTTGTTGATGCTGAGATGAGTCGATATGAGCCTGTGAGCCGAGTTGCTAGAAAAGGGCTCGTGATACATGAATGCGGCTTCTGTTGGGATTGGTACTACCTCTTGTTATTGCTGATTAAGGTCACCAGGAGCGATCTGGATAACGTTCTCTCCACTGTTTGCTCAATTATTTCCTCATAGATCAGGCTGATGTCGCGCAGTGGTGCTCGCTATTTAGTTATGCATTGGATATGCACCGTTGTTAAAAAATTCTCGGGGTAAATAGCCGTAAAAATGGTTTTAAATGCAAATAAAGTGAATGCCGCGAGCTGTTTATCCCGAGAAATAGCAGGTCTGTGCAATCAGGCCACCTGCTTTAGTGGCTTCTCCTTGCGCCTGGCTGCTGAAGCCTCTTCCTCTTTCGTGCCTGCTTGAACCTTGCCGCCGCGCAGCAGGGTTTGCAGCACATCGCGTTGCTCTGCCAGGTAGAATGCCAGACTCTCTTGCTGCTCTGGGGCCAGCTCGATCGGGGCGCCAGCCAACAGGGTCATCAACTCGTCGGCCGTATCCAGCAGCTTGTCATAGGCATCGGCCTCTTTTTTGCTGGCAAAGGTCATTTTTTCCACTCCCCCACGAACAACCACATATTTGATCTCGACAGCCATGATGGCCTCCTCTTGGTGATGATGGATAGAGTATATGTATGGATATACAGTGTTGCAAATAACCTCACCGTAAAAGAGTTCGCCGGGGTTTAGCGACAAAAGCCGCGCTGGATCAAGTTGTCTCAAAGTGCCATTTGACTTCCACGCCAGACTGGTCGGATCATGGCCTTATGACGATCGTACGACACCTGTTTATCCTGCTGATGGTAGAGGTGCTGCTCCTCGGGAGTATCGCCCACGTGGTCGTGGGACTTCCCTGGTTGCTGACCCTGCTGTTTGTGGTGTTTACCCTGCTTGGGTTGCGTTGTCTGGTGGTGCTCGGCAGCTGGCTGTTTACCCGTTTCTACCCCTCCCCGGCTATCGGCCCCTGGCGCAGGGTGAAGATGATGGCGCAGGAGATGCTGGCCTACCTCTACACCTTCACCTTGTTGCTACCGTTCGAGCCTTTGCTGATGGCACCCGATCGGCTGCGTCCATGCCAGCGCCCCGTATTGCTGGTGCATGGTTACGGTTGCAGTCGCGGGATCTGGCGCACCCAGCGCGCCCAACTGGAGGCCGCAGGCCATGTGGTCGCCACCATTACCCTGATGCCACCATTTGGTCATATCGATGAGATGGTGCCGCTACTGGCCAAGCGAATTGACGATGTGCTCGCGCAAACTGGGGCTGACAAGCTGGTGCTGGTCGGTCACAGTATGGGCGGGCTGGTCTGCCGCGACTATCTGGCTATCCATGGTGGTGACAAAGTAGAGCGCCTGATCACGCTGGCAACGCCCCATCAGGGCAGTCAGCTGGCCGCCCTTGGGCTTGGGGCCAATGCCCGCGAGATGGAGCCAGGCTCCGGCTGGTTGCAGCGTTTCGCTTCGGTGCCGCTTTGCGTACCCGGCATCTCGGTGCGTACCAGTCACGACAACGTAGTGATGCCGCAGGAACGGCAACGATTGGCGGGAATGGAAGATATCGAGTTGCCCGCCATCGGGCATCTTTCTCTGCTCTATTCCCGCCGTACGACGGATCTGCTGCTTGAGTTGTTGTCCCGAGTCTGACCCTCCTTAATCGTTCTTCAACTGCTATTCCAAATAAAACAGGGGCCTGATTGCTCAGGCCCCTGTTGATCTCTTTATCGCATCACCCGGTTAGAAGTGGATACCCTTGATCAGGGTCGAGACGGCAACCTGATCGGCGGTGGCCTTGGATTTGTCGCCATCCTTGGGGTCGGCAAAGGTGCGGAAGCTGGTGTTCATGATCACCTGGGCGACGCGCGGCGCCAGAGCGTGAACCACCTGACCGAACACCCCGAGGCGAGTGGCCAGTCGCACATGCTTGTTGATGATGGTATCGCACACCAGATCGGCCGCCTCTTCCGGCGTCATCATAGGTACCTGCTCATAGACCTTGGTCGGTGCGACCATCGGCGTTTTCACCAGCGGCATATTGATGATGGAGAAGCTCACCCCCTTGTCGGCAAACTCGGAGGCGGCAGTCCGCACCCAGGCATCAAGGGCCGACTTGGAGGCAACATAGGCGGAGAAGCGCGGCGCATTGGTCAACACCCCGATGGAGGAGATGTTGATGATGTGCCCTTTTTTCTTCTCGATCATGGTGGGCAATACCCCCATGATCACCTTGAGCGCTCCAAAGTAGTTGAGCTGCATGGTGCGCTCCAGATCGTGGAAGCGATCGAAGGAATCCTCGATGGAGCGGCGGATGGAGCGGCCGGCATTGTTGACCAGAATATCGACGCCGCCGTGATCGGCCACGATGCGAGCGGTGATCTCCTCGGCCTGCGCCAGATTGGAGAGATCCCCCTGATAGATCTCGATGGTCAGCCCCAGCTCGGCAAACTCGGCTTTAGTCTCGGCAATCTTCTGCTCGTCGCGGGCGATGGTAACGACGTTGGCCCCCGCCCCCGCCAGCTTGCGTGCGGTGGCACGACCAATGCCGGAGGTGGCTCCGGTCACCAGCACTACCTTGCCCTCTACCCGACCACGCAGGGAGCGATCGATAAAGAGCTCGGGGTCAAGGTGGCGCTCCCAGTAATCCCACAGCCGCCAGGCGTAGCTGTGCAGCGGCGGTACTTCGATGCCGGTGCCTTTCAGTACCCGCTGGGTTTCGCGACTGTCGAAACGGGTGGGATAGCTGATAAGACGGAACACATCCTTGGGCAGACCCAGATCGGCGATGGCAGCATCGCGGATGCGGCGCACCGGCGCCATGGTCATCAGCATGGCGGTCAGGTGGCGGGGAATGAAGTTAAAGAGAGAGGCGTTGATGCGGATCGCAGGCTCTGGCGCATGGGCGGCGCGGGAGAAGGTGCTCAGCATGTCGCCGACCCGCATCGGGTTGGGGTCGGTCAGGTGGAAGGTTTTGTTCTCCTCTCCCTCCTGATGGGCGATATGCACCATGGCATCGACCACGAAGTTGACCGGCACGATATTGATACGGCCCCCTTCCACCCCAATGGCCGGCATCCAGGGCGGCAGCAGACGGCGCAGCTTCTGGATGGTCTTGAAGAAGTAGTAAGGGCCGTCGATCTTGTCCATCTCGCCGGTATTGGAGTCACCGACGACGATCCCCGGTCGATAGACTCGCCACGGAACTGTGCACTCGTTTCGCACAATCCCTTCCGCTTCGTGCTTGGTCTGAAAGTAAGGCATGTCGAGGTGCTCGGCCTCATCGAACATGTCCTCGCGAAACAGACCGTCAAACAGGCCCGCAGCAGCGATGGAGCTGCAGTGGTGGAACTGCCCCGCCCCCAGCCGCTCGGCAAGTTGAACAGCCTGACGGGTCCCTTCGGTGTTGACCTGCTGCTGGATCCCTGCCTTGGCGTTGAGGTCATAGATGGCCGCCAGATGGAAGAAGTGGTCGATCTTGCCGATCAACTGCTCCTGCATCTCGGCCGATACCCCCAGCAGCGGTTGCGTCATGTCGCCAAAAACAGGGACTGCGCGCGATTCATCCATATTCCAGAATGAGAACAACTCTGACAATTTCTCCTGATGAGAGGCGCGCATCAGAAAATAGACGGTACAGTCGGGATGCTGTTGGAATAACTTTTTTATCAATCGACGCCCGATAAAACCACTACCGCCAGTAATGAAATAGTTCATAAAGAGAATCCTGCTACTGATTAGGGTGTTACTAGGTTGTTAGATATATCACGATTCATATGGGAATCCGCAATTTGATTGTCGGTTCGTGAGCAAACCCTAATTTCGGTGGTGTGCCTGTTCCGTTATTAGGTAGAACCCTCTATTTTTTGTCCCTAGACTGGAGTTGAAAAATCAGTAATGCCACAACCCGATTGCAGTTTCGTTGTCGCCATTACATTTAACAGTCGTTATTCAAGGAGAAGATCATGGCTAAGAAATTGAAAGCGCTGGCAGGGTCAGTGACCGACAACCAACTCACCTCCACCATCAAGGAGTCTACCCAGCAGATCTGGTTGGCCGGTCTGGGCGCCTATGCCAAGGCGCAGGAAGAGGGTGGCAAGATCTTTGAAGCCCTGGTGCAGGAAGGTGAAGCGCTGCAAGCAAAAACCCGTCAGAGCGCAGATGAGAAGATTGCAGCTGTGACCGACAAGACCGCCAATACCTGGGGCCGTCTGGAGCAGGTTTTTGAAGATCGCGTGGCCCGCGCTGTGGCCAGCCTCGGCATTCCGACCCGCAAGGATATCGACAAGCTCTCCAAGCGCATGGCCGAGCTGACCGACGTGGTCCAGCAACTGCTGGATGCGCAGGAAGAGGAGGCCCCTGCCGCTGAAGCCAAACCGGCTGCCGCCAAAAAGCCCGTTGCCCGCAAGCCTCCGGTAAAGAAGGCTCCGGTAGCCAAGGCCAAAGAGGCCGTGGTTGAGCAGGCCGCTGATCTCCTTTCCGCCGCTGAAGATGCGGTGAAAGAGGTGAAGGCCAAAGCAGAGAGCGTCCTGCCCTGATCCCTCGCGGTGACGGAAGGTGATTGATACCGGCCCATGCCCTGCGCTGGGCCGGTCTTGTCATGGTGAATGTCATGGATAGAGAGGCGACGCTATGAGTACCATCGCAATTGCCCTTGCTGGCGGCGGGCCGCTCGGCGGCATCTACGAGATCGGTGCCTGCGCAGCCCTCTCTGACAGCATCAACGGCTTGCGCCTTGACCATGCCGATATTTATGTTGGCGTCAGTTCGGGGGCCGTGGTGGCGTCAGCGCTGGCCAACGGCATCTCGCCGGCAAAGCTGGTGCGGATCCTGCTCAGCGATGATTCGGGGGAGATGTTTGACCCGGCCACCTTGCTGCGACCCGCTTTTCGTGAATATGCCGACCGCCTGACCTCGATCCCGCCACTGGCGTGGCAGAGCCTGACCTACTATCTGGCGGCGCCCTGGAAGCGAAGCCTGTTTGAATCGCTGCAGGGACTCTCCAAGGCCATTCCGACCGGACTGTTCGACAATCGCGGGGTGGATCGCACCCTGACCCAGTTTTTTTCTCGCCCCGGCCGCAGCAACGATTTCCGCCAGCTGCGCAGCAGACTGTTTGTGGTCGCTACCGAACTCGATACCGGCCATCCGGTCGCCTTCGGCAGCCCGGGGCTCGATGATGTGCCCATCTCGGCGGCGGTACAGGCGTCAGCCGCCCTGCCCGGTCTCTTTCCGCCCTCCTTGATCAACGGTCGTTACTATGTGGACGGGGCGCTGATCAAGACCCTGCACGCTTCGGTAGCGCTGGAAGAGGGGGCGGATCTGGTGTTCTGCATCAATCCGCTGGTTCCCTATGATGCGGACATGGCCGCCGGCACCCCGACCAATCTGGTGGACAGCGGTCTGCCGGTGGTACTGGCCCAGACCTTTCGCGCCATCATCCACTCCCGCATGCATGTGGGGATGGATCGCTACAAGCACCAATATCCCGACGCCGACGCCCTGCTGTTTGAGCCCTCTTCTGCCGATGGCGAGATGTTCTTCACCAATGTGTTCAGTTACCGGGATCGTCGCCGCCTCTGCGAGCACGCTTACCAGCATACCCGTCGCGATCTCTGGCAGCGTCGTGACGAGCTGGCGCCGGTGCTGGCCAAACATGGCCTCGAGCTCAATCTGGCCGCGCTGGCCGATGAAGATCGCACCCTGCTGGCCCCCGGCATTGGCTCGGTCGCCGCCCTCGACAAGTCGCTGGAGCAGTTGCAGCACTGGCTTGCCAAACGCTATCGCCACGGCGTGCGCCGTTCATCACCAAAGGAGTAGCATGGATCGCAAACCCAAACGCCGTACCCGGGAGCGGATCCTGACCACTGCCCTCGCCTGCTTCAATCGACAAGGGGAACCCAGCGTCACCACCTCGGCCATTGCGGCCGAGATGGAGATCAGCCAGGGCAATCTCTACTACCACTTCCACAACAAGGAGGAGATCGTCAACGCCCTGTTCTGCGAATTTGAACAACAGATGGATCGCCTGTTGGAGGCGGTAAGCACCCCGTCCGATGAGCCCGAAGATATCTGGCTCTTTCTCCACCTGATGTTTGAAGCCATCTGGCAGTACCGTTTCCTCTACTACGATATCGCGACCCTGATGAGTGGTTATCATCAGGTGGAACAGCGCTTTTCCGCCCTGCTGCGCCGCAAGGAGCAGACCGCCATCGCCATTTGCAACCATCTGCAAACGGTCGGGCTGATGGAAGGCACGGCGCAACAGATGCGCACGCTGGCGGCTAATGTGGCGCTGGTGGGCACATTCTGGATCTCTTACCAGCGGGCACTGCACCCCAAGGCGGACGCCGATATCGCCCTCGGCGTCTTTCAGGTGATGCAGCTGGTCGCACCCTATTTGCGGGCCGATGCCCGCGCTCATCTGGGCGCCCTCGCCCATCACTACACCGACAAGGTTTGATTCACATGCTACAGGGAGAACAAGCATGACCACTTCACAACTCGAATTTGTCCCCTTCCCCTACGCGGATGCGGCCTATGACTATGCTGGCCAGAAGCTGGCGGACAACTGGGATCGTCTCCATCAGGGGGATGCCGAACCCTGGCCCGAGGATGAACAGGTGCAGGATGCCTGGCGGGCCTATCATGCCGGGGATTTTGCCCGGGCCGTCGCCCTTGGCGAAGCGGCCGGTGAGGCGGGCCTCAATGTGGCGAACAAAGCGCTGGTGATCCATGCCAGCTATCTGCTGGAAGACAAGTATGCCAAGCGCGCCGCCTTCGAGCGGGCGGCCAGCCATGCCGAGAAGCTGCAAAAACGTCAGCCCAGGAACGCCAACGCCTGGTATTTCCACGCGCTGGCCCTTGGTCGCTACAGTCAGGTGATTTCCATCTCCAAGGCCCTCTCGCAAGGAATTGGCGACAAGATCAAGGTAAGCCTTGAGAAGGCGCTGGAGCTGGCGCCAGATCACGCCGAGGCTCATATCGCCTTTGGCGCCTGGCACGCGGAGATCGTCGACAAGCTGGGGGCCATGATCGGCGGCCTCACCTATGGCGCCAAGAAGGAGGAGTCCGAGCGTCACTTCAAGGAGGCGCTGGCGCTGATCCCCGACTCGGCTATCGCCCGCATGGAGTACGCCAACGCACAGGTGATGCTGCACGGCAAGAGCCGCCTGAAAGCCGCCGAAGCCCTCTATGCCGAAGCGGCCGAGTGCGAACCCATGGATGCCATGGAGCGCCTCGATGTGGAGGCGGCGCGGGAAGAGCTGGAGGATTAACCGCTATTCCCACTATTCATAGATAACAAAACAAGAGGCCAACCCGCGGGTTGGCCTCTTTTTATTGGGATTTTTACGTATCGGATCAACTCAGCAGCGCATCAAGGCCGTTCGGGTCGAACAGCAGTTCAGGCTCCAGCAACACCAGCAGTAACAGTTGTTCAAACTCCACGGCGAAGCGGTCGACAACCTGATCCGGGTCAGGTACCAGCTTCTTGTCGGTGATAAGGCCCAGCTGCACCTTGTGATCGTAAGAGAGGATGGAGACGCCGACACCGATATCCCCCGATTGAGGCACCCAGAACAGCGGCTGACGCAATTTTGCTCCAGCCAGATAGAGGGTCTGCTGCGGGCCGGGCACATTGGTGATCACCGCGCTGGCCTTGGCCGTGAGCAGCTCGACGGCCTGCTGCTGCACCGCATTGGGGGCCATGCCAAGGGCATGTAACAAGTTGAGCACTACTACGGGTTGTAGCGAGGTGCGCAGCGCCTGCATTCGGTCACGTACGGTATAGAGCCGCTGCAACGGGTGTTCAACATCCAGTGGCAAGTCCAGGGCCACCAGCCCGAAGCGGTTGCCAAGTGCCCCCTCATCGTCCGGTGCACGCATATTGACTGGCACCAGGGCGCGGATCTTGACCTTGTTGGCATCATCCCCCTTCTCCTGCAGGTAGTGGCGAAACGCCCCTGCGGTGGCGGCGATCAGCAGATCGTTGACCGAGCAGCCCAGTACCTTGCCCACTGCCTTGATATCCGGCAGATCAATTTGCTCCGACCAGGCCACCCGCTTGGTGCTGGTGGTCTTACCCCGCAGGCGGCAGGGGGAGTCATCACCGAGGGTGGCGATATTGCACAGCTCGCTCGCCAGATCGCGCCCGGTCTTGAGGTAATCCACCGCCTTGGTGGGATGGGTGACCACTTCGACATATTTGGACCAGAGGCTACCGGTCAGCTTGAGACCGGCCCGCACCAGCCGGCTGCCCTGGTGGCAATCCTCCTCATCCTCGTCATCGCTGTCATCCAGTGGCTCCGGTGACGGTGGTCGCGGCGCCCCTTCCGGTGTGTTATCCATCATGGTCAGCATGGCTCGCACCAGCGAGAAGCCGTCGCCCATGGCGTGGTGAATGCGCACCACCAGCGCTTGCCCACCCAGCGACGTGTCGGTCAGGTGCATATCCCACAGGGGGCGCTGGTGGTTGAGCGGCGTCGAGGCGAGATCGGCCACCAGCTTCTCCAGCTCCAGCTTGCCCGCTTCACCCGGCAGGATCACTCGCTTGAGGTGCTGATCGAGATCGAAATCGGGATCATGGCGCCAGTAGTAGGAGCCCCCCTCCAGCACGGCCCGCTGGTGGAAACGGGGTTGCACCGAAATGGTATGGCGCAATCCGGCCCGCAGACGCGTTTCATCAAGCTCTCCTTCAAACATCAGGACACCGATGATCTGCATCAGGTTGTTGGGTCTGTCCATGCGTAACCAGGCGGTATCGACGCAGGAGATAAATTCACTCAGTGGCATGGTTGTTTCCCTACAAAATGAATTTACCGAGGCGGCAAATTGCTCCTTCCCTCATATCCGGATGAGGGCTTGATGCAATCAGAATGACTTTAATGAGTGCCGACTCGAAATATGAAATAAAGATGAAAGATTACTTACAAATAGAATCGAGACATCGCTGGATAATAAATCTGACAAACCACATGGCTTGCAAACTTATTTCAAACAGCCATCGTTTACAGCTGGTTTATTTAAAACCAGTGCAACGAAGAGTTTCAAACACGTTTGGGGCAAGGTAAGCGATTGTCGACATAATCGAGGATCTCCTGCTCCAGCACGCTGCGTACTGGCAACAGCATCAAACCAAGATGCACTTCCAGTTCCAGGGTATCTTCGTCCAGGGTGAGAGTGCCATGTACCCCTGAGCCGCGAAAGCGTAACTCGGTCTCCTCTTCATCCGCCCATTCGCAATCGAGTTGATAGCTCTCGCTCATGTCCGCAGCGATGGCTTCGGCCGCGATCCGGGCGGCGGCCAGTCCCAGCGGATGCTGACGGCTGATCTGGATGGTAGAGAGTGCGCTGCTGCCAGCAAGCGAGTTGAAGAACATGGTAGTTACTCTGGGTCATAAGTTAGTTATTGATATTAAACACATGTTCACAACAAATGAAAGGATGGTTCACATAAATGGGACTCACTTAACAGAGTCGAGAGGGATGCAGGCCATCAGCGGGGCATGGCATTTATTCCCTCCCCCGTGCGCGCTACACTTGTCACGGAACGATCAGCAAAAGCTGCTTGTTTTTCATTCACTTGTATCTTCGTATCACCGAATCCCCATCAATGGGCCCAAGGCCAGAGAGCTGTAGATGACGCATCAAGAACATGCCCACGACGACGATAGCACCCTGGGTCGGCTCTACCGCCAGCTCAAGCGGGTTGCAGCCTTGCGCGAGCAGATGCGTGCTCACCCGGAGGATCTGCAGGATCGGGATCGGCTACGCCAGTGGCAGGCCGACCGGTTGGGGCGAACCCATCGTGATCTGCTGGAGAGTGACCGCTACGGCCCGGCGGCCGAGTTTTTCCTGACCGATCTCTATGGCCCCGGGGATTGCGCCCGCCGCGATGCGGACGTGATGCGGGTGATGCCAACCGCCGAGCGGCTGTTGCCGGAGTCCGGCCTCAAGGTGCTGGCGCAAGCGATCGAGCTCGACGCTCTCTCCGAAGAGCTGGACTACCTGATGGTGGTGGCGCTGCGGCGCATTGATGGCATTGATCCCATCACACCGGATCATTACACCATCGCCTATCGTGCCGTGGGTGAACAGGCGCGCCGGGAACATCAGATTGCGTTGGTGAGCGAGCTTGGCATGACGCTGGACAGACTGGCGAGAAAGCCGCTGCTGGGGGCAACCCTCAAGCTGGTGTCAGGGCCAGCCCATCTGGCGGGGCTTGGCGAGCTCTTCTCCTTTGTCGAGCGCGGCTATCAGGTGTGTCATCAGATGGGGCGTGCCAACGAGTTTCTCGAGACCATCGCCAGTCGCGAGACGGCCATCATGACGGCGCTCTTTAACGGCGACAGCAGTGCGCTGGGGTAAGGCTTATTGAGGGATAAGCCGCCAGAATAACAAAGCGGGCCGATGAGCCCGCTTTTCGTTTATCACTGTTTGCCGATATGTTGGCCAATGCAAGAGCGGAGCGATCAGATCACCAGCAGATCCATAAAGGCGTGCATCGGGGTGGCGGCAAGGCGCGGCCCATCCTGACAGAGGGCCAGAATGTCGCTGACCCGTTTGGCCGGGAAGCGGGTGGCCAGATTGTGCTGGAATTTCTCCACCAGCAGCGGGATCCCCTCCTCCCGACGGCGACGATGGCCGACCGGATACTCCACCTCCACCTTGGCGGTGTGAGTACCGTCCTTGAAGAAGATCTGGATGGCGTTGGCAATGGAGCGCTTGTCCGCCTCCAGATATTCGTGGCTGTAGCGTTTGTCCTCCTGCACCACCATCTTGCTACGCAGCGCGTCGATGCGGGGATCGGCCGCCACGTCATCCTCGTAATCCTCGGCGATCAGGCGCCCAAAGATCAGCGGCACCGCCACCATGTACTGCAGGCAGTGGTCCCGATCGGCCGGGTTATTGAGGGCACCCACCTTGCTGATGATGCGAATGGCCGACTCATGGGTGGTGAGTTCGATGCGGTCGATCTCATCCAGCCGCCCCTTCACCTGACCGTGCAGTTTCATGGCGCACTCAACCGCGGTCTGGGCATGGAACTCGGCGGGATAAGAGATCTTGAACAGCACGTTCTCCATCACATAGCTGCCGTACCCCTGATGCAGGGCGAACTGGTTGCCCTTGAACAGCACATCGTAGAAGCCCCACTTGGGGGCGCTCAGCACACCGGGATAGCCCATCTCGCCGCTCATGGTGATAAGGGCGAGGCGCACCGCGCGAGAGGTGGCATCTCCTGCCGCCCAGCTCTTGCGCGACCCTGCATTGGGGGCATGGCGGTAGGTACGCAGGCTCTGGCCATCGACCCAGGCCTGGGAGACCGCATCGATTACCTGATCGCGGGTGCCACCCAGCATATGAGTCACCACGGCGGTGCTGGCGACCTTGACCAGCACCACGTGATCGAGACCGACCCGGTTGAAGGAGTTCTCCAGCGCCAGCACCCCCTGAATTTCGTGGGCTTTGACCATGGCCACCAGCACATCGCTCATGGTGAGCGGCGCCTTGCCCTCGGCCACGCGAGTACGGGAGAGCCAGTCGGCGGTGGCCAGAATGCCCCCCAGATTGTCGGAGGGGTGACCCCACTCGGCGGCCAGCCAGGTGTCGTTGTAATCGAGCCAGCGGATGATGGCGCCGATATCCCAGGCCGCCTTGACGGGGTCGAGGCAGAGCTGGGTACCGGGCACCCGGGCACCATGGGGTACCAGTGTCCCGGGGACTATAGGGCCAAGGTGCTTGGTGCACTCGGGAAAGCGCAGGGCCAAGAGGCCACAGCCGAGCGTATCCATCAGGCAGTAGCGGGCGGTGTCGAGGGCCGCCTCGCTGGTAATGGGGTGGTTGCAGACATAATCGGCAATATCGACCAGCACCTGATCGGGCTCGGGTCTGTGGTTGACGTCGACGTTGGCGGACATCGTGATTTCCTTATCGTTGTTGTAGAGAGACAAAGTGACGGGGGGCCGGGCCGACATAATCGGCGCTCGGGCGGATGATCCGGTTGTGCTCGCGCTGCTCCATCACGTGGGCGCACCAGCCGCTGACCCGCGAGCAGACGAAGATGGGGGTGAACAGCTTGGTCGGGATCCCCATGTAGTGATAGGCGCTGGCGTGGAAAAAGTCGGCGTTGGGAAAGAGCTCTTTCTCCTCCCACATCACCTTCTCCGCCTCGCAGGAGACGC
The DNA here is from genome assembly GCF_049175075.1 of Aeromonas sp. 600774. Taxonomy (NCBI): domain Bacteria; kingdom Pseudomonadati; phylum Pseudomonadota; class Gammaproteobacteria; order Aeromonadales; family Aeromonadaceae; genus Aeromonas; species Aeromonas sp. 600774. The sequence continues at coordinate 531,895 of NZ_JAAKUJ010000001.1, forward strand.
GATAGAGGCGATCATCCCCTACCGCCTCGGCGAGCTTGGCCGACCACTCCTTGATGATGACGTTGCGTGGATCCGAGGTGCGGTAGATGGCGTGGCCAAAGCCCATGATCTTCTCCTTGGCCGCCAGCTTGGCCAGCAATTCGCGCCTTGCCTGCTCTTCATCCTGCCAGTGTTCGATCATCGCCATGGCCGCCTCGTTGGCACCGCCATGGAGCGGGCCGCGCAGGGTGCCGATGGCCGCGGTGATGCAGGAGAACATGTCAGAGAGCGTCGAGGCGCAAACCCGCGCCGCAAAGGTGGAGGCGTTGAACTCATGCTCGGCGTAGAGGATAAGGGAGACATGCATCACCCGCCGCTCCAGCTCGCTCGGTGCCTTCTGGTGCAGCAGCGCCAGAAAGTGGCCACCGATACACTCCTCGTCGCTGTCGAGGGCGATACGAATACCTTCATGGCTGAACTTGTACCAGTAGATCAGAATGCCCGGGAAGGCAGCCAGCAGCCGATCCGCCACTTCATGCTCATGCTCGAAACCATCTTCCGGCTCCAGATCGCCGAGCATGGAGCAGCCAGTGCGCAGCACATCCATGGGATGGGCATCGGCGGGAATGCGTTCCAGCACTTCCAGCAGCGGCTGGGGCAAGGTGCGCAGGCGGCGCAGCTCGCGCTTGTAGGCGTCAAGCTGCTGCTCACCGGGCAACTCCCCCTTGAGCAGCAGATAGGCAACCTCCTCGAACTGGGCGCTATCGGCCAGCTCCTTGATGTCATAGCCGCGATAGGTAAGACCGGTGCCACTCTTGCCTACTGTGCAGATACTGGTCTCCCCTGCGCTTTGACCGCGCAGACCGGCCCCGCCCAACGGTTTTTGCTGTCCCATAAGCTGCCTCCTATTCCTTGGCTGTAAACAGACGATCCAGTGTCTGCTCGTAGTGGTGATATCCGAGGAAGTCGTAGAGTGACTCCCGGGTCTGCATGGTCTCCACGACAGCGCGCTGATGGCCATCCTGGCGAATATGTTGATAGACGTTGAGGGCGGCCTGATTGGCGGCCCGGTTGGCACTCAAGGGGTAGAGCACCATGTCGACCCCGTGGGCGGCCAGTTGCTCTTTGTCAAACAGTTCGGTTTTGCCGAACTCGGTCATGTTGGCGAGGATCGGCACTTTGGCCGCCTGCTTGAACTGGTCGTACTGAGCAAGCTCGGTCACCGCCTCGGCGAAGATCATGTCGGCCCCGGCGGCCACATAGGCAGCGGTGCGTTCAAGAGCAGATTCCATCCCCTCTACCGCCAGTGCATCGGTGCGGGCCATGATGACGAACTCGCTATTCTCGCGGGCATCTACTGCAGCCTTGATCCGATCGCACATCTCCTCAAGCGGGACCACCGCCTTGTTGGGACGATGACCACAGCGCTTCTGGGCCACCTGATCTTCCATATGGACGGCGGCAACTCCGGCTCGCTCGAACGCGCGAATGGTGCGGGCGATATTGAATGCCCCACCCCAGCCAGTATCGATATCGACCAATAGCGGCACTCGGGTCGCCGCTGTGATCCGTTCGGCATCGATCAGCACGTCGTTGAGGGAGGTCATGCCGAGATCCGGCAAGCCATAGGAGGCATTGGCTACTCCGGCGCCGGAGAGATAAAGAGCTTGAAAGCCGCTGCGCTCGGCCATCAGCGCCATATAGGCATTGATGGTGCCGACGATCTGCAGGGGATGTTCATTGGCAAGGGCGGTGCGAAAGCGCAAGCCTGCCGAGGGGGACAAACTGGACATCATGACTCCTTTCACCTGTCTAGTCTGGCTATCTAATATCACGTTTACGTTAACGTCAATTATACTTTCGTAACATTCCGGCCGCAGGCAAGACAGGAAACCGGTTTTAGGGTAAATTTCACCAATTCCTTCAACAGGTTGAATTGTATGATGGAGCCCGGTTCCGTAATTGTCTGTCCGGCGTGCGACTTGCTGATCCAGCGCAAAGCACTGCCGCTGCGTCGTCATGCCCACTGCCCGCGTTGTCATCAGCATCTCTATGGCCGTTATGCCTTTCGTCCTTCCCAGTTGATGGCCTTGACCATCACCGGTTTTCTGCTGCTGCCCTCCGCCTTTTTCGAGCCCCTCATCTATCTGCGGCTGGCTGGCGTCAACTCCGATGCCAACTTGCTGCACGGGATTTTTGTGCTGTTTGGCGAGGGGGAGTTCTGGGTTGCTTCCCTGGTGCTCTGGTGCGCCGTACTGGCACCGGTAGGGTTATTGGCGGGGATCTTTGTGCTGGCTTCGGGTCTGGCCAAACGTTGGCACATTCTTCCCGTCACCTTGAAGCTGGTCGAGGTGTTTCGCCACTGGGCCATGCTGGAGGTCTATATCGTCAGCCTGCTGGTTGCCCTGTTCAAACTGATCGACATCGCCGATGTGCGCCTCGGTGGCGGCTTGCTCAGCCTCGGTATTTTGATGCTGCTCAACATGACCCTGCTGATCCTGTTTGACCCCGCCCCCTACTGGGCGCGGATCCCGTTAAAGGAGCCGGAACATGACCAGCGCCCGTGAGATGGGGCTCTGCCGCTGCCATACCTGCGGTTTGCTGGTGCGCTATCAAGCCGGGGCAGTCTGCCCCCGTTGCAGCAGCAAATTACAGGTGCGCATTCCCCGCTCCCTCGCCTGGTCGTGGGGCTTGCTGGCGCTCGCCACCTTCATGTTGTTGCCTGCCAATCTGTTGCCCATAACCCATTTCTACAACAAGGGGTTGCTGCAGTCAGATACCATCTTCAGCGGTATCATGATGCTCTATCGCAGCAAAATGAGCGGGATTGCCACCATAGTCCTCACCGCCAGCATACTGGTGCCAGTGGGAAAAATATTGGGGCTGGGCTGGATCTGCTGGCAGTTGCAGCGGGCCAAACCGGTGCGGCGCAAGCGCCAGCTGGTGATGTATCGGGTGATCGATTTTATCGGTCGCTGGTCGATGCTGGACTTGTTCGTGATTTCGCTGATGGTGGCGCTGGTCGATCGGGGTGTGCTGCTGAGTGTCCGCGCAGGCCCGGGGGCCACCGCCTTTGCCGGTGTGGTAGTGCTGACCATGATGTCGGCCCGCATGCTCGATACCCGTTTACTGTGGGACAAGGCGGCCCGTTGATGATTTCTCTGTTTTTGTCTGATGTGCTGTTTAATCCAGCCAATAAGGAGTCACTATGATCGGGGCTGAACCCGTCATTGAAAAGCGTCGCTGGTTATCACCGGTCTGGCTGTTACCCCTGATAGCCCTGCTGCTGGCAGGTGGCTTTCTCTATCAGCAGGTATTGAGCCGTGGCCAGCTTATCCAGATCAACTTCGCCCAGGGCAACGGCATCTTGCCGGGGAAAACCCAGGTTCGTTACCAGGGGGTGGCCATCGGCGTGGTGCAAGAGCTGGAGCTGGCTGAAGATGGCCGCAAGATTGCGGTGATGGCCAAGATTGACAGCCGTGCCAGGCCGCTGATCCGCAAGGGATCCGACTTCTGGCTGGTGAGCCCCAAGGCGTCGCTCACCGAAATCTCCGGCCTCGATACCCTGGTCTCCGGCAACTACATCAACCTGCAACCGGGGCGTGAAAGCAATCCGCTGGAGGAGACCTTCGATGCCCTGGAGGGCCCTCCTCCCGGCTATCAGGCTCAGGGGCGGATGCTGCACCTGACCGCCGATTCGCTGGGTTCGGTAGGGATTGGCGCCAAGCTCTATTTCCGCGGTATCGAGGTGGGCAGCGTCATCAATACCCGCCTGGGTCAGGACAACCAGAACGTCATTCTGGATCTGGTGATCGAGCCGCGTTTCGAACATCTGGTCAAAGCTGATACCCGCTTCTGGAACATCAGTGGCATCAAGGGCTCCTTCAGTCTGGCCGGGGTGAGCGTGGAGGCTGGCAGCCTCACCTCCATTCTGAGCGGCGGCATTGCCTTTGACTCGCCCAAAGATTCACCGGAACCGGAGAAGGGACAGACTTTCGTCCTCTATAAAGGGCTGGCGGAAGCGGCGCGTGGCGAGCGTATCGACATTGCGGCTGGCGATCTTCCAGTCAAGGAGGGGATGCCCATCCTCTATGAGGGGATCGAGATTGGTCGTATCGACCCCATTCGCCTCACCGACAAAGGCCGTGTGGTCACAGCGCTGATCAACCCGGAGCAGGCCTATCGCATTACCGACAAGAGTCAACTGGTGTGGGAGAGCGTCTCCCTCTCCGCGACCGGTGTGCAGCATGCAGATCGCCTGCTCTCCGGTCCGGCCATTCGCCTCGACTATGTGGCGGGCAAACCGGCACAGAAGATGGTTCTGACCGATCGCGCGCCCCAGAGCGGCACCAAGGTGACGCTGCAGGCTGACGATCTGGCGGGGCTCAATCAGGATGCACCTGTCTGGTACAAAGGATTGCAGGTGGGCCGTATCAGCCAGCTCACCCTGGATGCGCGCGGCAATGCCAGCGTCGAGCTGGTGATGGCGCCGAACTATGGTCATCTGCTCAACCGTGCCCGCTTCTATCGCGCTGCCCCGCTGCAGATCGATGCCGATCTGAGCGGCATCAAAGTAGAAACCAGTCCTGCCAGTGCCTGGTTGGGAGGCGGGATCAAGCTGGTACAAGCCAGCAGTGGCGAGCGGATTAACCGTCTCTACCCCAGTCAGGAGCTGGCACTGCTCGGTACCCGTGATGCCAAGCCCCAACGCTGGTTGCTCAAGGCAGATCAGGCCGATGGCATTGGCATTGGCTCGCCTGTGCTATATCTTGGGCTGGAAGCGGGCAAGGTCAAACAGCTACGCGCCGCCAAAGAGGGGGTCGAGATCGAACTCGAAATTGATGGGGTCTATGCTCCTCTCCTCGCACAGCAACCCCAGTTCTGGAAAAAACCGGCCATCGACACCAAGGTGCGGGTCGATGGTGTGCAGGTCAAGGTGGGCAACCTCGGTACCCTGCTGCGTGGCGCCATCGAGTTCGATCGGTTGGCCAATGGCCGCAGCAGTCATCAACTGTTCGATTCCAGGGAGCAAGCCAAGGCCAAGGTGCGCCAGCTGTCACTGGTGGCAGAGAGCAATCCGGGGCTCGGGATTGGCAGCCCGATCCGCTATCGCGGTGTCGATATCGGCAAAATTGAAGAGATCGAGCTGGAGCCGTCACTGGGTCAGGTGATCTTCAAGGCGGAACTCGATGGCCACCACGCCGAGCGTTTCCTGCAGTCCGGCGCCCGCTTTACTCTGGTGCAGGCCAAGCTGGGGCTGGGCGGTGTCGCTCACCTCGATACCCTGATCAAGGGGGCGTTTGTAGAAGCACAACCCGGAAAAGGCGCAGGCAAAGATCGCTTCCCCTTGAGTCAGGTCGGCCCGGTGGGTCTGGCCCTGACCCTCAAGAGCCCCTCCGTCAATGGCCTGAGCGTCGGCAGTCCGCTACTGTTTCGCAAGATGGTGGTGGGCAGTGTCACCAAGGTGGCGCTGGCTCGGGATGGCAGCGAGGTGGTGATCGGTGTCAACGTGGATCAGGAGTATGCCCATCTGGTGCGGGCCAACTCCCGTTTCTGGAATGTCTCCGGGGTTAAGGCGGATATCGGGCTGACTGGTGGCACCATCGAAGTGGAGACGGTGCAGAGCCTGCTGGCCGGCGGCATTGCTTTCAATACGCCGGAGAGAGAGATGGGGCCGACCGTCAAGGCTGGTCACAGCTATCCGCTCTACGGCAAGGCCGAGAAAGAGTGGCTGGAGTGGAGTCCGCGTATCCAGCCCTGATCTCTTCCCTTTGTATCTCATCCAAGCCCGGTACAGTGCCGGGCTTTTTTATATTCCAGTGCCTGTTGATAGGGTTCAGATTCAGAATATTCTTAGCCTTGTGATAGGATATCGCCCCTCTTTTTCGGTCAACGAGATGGCACAGTGCACGACAACACCTTCCTTCCCGATTACTTTTTACGCCACATTGCAGCCATCATGCCGGCCCATCTCTCGATGGATGAGTTTGTGGCCAGTTGTCGACGTCCGCTGCGCCGCAGCATTCGGGTCAACACCTTGAAGATCGCCGTCTCGGATTTCGTCGCCCTGATGGAGCCACTGGGTTGGCAGCTCGACCCTGTGCCCTGGTGTGATACCGGCTTCTGGCTGACCCGCAGCGATGAAACTGTCCCACTTGGCAACACCGCCGAGCACTTGAGCGGGCTCTTCTACATTCAGGAAGCGAGCTCCATGCTGCCGGTGACGGCACTCTTTGCCAGCGACAAGATCAAAGCGGATGGCATGTTGCTGGATGCGGCGGCGGCCCCCGGCTCCAAGACCACCCAGATCGCGGCTCTGATGAACAATCAGGGAATGCTGGTTGCCAACGAGTTTTCCAGCAGCCGGTTGAAAGTGCTTAGCGCCAATATCCAGCGCTGCGGCGTGACCAATGTGGGGATGACCCATTTTGATGCCAAGGTATTTGGCCAGTGGTTGCCGGAGACCTTCGATGCCATCCTGCTCGACGCCCCCTGCTCCGGTGAAGGTACGGTGCGCAAGGATGAAGATGCACTGCGCAACTGGAGTATCGAGAGCATCGACGAGATCGCGGCGGTGCAGCAGGGGCTGCTGGAGAGTGCCTTCCATGCCTTGAAACCGGGTGGCGTACTGGTCTACTCCACCTGTACCTTGAGTGAACAGGAGAATCAGGCGGTCTGCCAATCCCTGCTGGACAAGTTTGGCGATGCCTTGAGTTTTGACTCGTTGGCAGACCTGTTCCCCCATGCAGAGCAGGCCTGTACATCCGAAGGATACCTGCACGTTTGGCCCCAGATCTTCGACAGTGAGGGCTTTTTCGTCGCCAGATTACGCAAGCATCACTCGGTGCCCAACACCATGTTCAAGCCGGGCAAGCTGGGTAAATTCCCTTTTGCGCCGCTTCCTGCCAAAGAGGCGGAACTCATATTGCGAAAAATTGAAGCCAACTTTGGGGTAGCACCGCAGGGTCAGCTGTTTGGCCGCAATGACGAGATCTGGCTCTTCCCCCAGCGGTTTGATCAGGTGCAGGGCAAGCTGCGTTTCGACCGCATCGGCATCAAGTTGGCCGAAACCTTCAAGAAAGGTTATCGCCTCACTCATGAGTGGGCACTGGCCTATGGCGATAAAGCGAGCAAGGGCGTGGTTGAGCTGGATAGCGCCAATGCGCGGGAATTCATGATGGGGCGGGATGTCTGGCCAGAACAGGATGCTGGCACTGGCGAGGTGATCGTCCGCTATCAGGGGCATACCCTGGGCATGGGGAAATGGGTGGGGAGTCGGGTTAAGAATGCCCTCCCCCGCGAGCTGGTGCGTGACAACAATCTGTTCAATGCGTAGTGGGACGCTCGGTTCATCAGCACTTGAACGAGTCTGAAATACCCACACTCTGGTTGAACTTTTCTTCGGATCTTGAAAAGCCTTGAGCCTTGTCTAAGCTTAAGGCAATCCGAACACCAGTTAGCGCACGGCTCTGCAAGGAGCCAATTCCCCTATGCCAGGTACAAGGAATTCGTACCTGGCTTTTTTTATCTCTTCACGTTTCGCTGTTACTTCACTTTTGTGTCTATTCAACAGTCTCTTCGAGCTGTGTGGCGACTCTGTTTTCAAACGGAGGTTCTCTACCCAGCTCATGTTGGTAGAGCAGATCGATCGCCTGCTCGATGAGTGATGCCTGACTGTCTTCGAGATGAAGACCCAGTGCGGCCAATCGTTCGGCGTGGCGATTGCTGATCCAGCATTGCAGCCGGGTATGGGTCTCCTGCTTGCGTTTTACATGTTGGCGCTGCCGCTCGGCATTGTTTTGGGGCCCCGCCTCTTGCTCTTCACGCACTGTGATTTCTTGGCTCATATGTCCTTGCGATATTACGTTTCCGAGTTTGTTATCTCTCATCACATGCCATTATCCATTGGAAGATGCCCCTTCCACCTTGGGCTGCTGGCTGCACGGCAAATATATCATCAGATCAACAGGATATCATTTAACATAAAAAACGAAGTGACGCAGTTGTGTCAAAGCAAGCCATCAAGGGCATGATCGGAGAACTTATGGGCGTCATCGAAGTACTCCTGCAGGGTCCGCATATCCTTGTGGCGCGTCACTTCTATGATCTTGTTCATCGGCTTACCGGCAGTCACCGCCGAGGTAATGAACCCGCGACGCAGGCTATGGCCACTGACGTAGAGATCGTCAATAGTTTGGCCGGTTCGGCGCTTGATCATCAGATTGATGCCCTGGGGGCCGAGTGGTTCGGCCATCAATTGGCCCCAGCGGTTCATGCGTCGAAACAGCGGCCCCTCGCTGATCCGGCTTTTGTGTAGCCATTTTTGCAGTGCCGACACGGGGCAATAGTGTTTGCCCGGAATCAAGGCTATCTCGGTTTCATGCAGCTGATGCTTGCTCGGTTTGAGGCGAAGGCGGATCCCCTGCCCCACAAAATCGAGATCGCTCACTTCAATTCGGGCTGCTTCCGAGCGGCGCAAGGCGCCACTGAACATCAAGAGCAGCAGGGTATGATCACGCAAGCCAGCCAGATCACCGGTGTCGATGCCATCGAGCACCTGGGTCAATGGTTGCAGCGTCAGGGCGCCGGTTTTGCGTTTACGGTTATCCCCCAACCTGACAATACCGCGCATCATCTCCTTGATTTCGGGATGTTCGGTGGGCATGGGGTGAATGCCTTTCTGCTTGAAGGCATAACGGATCCCCGCCAGCCGTCTCACCAGGGTTGCTGGTTTTCGAGGCTCGCCATTACGCAGTTCTCCCTTCCCCTCCTCTTTATCCAGCCATATCCAGTCGGCCAATACGCCGTCGGCCTGATCAGCGAGAAAATTCATGATGTCGTGATGGGTCGTTTGTAGCGGATCCAGCCCGTGCAATTGACACCAGAAGACAAAAATACGGGTATCCGCCTGATAGGCATTGAGGGTGGAATCCGCTTTTGCACTGCGCAAAAAGCGGCGTGCCCGACTATTTAGCTGCGCATCGAAAACAGTCTGCAGTGACTGATGAGCCGGATTGGATAAGGATGGATATGCCACGGAACACTATGATTCATATGAAGTTTGATAGGATCTTACAGGATCCTTTCCATACATCAAGTATCGATAATGAATATTATCGATACTTATAGCCTGATGTTTTAATACCCTTTGACCACGGTGAAAAAACGAAACATCGGAATATCATTCACCCAGTTTTGTATGGATGAACGAGTTGAATTGACTGGGTGGGTGAGAGATAACGTTGTGCTAGGTTGATTTTCAGGTGGGTAATCAGCTTGGTATTTGAAATATAAAAGCCCCGAGCAACGGGGCTTCTGTGTTATTTTTTCGCCAGCTTGAACAGTTCAAAGAAATTCCGGCTGGTGGCTTCTGCCAATTCATTAAGCGGAATATGACGCAGATCGGCAATAAACTGCGCAACGTCTCGCACAAAGGCAGGTTCGTTCTCCCTCCCCCGATGCGGAACAGGTGCAAGATAGGGCGAGTCGGTCTCGACCAGCAATCTGTCGAGGGGCAGAGCCTTGACCACTTCTTGCAGTGCAGACGCATTTTTGAAGGTGGCGATCCCGGAGATGGAGATATAGAACCCCATCGCCATCGCGGCTTGCGCCATCTCGAGAGACTCGGTGAAACAGTGCAGCACACCGCCCACCTGATCAGCTCCCTCTTCACGCATGATCTGCAAGGTATCTTGCTGGGCATCGCGAGTGTGGATGATCAGCGGCTTGTTCAACGCGCGGGCAACCCGGATATGTTCGCGGAAAGAAGCTTGCTGCACCTCTTTGTTTTCAGGGGAATAAAAGTAGTCAAGCCCAGTTTCGCCGATGGCGATCACTCTTTCGTCCGCAGCCTGTGTCAGCAACAAGGCTGTATCCACCCCGGGTTCCTGATTGAGCGGGTGTACACCGCAAGAGGCAAACACCTGGGGATAGGGAGCGATCGCCTCGAGCATGGTCGGGAACTGTGCCTGAGTCACACTGACACAGAGAAAATATCCCACGTCCAGTTTCGCGGCCTTGGCAAGTACATCAGACATGCTGGTCTGCTTGCTGCCATAGCTGAGGCGATCGAGATGACAGTGGGAATCAACGAGTAACATATAAAACCTTTCTGCTTGTCGGTACTTATAACCAGCGACTGAGCCAGTTCATCAGATGGATGGTGGGATTGGAGAGCTGACCCGGCTGACAGGCCGCTTTCAGGGCAACCAGATCTTGTTCTGCCTCCAGCAGTTTTTCGCTGGAGTGCTGCTCCGCCAACCGCTGGCTCAAGATGGCCAGATCAGGCATGGCCAGCTGATGGTGACCACATCCGGCCTGGGTTTTCAGGGCATCACACAAGAAGAGCTGCAACCAGTGCAACCTGACCTGCGTCTCCTGACCAAGCTGGCTGCACAGTGCCGTCGCCTTGACCGGACTTTGACTCAGGGCGACAAACTGTTCCAGCAGTTCGCGGCGAGTACCGTCCTGTTGCAGCTCGATATAGTCGAGTACCCGCAGCGGTGCCCCCTGACAGATCCGCACCTGAGCCAGAGTGGCCTGATGACCCTGCTCGGCCAACCAGCGTACTGTTTCCCCTTCCGCAGGCAACTGACAGACATGTTTGTGACAGCGACTGAGAATGGTGGGAAGCAACCGGGAAACCTGGGAGGCAATCAGCAACAGCAAGCTGTCGCCGGCCGGCTCTTCCAAGGTTTTCAGCAGGGCATTGGCCGCGGATTCGGTCATCCGCTCCGCATCAGGAATGATCACCACCTTGCCACGGCCGAGATGGGCAGAGCCCTGCAGCCGGGTGCAGATCTCGCGAATGGCCTCGACCCCGATGGTCTTGCTGTCGCGCGTTATGGTGCCGAGATCCGGGTGGTTGCCCTTGTCAAACAGCTGGCAGGAGTGGCACTGACCACACGGTTCTCCACGATCCGGTTGTTGGCAAAGGTGCAAACGCGCCAGCCGCTCAGCCAGTTGCTCCTTGCCAAGACCGGGATCGCCCAGCAACAACCAGGCGTGGCCGAGACGACCGGACTGGGCCGTCTGGCTCAGGGCATGCCAGTCAGGGATCAGCCAGGGATACATAGCGGCTCGTTCGACAGATAGTGATCCAATGCACACTCGATGGCCGCTTTGACCTGTTCCGGCGTTTGCGCCGCATCGATCACCACAATGGAATCATCCTGGGCGGCCAGTTCGAGATAACGAGTTCGGGTACGCTCGAAGAAGCTCAGTTGCTCCAGTTCGATGCGATCCAGCTCGCCGCGATGGCGTGCGCGCTGCAAGCCAAGGGCAGGATCGATATCGAGATAGAGGGTGAAATCCGGCTTGAAGTTGCCGAGCACCGCCTGCTTGATGGCTCCGATAAGCTGGGCATCGATACCACGGCCGCCCCCCTGATAGGCCTGGGAGGAGAGATCGTGGCGATCCCCCACCACCCAGATACCATCGGCCAGTGCCGGCTTGATGCGGGTCTCCACCAGTTGTACCCGGGAGGCATACATCAGCAGCAATTCCGCCTCGATGGTGAGGCGCTCGTCGTGCACCTCTTTGACGATAGCCCGCATCCGCTCGGCCAGTGGCGTACCACCCGGCTCGCGGGTGCACTCGATCCGGTTGATGCCGTGGCGCTGCAGATAGTCGGTCACATAACGAACGGCCGAGCTCTTCCCTGCCCCTTCCAATCCTTCGATCACAATAAATTTAGACATTAGGGTTTCTTCAATATGTATTCACGAACCGCCCGATTGTGTTCATCGAGAGTCTTGGAGAAATAGTGGGCACCGCCCCCCTTGGCGACAAAATAGAGATAATCAGTCGACTTGGGGTTAAGCGCAGCTTCGATGGAGGCCTTTCCTGGCATGGCAATAGGCGTGGGCGGCAGACCGTCGATCACATAGGTGTTGTAGGGATTCTTGTCGGTCAGATCGCTGCGGCGAATGTTGCCATCGAAGCGATCCTTCACCCCGTAAATGACGGTGGGATCGGTTTGCAACTTCATGCCCAGACGCAGACGGTTGACGAATACGGAGGCGATCTGCGCCCGCTCGTCCGGCTGGCCGGTCTCTTTCTCGATGATGGAGGCCATGATCAGCGCCTCATAAGGGGTCTTGTAAGGCAGGTTGGCCTGACGTTTCTCCCAGCTCTGCTGCAGGAAAGTCTCCATATCCTGATGGGCGCGACGCAGGATCGAGAGATCGCTGGCATGGGTGGTATAGGCATAGGTTTCCGGCAGGAACCAACCCTCCAGCTTGCCATTCTCGATGCCGAGTTCCTGCGCCAGGTCGGCTTCGGATTGCTCGACGGTCAACCGCTCAAGGTATGGGGCGCTGGAGAGTTGCTTTTGCCAATCCTCGAAACGGGAACCTTCGACGAAGGTGAGGCTGAAGTGAAACTCCTTGCCCGATGCGAACAGGGAAAGGGTCTCCTTGAGAGGGGCCCCTTCCTTGATTTCATAGGTGCCCGATTTGATGGCCACCAGTTCGGGATGGCTGCGCAGCCAGAGCCGCACCGCCCAGGGGCTGGTTTCCCCCTCACCCAGTTCGGCGATCAGGCGCGCCGCATGGGCGCCCTTCTCCACCGTAAAGAGCCGGGTCGGCCCCTTGTTGGTGAGCGTCTCTACCTGTTGCCATTTGTAATGTACATAGCCCCCGGCAGCGGCTACCGTCAGTGCCGCCCCCGCGAGCAGGGTGTAAAGCCGATTAAACTTCAATGACCAAACGCTCCTGTAAACGGCGACTCAATACCGCTGGGGGATAGTGAATATCCTCGATGCCATTGACCGGCACGATCCCCATCAGGGTATTGGTGAGCCACACCTCTTCCGCCTGCCATAGTGACTCCAGCGGAGCCTCTACCACACGCAACTCAATACTCATCTGTTTCAACATCGCCATCACCTGGCGACGCATGATGCCATCGACACCACCGCGGGCGAGATCGGGCGTAAACACCGTCTTGCCCCGACGCCAAAACAGATTGGCACTGACCCCTTCAATGAGAAAACCGCGACTGTTAAGCACTATCCCTTCGACTGCATTTCGGCTGACAAGTTCGCTTTTCAGCAATACCTGCTCCAGACGATTCAAGGTTTTAAGCCCGGCCAGCATGGGGGCATCACCGATCCGCTGGCGGCACACCACCATCTCGATCCCCTCCTGTTGCCACTGGCCATAGTGAGTGGGAAATGGCGCCAGAGTGACAATCCGGGTTGTGTGCTGACATCCGCTGCCGTCATAGCCCCGCCCCCCCTCGCCGCGGGTCAGGATCACCTTGGCCACGCATTGTGGCTGCTCGGCCACCATCTCTTCAACCTCCCGGGTCAAGAGATCCCAGTCCGGTTCAACCAATCCCAGCCGGCTATTGGTCTGTTGCAGTCGAGCCAGATGCGCTGGCCACAGCAATACCTGTCCTTCTCTCACCGCCATGGTGGTGAAATGACCGTCACCATAAGCCAGCCCCCGATCATGGGCCGAGATGGTATCAAGCTTCACGCCATTGATAAGCAAAGGGATCCCTCCGATAAAAAAGGCCCGATACCGGCAGTATCGGGCCTGTGTCTTTGCCCTGCGGCAAATTATACGCGTTTGAAGATCAGTGAGCCATTGGTGCCGCCAAAACCAAACGAGTTGGAAAGGGCGTACTCGAAGCTGCCTGGCTTGGCCACATGGGGCACCAGATCCAGATCGCACTCATCATCCGGGTTGTCCAGGTTGATGGTGGGTGGAGCCACCTGATCACGCAGAGCCAACACAGTGATGATCGCCTCGATGGCTCCGGCGGCGCCCAGCAGGTGACCGGTCATGGACTTGGTGGAGCTGATCATCAAAGATTTGGCGTGCTCACCAAACACCGACTTCATGCCACGCAGCTCGGCCACATCACCCAGCGGGGTGGAGGTACCATGCGCGTTGATGTAACCAATCTGCTCGGGGGCAATGCCCGCATCCTTGATGGCATTTTTCATGGCGCGGGCGCCACCGTTGCCATCTGCAGGAGGCGCAGTCATGTGGTACGCGTCACCGCTCATGCCAAAACCGACCAGCTCGGCGTAGATCTTGGCGCCACGGGCCTTGGCGTGTTCGTACTCTTCCAGTACCAGTACACCGGCACCGTCACCCAGCACGAAACCATCGCGATCTTTATCCCACGGACGGCTCGCTTTTTGCGGCTCGTCGTTGCGGTTGGAGAGTGCCTTGGCGGCAGCGAAGCCACCCATCCCCATCGCGGTGGAGGCTTTCTCGGCGCCACCGGCGACCATCACATCGGCATCACCGTAAGCGATCATCCGACCCGCCATACCGATGGCATGGGTACCAGTGGTACAGGCGGTGGTCACAGCGATGTTCGGCCCTTGCAGACCTTTCATGATGGAAAGATGACCGGACACCATATTGATGATGGTGGACGGAACGAAGAAGGGACTGATCTTGCGCGGGCCGCCGTTGACCAAGCTTTCGTGGTTCTGTTCAATCAGACCCAGACCGCCGATACCGGAGCCAATCGCCACGCCGACACGTTCGGCATTCTCTTCATTGATGGTCAGCCCGGAATCATCCAGCGCCTGCATACCGGCCGCGATGCCGTATTGAATGAAGAGATCCATCTTGCGAGCGTCTTTACGGTTGATACCGTACTGCTCGGGATCGAAATCCTTGACCAGACCTGCGAAGCGGGTTGCAAACTCGCTGGCATCAAAGTGTTCGATAAGGGAAATGCCGCTCTGCCCGTTGAGCAGTGCTTGCCAGCTGGATTCGGCAGTGTTACCCACCGGGGAAAGCATCCCCAAGCCGGTCACCACGACTCTGCGTTTTGACACTGAGGTAGTCTCCGAGAGGTGTTTTGAAAAGGAACAAATACAAAAGAAGCGGCCCTTGGGCCGCTTCTTTCAGAACAGGAACTTATTCCTGATTAGCGGTGATGTAGTCGATAGCCGCTTGAACAGTGGTGATCTTCTCGGCTTCTTCATCAGGAATTTCGGTATCGAATTCTTCTTCCAGCGCCATTACCAGTTCAACGGTATCCAAAGAGTCAGCGCCCAGGTCGTCGACGAAGGAGGCAGCGTTCTTAACGTCTTCCTCTTTAACACCCAGTTGTTCGATGATGATTTTCTTTACGCGTTCTTCGATGTTGCTCATGACCTGAATTTTCCTTTAAAAATACGCTATTTGCGTCTGGTTGGGGTAGTTTATTCAATTGACGTGAGTTTGCAAGTAGCTTGCCGCTGGTCAAACCACGAAATGTGCCAAACTTCGGCGTACTATCGCAAATTTGAACAGATCTCACGACAAATTGATTACACCATGTACATCCCGCCATTAACATGCAGGGTTTCGCCGGTGATATAGGCTGCTTCATCAGAAGCCAAGAATACCACAGCTGCGGCAATTTCTTTTGGATCACCCAAACGGGCGGCAGGCACCTGACTCATGATGCCGGCACGTTGATCGTCATTCAGGGCACGGGTCATGTCGGTTTCGATGAAACCGGGAGCAACCGCGTTCACTGTGATACCACGGGATGCCACTTCCCGCGCCAACGATTTGGTAAAACCAACCAGACCGGCCTTGGCGGCAGCATAGTTGACCTGACCGGCATTGCCCATGGTTCCCACCACGGAGCCAATGCTGATGATGCGACCGTGACGTTTCTTCATCATGGCACGCAACACCGGTTTGCTCAGACGATAAAGCGAGGTCAGATTGGTATCGATGATCTCGTTCCACTCGTCATCTTTCATCCGCATCAACAAGTTGTCACGGGTGATCCCCGCGTTGTTGATCAGGATGTCGATGTCGCCAAAGCGCGCCTTGATGGCGGCGAAGACGGCTTCGATGGATTCCTGGCTGGTCACGTTCAGTGCCATGCCGCAACCATTGTCGCCCAGATAGGCGCTGATCGCCTCGGCACCGCTCTCACTGGTCGCCGTACCGACCACTTTCGCGCCACGGGCCACGAATGTTTCGGCAATCGCACGGCCGATGCCACGACTGGCACCGGTCACCAACACAACCTTATCGGTAAAGCTCATTACTTGCTCCTGTTTACTTGATCTGGGCCAGCGCCTGCTCGAAAGAGACGGCATCGTTGGCGTGAATACCTTCCACGCGCTTGTCGATACGCTTGGCGAGCCCGGTCAACACTTTGCCCGGTCCCATCTCGATCTCGAGGGTAACCCCCTCGTTGGCCATCCGTTCGACAGTCTCGGTCCAACGAACCGGGCTGAACAGCTGACGTACCAGCGCTTGCTTGATGGCGGCCGGATCCTGTTCACAGGATACGTCGACATTATTGATGACAGCGATGGTTGGAACCTTGATCTCGATCCCGTCCAGCGCAGCTGCCAGTTTTTCTGCGGCAGGTTTCATCAACGCGCAGTGAGACGGTACGGAGACTGGCAGCGGCAACGCACGCTTGGCACCCGACTCTTTCATCAGCACGTTGGCGCGCTCAACGGCCTCTTTGTGACCGGCGATAACCACCTGGCCCGGAGAGTTAAAGTTGACCGGAGAGACCACCTGCCCTTCTGCCGCTTTTTCGCAGTTGGCGGCGATGGATTCGTTATCCAGGCCGATGATGGCCGCCATGGCGCCGGTGCCTTCCGGTACCGCTTCCTGCATGGCCAGACCACGCAGCTCGACCAGTTTGACCGCATCGGCAAAATCGAGTGCGCCGCTGCAAACCAGCGCGGAGTACTCACCCAGGCTGTGACCCGCCATCATGGCAGGCGTTGCCCCACCCTGCTGTTGCCACAGGCGCCACAGAGCGACAGAGGCTGTCAGCAGCGCAGGCTGAGTGCGCCAGGTTTTGTTCAGATCTTCAACCGGACCATCCATCACCAAGGCAAACAGGTCATAACCCAGCACCTGGCTCGCCTCGGCGAAGGTCTCCTTGATCACGGCATGTTGTTCGGCCAGCTCGGCCAGCATGCCTACGGACTGGGAACCTTGTCCCGGGAAGGCAATGGCAAATTGGGTCATCATTGATTCCTTTTAGATAAGACAAAAATGAAATCGGTGACGGAATGATGGAGACACCATCCCGCCGAAGATCAAAGGCGAACCAGCGCCGAGCCCCAGGCGAAACCGCCGCCAAAGGCCTCCAGCAGAACCAGCTGACCCGGTTTGATCCGGCCATCCCGCACCCCTTCGTCGAAGGCAACCGGAACAGAAGCGGCAGAGGTATTGCCGTGCTTGTCGAGGGTCAGTACCACTTTATCGAGGCTCATACCCAGCTTCTTGGCGGTGGCACTGATGATGCGGAAGTTGGCTTGATGCGGCACCAGCCAATCCAGCTCGCTCGGCTCGATACCGGCAGCGGCCAACGTTTCGGTTACGATCTCGCTCAGACGGGTGACTGCTACCTTGAAGACATCGTTGCCCTTCATATACATGTAGGCTTCGAGCTCGGCACCCGGCATGCCACGACGGGGTTGCGGCAGCTTGAGCAGCTCGCCATAACGGCCATCGGCATGAAGATGGGTAGAGAGGATGCCCGGCGTCTCGCTGGCACCGACAATCACAGCCCCGGCCCCGTCACCAAACAGGATGATGGTGCCGCGATCTTGCGGATCGCACATGCGGGAGAGCACATCGGCCCCGACGACCAGCACATGGCGGGCGGCGCCGGATTTGACGAATTGATCGGCAATGGAGAGTGCGTAGGTGAAGCCTGCGCAAGCAGCAGCCACGTCAAAGGCAGGAATGCCCGGAACGCCGAGCAGCCCCTGCAGCTCGCAGGCGGCAGCCGGGAAGGCATTTTCAGCACTGGTGGTGGCCAGCACTATCATATCGAGATCGGCAGCGGTCAGGCCGGCTGCATCCAGGGCGCGCAGGGCGGCCTGGTAAGAGAGGGTGGCAACGGTTTCGTCAGCCCCGGCAATACGGCGCTCACGGATACCGGTGCGTTCCACGATCCACTCATCACTGGTCTCAACCATCTGCTCGAGATCGGCGTTAGTCCGCACTGAACTCGGCAGGTAGCTGCCAGTACCCAGAATTTTGCTATGCATAGAGTTCTTATAGATCCCTGTCAGAGAAGACAGCTTCAAGGCGATCTGCTATTTGCAGTGGAAGTTGATGTTTGGCCTCTTGTGCGGCCAGCAGGATCGCATTACACAGAGCGCGCCGTTCGGCCCGCCCATGACTTTTTACCACAATGCCGCGCAATCCTAACAGACTTGCTCCGTTATACTGGTCGGGGTTCAGGTAAGAAAAACGCCGTTTGAACATAAATCCGGCGATCCGGCCAAGAAAAGTGCGTTTCTTGCGGGGATATCCGGCCAGCTGAGCCATCATCCGCACCACCCCTTCTGCCGTCTTGAGGGAGACATTGCCGACAAAACCGTCGCAGACGATCACGTCGCTGTCGCCGCTGAAGATGCGATCCCCTTCGATGAACCCGACATAATTGAGTGCGGGACACTGACGCAACAATTCGGCGCTGTGGCGCACCAGATCGTTGCCCTTGATCTCCTCCTCGCCGATGTTGAGCAAGGCAACACGGGGTGATGCAATGCCTTCTACCTTTTCGGCCACGACGGAGCCCATCACCGCAAACTGCAGCAAGGTATCCGCATCGCAACTGACGTTGGCGCCTAGATCCAGCATCACGGTACGTTTGCCGCTCAATGTCGGCAGCGCCTTGATAAGGGCGGGTCTGTCTACCCCGGGCAGGGATTTGAGCACGCACTTGGCCATCGCCATCAACGCACCGGTATTGCCAGCACTGACGCAGGCATCGGCCTCACCGGCTTTCACCAGATTGAGTACCACCCGCATGGAGGAGTCTTTCAGAGTTCGCAGCGCCACGATCGGTTTATCACCCATGCCAACCACCTGGGATGCATGTACGAAACGAACGCGGGGATGATTCAGCAAGCCATGTTGCTGCAGCAGAGAGGAGGTCTGGTGGTGGTCACCGACCAGGATCAGTTTTAGCTGGGGTAAAAGAGACAGTGCCTGCACGGCGGCAGGCACTGTTTCCGAGGGGCCAATATCTCCCCCCATGATGTCTAGCGCGACAGTTTGCGTAGACAAAGGCAATCCTTAAGCGATTACCTTTTTACCGCGGTAGAAACCATCGGCAGTCACGTGGTGACGACGATGAATTTCGCCACTGGTCTGATCAACAGTCAGGGCAGCGGTGGTCAGCGCATCGTGGGAACGACGCATGCCACGCTTGGCACGGGTTTTACGGTTCTGTTGTACGGCCATTGTAGGCTAACTCCTAAATTCACTTACGTTTAAGCTCTTCAAGAACTGCAAAGGGATTCGGCCGCTCATCAGCAGGTTCGATTTCACCCCAGGTCATCTCCATGTTTCCTCTCGGGCAGGCATCCAGAGAATGCATTGCGACTTGAGGCAACGAGAGGATGAGCTCATCCTCCAGGATTTGATGAAGATCTATCTCGCCGTTTTCGTCCAACTCAATGGGCTCATAAGCTTCCGGCAGTTCTTCCTCGTTTGTTCTTTCGAACAGCGGAGTGTAGATAAATTCAGCTTCACAGAGGTGTTCGAATGTCTCTCCGCAACGTTGGCAAACCAGGTCAACCTTGGCATGGGCAGTGCCTTTCATAACGGTCAACTTCTGGACATCTTTGCCAAAGTGCAGTGATACCTCGATATCACTCTGCAAGCCAGCGGTTGATTCCTCCAGCCTGGGCATCTGCGACTTTTCCACTATCCCGATGTAATCGAGCAGCTTCAAGGCACTACGGACTGGATCAACCTTAACGGGCAACTTCACCTTTTGCATAGGGCGCGAATAATATAGGTCCAACAACTGATAGTCAAAGGAAAAAGTCCTTACCGCCGATGATTTTAACGTCACAAGTCCCTAGAATGCCGGTACTCGCTTTCATCGGTACCTAATTATGCCACAGAATCTGATCCTCGCCTCAACTTCTCGCTATCGCAAAGCCTTGCTGGAGAAGCTCGGACTCCCCTTTGAATGTGCCGCCCCCGATGTGGATGAGCGACCAGTGGCTGGCGAATCTGCCGAGGCGCTGGTGGCTAGGCTGGCCCATGCCAAGGCTGATGCCATCGCCGGGCAACGTGATCACGGCTTGATTATCGGCTCTGATCAGGTGTGTGTATGCGATGGTCACATCCTCGGCAAACCGGGTACCATCGACAATGCCATCGCCCAGCTGATGGCGGCCCAGGGGCGCAGTGTCACCTTCTACACAGGCCTGTGCGTAGTGAATGCCGCAACCAATGAGGCTCATCAACTGGTGGAACCCTTCACTGTCCATTTTCGCAACCTCGATGAAGCCGCCATTCGCCGCTATGTAGAGGCAGAATTGCCACTAGATTGTGCTGGCAGCTTCAAATGTGAAGGTATGGGCATCGTGCTGTTCAAGGGGCTGGAGGGGCGCGATCCTAACGCCTTGATCGGTCTGCCACTGATCGGCCTGATCGAACTGCTGGAGCGCCACGGTATTGCCCTGCCCTGATTGCGGGCGAATAGATAAGCTAGATCGAGGATATAAAAAGCCCGATCAATAGACCGGGCTTTTTATATCAATCAGATTGATGTCTCTTAAAGAGAAGCGTCTACAACAGCCCGCGAAGAGCCGTCATGGAGTCCACCACCGCTACAGGTTCGTGACGACTGAGAGCATCACTACTATCTACACCCCAAGTAACGCCAATACGCGGCATGGCAATTGCCTCGGCCATCGCCATATCGTGAACAGAGTCGCCGATCATTACGGCCTGCCGGGGTGACAGCCCCAGCTCGTCCAGGATCTGCTCAAGCATCAGCGGATCAGGCTTGGAGCGAGCCTCATCGGCCCCACGACTGGTCACAAATAACGGGTGCAGCCCGGTCTCATCCAATACCCGATCCAGCCCACGGCGCGATTTCCCGGTAGCGACAGCAAGTTGCAGTCCCCGTGACTGCCAGTCATGTAGCAACTCCCCTGCCCCGGCAAACAGCGGGCTGGGGGTAGCGTCGTGCAGATAGTGATGACGATAGCGATTGATGAGTGCGGCAATCTGGCGCTCATCTCTGGTAGCGCCACTGTCACTGCATAAGGGGAACAGACGGGACATGGCGACATCGAGGCTCAACCCGATGATCTGCCGGATCTGGGCTGGAGCAGGAACCGCTAGCTCACAATCTCTGGCGGCCCCCTGCACACAGGCCACAATCCGGCCCACCGAATCCATCAGGGTACCATCCCAATCGAAAATGGCGAGCCGGATATCCTGCATCAGCGTGGCAAGCCGTTGAGGAAGTTGTCGAGCTCAGGTGCCAACGGCGCTTCGACCTGCATCTCGCGACCATCGGCCGGATGGGTGAAGCTGAGCTTCCAGGCATGCAAAAAGAGCCGTTTTAGCCCTTGGCTGCGCATTTTCTCGTCAAACGCCGCTTCACCGTACTTATCGTCACAGGCGATCGGGTGACCGGCATGCAGGGTGTGCACGCGGATCTGGTGGGTACGGCCAGTAATGGGGCTGCACTCGACCAGGGTCGCTTCGGCAAATTGACGCACGATACGGAACCTAGTTTCGGAGGGCTTGCCATCGGCACTGACCCGCACCACCCGTTCACCGGATTGCAGATCATTCTTGCGCAGCGGTGCGTTGACCACTTTTACATGGGCCTGCCACTTGCCGCGCACCAGCGCCAGATACTGCTTGCGCATGGTCTTGACGCGCAACTGCTCATGCAGGCTACGCAGGGCGCTGCGCTTTTTGGCGACCAGCAGCACGCCGGAGGTGTCGCGGTCAAGGCGGTGCACCAGCTCGAGGAAACGGGCTTCTGGACGCAGGGCTCGCAGCCCCTCAATAACGCCAAAGCTCAGGCCGCTGCCACCGTGTACGGCCATGCCGGAGGGCTTGTTCAGCACGATCATGGCATCGTCTTCGAACAGGATCTGGCTCTCCAGACGCTGGATAACCCCGAGGTTTGCCGAAGGCAGCTCATTCTTCTCGGCAACGCGCACGGGAGGAACCCGCACCTCGTCACCTGCGCAGAGTTTGTACTCCGGTTTGATGCGCTTTTTGTTTACCCGCACTTCGCCTTTGCGAAGGATGCGATAGATCAGGCTCTTGGGGACGCCCTTTAGCTGAGTCTTGAGAAAATTGTCGATGCGCTGCCCGTCATGCTCAGCTTCGATGGTGAGCAGCTGCACTTGTTGTTGTATCTGTGTCATGGCGCGGATTTTAACACTGCCAGCGCCCCTTGGCTGCATGGTTTGTTGAAAAATGGCGCCTTGCTATAAAAGAGGTTTAAATGGGATAATAAACAAGGTTTTGTCATTGTGTTCAAGCCTTGTACTAAGTGGCCAAAAAGTATGCCACCCAATCCCGAAACACCGTGTATACAAGAACATGACGGTTCCCGGGTGCGAGGTACAACGCATGGAGAACACAAACATCACCGTTTATTTGTCTCCATTTCGGCATCCTTATTCATTCCTTCTCGAGAAGTGATGACCAGAACGCCCTTAGTTTGCGCCTCATGCATACCCCAACCGGGAGGTTGCCCCAGTATGCTGAAGACCCGAGGCCGGCGCTGGCAGGACCCAGATGGAGGAAATCAAAATGACACAATAATGAGAACTCAATGAAAAGAATGCTTATCAACGCAACTCAAGAAGAGGAGTTGCGCGTAGCGCTGGTTGACGGACAACAGCTCTACGATTTGGATATTGAAAGTCCGGGACACGAGCAGAAGAAAGCGAACATTTACAAGGGTAAAATCACCCGCGTAGAACCCAGCCTTGAAGCTGCTTTTGTCGACTACGGCGCCGAGCGCCACGGTTTCCTGCCGTTGAAGGAGATCGCCCGCAATTACTTCCCCTCCGGTTACTCCTATCAGGGTCGTCCCAACATCAAAGAAGTGGTCCGCGAAGGTCAGGAAGTTATCGTCCAGATCGACAAGGAAGAGCGTGGCACCAAGGGTGCAGCCCTCACCACCTTTATCAGCCTGGCAGGTAGCTACCTGGTACTGATGCCCAACAACCCCCGTGCCGGTGGTATCTCCCGCCGTATCGAGGGTGATGAGCGGACTGAACTGAAAGAAGCCCTGAGTGGATTGACCGTGCCGGAAGGCATGGGCCTGATCGTGCGCACCGCTGGTGTGGGCAAGTCGCCAGAAGAGCTGGAGTGGGATCTGAACGTTCTGCTCAACCACTGGGACTCCATCCACAAAGCCTCCCAGGAGCGCGCTGCGCCGGTACTGATCCACCAGGAAAGTAACGTCATCGTGCGTGCCATCCGTGACTATCTGCGTCGCGATGTGGGCGAGATCCTGATCGACAATCCGGTGATTTTCGAACGCGCCAAGGCCCATATCGAGCTGGTACGTCCCGATTTTCTCAACCGTGTGAAGCTGTACAAGGGTGAAGTTGCCTTGTTCAACCACTTCCAGATTGAGAGCCAGATAGAATCAGCCTTCCAGCGTGAAGTGCGCCTCCCCTCCGGCGGCAGCATCGTTATCGATCCGACCGAAGCCCTGACTTCCATCGATATCAACTCCTCCCGCGCCACCAAGGGCGGCGATATCGAAGAGACGGCGCTGCAAACCAACCTGGAAGCGGCCGACGAAATTGCCCGTCAATTGCGTCTGCGCGACTTGGGTGGCCTGATCGTAATCGACTTCATCGACATGACCCCGGTTCGCCATCAGCGCGAAGTGGAAAACCGTCTGCGTGAAGCAGTTCATCAGGATCGTGCCCGCATCCAGCTGGGTCGGATCTCCCGTTTCGGTCTGCTGGAGATGTCTCGCCAGCGTCTGCGCCCCTCCCTCAACGAGTCCAGCAGCCATATCTGCCCCCGTTGCCAGGGCCAAGGCGTGATCCGTGACAACGAATCCCTTGCCCTGTCCATCCTGCGTCTCATCGAAGAAGAGGCCATGAAGGACAACACCGAGCAGGTTCACGGCCAAGTGCCGGTGGATGTTGCCGCCTATCTGCTCAACGAGAAACGTGCCGCCATCGCCAGTCTGGAACAGCGCAATGATGTGCGTGTTTACATTATTCCGAACCAGCATCTGGAAACCCCGCACTACGAAGTGACTCGCATTCGTCAGAACGAGATCCCGGAAGCGGCCAGCTACGAGCTGAAAACCGAGATTGCCAAGCCGGTCTACCAACCGAAGCAAGCTCAGGTGATCGAGCGTGAGCAACCGCTGCTGCAAGGCTTTGCCCAACCGGCACAACCGGCCCCTGTTGCACCGCAACAGCCGGCAGCTCCCGTTGCTGCGGCCCCTGCCGAAGCCGGCTTCTTCAGCAAGCTGATCAAAGGCATTACCGGCCTGTTCAGCAGCGATGCCGCCCCTGCCGACGTGAAAGCGCCCGCCGAGAAACCAGCAGCTCGTGAAGCACGCAAGGATGAAGGTCAACGTCACCAGCGCGAAGAAGGCCGTGGCCGTGGTCAGCGTCCTCGTCGTGATGACAATCGTGGCAACCGCAACAATGCGGAAGCTGGCGAGAAGCGTGAAGGTGGCAACCGCGAAGGTGGTGAAAACCGCAATCGCCGTCCGCGCAAAGAGCGCGAGCCTCGTCAGGAGCGTGAAGCTCGTGGCGAAGTGCGCAGCGAACAGCGCATGGAACGTGAACCCCGTCAGGAACGCGAGCCTCGCGAACCGCGCCAGGAACGTGCACCACGTCCGGCCCGTGAACCTCGTGCTCCCCGTGAGCCGCGCGCCGAAGTCGTTGTTGAAGCGGTAGACACCGTTGATGCAACTGCCGTCCAGCCACGTCAGGAAAAAGAGCAGAAAGTGGCCGAGCGCCGCGAACGTCGCCAACTGCGCAAGCAGATCCGCGTCGATGTCGCCGCTGCTGACACCCCTGCCCTGCCGGTTGACGAAGTACCTGCGCAAGCTGACGTGATCG
The DNA here is from genome assembly GCF_049175075.1 of Aeromonas sp. 600774. Classification (NCBI taxonomy): domain Bacteria; kingdom Pseudomonadati; phylum Pseudomonadota; class Gammaproteobacteria; order Aeromonadales; family Aeromonadaceae; genus Aeromonas; species Aeromonas sp. 600774. The sequence continues at coordinate 556,709 of NZ_JAAKUJ010000001.1, forward strand.
ATGCCACCGTGGGTAACGAGCAGGAAGAGCAGAGTGAAGGCCAGCGCCGTTCACGCCGCACTCCGCGCAGCCAGCGTATCGAAGGACAGCGCCGCAAGCGCATCAACGAAGATGCCCGCAGCCAGCGTGATGAAGAACAGCAAGATACTACCACTCTGACCACCGCAGCCCAGGCAGATATTGCCAAAGCGCAGGTTGAAGAGCCGGTAGTGCCCGTTGTTACCATCCCGAGCGCTGAAGCCGTCGCAGCTGCCCTGCAAGCCTCTGCCGCACTGACCGAGCATGTGGTTGTCGAAGCCGTTGCAGAAGAAGCTGCCGAACAGGCTGCTGCCCAGGTTGAAGCAACTCAAGCCGATGTGAGCGCTAGCCCGGTTGTTGCAGCTGTTGCAGAAGTCGTGGTTGCAGCAGAGCCGGAAGTTGTCGTTGTCGCCGCTCCGGCTGTCGACATGGCTGCCACTGAAATCGTTGAAACTGCTCCGGTTGTTGAAGAAGCTCCTGCTGTCAACACTCCTGTCGTGGAAGCTGTACCGGCTGCAGCCGAAATGCCAGCTGATGTTGTCGAAGCCCCGGCACCTGTCGCTGCTGTTGCGATTGAAGAGACTCCGGTCGTTACAAAACAGGTAGCTCACGGTGCTGGCCTGTTGGCTCGTGCCCGCAAAGCATCCGCGCCGATGGCAACCCCTGCCGAAGCTCCTGCCCTGCCTACTCGTGAGCCGGTTAACTACCCGCCGCTGGTACGCAACGAAGTGAGCACATCAGGTCGTCATGGTGGCAGCACTGCCGCCGTCGACGTGGCCACCTGCCCAGCGGGTCGCCCCTGATATCCACCGGTAACGACTAAATTGAGAGCCACACCATTGTGTGGCTCTTTTTTATCTGCATGACATCGGTTGATAACGCCTCATCAATAAGGAGTTTGGATTAGGAACCTAATGAAAATATCCCATTAAATGCACTCTGCTCAGTTAGGTAATGCCTCAGATATCCTCCTCTACACCATATTTGGCTTGAGATAGTGATTAACCAGATATGTTTCTCGCCACCAGCCAGGTTAAACCATGCCTCAGAGCTTTATAGCCAACCATATCGGGTAACGATGGTGAAAGTTAACCTTCGACTCTTGTGGATGCGGGCGAATAGACAAACAAGATACATAGAAGTAACAGCACCACAGATTGGCTCATGACCCGCCCCTCTGCTTGCACTGGCGGACCTGGCGACTGCAAGCAAGGTCAGTATCGCCAAGAATTGGCTCTCTTTTGCCAAGCCCTATCAAGATTTTCTCGTTATCTTCGAATACTTTAAAAATTAAATTCAACAATAAGCTTGTTGGCATATAAAGGCCGAAGGCGATTCAGCGGATACGCAATACAAACAAGGATTGATCTGTATTACCCCGCGGCAATACTGCTCAAGCTCTCAGGAGTTGGGTTAGTCAGCATTTCAATCCCTGTTCATTCTAAAAGGGAGCCTGCTGATGATTGATGACCCGCGGCAAAAACTGATAGATCTACCCATCTTCATGATTTACTTGCTACTGACTCGGCTGCGATATGGATTTTGCCGATAACAGGTATGTGGAGATCACCGCTGTCGTCATACCAAATAAAGATCCTTGTTTCACACAATCTGTGTGAGTGTGAGATGTGTGAAAATATTTCACAAACAAGCCCTGACTATCGCATTCATGATGCGCTCTCATACCATTCAGTGGCCCTTGCCCTGTCCAGCCAGGTATCAAATCGATAATTTACAACCTGATATAGAAGCACAAAAAAAGGGCCCGTAGGCCCTTTATCGAAAATGGTATTGGCATTTAGCCAAACAGATGATTGCTGACGATAAAGAGACCGCCAGAGAGCAACATTGTCAGCGGTAGAGTCAGCACCCAAGCCATCAGGATGGTCTTGATAGTCTGGCTCTGCAGGCCGGATTTGTTGGCAATCATGGTACCCGCCACCGCAGAAGAAAGAATATGGGTGGTAGACACAGGCATACCGGTCAGACTGGCGACACCGATGGAGGTTGCAGCCGTGATCTGGGCCGCAATGCCCTGGCTGTAGGTCATGCCTGTGGTGCCGATCTTCTCGCCCACGGTATGAACGATACGACGCCAGCCCACCATGGTGCCACAACCCAGCGCCAGCGCGATGGAGACAATCACCCAGGTCGGTGCGTATTCAGCGGTCGCGGTCAGATCCTTGCGCCATTTGGCCAGATCGGTCAGCTCCTTGGCTGGCAGTGGCAGCTTGGCTGCCTTGCGGGCGGTGTCATCGATACAGAGCAGCAGACGACGCACTTCACGGCGGTCGGTCAGGCTCATCTGATCATAAGTACGCACGGCCCCCAGACGGGCATCCAGGGTGGCCATCGCCTGCAGCACGCCATCGGCGGAACAGTGGGTCATCAGCTCTTCCTGAGCCGTTACCGGTGCAGAGAAGTTGATGACACCTGAGAGGGCTGACTGGTTTCGCTGGTAGATCTCCATGATGCGCTGGTTGGCATCCTGGGTCCGATCCAGATCATAGGAGCGGCTGTTCATGTCCAGCGCGAAATAGGCGGGCGCCATGCAGATCAGCACCAGCATCACAAGACCGATACCCTTCTGGCCATCGTTGGAGCCGTGCACGAAGCTGACGCCCATGGCCGAGGCCACCAGGGTAAGACGCGCCCAAAACGGCGGGTGCTTCTTGCCATCCACCAGCTGACGCTCTTCCGGTGTTTTGTGGATCTTGTTGCTGGTCCAGATGCGTTTCATTGCCAGCAGCAGCAGTGCCGCGATGATGAAACCTATGGTGGGAGAGATGATGAGGGAAAGCATGATGTCGATCGCTTTGCCCACGTTGATCCCTTCTGTCACCGGTTTATGGGTGATCCAGGCATAGGCGCCGCCTACCCCCAGAATGGAACCGATCAAGGTATGTGAACTGGAGGCCGGGATCCCGAAGAACCAGGTGCCCAGGTTCCACACGATGGCGGAAAACAGCAAGGAGAAGACCATGATCAACCCTTGGGTGGAGTCCATCCCAAGCAGCAGGTCGATGGGCAGCAGATGGACAATGGCATAGGCCACACCCAGACCGCCGAACATGACGCCAAAAAAGTTGAAGATCCCCGATGCAACGACCGCCAGGTGAGCGGGCATCGCCTTGGTATAGATAACCGTTGCTACCGCGTTGGCGGTATCGTGAAAGCCGTTGATGAATTCATAGGCAAGCACAAAAAAAACGGCCAATACTAAACCGATCGACCACCACAAACCCAAACCACTAAACATTTCAAACATAAAAAAAAGCCTGTTTATGAGTTGCGGCGGATTATGCCAGATGGCGGCCAACACCATAGCCACCATTGAAATATTTCAGCCATAAAAAAAAAGAGCTTTTTGGAAAAAAATATCCTAGAGCCAGTCCTCATGCGGCTTGCCATCGATTAATTAAAGCCATCAATGATTGCAGGAAATGGCAAAATTAGCTGACAATTAAACCAATAATTTCATTTTTATGACGCATTTATGACAGAAAAACGGGAAAAAGTGGTGATAAAACAACCCGCCCCTCCCATCTCATCCGACCATTACCATTAACCCCATATCCATTTGATTCCAGATGCAAAAAGGGAGCACCTTGTGCTCCCTTGAATCGTTGCAGTGCCGTCTGTCATCAGTCCTGATTGATGCGGCTGGCAACGGCGCCCTGCTGGCTTTTGTACTTGGCATTTTCCCGCTTGTTGTAGGGGCGGGCCGCAACACCGGAGAGCATCTCGAAGTTCAAGGCGCCAATCTTCATCTTCGGGCGCAGCGCCAGCGGCAGTTTGCCACCATTGTAGAACTCCAGCACGATACGACCGGACCAACCCGGATCGATCCGGTGCGCCGTCACGTGCACCATCAGACCCAGGCGCGCCAATGAAGAGCGGCCATCCAGCCAACCGACGATATCGGCAGGCAGGGTGACGGATTCGTAGGTCACTGCCAGCGCCAGCTGACCCGGGTGCAGATAGAAAGCTTCGCCATCGGGGATGTGGATCTCGTCACTCATCACCCGATCGATGGCATCGGCCATCTCGCTGCTCGGGCCGCTCAGGTCGATATAGGGCGCGGTATGATCGCGAAACACCCGAAACTCGTTACCCAGCAGCACATCGACACTGACACCACTGATCCGCTCTACCCCGGGCCGTGGCTCAATGACGATCTTGCCTTCATCCAGATGGCGTTCAATATCGGTATCACACAGACGCATTGGGCGACTCTCCTGACAAATTGTGCTTTTAAAAAAGCCGGGCATCACCCGGCTTGTTTCATCTTAACCAATCAACATGTGGCGAATACGCGCCTTGAGCATGTCGATGGCGATGCGGTTCTTGCCACCACGGGGCACGATCACATCGGCATACTGTTTGGACGGCTCGATAAACTGCAGGAACATCGGACGCACCGTCTTCTGATACTGCTTGAGCACGGAGTCCATGGTACGGCCACGCTCCTGCACGTCACGCACCAGACGGCGCAGCAAGCAGATGTCGAGCGGGGTATCCATAAAGATGGAGGCGTCCATCAGATCCCGCAGACGACTGTCGGTCAGCAGCAGGATCCCTTCCAGAATGATCACCCGGCGCGGGGCAAACGGGGTCACTTCGCTCATCCGGGTGTGTTCGGTGTAGGAGTACTGGGGAATGGCAACCGCGTCACCTTTGACCAGCTGGCTAAGGTGCTGTACCAGCAGGTCGTGATCCAGCGCGTTGGGGTGGTCATAGTTGGTCTTGACCCGCTCTTCCATGGTCAGGTGGGTCTGATCACGGTAGTAGCAATCTTCGGTGATCACACCAATCTGACCTGCGCCCAGTTCGGCCACCAGCTCTTCATAAATGGTCTGGGCTATAAGACTTTTGCCAGACGCAGATGCGCCCGCAATACCGATGATCACACACGAATGTTGAGTATCAGACATGACAAATACCTAAAAGAGAAGAGCAGTGGGGATGGTTTAAACCGATCCATTATATAAAAAAGGGTGGGTCATGCCCACCCTCAATTCCCTTTCAAGTGACCGACCGCCGATTATTCATCCAGCGCCATGGCATAGAGAGGGGTCGCAATCGGTTTTGCGCTGAAAAAGAGTTCAGCCCCTACCCTGCGCGCCAGCTTCAAATAAGCCTGAGCCAAGCTTCCTTCCGGTGCACCGAACACCGTCGGACAGCCATCATCCATGTGTTGGCGGATATCAATGTGCAGCGGTAATTGACCAAGCAGTGCCACTTGATACTGCTCTGCCATCTTCTGGCCGCCACCGGTACCAAACAGCGGCTCATGATGACCACAGGCGCTGCAGACGTGGTAGCTCATGTTCTCGATGATGCCAAGCACCGGCACATTGACCTTGTTGAACATAGCGATCCCCTTGCGGGCATCGGCCAGCGCCACATCTTGCGGGGTGGTGACGATCACTGCCGCCGAAGTCGGCACCTGCTGTGCCATGGTGAGCTGGATATCGCCGGTACCCGGCGGCATGTCCACCACCAGATAATCCACCTCGCCCCAGCGGGTCTCATGGAGGATCTGCGCCAACGCCTTGCTCGCCATCGGGCCGCGCCAGATGGTGGCATCCTGCTCGGAGACCAGATAGCCGATGCTGTTGCTCTTGAGGCCACAGGCCATCACCGGCTCCATCAGCTTGCCATCATGGCTGACGGGACGCTCCTTGAGGGTGCCCATCATGGTGGGAATGGAGGGGCCATAGATATCGGCATCGAGAATAGCGACCCGCGCGCCCTCTTTTTGCAGCGCAAGCGCCAGGTTGACCGCGGTGGTGGATTTGCCCACCCCCCCCTTGCCGGAGGCGACCACGATGATGTTGCGAATGCCCTGCACGGCATTGAGGCCCTGCGCCCTCGGCATGCTGGCGACGTCAATCTCCAGAGCCCAGTCGATACGGGCGGCACCGGTGGCACTGCGCAGTCTGGCATCGTAGTTCTCTTTGAGCTGATCGAGCAGCGAGAGACCTGCAAACGGCAATACCAGCCGGATAGTTAGCCCCTGACCCTGATTGATGATCTCGCGAACGAATCCGGCATCCACCAGATCCTTGTGCCAGCCTGCTGGCTTAAATTCGGCGAGGATCTGTTTTACTGAATCAATCACCATTAACTCCTCATTATCTTGTCATTATCTTGAGGTGAACGGTTACCGCACACAAATCAGTGGCTTGCCTGCCATCGTAACAGCAGGTGCAGCCAAGGTTGGCACAGCCACAACCCTAGGCAGGCTACCCCCAATTCGGGTAACATGCACGGCACTCTATCATCCCAACAAGCACATCAAGAACGTAATATGGCAACTGATCCTCGTAAAATGCTGGTAACCTGCGCCCTCCCCTATGCCAATGGCTCCATTCACCTTGGCCACATGCTGGAACATATCCAGGCCGATATCTGGGTTCGTTATCAGCGAATGCGCGGTCATCAGGTGCACTTTATCTGTGCCGATGATGCCCACGGCACCCCGATCATGCTCAAGGCACAGCAGATGGGGATCACCCCGGAAGAGATGATCGCCGCTGTCTCCAAGGAGCACCAGGCCGATTTCGCCGGGTTCAACATCAGCTTTGACAACTATCACTCCACCCACAGCGACGAAAACCGCGAGCTGGCGGAGTTGATCTACGGCCGCCTGAAAAATGGTGGTTTTATCAAGAGCCGCACCATCTCCCAGCTGTTCGATCCGGAAAAATCCATGTTCCTGCCGGACCGTTTCGTCAAGGGGACCTGCCCCAAGTGCAAATCTCCGGAGCAGTATGGCGACAACTGTGACAGCTGCGGCGCCACCTACAGCCCGACTGAGCTTATCGATCCGAAATCTGCCGTCTCCGGCGCAACTCCGGTAATGAAGGACTCCGAGCACTTCTTCTTCGATTTGCCGCAGTTTGAAAAATGGCTCTCAGAGTGGGTACGTGGCTCCGGCGCCATTCAGGAAGAGATGGCCAACAAGATGCAGGAGTGGTTCGAAAGCGGCCTGCAGCAGTGGGACATCACCCGTGACGCCCCCTACTTCGGTTTCGAAATTCCCGGCGCCCCGGGCAAGTACTTCTACGTCTGGCTGGATGCGCCCATCGGTTACATGGCTTCTTTCAAGAACCTGTGCAACAAGCGTGGCGACATCGACTTTGACTGCTACTGGAAAGCGGACTCCGACGCCGAGCTCTACCACTTCATCGGCAAGGACATCGCCTACTTCCACTGCCTGTTCTGGCCGTCCATGCTGGAAGGTGCAAACTTCCGCAAGCCGACCAAGGTCAACGTGCACGGTTATGTGACCGTCAACGGCGCCAAGATGTCCAAGTCCAAGGGCACCTTTATCAAGGCATCCACCTACCTGAACCACCTGGATCCGGAGTGCCTGCGTTACTACTACGCCGCCAAGCTCAACAGCCGCATCGACGATCTGGACCTGAACCTCGAAGATTTCGTGCAGCGGGTCAACGCTGACGTGGTCAACAAGCTGGTTAACCTCGCCTCCCGCAACGCCGGCTTTATTGCCAAGCGTTTTGGCGGCAAGCTGGCGGCAACCTGCGCCGAACCCGAGCTCTACGCCGAGTTTGCCAACGCCCGTACCGCTATTGCCGAGGCTTATGAGAGCCGCGAGTTCAGCCGCGCCATCCGCGAAATCATGGCGCTGGCCGACAAGGCCAACCGCTATGTGGACGACAAGGCTCCCTGGGTCATCGCCAAGCAGGAAGGGGCAGATGCCGAGCTGCAAGCGGTTTGCTCTGTCGGCATCAACCTGTTCCGCGTGCTGATGGCCTACCTCAAGCCCGTCATGCCGCTGCTGGCCGAGCGTGCCGAAGCCTTCCTGGCCGAAACCCTCAGCTGGGATAGCATCGAAATGCCGCTGGTCGATCATACCGTTGCACCGTTCAAGGCCCTCTTCTCCCGCATCGAGCCTGCGAAGATTGAAGCCATGATCGAGGCATCCAAGGAAGACCTGGCCAAGGAGCAGGCACCGAAAGTGAGCGGCCCGCTGGCTGATGACCCCATCAGCGAAACCATCACCTATGACGACTTCGCCAAGATTGACCTGCGCGTAGCGCTGATCAAGAAGGCCGAAGCGGTACCGGAAGCCGAGAAGCTGCTCAAGCTGCAACTGGATATCGGCGGCGAGACCCGTCAGGTGTTTGCCGGTATCAAGTCCGCCTACAACCCGGAAGATCTGGAAGGCAAGCTGACCGTGATGGTGGCCAACCTGGCCCCGCGCAAGATGCGTTTCGGCATGTCCGAAGGCATGGTGCTGGCCGCAGGCCCGGGCGGCAAGGATCTCTGGATCCTGGAGCCGCAGGAAGGCGCCCAGCCGGGCATGCGCGTCAAGTAAGCGTATCGCTGACTGCGACCACAGCCAGATAGAGAAGAGAGGCCAAACGGCCTCTCTTTTTTTGTCTCACCTGTTTGGCCTGGATAGTTTTTGTAGATGCTGGTCGCGGATGACGTCCGCAGATTACGGTCTCGGGGCTATCCACCACCGGGATTCTTGGGCGATACATTTTGTTCTGAATACCTGACCACCCGACTTGCCATGTCATCCATGTTGTGGCCTGCCTGCATCGCCAGTTTGAGCGCCACCAGCTCCGCCTGCTGGCAGTCCAGTTGACGCAATCGGGTGGTGATCTTCCCCTTCAACTTCTGCCGCAGTTTCATCTGCTTGCAGGTGTTCCCCTGCTCTGCTCGCAACCTCCGCCGCCATTGACGCCAATCCTGCAACTGGCCGAGTCGCTCCTGCCAGTGAGTCAAAGTGCTCAACCAGCCGGGATCTCCACTCCCCAGATCCAGCAACAGTTCCACGCCATAACGGGCCTGCTTGATCTCGAGGCGCAGCCGATGCCAGCGGCGCAACTGTTGCTGACGGGAGCTGGCAGATTTCCCAACGCAGGGAATAGGTTCATCGAGAGCGCTCTGCGCCTCATCAAGGCGCAGGGCCAGATGCTGCTGATAGAGCGATGCCAATGCCCGCGCATCCGGCACCTGCGCCACCGCTGCAAGCCAGCGGGCCAGTCGCCTAGACAACAGGGGCACGCGACAGGCCGATTTGTGGGTATTACCAGTGCTGGCAGGCGGCTTGCCAAAACGCTCGGCGTAGACCTGCGCATCCCGCAGCGCTGAGAGCCGCCCGACCGAGCGCAGCAGACGCTGCTCCAGCTCGGGATGATAGGTGAGTGGCCGCCACAGGGCGAGCAGCGCCAGCAAGCGGCGCGCCGCGATACGGTAGCCATGCACGGCCGGTTCGCTGGCCTCTTCGCGCACCGCTCGCGCCGCCTCCTGATAACGGGCGACCCAGCTTGTTGCCTGAGTCAGCAACAGACTTTCCTTGTCAGCGTCCATCTCGTCCCCGCCCCTTCAGTTGGTGTGAAAGCCCTGGCCGGTGGGCGGCAGCGCCTCTTCATACTCCATCCGGGTCACCCGGGCGGTGCGCGGGCCATGTTCCAGCCAACCCAGCATCATCTGCACCCCCTGTGCGGGGCCGCTGATGAGGATCTCCACCGAGCCATCCTCCAGGTTGTAGGCATGGCCCCGCAAACCCAGTTGCAGCGCCCGCTCGCGGGTGAAATAGCGAAATCCCACCCCCTGCACCTGCCCCCACACCCGAATGACAAACGATTGCTCTCCCATTTCTCACACCTTCCGCTTAAGAAAAAAATTCCCGAGACGATAATGTGCCCGACACTCTATCTCTGCAGGATGCAGCTCCATTATGAAAGAAGTTAAATTCCGGTGGGTTGACCGCTATCTCATTCACCTCACCATCAGTGAAAAATTCCATATCGCGTTCTGGTTACCTCTCTTCATCATCGCCTTTCTCAGCTGGTATATGCTGGCGGCCAGCCATCAGCAGGAGATCTCCCTGCGGGTAGCGCAGTTGCAGCAACGGGTCGAGACCACGGCGCAACTGGTCAGCCAGCAGCCAACGCTCACTCTGCCAGCCGATCTGCGCATCCAGCCACAAGGGGTGAGCGGGCTCGAACAGCAGGGCGATCGCTACCGCTTCACCGCACCAGCGGGTCAGGCTGGCTATGTGACCGGCGAGCTCGACACCAGCACCTCCTCAATGTGGGATGATCAGGGCACCACGCTCACCATGATTGGCGCGCTGGCGGCCCTGATGGCACTGGTGATCCACTACATGATGACATTTGTCTCCGGCGCCCTTTACTCCACCAACAAGGCGCTGCAAACCGTGGCCGACGGTGATCTCACCTTCCGCCTCAACTTCTTCCCGGTACGCGACGAGTTCTCTACCCTGGCGGGCAGCATCGACCGCTTTACCGACCGCCAGCATCAGATCGTCAAGCTGGTCGAAGAGTCTGCCGAGGCGCTGACCATGGCCGCCGACGAGTTTCGCGACCACGCCAGTGAAGGCGAAAACATGGCGCGCGCCCAGCGCCAGCACATGGATTCGCTGGCCACCGCCATGGAACAGATGTCAGCCGCCATTCGCGAAGTGGCGCGCAATGCCAACGACACCCTGCAGCAGACCCGTCAATCGAGCGAAGAGGCGGCCAATGGCGCCAACCGGGTGGCCCGTACCATAGAGGCGATCCGCACCCTGGCCGACGAGATTGGCAATGCCTCCGGTGCGGTAGAGCGCCTGACCCACAATGCCAACCGCATCAACGAGGTGGTAAGCGTCATCAACGCCATCTCCCAGCAGACCAACCTGCTGGCCCTCAACGCCGCCATCGAAGCGGCCCGCGCCGGTGAGCAGGGTCGCGGCTTTGCGGTGGTAGCGGACGAGGTGCGCACCCTCGCCAGCCGCACCCAGCAGGCGACGGTGGAGATCCAGCAGATGATCGAAGAGCTGCAAACCGGTACCGGGGCGCTGAACGACATCATGGAAAAAACCGTGGGCCGCGCGGCTAGTAGCCAGCAGCTCATCAGCGAGGTGGGGCTGGATATCGAAAAACTGAGCAACCACAGCGATGCGGTGCTGGAGATGAGCACCCAGATCGCCACTTCCAGCGAGGAGCAGAGCTCGGTGGCCGCCGAGATCACCCACAATCTCGATCAGGTACGCCATGAAGCGGCGCAGGTGGAAGAGTCTGCCAGCGCCTCGGTAGCCGGTACTCAGGGACTGAAAGCCACCGCCAGCGAGCTGACCCAGGCACTCAAGGGGATCACTCTCTGACGCTTGCCACAATAAGTCCGGTAAAAAGCGGCAATGTGAGAAGAGGCCACCCGCTGGGTGGCCTCTTCTCTTTATTGATGGTGCTAATGGATGGCGACCAATTACTATGCTGGCTGGCAGCACCGCTCAGGATTGCAGCAAACTCAGGGCCGCATTGGGGCGACTGTTTGCCTGACTCAAAATCGAAGAGCTCGCCTGCTGCAAGATTTGAGTGCTGACCAAACGCGCCGATTCTACCGCCATGTCGGCATCCTGGATCCTTGAGCGGGCAGCGCTGAGGTTCTCATTGGCATTAGCCAGATTGCGTACCCTTGAATCCAGCGCGTTGGCTTGGGCCCCGAGCCGAGAACGCTGAACACCCAGCTGTTTCATACCCACATCCAGGGTTTTGATGGCCCTGCTGGCGTTGTCGTCACTCAGGACATCAATGTTATCAACGGTGTATTTCCTCTTGTCCTCTTGATAAAAACCAAGCGCATTCAAACTCGATCCCTGCATGTCAATATTGGAATACTTGTCGCCTGATGAACGAAGCTCCATCTGACCGATATATGTCGTCGGTGTGACGTCGGGCAACAGAGAGGTTAGAGAGGAATTGCTGATCACCGGAGGCGCCGGTGGTGCGGGTTGCGCAGGAGGGGTTGTGCCATTGGCCAGTGCAAGGCTGTTTCCCTGAGAGCTATGTATGGTCAGTTCATTGTTGGCGGGATTGCTGTTGTTGGAGGCACTCACATAAAAACCCAGTCCTGCCGATTGCGCAGTATTGTTGATACGCCGAACCACCTCCCTCATCAGATCGCCGTTTTCGGGCGTAGGATTGACCGGATCCCATCCGGTCATATCAATGCCCGTGGTCAAATCCACAGAGTGGCCCGCCACATCGATATAGGAGGGTAATGCGGATAAATCGACTGCGGAGGCGACTGAAAATGGCAGTTGTTGCGCTTTTACCGGCCCCTGATTATTGGGGAAAGTAGTCCCGTTGATATCTGCCACGAACGCTTCCAGTGTGGAATAGTCCTTGTCAAAGGTCACGCCATTGAGGGTGACCGGCTGAGATGACAGCTTGAGATCTGCAATCTCATATGCCCCCGGTTTGCTACCTGCCGGACTGCGCGCTTGCCACTCCATCTCCCCCAGATTTTTGGTCTGGGCATTGAGATCGGTAATGACGGTATTCTGCCCTGCATAGGCACCGACCGAGAAGATGCCTTTGTAACTCCCCGCCAGCAGATCCTGCCCGGCAAACCGGGTGCCTGTGGCAATCCGGTCCATCTCCAACTGCAATTGCTTGAATTCGGCATTAAGAGCAACACGATCCTCTGCCGTATTGGCACCGCTTCCCGACTGCAGCGCCAAGGTGCGCATCCGCTGCATCAGGTTCATCGACTCATCAAGCGCACCATCAGCCACGTTGATCACCGAGATCCCATCGTTGGCGTTGCGAATAGCGGTGTTGACCCCGTTCACTTCACTGGTGAGGCGATTACTGATCTGCAAGCCGGCTGCATCATCGGTGGCACTGTTGATGCGCAAGCCGGATGAGAGTCGTCGATATACCGAATCCAGCGTGTTGGATGATTGACCAAGATGGCGAGAAGCATTAACGGCAGAAATATTGGTAGCGATGGAGAGGGACATGGACAGCTCGATACAGGAAAGATTCAAAATGGTCTTCCCCACTATCGACATCATCAAATGACTCTTTAGCGAAAATCACTATAAAGTAAGGTTAAAACGCTTTATTGACTACATTTTGCGCACATGACAACCAGTGTTGAACGCAAAACAAGCATAACCAACTGTGGCATATAATATAAGCAGCGTGAAACGCCAACATTGAGATTCTGCAAATCCTGCATATGCAACACTCGGTCGTTGTCCAGACGTACATTTCGTCACTCCGCCATATACCAGCAAAGGCTGGCTTAGCCGCCCTATTGCACATAGAATGTGGCCCCTTTTCTTTCTACCATCGGCAAACATCCATGAGCGCTTCCATCTATCTCGTCAAAGGCCGCGAAAAATCCCTGCTGCGTCGCCACCCCTGGATCTTCTCCAAGGGGATTGAGCGGGTTCAGGGCAACCCCATTGACGGCGATACCGTCGAGATCTATGCCAACGATGGCAAGTGGCTCGCCCGTGGCGCCTGGTCAGGCAGCTCCCAGATCCGTGCCCGGGTCTGGACCTTCGACAAGGATGAGACCGTCGATCTCGACTTCTTTATCCGTCGTCTCAAATATGCGCAGGAGTCTCGCGATCCGCTGATCAAGCGTCAGGGCCTCACCGGCTATCGCCTCTGCGCCGCCGAATCCGACGGCCTGCCGGGTCTGACCATCGACCGTTATGCCGATTTTCTGGTGTGCCAAATTCTCTCTGCCGGTGCCGAGTTCCAGCGCGAGCTGATAACGCAGGCACTGCGTACCCTCTACCCCGAGTGCAGCATCTATGAGCGCTCCGATGTGGCAGTGCGCAAGAAGGAAGGGCTGAAAGAGCGCACCGGCGTTATCTATGGCGAGACCCCGAACGAGCCGGTGGTCATTGAGGAAAATGGCGGCGTCAAGATCCTGGTAGACATTCGCAACGGCCACAAAACCGGCTTCTATCTGGATCAACGTGACAACCGTCAGGCTGCCGCCAAGTACACCGAAGGCAAGCGGGTGCTCAACTGCTTCTGCTACACCGGTGGATTTGGCGTCTATGCCCTAAAGGGCGGCGCCAAGGAAGTGGTCAACGTCGATCTCTCCCAGAATGCGCTGGATATCGCCCGCCAGAACGCCGAGCTGAACGGGCTGGATACCAGCAATACCCAGTTTGTCCGTCACGACGTGTTCAAGCTGCTGCGTGAATACCGCGAAAAGGGCGAGAAGTTCGACGTCATCGTGCTGGATCCGCCTAAATTTGCCGAGAGCAAGGCGCAGCTGCTGGGTGCCTGCCGTGGCTACAAGGACATCAACATGCTGGCGTTCCAGCTGCTGGCACCGGGTGGCGTGCTCTTGACCTACTCCTGCTCCGGCCTGATGGAGCAGAGCCTGTTCCAGAAGATCGTTGCCGATGCAGCGCTCGATGCCGGTCGCGATGCCCAGATCCTGGAGCTGCTCTCCCAGGCGTCTGATCACCCCATCGGTACCGCCTATCCGGAAGGCTTCTACCTCAAGGGTCTGGTGGTACGCGCCCGCTGATCGGCAACCACCCTCCCCTTGTGATCAATCAGGCCCCTTGCGGGCCTGATTGTTTTACATCGCGTCCTATAGGCCTAAGCCTGACGCTCGCCCCGTTGACCACCCTCTCTGCTTTATGGGTGTTCTCTCTCCTCCTCTTTCCCTGCCTGCGTCCCACGTCTTTATCTGTTTAAATTTCTTTGCACAATAACTGCACATTTATGATTTAAATCACACCCGTATGACTCTCTTTTCCGTAGTGTGATCCCGCCTGCGGCAGCCAAGCCGGGGCAACCGTCCCATCAGGAGTGATGGACGGTACAACAACAAAAACCGATGTCAGGCCAAGCTGAACATCACAAAGGATCCCGTTATGAATCAATCATTGCCGCTGTTAACGCCGCTGCGGGGCATCGCTGCCCTGATGGTGGTGCTGTTCCATGCCCGCTTGCTGCTCTTTCCCCAGTTGATGGAGTCGATCGCAGGCCACACCCAGCTCATCGAGAATGGCTACCTCTGGGTCGACCTGTTCTTTATTTTGAGCGGCGTGGTGCTGGCCCATGTCTATGGCGAGGCCTTCACCCGCACGCCCCGCACCGTGAGCTATGGCCGTTTTCTCTGGCTGCGGCTGACCCGTGTCTACCCCCTCTATCTGGTGACCCTGCTGCTGCTGGTCGGCTGGGAGCTTTACAAGGCGCAGCACGGGGTGGGCTTCTACGCCGGCCCCTTGTTCAAGATGTGGGAGTGGGAAGGGATGCCCCCCTTCGGCTCCCCCTTCACCCCGGCCGAGGCGCTGCCGAGCGCCTTCCTGCTGCTGCAGGTGATGACCGATCACGGGCTGACCTGGAACTTCGCCGCCTGGTCGCTCAGCGTGGAGTGGATCAGCTACCTATTGTTCCCGCTGCTTATCCCGCTGGCGGTGACCCGCAGTCGCTGGAGCCATCTCGCCCCCCTGCTGGCGCTGACGGTGCTGGCCTTTATCGTACACAGTCGCGGCACCCTGGATGTCACCAGCGGGGCGCTGGCGGTGGGACGCGGGGTGAGTGAATTTGTGCTCGGCCTCTGGCTGCTGCCAAGGGTCAAGGCCGCGCAAGGCTTGCCCATGATGAAGCATGATCTGCCGCTGCTGGTAGCCTTTGCGCTGCCCTTCGCGCTGATGCAGTTCACCATGACGCCGCAGCTGACACTGCTGCTGATCGCCTCCTACGTGCTGCTGATCTGGATTGCCGCCGCTCAGGGGGAGCGCCGGAGTCCGCTGCTGCGCCTTTTGGATAACCGCTTCACCAACTGGCTGGGAGATCTCTCCTACTCCATCTACCTGCTCCATGCGCTGGTGCTGCTCACTGGCTGCGAGCTGATCCACTATCTGGCGCCGGGGAGCACCGAATGGTGGTATGGCCAGACCAACCCGCTGCTGGGGGTAGTGGCAACCTTGCTGATGCTGGTGGTGCTGATCGGACTCTCGGCGTTGAGCTACAACCTGCTGGAGCGGCCACTGCAACGGCGCCTGCGCCGGCTCGGCAAGGCTCGCCAGCCGGTGCTGGAGCAAGCCGGATAAGCTAATCTCACCCTGTCTGGATGAGTTGACGGGCTTATGCCAACTCATCCAGTACCAGTTCATCCAGACTGCTCATTACCCAGGCACTCGGGTGCTGGCTAAATCCGAGCTTGGGGTAGTACGCCACCGCCTGCGGCGCGGCCAGCAGGATCAGCTTGCAGCCGGGCTGCAATTGTAAAAACGTCTCGCGAATAAGGGCTTTGCCAATCCCCTGCCCCTGCACTGACTCAGCTACCGCCAGATCCGAGAGGTAGCAACAAAAATGAAAATCGGTCACCGAGCGAGCCACCCCGACCAGGGTCTCGCCCTGCCAAGCGGTGATCAGCAAATTGGCGTTATCCAGCATGCCCTGCAGGGTGTCCGGATGGTCCAGCGGCCGTCTCGCCCCCAGCGAGGTCTGCGCCAACAACGCCGCAAACTGCGCCGTGGTGATGGGGTGGTTAACCAAAAATGTGGTGGACACTAAGCTCTCCTGTTGTAGATCGGCGGTTGCGTGCTTTTGGTCTCTTTGGCGTTCTTTTTGCTGCATCTGTACTGCAATCAATCAGCCAGCGCCGGATCCAGACCGATGACAGGCAAGTGCGGGCAATTCCCTGCTGTTTATGTGAATTCCTGTTCGAACCCCAAGGGGCAAATGTGGCATAATGCCCCGTCCTGTGGCCCTTGGCGGGGCTGCGCTGGCGTACCTTGTCGCCCATTTCTTCCCCGTCCGGCCTGGCGGTCTTTCATAACTGCCAGTCATCGCTGCCCCTGTTGGCACCGAGGCCACCCATATTTGCGGCTTCTTGTCTTCCTCACTACAAGGCCGCCCATTGACCAAGACGGCTCCACAGAGCCTCTGCTCTGTTTGCAAATAAAAGGGGTAAGTATGTCTTCCATTCGTCTGACCCAATACAGCCACGGCGCTGGCTGCGGCTGCAAAATTTCTCCCAAGGTACTCGACACCATTCTCAAGAGCCAGATCCCGGGCTTCAACGACCCGACCCTGATCGTTGGCAACAGCAGCAAGGATGACGCGGCCGTGGTCGATATCGGCAACGGTCAGGGCATTGTCTCCACCACCGACTTCTTCATGCCCATCGTCGATGACCCCTTCACCTTTGGCCGCATCGCCGCCACCAACGCCATCAGCGATATCTACGCCATGGGCGGCAAGCCTATCGTTGCCATCGCCATCCTCGGCTGGCCCATCAATACCCTGGCGCCGGAAGTGGCCCAGCAGGTGATCGACGGCGGCCGTCAGGTGTGCCACGAAGCGGGCATTTCGCTAGCCGGTGGTCACAGTATCGATGCCCCCGAGCCCATCTTCGGCCTCGCGGTCACCGGTATCGTGCCCCTGGACGCCATCAAGCAGAACGATACCGCCAAGGTGGGTGACACCCTCTATCTGACCAAGCCTCTTGGTATCGGTATCCTCACTACCGCCCAGAAGAAGGGCAAGCTGAAGCCGGAACACGAGCAACTGGCCCCCAACGCCATGTGCACCCTCAACAAGATCGGCCAACGCTTTGCCGAGCTGCCGGGTGTCCACGCCATGACCGACGTGACCGGTTTTGGTCTGGCGGGCCATCTGCTGGAGATGTGCGAAGGATCCAATGTCAGCGCCCGCCTTGACTTCAAGGCACTGCCACTGCTGGATGAGGTGGATTACTACCTGAGTGAGGGCTGCGTTCCGGGCGGTACCCTGCGCAACCACGACTCCTACGGCCACAAGCTGGATGCCATGGACGATCGCACCCGCAACATCATGTGCGACCCGCAAACCAGCGGCGGCCTGCTGGTCGCCGTGGGTAAAGAGAGCGAAGCCGAGCTGCTCGCCATCGCGCAAGAAGCTGGCCTAGAACTCTCGCCCATCGGTCAGATCAAGCCCCTTGAGGGCTCCCGCTTTATCGAGATTGTCCAATGAGTGAATTGCCACTGGCCACGGACTACGCCCAGATTTTTTTAGGCGATGTGCCGTTGATTGATGTGCGCGCCCCCATCGAGTTCAAGGAGGGGGCCTTCCCCTGCTCGACCAACCTGCCCTTGATGACAGACGATGAGCGCGCCCAGGTGGGGACCTGCTTCAAGAAGCAGGGTCAGGCCGCCGCCATTGAGCTTGGACACAAGCTGGTGGGGGGAGCAGTGCGTGCCGAACGACTCGAAGGCTGGCTGGCGCAGTTGCGCCAGCAGCCCGATGCCCTGCTCTACTGCTTTCGCGGCGGCCTACGCTCGCAAACCGTACAACAGTGGCTGGCTGATGCCGGGGTGACTCGCCCCCGCGTCGCCGGTGGCTACAAGGAGCTGCGCCGCTTCCTGATCGACACCCAGGACAAGGCCTCTGCAGAGTGTCACTGGAGTGTGCTGACCGGCATGACCGGCTCCGGCAAGACCCATATGCTGGACCATGTGGCCCAGGCGCTCGATCTGGAAGGACACGCCCATCACAGGGGCTCGTCGTTTGGTCAGCTGCCCGGCGGCCAGCCCAGCAACATCAACTTTGAAAACAACATGGCCATCGAACTGCTCAAGCGCCGCCATCAGGGCGAGCATGCCTTCGTGGTCGAAGATGAGAGTCGCCTGATCGGCCGCTGCTGCCTGCCCCTCTCCCTCCATGAGGCCATGAGTCAGGCACCGCTGGTGGTGGTAGATGTTCCGCAAATCGATCGGGCCGAGCAGATCCGCGAAGATTACGTGCACGATCTCTGGCTGCGCTATCAAGCCATGTATGGCCAGGAAGCCGGTTGGCCACTGTTTGCCGCCTACCTCACCGATGCGCTGGCCCGCCTCAAGCGCCGTCTTGGCGATCTGGCCCACCGCGAGCTGGATGCCCTGATGCAGACCGCCCTGACCGAGCAGGAAAAGAGCGGTGATACCGCGCTGCATCTGGCCTGGATCACGTTGCTGCTGACCCGCTACTACGACCCCATGTATCTCTATCAGCTTGGCAACAAGCAGGAGCGCATCGTGTTTCGCGGTGATAAACAGGCCTGTCTCGACTATTTCGCCGAGCAGCATGCCAGCGCGCTGCGCGGCTGACCCATCCCAAGAGAGGAACTCTATGTTGAAATTCGAGGTGATCCCGGTCACCCAGTTCGCTCAGAACTGCTCCCTCATCTGGTGTGACGAAACCCATCAGGCCGCCCTGATCGATCCGGGCGGCGAAGCGGACAAACTGCTGGCGGCCATCGCCAAACGCGGCCTGACCCTGACCCACATCCTGCTGACCCACGGTCATCTGGATCACGTCGGTGCTGCCGCCGAGCTGCGTGAAAAAACCGGCGTCGCCATTACCGGTCCCCACAAGGAGGACGCCTTCTGGCTCGACATGCTACCCCAGCAGAGCCAGATGTTCGGCTTCGCCCATACCTCCGCCTTCACGCCGGATCGCTGGCTTGAGCAGGGTGACAAGGTGCAGCTTGGCCAGTGCGAACTGGAGGTCTACTTCTGCCCCGGCCACACCCCGGGCCATATCGTGCTGCTGAGTCAGGCCGAAAAACTCGCCTGGGTTGGCGATGTGCTGTTTGCCGGCAGCATAGGCCGCACCGACTTCCCCCGTGGCGATCACGGCACGCTTATCAAGTCGATCACCGAGACCCTGCTGCCGCTGGGTGACGAGATCGTCTTTATCCCGGGCCACGGCCCCAGCTCCACCTTCGGCCGCGAGAAGGCAAGCAACCCCTACCTGACCCAGCCTATCTGGTGATCAAAAAAGGCAGCGGTGTTAGTCGCTGCCTTTTTTTCTGAAGTCCTCATTGCTATAGGTACAAGCGAGTCTTTATAATTCACCATGATTTGGCTCGACCATCCAAACTTGGGAACAAAAATGTATCTTGCTTTAGCTATTGCCATATTGTTATTTATTTTTTTCCTGAAGAAATCACGAGCCAGATATAGAATCAGAGATTACAAACGCCCAACAATCATTCATGGGATAATAATACTACTCGTTAATATTGCATTTGAAATAATATATAGAGCTGAGTTTGTCCCCATTCAGGTCAGTTACAGCAGCTTACTAACCTATGTACTGCCTCAAGTTATATACTACCTATTGTTGATCACCATTTTTTTAGTTATGGCATATAGATATGGTTTTTTCATATGGCCAGATGATAGAAATGCAATAAATAGACAGCATACAATCAATATCCCCATGTGCTTCTTGTTGACTATTTTTATAGTATGCCCATCTGCCATGCGAAATGGAATTATTGAAGCATCACCCTATCTGCATGTTTGCAGTCTTATTGGTAGCGGACTTACCTCTATCTATCTTGTAAGAATTTTCACTATCAAGTTCAACAAGACAATTAATAATATATAGCTTTTTATTGCCAACACAGTCACGAAAAATAAGTTCGTTTATTTCGATCTCTTGTTCTTGAGCCACAATTATTTGATAAGCGACCGCAAGAGATTCTGACATTTTAAATCATAAATTCCCCCTGAAAATAAAAATCCCCACCCGAGGGTGAGGATTGATTTATCGGTACAACCATCTGGTGGCTTATTGTGCCAGCAGGTGACCGACCAGCTCATGACGCCACCCTTGCAGCAGCATCGGCTTGTCGCTGCGGGCCCGCTCTTCGTCGTTCATCCGCCAGCTCCAGGTGAAGTACTGGTGAATGATCTTCTTGCTGGCAATCAGCTCGGGCGGAATATTGCTCGCCTTGGCCTTCTCTTCCACCATGGCCTTGATGCGCTTGAGCTCGGCCTTGTACTGGGGGAAGTCGACCAGCCGACGAATGGGCTCGGGCCAGCTGTCAGGATCGCTTTGCTGCGCCTTGGCGACAATATCGAGCATCCGCTTGCCGTGGATCTTGATCTCGATGGGCGAGAGGCCGAGCTCGTTGAGATCCCGCAGGGAGGCAGGACGACGCTCTGCCACCTTGAACAGGTGCAGCTCTTTCACCACAAAGTTAAGGGCCAGATCGCGGCGCACCGCCTCTTGCTGGCGCCAGGCGGCCAGCTCGCGCAGAATGGCGAGCTCGCGGCGCCCCAGTTGCCAGGCGTTGACGATGTCAAGATATGCCTGACGGGGATCGCTACCCTGGGTCTTGCGGGCGGAGTGGTTCTGGCACTCCTGCTCGAACCAGGCAAACTTGCCGCTTTCCCGCAGTTTGGCCATCACTTTCTCGTAGAGCGGCATCAGGTAGAAGACATCCGCTGCCGCGTATTCGAGCTGACGCGGTGTAAGCGGGCGGGCCAGCCAGTCGGTGCGCGCCTGATCTTTTTCCAGCTCGACCCCGAGGAATTCATTCACCAGCGCACCAAAGCCGACCGAAACGCCGTAACCGAGAAAGGCGGTAGCCAGCTGGGTATCGTGCATCTGGTTGGGCAGGTGGCCCGCCTGATGCTGGATAAGCTCCAGATCTTCGCCAGAGGCGTGCAGGATGGCGATCTGCCCTTCCCGGCCCAGTCGCTGCCAGAGGGCGGAGAGATCCAGGGTGAGCGGATCCAGCAGCGCCAGATGCTCGCCGTCATAGATCTGGAACAGGCCAAGCTGGGGGTAGTAGGTACGGGTGCGAACGAATTCAGTATCGATAGCCAGGGGAACGTCGGCCAGAGAAGCGAGATACTGCTCAAGTTCGTCTTGCTGAGTGATAAGTTGATAGTGCATCTGTGCCTGCGCGGTTGATCAGGGCCAAAAAGAAAAAACCGTGGGATGACCCACGGTTTTGCATAACGACGGTGCTGGTTTGCAGAAGATTCTGCAGCCGCAGTCCGGTTATTGCTTGGCAATCTCCTCGTCGCGCAGTACGCGCCGCAGGATCTTGCCCACATTGGTCTTGGGAAGTTCGTCACGAAATTCTACCAGTTTCGGCACCTTATAGGCAGTCAGATGTTTGCGGCAGTGGGCAATAATCTCGTCCTCCTGCAATTTTGCATCTTTCTTGACCACAAAGATCTTCACCAACTCGCCGGAAACCTTGTGCGGCACACCGACAGCGGCCACTTCCAGCACTTTCGGGTGCAGGGCAACGACATCTTCGATCTCGTTCGGATAGACGTTGAAACCGGAGACCAGGATCATGTCCTTCTTGCGGTCAACGATCTTGAAGAAGCCCTGCTCGTCGCACACGGCGATATCACCGGTACAGAGCCAGCCATCCTGCATCACTTCGGCGGTCGCCTCGGGGCGCTGCCAGTAGCCCACCATCACCTGCGGGCCGCGCACCTGCATTTCGCCCGGGGTGCCGAGGGCATGGATCACCTGACCGTTGTCATCCACCAGCCGGATCTCGGTAGAGCAGACCGGCAGACCGATGGAACCGTTGTAATCGGTCAGATCGTAGGGGCAGACACTCACCAGTGGCGAACACTCGGTCAGGCCATAGCCTTCCAGCAACGGGGTATCGGTCAGCGTCTTCCACTTCTCCGCGACCGCGCGCTGCACCGCCATGCCGCCACCGATGGTCAGCTTGAGCTTGTCAAAGGCGATCCCCTGAAACTCTTCGTTGTTGACCAGCGCATTGAACAGGGTGTTGACCCCGGTAATGCAGGTGAAGGGGTACTTCTTGATCTCTTTGACAAAGCCCGGGATGTCGCGCGGGTTGCTGATCAGCAGGTTGTAACCGCCGATACGCATAAAGAGCAGGCAGTTCACGGTCAGGGCGAAGACGTGATAGAGCGGCAGCGCGGTGACCACGAACTCCTTGCCACGCTCCAGCATGGGGCCGTAGACGCCGAGGCACTGCTCGACGTTGGCAATCATGTTTCGATGGGTCAGCATGGCCCCTTTGGAGAGGCCGGTGGTGCCACCGGTGTACTGCAGGAAGGCGAGATCGTCGTTGGTGATCTCCGGCTTGATGTACTGCAGGAAACGCCCCTTGGAGAGGGCCTGACGCATGGTGGTGGCGTGGGGCAGATTGTATTTCGGCACCAGCTTCTTGACGTACTTGACCACGAAGTTGACCAGGGTGCCCTTGGCCAGCCCCAGATTGTCACCCATCCGGGTCAGGATAACGTGCTTGATCGGGGTGTCGTAGACCACTTTTTCCAGGGTATGGGCGAAGTTGGAGACGATGACGATGGCCTTGGCACCGGAATCTTTGAGCTGATGCTCCAGCTCGCGCGGGGTATAGAGCGGGTTGACGTTGACCACTATCATGCCGGCGCGCAGGATGCCGAACACGGCGATGGGGTATTGGAGCAGGTTAGGCATCATCACCGCAACCCGATCCCCTTTCTCCAGCTTCAGCTCGTTTTGCAGGTAGGCAGCAAAGGCGCGGGACTGCTCTTCCAGTCGGCGGTAGGTGATGGTTTGGCCCATGTTGACGAAGGCGGGCTGATCGGCAAACTGGGTCACCGAGGATTCGAACATCTCGACCAGGGAGCTGTATTGGTCTGGATTGATCTCGGCGGGGACCCCTTCCGGATAACGTTTCAGCCAGACTTTTTCCACAAACTTCTCCTGCATAACTAGCACCTGTGCGCTCACTGTGTTGCCTCCGTCCCGGTTCACATCCATTTTAATCGGTTGTTTTAAGCTGATACTCTAATGCCGCACATATTTACACAGCGCAACATCAATTAACAGCAAATTAACAACAGAAAAATGTGAGGGAGAAAACAAACCTGGAATTATTGAAAGCTGGCGATTCTACCGAACTTGACAAAACTTTACGATACAAACGGCCGTATCAACCGAATTTTCCATATAAAAATGGTGGTTTCCACCCAATATGACCCGCTCGATCTGCTGGAAGGCATCCTGACGGGCCTGCCATTGGGCTTCAAGTGCAGCAAAGCCCTGCTCCCCCTGAATCAACAGCACAGGACAGCGGATAGCCGCAATCAGTGCCCGAGCTTGTCCTTCGCTCATTCTCAGAGGTGAAAGATCTCGCAAACGGGGGTCGCTGCGCCAGTGCCAGCGCCCTGCCCGCTCTTCAAGCTGCCGTTCACAGATAAGACGCGCCGCCTGCGGCGTGATATCCGCCACTTTGCAACGGGCGGCGACAGCCTCATCGATGGAGGCAAAGCCGTTGGCACTGCGCTCCCGGGTGCGACTACGGTTTAAAATCGCACGTCGCAGCTGGGCAGGTACCTCCTCATCGGGCTGGCTCAGCGGCCCCAGCCCCTCCAGCATGATCAACCGCTCCACCTGTTCGGGGAACACCCCGGCATAGGCGGAGGCGATCAGCGCCCCGAGGGAGTGGCCGAGCAGAGTGAAACGCGACCAGCCCGCCGCCTGCACGATCTGGTAGAGATCGTCCAGCCAGTCGACAAAGACATAGGGGGTGGCTTTGTGATCGGAGTGACCGTGCCCCGGCAGATCGACACAGATGAGGTGAAAATCCCCCAGATGCGGCGCCAGCGGCAAGAAGCTGGCACTGTTGTCGAGCCAGCCATGCAGGGCGATCAGCAGGGGTTTGCCCTGCTGAGCCTGATCCGCGAGTTGATTCTCAAGCAGGGCCACCTGCCGACCATCTGCCAAGGTGAGCAGACGTTCGTGCAGAGTGCTTTTGATGCTCTTGATCATGGCAAGCCTTAACGACGCAGCGGCCGTCTCGGCCAGAAGGGATCATAGAAGGGGTCATAGAAGTAGGGGTCCATATAGCGCACCTCCACCTCCTTGACTGGCGGCCACAGCTTGCTGCCCGTCACATTGAGCACCGAGAAGCGGTACTTGTGCTCGCCAATCTGGCTATCAACCGGTTGGCCTATGGTACCAAGCACCGTCAGACTGCGCCCCTTGGCGTAGAGGGTCGGATCGACAAAACCCTTCATGATAGCCAGAAAACGGCCCGGGCTCTGCTCGGTCTGCTCCGGCACACCGTTGGACTTGAGCGGCAGATAGACCACTTCAATAACGCTCTGATCCGCCTTGTTGTGCACCGCCGAGATAACGCCGCTCCAGCGCGCCGGCTTGCCCTCCATTCCGCCAAGGGCGGGCTGATAGGCCACCAGCTGGTTTTCAGGCTCATAGGCCAGCTCCTTGGGAACCGAGCTGCAGGCCCCGAGCAGCAGGGCCAGCGCCCCGACCACCATAGTGCGTTTCATCATATCGCTTCTGGTATTACGCATCATGTCACTCTCCTGTTGCCAGCGTGGCCTGTCGGGGCCACCCGCTTTTATTGCAGCTGATGAGCGGCAAGAGCGACATGCTGTCAGTGCTCCTGCCCTTATTCGCGACCCGGCAGTTTTTTCCAGGTCACCTTGTCACGCAAATAGACCGGCGTCGCCTGCTCCACCGGCACCGCCTCCCCCGCCAGCCAGGCGGCGCGGGCCAGCGGCAACATATCTTCTGCCGCCGGGAAGCGCACCTGACTCACCGCCAGCTCATCGGCCAGACCACTCAGGGTCTCGCCATAGGTTTCAAAACCGGTGCCGACGCAGGTCACAGGGCCCGCCAGCTTGCCACGGACTTCAACCAGTGCCGCGGGCTCGCTCACCACCTCGTCACCCACCAGTTGCATGCGGCCATCAATTAGCTCATAGCGGCCGAAATAGACCTCGTTCATCCGCGCATCGATGGCGGTCAGCACCTGCTGGGCATCATCCAGTCGATAGGCCCCTTGCGCCATGGCGGCGAGGGTCGAGATGCCAATCAGCGGGACACCCGCACCAAACGCCAGACCTTGCGCCACACTGATGCCGATCCGCACCCCGGTAAAGGAGCCCGGGCCGCGACCGAACGCGATGGCATCGAGGTCACTCAAACTTATCCCGGCATCCTCTAACACAGCCTGAACCATGGGCAGGATTTTTCGGGTGTGATCCCGTGGCGCCTCCTCCCAGCGGGAGAACAGCTTGTCACCCACCAGCAAGGCGGCGGAGCAGGCTTCGGTGGCGGTATCTACGGCCAGGATCTTCAACTCATTCATGCTTTCCAATCTCTATAAAATCAGTCAATTACATAACCGGCAAGCGAGATATGCTCACCCGTTGTTCAAATCTGTTATCTGGCGGCACACTTATTCACCGCGTTCAGTGCGATCGAAAAAACTCCCCAGCGTTCCCAACTCCCGGGTGCGAGGGATGGCGGGCAGACTCTTGATAAAGGTGGCGCCGTAGGGTTTGTTGACCATTCGTGGATCACAGATGACCAGTACGCCGTGATCACTGCGATCACGAATAAGCCGCCCCACCCCCTGCTTGAGCGCTATCACTGCCTTGGGCAACTGCAGTTCGGCGAAGGGATCGCCCCCCTTGAGCTTGCAATCATCCACCCGTGCCTTGAGCAGCGGATCATCGGGGCTGGCAAACGGCAATTTGTCGATGATAACACACGACAACGCCGCCCCTCGCACGTCGATCCCCTCCCAGAAGCTGCTGGTCGCCACCAGCACGGCGCGGCCATTCTCGACAAACTCCTTGAGCAACCGTTGCTTGTTATCCTCCCCCTGCAACAAGACGGTGCGGCCAATCTCCCGGCGCAGCACCTCGGCCACCTGACGCATTACCTGATGGCTGGTGCAGAGGAAGAAACAGCCCCCCGGCGTCTTGTTGATGAGCGGGATCATCAGATTGGCCAGCAGCTCGCCACGGCCAAAGGCGTTGGGCTCCGGCAGATAACGGGGCACACAGAGCCGCGCCTGCTCGCCATAGTCGAACGGACTGTCGAGGATCAGCTCGGCGCTGCCCGCCAGCCCCAGCTCGGCCTTGAAGTGGTCAAAACGCATATCCACCGTCAGGGTGGCGGAGGTGAAGACCCAGGCCACTTCCGGTCTTTGCACCTCGGCACTGAATCGCTCGGCCACCGAGAGCGGGGTCAGATTGAGGGTGAAATGAAGCCGTGAGCAGTCGTACCAGTAGGAGAAACCGGTCTGATTGACCGCCAGCACTTCACCCAGGCGGGTGCGCAGTTCACTGATGCGCTCGAAGGCATGATCCAGCTGCTCGCCACGGCCGAGAGCCAGTTTCAGCACCTCGTAGCAGAGCCCGATGGCATCGTTGAGACGAGCCAAGGCCTGACCCCAGAGCGGCTGACGCAGCATGTCGCGGGTATTGCCGCGACCGCCATCCACTCCGAAGGCAAGACGCAAGTCCTGACTGGCGATAGCGAGCCGGTCCGCCGCCTTGCCGAGCTGGGCCATGTCGTGGGCTTCGGCCCGATAGGCCAGCTGGATATCCTGCGCCAGATCCTGAATCGTTCGGCTGCCTACCGACTTGCCGAAGTAGTTGGTGGCGATCTCCGGCAGCTGGTGTGCCTCGTCAAAGACATAGACTTGCGCTTCGGGCACCAACTCACCAAATCCGGTGTCTTTCACCGCCATATCGGCGAAGAAGAGGTGATGATTGATCACCACCACCTGGGCATCCATGGCGCGGCGACGGGCTACCACCAGATGGCAGTCGTCGTAATAGGGGCAGTCGCGGCCGAGGCAGTTGTCGTTGGTGCTGGTGACGTGGGCGAGGATCTCGGCGTTCTCCTGCAATCCCGGAATATCCCCCACATCGCCGTTATCGGTAGCAGTGGACCAGGATTTGACCTTCACCAGATCGTTGAGCACTTCTGGCTTTTGCAGATGGGATTCGCTCAAGAGCCGGTTCATCCGCTCGATGCAGAGATAATTGCTGCGCCCCTTGAGCAAGGCCACCGGCGGGGTATAGGAGAGCGCCCCTGTGATGGTCGGGAGATCCCGATAGAAGAGCTGCTCCTGCAGGTTCTTGGAGCCGGTACTGATCACCACCCGCTTGCCGGATTCCAGCGCAGGGACCAGATAGGCGTAGGTCTTGCCGGTACCGGTCCCCGCCTCCACTAGCAGACGGCCACCACTTTTGATGGCGCGCGCGACCGCTTCGGCCATCTCCAGTTGGGGAGCGCGGGCTTTGAAACCGTCGATATGGCTGGCCAGAGGGCCATCTGGCTTGAACAGGGTCTGGATGGTCAAAAGGGCGTCCCGCAGCAAAAGCGGCCATTATGCCAAAAGTGTGGCAAAAGCGGGACTGATTCTGCGCCTAGACGAACAGATCGATCTGGTGATCGGGATCCGGCTTGTGATCGTCCTCCTCCGCCTTTGGCTGATCACGCTTGGCGGGCGTGTTATAAGCCTGCTGGCGCTGCTGGGAGTCACTGTTGTCAGTGCCGGTCTTGCGCAGTTGATGTTTCTTGCTGATCTGGTTCACTTCCCGCTTGATCTCTTCGCTACCGGGCGCGGCAGGTGCCCGGGGCAAAATGGGGAACAACAGGTCCTGGCTGGGCATGATACAAACTCCTGCGGGGGTTATTGTCTAGTTATCGACCAGAAAACCGTTTTCTCAACTTTAATCGATCAAATCACAATTTCGGGTTGCATTTTCTGTCAAGGCAGGTAGTTTAAATCAGGCGTCAATTACGACATCTTATTTTGTAAAGGATTGATTACATGAAGTTCACCACCCTGAAGACTCATCACCACCATCATCATCCCGACTAGTCTTTCAGGAGGTTGACTGCTGGAAGACACTTAACTGGTGACTTCCAAAAGGACCGCAAGATTCATAAACCCTCGGAAGCACCCACTTCCGAGGGTTTTTTCGTTTTTGACTAGAAGGAAATCGAGCAATGGAAACACAACGTCTGCGTATCGCCATGCAAAAGTCCGGTCGTCTGAGCCAGGACTCCCAAGCCCTGTTCAAGAGCTGTGGTCTGAAAATCAACCTGCGCGAGCAGCGCCTTATCGCCCATGTCGAGAACATGCCCATCGATATCCTGCGGGTGCGCGATGACGATATCCCGGGTCTGGTGATGGAAGGGGTGGTCGACCTTGGCATCATCGGCGAGAACGTGCTGGAAGAGGTGCAGCTTATTCGTGCCTCACAGGGACTACCCTTCGAGGTCAAAACCCTCAAGCAACTGGACTTTGGTGGCTGCCGCCTCTCGCTGGCGGTGCCGGAAGATGTGACCTACACAGGGCCACAAAGTCTGGCGGGCAAGCGCATCGCCACCTCCTACCCCGGGCTGCTCAAGCGCTTCTTTGATGAAAAAGGTCTTGGCTTCAAGAGCGTGATGCTGGGCGGCTCGGTGGAAGTGGCACCCCGTGCGGGCCTCGCCGATGCCATCTGCGATCTGGTCTCCACCGGCGCGACCCTAGAAGCCAATGGCCTGAAAGAAGTAGAGGTGATCTACCGCTCCAAGGCGGTACTGGTACAGGCCCCCAACCCCTTGTCCGATGCCAAGCAGAAGCTCATCGACAAATTGCTGCCCCGCATTCAGGGGATGCAACAGGCCCGCGAGAGCAAGTACATCATGCTGCACGCCCCCAAAGACAAGCTCGATGCCATCACCGATCTGCTGCCGGGTGCCGAGCGCCCCACCATCATGCAGCTGGCCGGTGACACCAATCAGGTGGCCCTGCACGTCGTCTCCAGCGAGACCTTGTTCTGGGAGACCATGGAGCAGCTCAAGGCTCTGGGTGCCAGCTCCATTCTGGTGCTGCCCATCGAAAAAATGATGGAATAAGGAAGGGACATCATGCAGACCCTGATCTGGAAGACCCTCTCCCCTGCCCAGCAGGCCGACGTGCTGACCCGCCCCGCCCTCAATGACGAAGCCGACATCGGCGCTGTGGTGCGGGAGATCATCGATGCGGTACGCAGCCGGGGCGATGAGGCCCTGCGCGAGCTGAGCCAGCGCTTCGAGCGCGCCCCCCGTGAACAGCTGCGCGTTAGTGAAGATGAGATTGAAGCCGCCTGCGCGCGGCTGGATGACGACATCAAAAATGCCATCGAAGCGGCCATTGCCAACATTCGCACCTTCCACGCCGCGCAAGTGCAGCCAGTGGTACGGGTAGAAACCCAACCAGGTGTGGTATGCGAGCTGCGCACCCAGCCCATCAGTCGGGTCGGCCTCTATGTGCCGGGGGGCAGCGCGCCGCTCCCCTCCACCGTGATGATGCTGGCTATTCCGGCGGCTATCGCCGGTTGCCGTGAAGTGGTGCTCTGCACCCCGTCCCCCGCCAGCGACGAGATCCTGTTTGCCGCCCGCGCCTGCGGCGTCGAGAAGGTGTTCGCCATCGGCGGCGCCCAGGCCATCGCCGCCATGGCTTACGGCACCGAGAGCATTCCCAAGGTGGACAAGATCTTCGGCCCGGGCAACGCCTATGTGACCGAAGCCAAGGGGCAGGTATCCCGCGACTGGCGCGGCGCCGCCATCGACATGCCAGCCGGCCCCTCCGAGGTTCTGGTGATTGCCGACGAGAGCGCCAACCCCGCCTTCGTGGCGGCGGATCTGCTCTCCCAGGCCGAGCATGGCCCCGACAGCCAGGTGGTGCTGGTGACCACCTCACCGCTGCTGGCCGATGCCATCGCAGGGGAGATCAAGAGCCAGCTGGCCAAACTGAGCCGCCGCGATATCGCCGCCCAGGCGCTGGGCTCAAGTCTGGTGATCCTCTGTGACGATCTGGCAGAAGCGTGTGCCATCTCCAACGCCTACGCACCGGAGCACCTGATCGTGCAGACCCGAGCCCCGCGTGATCTGCTGGATAAACTCGAGAACGCCGGTTCCATCTTTCTGGGAGCATGGACCCCCGAGTCAGTCGGCGATTACGCCAGCGGCACCAACCACACTCTGCCTACCTATGGCTATGCCCGCACCTGTTCCAGCCTTGGTCTCGCCGATTATCAGCGCCGCTACACGGTGCAGGAGCTGAGTGAGCGCGGTATTCAGGGCCTTGGCCCCATTGTCGAGCGCATCGCTCAGGCCGAAGGGCTCGATGGCCACAAGAACGCCGTGACGCTGAGATTGAACGCCCTGGTCGCCGCGCCCCAACCAACAGCACAGCAAAAGGATTTGTCATGAGCATTGCCAATCTGGCGCGCCGCGTGGTGCGGGCCCTCACCCCTTATCAATCCGCTCGCCGCATCGGCGGCAAGGGCCACGTCTGGCTCAACGCCAACGAAGCGCCGCAGGCCTATCCCTTCACCATCGAGGGGAGCCGCCTCAACCGCTACCCCGAGTGCCAACCGGCCGAGGTGGTGAACAACTATGCCGCCTATGCCGGGGTTAATCCCGATCAGGTGCTGGTGAGCCGCGGCGCCGACGAGGCCATCGAGCTCTTGATCCGCACCTTCTGCGAAGCGGGTGAAGATCAGATCCTCATCTGCCCGCCCACCTACGGCATGTACGCCATCAGCGCCGAGACCTGTGGCGTGGGGATTGTTGAGCAGCCGCTGACCGCCAGCCGCCAACCTGACTGGCCCGCCATCGCCGATCGCCTCAGTGACGTGAAGCTGGTGTTTCTCTGCTCCCCCAACAACCCCACCGGGGATCTGGTGGGTCGCGATGGCCTCATCGCTTTGCTGGAGAAAGCCCGTGATCGCGCCATCGTGGTGGTGGACGAGGCCTATATCGAGTTCTGCCCCGAGGCCTCCGTGGTGGACCTGCTGGCCCGCTTCCCCAATCTGGTGGTGACCCGCACCCTCTCCAAAGCCTTTGCTCTGGCGGGGATCCGCTGCGGCTTTACGCTGGCGAGCCCCGAGGTGATCGCCATGCTGGCCAAGGTGATCGCCCCCTATCCCATCCCCGAGCCCATCGCCCAGATCGCGGCGCAGGCACTCTCCCCCATGGGGCTGGAGCTGATGCGCGAGCGAGTGGTCGAACTCAACAAGCAAAAAGCCGCCTTCAAGGCAGAGCTGACAACGCTTGCCTGCGTGAAGGAAGTATTCGAGGACAAGGGCAACTTCGTGCTGGTGCGCTTTGTGGATGGCGCCGCCGTCTTTGCCGCCATGAAGGCTGCCGGCATCATCTTGCGGGATTTCTCGACCAAGCCGGGCCTTGATAACAGCATTCGCGTCACCATCGGCTATCAGGGCGAGATGGTTGCCGTGCTGGCGGTACTGCGTGATCTGCCCTCTCCCACTTTGTAAGACAAGGATGTAGCGATGAAGACTCCGTTTTTGTTTATCGACCGCGACGGCACCCTGATTGAAGAGCCGGTGACCGACAAGCAGGTGGATAGCCTCGCCAAGCTGCGCTTCGAGCCCATGGTCATTCCGGTGCTGCGCGAGTTGCAGGCCGCCGGTTACGTGCTGGTGATGGTGACCAATCAGGATGGGCTGGGCACCGCCAGCCTGCCGCTGGAGAACTTCCAGCCTCCCCACGACCTGATGATGCACCTGTTTGAATCGCAAGGGGTGAAGTGGGAGCAGGTGCTGATCTGCCCCCACTTCCCCACCGACGGTTGCAGCTGCCGCAAGCCCCACCTCGGGCTGGTGAAAGAGTATCTCGCCTCCGGTCGCATCGACTTTGCCAACTCCTTCGTGATTGGCGATCGCCAGACCGATCTGCAACTCGCCGAGAATATGGGCATTGGCGGTATTCGCTACCACCCGCAGGATCACAACTGGCTAGCCATCCGTGATCAGCTGTTATCCAAGGGCCGCGTAGCCTCGGTGGAACGCTATACCAAGGAGACCCGCATCCAGGTGGCAGTGGATTTGGACCCTTCTGCCACAAACAAGAGCGGCGGCAACCAGATCGCCACCGGCATCGGCTTCTTTGATCACATGCTGGATCAAATTGCCACCCACGCCGGTTTCCAGCTCAAGCTGAACGTCAGCGGCGATCTGCATATCGACGATCACCACACGGTGGAAGATGTGGGGCTGGCGCTGGGTCAGGCACTGCGTCAGGCCCTTGGCAACAAGCGCGGTATCGGCCGCTTCGGCTTCGTGCTGGCGATGGACGAGGTGCAGGCGGTGATCGATGCGCGTCCGCTGACCGAGCAGGAGGTGAGTACCGCGCTGGATCTCAGCGGTCGCCCCTACTTCGTGTTTGACTGCCCGAGCGGCTTTGGCCGCGACAACGTGGGCGAGATGGCCACCGAGATGGTGCCTCACTTCTTCCGCTCCCTCTCGGACGCCATGGCAATCACCTTGCAGATGAAGGTGGGCAGCGGCAACACCCACCACCAGGTGGAGGCGCTGTTCAAGGGCTTTGGCCGCGCCCTGCGCCAGGCCATTCGGGTGGAAGGGAGCGAGCTTCCCTCCAGCAAGGGAGTGCTGTAATGGATGTGAGCAAGCAGAAGCTGGTCATTATCGATACCGGTTGTGCAAATCTGGCCTCGGTCAGAATGGCCTTCGAGCGCCTCGGCGTGCAGCCGCTGGTCTCAAGCCAGGCCGCCGATATCGAGCAGGCGGACAAGCTGATCCTGCCCGGTGTCGGCACTGCGGTTGCCGCCATGAAAAACCTCAACGAACGGGGGCTGGTGCCCCTTATTCGCGCCGCCAAGCAGCCGCTGCTGGGCTTTTGCCTCGGCATGCAGATGCTGGCGGAGGCCTCCGAAGAGAGCATGGGTACGGATGACTCGTCAGAGCGGCTTATCGACTGCCTTGGCATAGTGCCGGGCAAGATCCGGCTGATGGAGGTGGGCAACCTGCGTTTGCCCCACATGGGCTGGAACCAGATTGAGCATGACGAGAGCCATCCTCTGCTCAAGGGGATCCCGAGCGGCAGCTACTTCTACTTCGTGCACTCCTATGCGCTGGAGGTGACCGAAGCGACGCTGGCGACCTGCGACTACGGCCAGCCGTTTACCGCCATCGTCGGCGGGGTTGCAGAGCACAGTAACTTCTTTGGTGCCCAATTTCACCCGGAGCGCTCAGGCCCAGCCGGAGCCCGTTTGCTGCAAAATTTTCTGGAGCTGTGACTAGCATGATCATTCCCGCAATTGACCTTATCAACGGTCAGGTAGTTCGCCTCTATCAGGGGGATTACGAGCAGAAGACCGAATACAGCAGCAGCCCGCAGGCCCGCTTCGATGAATATGTCTCCCAGGGGGCGGTGCAGCTCCATCTGGTGGATCTGGACGGTGCCAAGGATGCCAAGGCGCGCCAATTGCCCCTGCTGACCCAACTGCTGTCGGCCACCGAAGCACCGGTGCAGGTCGGTGGCGGCGTTCGCACCGAACTGGATGTGGCGGATCTGCTGGCCGCCGGCGCCAGCCGGGTGGTGATTGGCTCCACCGCCGTCAAATCCCCGGATCTGGTGGCGAGCTGGATGGAGAAATATGGCCCCGAGCAGATCGTGCTGGCGCTGGACGTCAATATCGATGAGCAGGGCAATCGCCATATCGCGGTAGCAGGCTGGCAGGAGAACAGCGGAGTGACCATCGAGGCACTGATCGAGCGCTTCCTCCCCGCCGGGCTCAAGCATGTGCTCTGCACCGACATCAGCCGTGACGGCACCCTGGCTGGCACCAACGTCGAGCTCTATCGGGATCTCTGCGCCCGCTACCCGAGCGTCGCCTTTCAAGCCTCCGGCGGCATTGGCGGCATCGCGGATATCGAGGCGCTCAAGGGCTCCGGCGTCAAGGGGATCATCCTTGGTCGCGCCCTGCTGGAGGGCAAATTCTCGGTAGGTGACGCCATCGCCTGCTGGCAAGCCCCCGCAGCCGATACCACAGGAGGCAACTGATGCTGGCAAGACGCATTATCCCCTGCCTTGACGTGAAAGATGGCGTGGTGGTCAAAGGGGTGCAATTTCGCAACCACGAGGTGATGGGCGGCATTGTCGAGCTGGCCCGCCGCTACGCCGAAGAGGGTGCTGACGAGCTGGTGTTCTATGACATCACCGCCTCCAGCGATGCGCGGGTAGTGGACAAGAGCTGGGTGAGCCGGGTGGCGGAGGTGATCGATATTCCCTTCTGCGTTGCCGGTGGCATCAAAAGCGTCGAAGACGCCCGCCAGATCCTGGAATTTGGCGCCGACAAGGTCTCCATCAACTCTCCGGCGCTGGCCGATCCGACTCTGATCAGCCGACTGGCCGAGCGCTTTGGCGTACAGTGCGTGGTGGTGGGCATTGACTCCTACTTCGACGCCGACACGGGCCACTATCAGGTCAAACAGTTTACCGGTGACGAGAGCCGCACCCGCACCACCGCCTGGCACACCCTCGACTGGGTGCAGGAGGTGCAAAAGCGCGGCGCAGGTGAAATCGTGCTGAACGTGATGAATCAGGACGGCATGCGCCAAGGTTATGATCTCGACCAGCTCAAGCTGGTGCGAAGCGTCTGCAAGGTGCCGCTGATCGCCTCCGGCGGCGCCGGTGCCATGGCGCACTTTCGCGATGCCTTCACCCTCGCCGATGTGGATGGGGCGCTGGCCGCCTCTGTGTTCCACAAGGGCCTTATCCCCATTCCCGAATTGAAACGCTGGCTGAAAAACGAAGGAGTCGCCATCCGTGAATAACTTCTCAGACAACACACAAACAACCGCCAGCGCGCGCCCCCTTGCCGAGCAACTCGACTGGGAAAAGTGTAAATGCGCCATGATCCCCCGCCCAGAGTGCCGGTCTGATAATAGAGGAGCCGATACCCGTGCATAATTCCAACTTATTAATTGAACAGCTCGACTGGGCAAAATGCGATGGCATGATCCCCGCCATCGTCCAGCATGCCGCCAGCGGCGAGGTGCTGATGCAGGGCTTTATGACCCGCGAGGCGCTGGAAAAGACCCTGGCTACCTGTCAGGTCACCTTCTTTAGCCGCAGCAAACAGCGGCTCTGGACCAAGGGGGAAAGCTCGGGCAATGTGCTCAACCTCGTAGCCATCAGCACCGACTGCGATCAGGACTCTCTGCTGATTGCCGCCAACCCCGTCGGCCCCACCTGCCACAAGGGCACAACCTCCTGCTTCCATGGTCACCCACTGCCGCCCCTCGGTTTTCTGGCGGAGCTGGAGCAGGTGCTGGCAGCCCGCAAAGGGGCCGATCCGGCCACCAGCTACACCGCCAGCCTCTACGGCAAAGGCACCAAGCGCATCGCCCAGAAAGTCGGTGAGGAAGGTGTTGAAGTGGCGCTGGCCGCCATGGCCAAGGATCGGGAGGAGCTCATCAACGAATCCGCCGATCTGCTCTACCACCTCACCGTGCTACTGCAAAACGAAGGGCTGGGATTACAGGATGTCGTTCAGCGGCTTTATGAGCGGCATCAAAAATAATATTCATGTTTAGAAATGGGCTTATGCCCATTTCTATTTTAAATTGCATGCTAGCTCAACCAGATCTTGATAATCATTAATATTGATATTTTGATTTGCCAAATAATATGCTAGTAGCGCTTCTTCATGTCTAGCCTCGGCAAATGAATCCATTGAATATTTACCCAATACTCCCCCTATCGAAATAGCTTCCTTTGCGGCAACTAATTGAGCTTTATTTTTGATGGAGAAAAAGAAACAACCTATGTATTTTGATATACTTACTTCAGCTTTTAAAAGCTCTGAGCTATTGTTCTCCCAAGGCAAATAAAAACCTAACTCTTTATTAGATTTAAATCGCTCGTAGAACCCAATGTTGGAGACTGACTTTTTACTATCATTTCTAAGTGATAATTCTAAACTAACTATCTGTCTATATAGCTCAGGCTCACGCTCTTTGGCTAAAAGAAGTATGGAAAAAATTACCAAATCAAAACTATCACTAAAGTTTGATATTGCAGCCTTTACTTTGTCTATGTATTGTTCAATATCTCTAAGCTGAAGACTAAAGGCATCTGCGAGCACAGATAGCAACAATGAAAATTCGCCTATTGTTTTAAATCTTGGAAAAAGGTGCTCAAATAATGCATCATCAAGAGTCATGTAGCTTTCAATAAATGACGCTTTTGATATTTCCTTTAAGGCAAATTGCCGCCTGAAAAAACGTCTTAGATAAGCAGATGCATGAAATCCTTCACCATAAATGACCTTGATAGAATGCTGTAACTGCTCGGTATCCGTGGCCAATACAAAAACCACTTCGGGAATATCGAAAATATGCTTGATGGTCTCAAGCATCTCTACTGCATAAGAGGGGCGACAGCGATCCAGCTCATCTATCAAAATGAATGCGGGATAATCCAGTTCTCCTTCACTTAAACCAACAGCTCCCTCAACCCATTGGCGGATCTCTTGTTTAAGATACTGAATAGATTCATAACGCTCTTTGTGATTGCTGCAAAGTGTATCAACCAGCTTATCTGCGTCTTCGCCTTCCACAGAAAAATCACTATCTTCCCATCCAGCTTTTTTAATGGCTGACTTGAGCACCAATTTCCCGCCAACTTTGAGCAAACCCAATAGTTTGGACTTGATGCCATCAGGTATGGCAACCTTATTTCCCGTTGCATCTCTCAATTGATCGATAATCGACGAAATCACCGTCAATAAGGGATCATCGGAAAAGTCCTGCTGCCAAGCGTCGATATAGACAGTGGGATAGTGCGCTTTCAGCTCCATATACCAGCGCTTGATAAACCAGGTTTTACCCGCCCCCCACTCGGCATTGAGGTTGAGCACATAGTTGCGCTGCTTGCCTTCGGCGGCGAGGTAGTTGGTCAGAAATTCGGCATAGCGGGCGCGATCCAGCCGATCTGCGCTCAAACTCTCTTCGCTACCCGCAATGGCCCCCGGCCCGTCCCACTGAACTGTGTCATTCCAATTAAACGGTGCCACTGCCATCTCGTATCTCTCCATATTGCGTTGCTGGAGATGATATCAGGGACACCGAGGAAATAGTTTGACTAAAGACCTGTTCGTTACCCTTTTTGCCACTTGGGGAGGTTTATTTAGCTGTTGTTCAACTTCTCTGCCGAGAGCCGATGATAGAGGGTCGATACATGGTGGCAAGCTATCTCAACAACCATGGACTCAACTGATTTCCTTTGATTTGCTCAGAGGTTACAACCATGTGACATAACGCAGAACCTGCGGAAATAAATGAGAAATATGCCGTGAAGAGTGCTTAATTTAAAGCAGTTGATGCACGTTGGCCTCGTGTTCAGCCAACCAATCACAGCGACCCAAGGATGGCCAACTTCATGAAGGATGAACCCTTCTCCACCCGATTGCAGCACGAGCTGGATCACCTCAGATCCATCTTTAACGAGATGGGGGCTTACCTCTTTACCAAGGATCTGGATGGCCGTTATATCTATGCCAATCAGGCTGTGCTGGATCTCTTTGGTTGTACCCTGGCCGAACTGCAAGGCAAGGATGATCGCGCCTTTTTTGACCTCGACTTCTCGGAAGATCTGAGACGAAATGATCGTCAGGTGCTGGAGCAGCAGGTCGCCATCGCCCGGGAGGAGATCAACTACCTCAAACCCACGGGAGAAAAACGGGTCTACTGGAGCGTGAAAAAGCCGATGTACGACCGAGATGGCAACCTGATCGGTCTGTGCGGCATCTCCACCGATATCACGGAACACAAGCTGATTGAGGCCCATATGGCCGAGCAGCATCAGTTGCTGGAGATCATCCTGGCCAATGTGGATGCCCATATCTATATGAAGGACAGCCAGCACCGCTTTCTCTACGTCAATCAGAAGGTGTGTGCCCTGCTCGGTTTACCCGCCGAACAGATCATCAACCGCAGCGATAATGAGCTGTTTTCCCCACACGGAGCCAACCAGCTGTGGCAGCTGGACAACCGGGTGTTCGAAACGGGTGAGCTGCAAGCCGGTGAAGAGTCACTGACCGATACCGAAGGCAAGCAACATTACTACTGGTCTGTCAAAGTCCCCTTCAAGCTGGCTGATGGTACCCCCACCCTGATCGGTATCTCCTCCGATATCACCGAGCTGCACCAGCTCAAGGAACAACTGCAATATCAATCGGTTCGTGACAGCCTCTCCGGACTTTATAACCGCCGTTTCTTCTTCGAGGTGTGCGAAAAGAACCTGAGTATGAACATGCGCCACCAGCTCACCTCGGTGCTGATAGTGCTGGATGTGGATCAGTTCAAATGCATCAACGATCGCTACGGTCACCCGCTGGGCGATCAGGCGCTGATCCATCTGGGCAGGGTGATGCAATCGGTGCTGCGCAGCGAAGATGTGCTGGCCCGCATCGGCGGTGACGAGTTTGCCATCTTGCTGCCCAACACCACCCTCTCGGCCGCCGCATCACTGGCCGAACGGCTGCGCAAGCAGGTGATGCAAAGCCCGTTACCCCTTGCCGATGGGGATGAGCTGGTTATCACCATCAGCGCCGGGCTGGTGGAAAATAGCAAGGGGGAGCAGATGGAGAGCCTCTACGCGCGCGCCGATCAGATGCTCTATCAGGCCAAACAGAGCGGCCGCAACTGCGTCGCGTGCAAGGCACGATAGCTGGCTGGCCAGTCAGGCACTCCCACTTCCCTTGCTGCATTTATCCCGACAGCTTAGTCATCCTATTGCACGCTGCTTTCACTCACGCTCGATTAGCACCTAACCCAGTTGTTTGCGCAGCACAAATTTTTGCACCTTGCCGGTGGAGGTCTTCGGCAGCGGGGTGAAGATGATGCGTTTGGGGGCCTTGAAGTGGGCCATCTGCTCCCGGCAAAAGGCGATCAGCTCCGCCTGGGTAGTCTCTCGCCCCTCTTTCAATTTCACGAAGGCGCAGGGCACCTCCCCCCACTTTTCATCGGGCATGGCGATCACCGCCGCTTCGTCCACATCGGGATGGCGATAGAGCACATCTTCCACCTCCAGACTGGAGATATTCTCCCCGCCGGAGATGATGATGTCCTTGGATCTGTCCTTGATCTCCACATAACCATCCGGGTGCCATACCGCCAGATCGCCACTGCGAAACCACCCCTCCGCCATCGCCTCGGCGCTGGCGACCGGGTTCTTGAGATAGCCTTTCATCACCACATTGCCCCGCAGCACTATCTCCCCCATGGTTTTGCCATCTTTGGCCACCGGCTCGCCACTGACCGGATTTATGACCCGCATATCCCCCTGCAGAGGCGACGCAACACCCTGCCGTGCCTTGAGGCGGGAGAGCGCCGTGGCATCCTGCCCCTGCCAGCTTCTTTGCGGCTCGCACAACACGCAGGGGCCATAGGTTTCGGTGAGGCCGTAAACGTGGGTCACGGCGATCCCCATCGCCTCCATGCCGGCGATCACGGTGGCGGGGGGCGCAGCGCCAGCGGTCATCACCTTGATGGGGTGATCCAGCCCACGCTTGAGCGCCTGATCGGCATTGTTGAGCATATTGAGCACGATGGGCGCCGCGCAAAAGTGGCTCACCTTGTGCTCGTGCAGCGCCTCATAAATGGCGGCGGCCTGCACATGGCGCAGGCAGACGCTCACCCCGGCGGTCGCAGCCAGCGTCCAGGGGAAACACCAGCCGTTGCAGTGAAACATCGGCAAGGTCCAGAGATAGACGGGATGTTTGGGTAGCTCCCAAGAGAGCACGTTGTTGATGGCGTTGAGGTGGGCGCCGCGATGGTGATAGACCACCCCCTTGGGGTTGCCGGTAGTGCCGGAGGTGTAGTTAAGGGAGATGGCCTGCCACTCATCTTGCGGCAACCAGCCGGGTTCATCGCCGTTACCAGTGGCAATAAAGGTCTCATAGTCGAGGTCACTAACAAGCGCCCCCTCCCGGTAGAGGGGATCGTCGATAGCGATGACCAGCGGTTGGCGCTCCAGCAGATCCAGCGCCTTGCGCACCACGGCACCAAACTCCCTGTCCACCAGCACTACCTTGCTCTGGGCATGCTGGAAGATAAAAGCCATTGACTCGGCATCGAGCCGGGTATTGATGGTGTTGAGCACAGCGCCGCTCATGGGCACCCCGAAGTGAGCTTCAAACATCGCCGGGATATTGGGCGCAACGATGGAGACGGTATCCCCCTCCCCGATGTCGTGAAGCCGCAGGGCCGAAGCCAACTGGCGGCAACGGCGGGCGGTCTCGCCCCAGCTCTGGCGCAGCGAGCCGTGGATCAGCGCCGGATAGTCAGGATAAACCCG
The DNA here is from genome assembly GCF_049175075.1 of Aeromonas sp. 600774. NCBI lineage: Bacteria > Pseudomonadati > Pseudomonadota > Gammaproteobacteria > Aeromonadales > Aeromonadaceae > Aeromonas > Aeromonas sp. 600774. The sequence goes on from NZ_JAAKUJ010000001.1 coordinate 597,220, forward strand.
CTCCGCCCGCCCCAGAAAGCTGATGGGGGTCAGGGCCTCGAAATTGGCGGCGGTTTTGGCAAGGTCGCGCTCATAGATGTTCTGCACTGTCATCGGATTCCTTCCTCACAAGTGGCACAAAACGGGCAGTTCCGGGATCAACAAGCGACATGGGCATCCTGCCCGTCACTGGTCTCTTATGGGGATGACAGCCTAACAGTGAGCCTGCGGCGGCAGGTATTAGCAAAACGTCTTAGACAGGAGCTGCCGCCTGCCAACAGGGCCCTCTGTTTTCGTTGCAAAAAATATTGCGTTACGGGAAAGCGTGCCATTTTTTCACAGGCTTTTTTTTGGCGAATAACGAAAAATGACGATAGTGGAATATTATTCCGCCAAAGCTGATTTATATGTTATTTCATTCATCTCGGCACGCACTATTTTCATGGCATTTATTTAAGGCAACCCACGTTAAGCGAAAAGTGAAATAGTTATTGCATAATAACTTTTATTTCATATCAGCTGTTAAATCCATGGAAAATAAATTTTGTGAGCCATCCCATAAAGCGAGCATGGCACCATGTTCATCCAGCCGCACACGGGTTACGGTTACAACGTGAAATAATCTACCGGATGTTCAATATCAGGCCAGATTTCTCGCCAATCACTACGCAATACACAGTGAATTTGCGTACCTTGGATGTATGACGCAGAAACCCTATCGACCCGATATTCCGCCGAGCCCAAACCTGCTTTATCAAGGAGCATTTTATGTGTGCCGTGCCGAATACCACACCACGCAGACAATTCCCCACTGCATTTACCATTCTGTTTCTTATTATGTTGCTGGCCATTGCACTGACCTGGATAATTCCGGCGGGCGCCTATGCCAAGCTCTCTTATAATCCGGCCAGTGAAAGCCTGATGGTCAATAGCCCACAGGGGGAAATAAGCCGACTTCCCGCAACCCAGGATGCCCTGGCAAAACTCAATATCAATATTGCGGTGGAGCAATTTACCAACGGCACCATCCGCAAGCCCATCGCCATTCCCGGCACCTATGCCCGATTGGAGCAAGCACCCAAGGGGCTCGGTGACGTGGCGGTCAGCATGGTCAAGGGCACCATAGAGGGGGCGGATATCATCGTCTTTATTCTGGTGCTCGGGGGGCTGATCGGCGTCATCAACAAGACAGGTGCCTTCAGTGCGGGGCTGGTGGCGCTATCGCGCAAAACCCGGGGCAACGAGTTCCTGTTTGTGGCGCTGGTCTGCTTCGTGATGGCACTGGGAGGCACCACCTGCGGACTGGAGGAAGAGGCGGTCGCCTTCTACCCCATACTGGTACCCATCTTTCTGGCGCTCGGCTATGACTCCATCGTCTGCGTAGGAGCCATCTTCCTCGCCGCCTCCATGGGCACCACCTTCTCCACCATCAATCCCTTCTCGGTGGTGATCGCCTCCAATGCCGCCGGCATTCCCTTTACCGAGGGGCTGATCTTTCGCGCCATTGGCTGTCTGGTGGGCACCCTGGTGGTGATCGGTTATCTCTACTGGTACTGCAAGAAGATCAAGGCCAATCCAGCCTTCTCCTACACCTATGAGGACAGAGAGAGTTTTCGCGCCCGTTTTCTCAAAGAGGGCTCTATGGACGAAGGGGTGCCCTTCACCCTGCGCCGCAAGATCATTCTGACCCTGTTTATCCTCGCCTTCCCGCTGATGGTGTGGGGCGTCTCCATGGCGGGTTGGTGGTTCCCGCAGATGGCGGCCTCCTTCCTGACCATCGCCATCATCATCATTTTTATCTCGGGCCTCAAAGAGAAAGAGGCGGTCGAAGCCTTCACCCAGGGCGCATCGGAGCTGGTGGCGGTCTCCCTCATCATCGGGCTGGCACGAGGGGTCAATCTGGTGCTGGATCAGGGGATGATCTCGGACACTATTCTGGCCTACGCCTCCGATCTGGTCTCCGGCATGCATGGCGCCGTGTTCGCGGTGGCGCAGATGCTGGTGTTCACCCTGCTGGGGCTGGTGGTGCCCTCCTCCTCCGGGCTCGCGGTGCTCTCCATGCCCATCATGGCGCCGCTGGCAGATACCGTGATGATCCCCCGTTATATCGTGGTATCGGCCTACAACTGGGGCCAATACGCCATGTTGTTTCTGGCCCCCACCGGACTGGTGCTGGTCACCCTGCAGATGCTCGGCATCCAATTCAACAAGTGGGTCAAGTTCGTGCTGCCCATGGTGGGCTTTGTGCTGGGATTTGGCGCCCTGATGCTGGTGGCGCAAGTGATGTTGGCCTGATAGGCCTGTGATACATGAGTGACAACACCCCGAGCCTGGCACGGGGTGTTCTTTTGTCAGCCTTAGTGACGCACCCGCCCCTGCTGGCGGAAGCAGTAGAGTTTAAGGCTGATGTCGGCGATATCGGCGGGAAGCTCCTCTCCCTGCTCGGCCAGGGGCCGGTAGAGGGATGAGAGCAGACGTTCGGCCTGCTGCACCGTGATGATGTTGGCCTGAATGGCCGGGGTGATCCAGCTGGGTAACATTGACATATCTCCCCCTCGTTGATCCGGTGATCTCGGGTGAAGTCTTCATTTCAGGTCTTACGCGGTTGTCTGCCGACCCGTTCACCCTCTGCTTCACCCAATCAAAGCAAAATGCTTGCCGTGATCTCTTATCGGCCAACATCCGATGGGGCTGGAGCCATTTATCAACCACTTGCGTGGCCATCTCAAAGAACAGCACGCCGTTCAAAACCTCTCCCTTGACCTGCCCCCGTCAGCACTTTGCCACTCTGGCATTCTGCTCACCGCCCGCCTTGCAAATCGCGACTCGAATTGCTCCTTATTACACTGGCACAGTCCACCATGCGCCGGAAACCGGTCACTTTTAGTCCGTTGTCGCCAAAGCCAGACACTTTTTCGGTGTGGCTATTTTTTGACCTTGCCAGCGCCTGTCGCAGGCCCATCCCCCTCGCCTTGTCCGGCCAACCGGTTGTGACAAGATGGCGCCAGATTGGAACAGCCCGTATGGGTATGCAGGAGAACCATAAAATGAACAGATCCATGATGGCAGGTATCGGTATTGGCATCGCCTCGGCCCTGGCGCTCTCGGCCGCGGCCAGCGGCTCCCTCTTTACACCACAACCCACCTTTGCCGAGGTGATCGCCAGCAAGCCGATCACCGAGACCATCAAGACTCCCCGACAGGAGTGTCGCAACGTCACCGTGACCCACCGCAAGCCGGTACAGGATGAGCACAAGATCCTCGGCACCGTGGTGGGCGCAGCGCTGGGTGGCGTGGTTGGCCACCAGTTTGGCGGCGGCAGTGGCAAGAAGGTGGCCACTGCTGCAGGGGCCGTCGCGGGGGGTTATGCCGGTAATCAGGTGCAGGGCAATATGCAGGCGGGGGATACCTACACCACCACCGAACAGCGCTGCAAAACCGTACAGGATACGAGCGTCAACACCATTGGTTATGACGTGACCTATCGCCTCGCAGGTCAGGAGGGGGTGATCCGGATGAAGCAAGCCCCCGGCGCCACCATTCCGGTCAAGGATGGCAAATTGGTGATCGACCAGCCAAAAGTGTGATTTCTCCTGACCCCACTCAGCAGCAGGCCCGCCTCTTTCGAGGCGGGCCTGTGTTTTTGGGCGGCTTGTTTCCTTTTTCAAGCAACGGCACTCAGGGTCATTGCGCCCGGTCAGTTACCCCTTGCAGCACTTCTTCACCGCCCGCACCACGTTCTGATAACCGGTACAGCGGCAGAGGTTGCCCGACAGACCGCGGCGGATCTCCGCATCGGTCAGCGGGCGGCGTTCGGTCTTGTCGAGCAAAGCCGCGCTCGCCATCACGAGGCCCGGGGTGCAAAAACCGCACTGCACCGCCCCCTCATCGATAAAGGCCTGCTGCACATCGGAAAGCTCGTTGCCTTTGCGCTCCCCCTCCACGGTACGAATGGATTTGCCATCGGCCCAGACCGCCAGATAAAGACAGCTGTCGATGGCAGTGCCATCCACCCGCACGGTACAGGCGCCGCACTCACCGACACTGCACCCCTCTTTCACACTGATAAGCCCCTGCCCGCGCAGGAAGTGGAGCAGCGACATGGTGGGCGGCACTGCATAGGAGTAAGGCTTGCCGTTGATCTCGCACTGGATCTCCACGGCGGGACAGCTTTGCAGTTGCATCATAGGATCTTGCCTCCGGCACGTTCTACTGCGCAGGCGACCACCCGCTGCGCCAGGGTTTTGATAAGGTGCAGGCGAAACTCTTTCTCCGCCCGCCAAGAGGATCGCGGCGCCACATCGGCCACCACCGCCTCGGCAATCGCTGCCAGTGTGGCGCGAGTCAGGGGTTGCCCTTCGGCTGCCGCTTCTGCGTGCGGGGTACGCACCGGGGTCGGGGCCGCCACCCCGTAGGCCAGCCGCAGACGCTTGAAGTGGCCATGCTCAATCTGACAGTAGGCGGCGCAGCCGATGGTGGCGATGTCCATGGCATCGCGCATGGCGTACTTGAAGTAGTGGGAGCCCACCTGGGTGTGCGCGTCCGGGGCAAAGTGAAACGCCACCAGGATCTCCGCCGGTTGCAGCGCCACCTTGCCGGGGCCGGTATGAAATCCGGCGATGGGAATGCGGCGCGTGCCACTGGGCCCGGCGATTTCCAGCTCAGCCTCCAGCGCGACGGTAGGCGCCGCCGAGTCGGCACTGGTGGCGCCGTTGCAGATGTTGCCGCCATAGGTGGCGACATTGCGGATCTGCGGACCGGCGATGGTGGCAGCGGCTTCGGCCAGCATCGGCAGGCGGCGCTGCACCAGCTCGTTTTCGATGAGCTCGGTAAAGGTGGTACCGGAGCCGATACGGATCGACCCATCAGGCAGCTCGCTCACCCCTTTGAGCTCGGGCAAGTCGTGAATATCGACGATATGGCGATAGGCGGCGTTGAGGTGATGAAGCTGGATCATCACATCGGTGCCACCGGCCAGGAGGCGCGCCTCGGGGTCAGCCTGACGCAGGGCGACCGCCTCGGCCACGCTGTGCGCCTTGTAGTAACGGGCAATATCAAACATGGTGTTGCTCCTCCCCTGATCCCTCGCCAATCAAACCCGCCGCAACAAACTCCCTGAACAGGGTCTTGGGGGTGATGGGCAGCTCGTTGATGGCGACACCGGTCGCCATGCGGATAGCGTTACGGATCGCCGGGCCCGGCGAGATGATGGGTGGTTCCCCCAGGGATTTGTGGCCATAGACCGACTGGGGCTCGTAGGTCTGCACGAAGTCGCATTCAAGCTCCGGCAAATCCAGCATGGTCGGGAACTTGTAGTCGAGCAGGTTGGGATTGCGCACCACGCCGCTCTTGGCGTCGATGATCATCTCCTCGAACAGGGACCAGCCGATCCCCATCCCCATGCCGCCATGCACCTGCCCCTCCGCCAGCTGCGGATTGAGGATCTTGCCCGCATCGTGCAGGTTTATGATGCGATTGATGGTCACCTTGCAGAGATCGATATCGACGCTGAGATCGACAAAGGTACAGCCGAAACTGGGCGGGTTGGTGGTGGTTTTGTGGGAGACCTCGGAGGTGATCTGGCCGCCGATAGTGAGGTGGTAATAGGCGTTGACCGACACCTCGGCGACGCTGATCAGCACCTTATCCGGCGCACCGGCCAGCACCACGTAGCCGTCGATCAGGGTCAGCGACCCTACATCCTGATGGCAGAGCTGGGCCGCCAGCGACAAAATGCGGGCCCGCAACTGCAGCGCCGCCTGATGGATGGCGGGCGCCGCCACATAGCTCTGGCGCGAGGCGAACGAGCCCGGATCGTAGGCGGTAATGTCGGTATCCTGAGTCGAAATGACCCGGATCTGCTCAAACGGGATGCCTAACGTCTGGGCCGCCATCTGGGCAAAGACGGTATCCGACCCCTGTCCTATCTCGGTGGCACCGATCTGCAGATTGACGGTGCCATCCTGATTGAGCAGCATGCGGGCGCCGGCAATTTCGACCCCCACCGGATAGGTGTTCGAGCCGTAGCTAAAGCACGCAACCCCAATGCCGCGCCGCACCCGGCTTGCAGGATCCTGCCCCAGACACTCGGCCTTGAGTCGATCCCACTCAAACATCTCGCGACCACGGATCAGGCAGTCCGGCAACCCGGCGCTGTAGATGGTCTTCTGGTTGACCTGATTGACGTCCCCTTCCCTCGCCACGTTGGCGATCCGCACATCAAGCGGATCCAGCCCCAGTTCGGCGCAGGCGTCATCCAGCATGCATTCGAGGGCAAAAATCACCTGCGGCGCGCCGTAACCACGCATGGCACCGGCGGTAGGCAGGTTGCTGTAGAAGGTTTTGGCGTCATAACCGAAGGCGCTGCGCGGATAGAGGTAACTGATCTTGTTGCCCCCGGCGCTGGCGATGGAGTGGCCGTGAGAGGCATAGCCGCCGGTGTTGGAGAGCACGTCGAGCTGATAGCCCTTGAGGGTGCCATCGCGGTTGAGGCCCATCTTGCCGTCGATGGTAAAGCCGTGGCGGGTGCGGGAGGCAAAAAAGCACTCCTCCCGGCTCAGGGTCACCTTGACGGGCACACCGCCAAGCTTGTAGCTCAGAAACGCCGCCATCGGCTCTTCCAGCACATCCTGCTTGTTGCCAAAACCGCCGCCCATATAGGGCTTGATCACCCGCACGCTCGACCAGGGCAGGCCGAGGGACTTGGCCACCCGGCTGCGCACTATCTGGGGGATCTGGGTACTGCTGACCACGATGATGTGGTCCGGTTGATCCATGTAGGCGTAGCAGGTCACCGTCTCCAGATGGCAGTGCTGCACTACAGGAGTCCGGTAGTGCCCCTGAAACTGCAGGTCAGCGGAGATAATGGCCTGCTCCGGGTCATTGGCGCGAAGCTGACTTTGGCGCAGCAGATTGCCGCTCGGGTGAATGGGATAGGCATCGTCGGCCAGCGCGCTTTGGGCATCCGTCATCACCGGCAGCGGCTCGTAAGTCACCTTGACCAGGGCGGCAGCCTTCTCGGCCACCAGCGGATCCCGGGCCACCACGATGGCGACCCCATCACCAAAGTGGCGCACATGATCGGTGAGCAGACGGCGGTCTTTCACATCCCGTTTCGCCTCATCGAGGGACCAGGCGTGACCGGCGGTGCGAAAACAGGTGGTGGGCACATCCTCATGGGTAAACACGGCTTCGACCCCGTGCAGGGCCAGCGCGTCGCTGGCGTCGATTTTGAGCACCTTGCCGTGGGCAATATTGCTGCGCACGTACTTGGCGTGGCGCATCCCGAGCATGATGTTGTCATCGGTATAACGGGCACTGCCGGTCACCTTGGCCTCGGCATCCACCCGCTTGAGCGGTAATCCTATGGACATATGCAAGTCCTTTTTCGAATGGAAAAATCTGGAACCGGCATAAAAAACAGCAAGATATGCGCCTGTTTCCCGCCATCGTCAGGAGAATGGGGAGAAGTGTGAAGGGGATCCCATCTAGCCCGCTTTTGTTGGCTCGCAGCGACAAGCCAAGGGCAGCCCCTGAGCAAACGGGGCACATTTGCGGTGAAAAAAACGGCAGAGCGAGGAGAGCAAGGGTGGGAGCCTATCAATCTGGTAGGAGGATTTATCAAAATGGTATCACGATGGCACCAGCGGCTAAGGCATGGTAACCAACGTTGACGATCAGAGCGCCGCAGATATAAAAATGGGGCCGCCAGTGCGACCCCAAACGGGCGGGTTATCCCTAAATAGCCCACCCCCCAGCATAAAAGAGCACCAGCGCCAGGGCGATGACCACGGTGCCGACGTTGAGCTTGTGCCACTCCTTCGAGCAGATGCGGCCGATCACCAGCGAGCTGAAGCCGAGCATGATGCCGGTGACGATATTGCAGGTGAGCACAATAAATACCGCGCACACCAGCCCGGACATGGCCCCGACAAAGTCATCGAAATCGAGTTTGGTGACGTTGCTCAGCATCAAGAGCCCCACATACATCAGGGCTGGCGCGGTGGCATAGGCGGGCACCAGATAGGAGAGCGGCGAGAGGAACAGCATCAGCAGGAACAGGCCACCGACCACGGTCGCGGTGAGGCCGGTTTTGCCCCCCGCCGCCGTGCCCGCGGCCGATTCGATATAGACGGCAGCCGGGGCCGCCCCCACCAGACTGGAGAAGATGCTGCTGACCGAGTCGGCACTGAGTGCCTTGCCGCTGTTGATGATGTGACCCTCCTTATCGAGCAGGTTGGCCTGCCCCGCCACGGCGCGGATGGTGCCGGTGGCATCGAATACAGCCGTCATTACCAGCGCCAGTACGCTGGGCAACACCAGCGGCGAGAGGGCCCCCATGATATCCAGACTGAAGATGAGGGACTTGCCCTGATCGTCCGAAAGGCTCGGCAGGGCGAACAATCCCTGATACTTGACCGCCGGATCGAAGATAAGGCCGAAGATGGAGATGGCGATAATCACCAGCAAGATCCCCCCCGGTACTCTCAGCTTCTCCAGCCCGAAGATCACCGCAAGGCCGATCAGGGACATAATGACCGGCATGGAGGTAAAGGCCCCCAGCGCCACCGGCAACCCCTCGAGCGGGTTCTTGATCACCAGCCCCACCCCGTTGGCGGCAATAAGCAGCAGAAAGAGACCGATCCCGATGCCGGTGCCGTGGGCAATTCCCATCGGCAGGTTGTCGAGGATCCAGCTACGCACTCCGGTCACCGAGATGGCGGTAAAGAGTACCCCCATCAGGAAGACGGCGCCCAGCGCCACCGGAATGGGGATCTGCTGCCCCAGCACCAGACTGAATGCAGTAAACGCCGTGAGGGAAATAGCGCAACCGATGGCCATCGGCAACTTGGCCCAGAGCCCCATCAAGAGCGAACCGAACCCCGCCACCAGACAGGTGGCGACAAACACGGCGCCGGGAGGAAAGCCCGCCTTGCCGAGCATGCTCGGCACCACGATCACCGAGTAGACCATGGCAAGGAAGGTGGTGAGGCCCGCCAGCACCTCCTGTCTGACGTTGCTGCCCCGCTCGCTGATCATAAAGTAGCGATCAAGAGCCGTGAGCGGCTGTTGCTTTGGTGCGCTCTGGCTGGCGTCATCATTGGCCAGCTGTTCCACGCTGTTTGTCCTGCTGTTTGCTTGGGTCATACCCAACTCCTTCACACGCGCCTGAATGTTCCATGACGAAATGGCGACAGGATCTGCGGGTCTGCCGAGCGCCAGTCTGATGAGAAACAGGCGATGGTGGCAGAGGATGCGACAGACAGACCAGGGCAGGCAGCCTTGACTCAAACGTTTGCCTTGCTGGTCAAAAAAACCGGGCCATTTCACGTTCTATGCGGGGAGATCCCCTGTGGTGCGGCAAGACTGGCGCCCCTGTGGAGCACGCCAGCCGCCGTATTCGTTGGGGCTGCGCCGCGGCAGCCCACTCCAGCCCCTACCCCCGTTCATGCACCAGTTGGCCATCCACATAGGTGCGGTAGATGGATCTGTCATCTCCCAGGGTCAGCAACACAAAGAGCTTGTCCCGCAGGGTGGTGGAGTTGTCATAACGCAGCTGCTGCAGCGGGGTGGCGACCGGGTCGAGCACCACGAAGTCCGCCTCCTTGCCCACCGCAAAGCTGCCGATCTTCTCGTCCAGCCCCAACGAATGGGCGCCGCCCAGGGTCGCCAGATAGAAGGCCTGATAGGCCGAGAGCCGCTCGCCCTGCAACTGCATCACCTTGTAGGCCTCGTTGAGGGTCTGCAGCATGTTGAAGGTGGTGCCCGCGCCGATGTCGGTGCCCATCCCCACCTTCACCTGCTTGCGCCACGCCTTGTGCAGCTTGAATAGACCGCTGCCGAGATAGAGGTTGGAGGTGGGGCAAAACGCGATGGTGGAGCCGGTCTCCTTCAGGCAATCCCACTCCTGCTCTTCCAGATGGACGCAGTGGGCAAACACGCAGTTGTGGCCGGTCAGCCCATGCTGGTGATAGACATCGAGATAGCCCTTGTGCGCCGGGAAGAGGGATTTGACCCAGGCAATCTCGTCCTTGTTCTCGCACAGATGGGTGTGCAGATAGGTGGTGGGAAACTCTTCGCGCAGCCGCCGCGCCATCGCCAGCTGCTCGGGTGTCGAGGTGGGTGCAAATCGTGGTGTGATGGCATAGAGCAGGCGACCATTGCCGTGCCAGCGCTCGATAAGCTGCTTGCTCTGCACATAGCTGCTCTCGGCGGTATCGAGCAGATAATCGGGCGCATTGCGATCCATCATCACCTTGCCCGCGATCATCCGCATATTGATGCGACTGGCCGCCTCGAACAGGGCATCCACTGACTCGGGGTGAACGGTGCCAAACACCAGCGCCGTGGTAGTGCCGTTACGCAGCAACTGCTTGATAAAGAAGGTGGACATCTCGCGGGCATATTCGAGATCGTTGTAGCGCCGCTCGGCGGGGAAGGTGTGGCGGTTGAGCCACTCCAGCAGTTGCTCGCCATAGGCTCCCACCATCTCGCTCTGGGGATAGTGAATGTGGGTATCGACAAAACCCGGCACTATCATCTTGCCGCGATAATCGCGCACCCGCACTTCGGCCGGAATACGCGCCTTCCCCTCCTCCCACTCACCAAACCAGTCGATGCAGCCGTTGCGAATGATCAGCAGGCCATCCTCGATAAGACGGGCGTTGGACTCAATCTCCTCGGGCTGATCCACCACCCGGGTGATATCGAAGAAGCTGCCGCGTACCGCTTTGACAGAGTTGTCGTTTTTCATAACCGTTTCCCTGTTTTTCTTGTTCTGTTGACGTTTTTTGCCGGTTTAACCGTCAGATCCGTTCCACTTGTGGCGCCACCGCCTGCCCGGGCACTGGCTCTGGTGACCCCTCACCCTTGCTGGCCGATGGCTGGCCCGCACTGCGGGCGGTAAAGATCACATCCGGTTTGTCGCTCAGCTGGATCACCTCCACCGCCTCGGCATCCCTGACGGCCGCCTTGCGCTTGCGGCTTTGCGGCAGCACCAGATTCATGATGATGGCGGTGATACCACCGGCACAGATGGGGTTCTCCACCAGCATGTAGATACCCGCCGGCAGCACCTTGAAGACGTTCGGGTCATAGGAGACCCCGAGCCCAAGACCCAGCGAAGTGGCGACAATCAGGGTCTCCCGCCGATCGAAACCGTGGCTGATGATGATGCGACCACCGGCGATGGCGATCATCGAGAACATGATGACCATGGCGCCCCCCATCACAGGTGACGGTATGGTGGTAAAGAAGCGTCCCACTACGGGGAAAAGCCCCAGCAGCACCAGAATGACGGCAATAAACTTGCCCACATGGCGTGAGGCCACCCCGGTCATCTGGATGACGCCGTTGTTCTGGGCAAAGGTGGTGAGTGGCAAAGAGCCGAGGGCAGAGGCGATCACCGAGACCAACCCATCCGCCAGCACGCCGCCGGAGAGCCGTTTTTGAAACTCGGGGCCCTGAATATCCCGGTGGGAAACCATGGCGGTGGCGGTGATGTCCCCCACCGCCTCCAGCACGCTCAACAGATAGATGGTGCCCGCCAGCATAAAGGCATGAAAATCGAAGGAGAAACCGTACTTGAACGGGATCGGCACCGTAATAAGCGGCAGGTTTTCAAGGGCGGAGAAATCCACCATGCCAAGCATCAGGGCAACCGCATAGCCCACCAGCAGGCCGATGGCAATGCCGCTCATCCGCAGCAGCGGGCTTCGGCTGCAGTTAAAGGCGACGATAACGCAGAGCACCAAGAGCCCCAGCCCGATGTGCTCATATTTGCCAAAGGTGCCGCTGCTCATGGCGGAGAAGCCGCCGCCAAAGTCGATGATCCCCACCTTGATAAGGCTCAGGCCAATCATCAGTACCACCACCCCGCTCACGGTCGGGGTGATCACCCGCTTGAGGTAGGGCAGCACAAAGGAGGAGCCCATCACCAGAAAGGCACCGACAAAGGAGACCCCGAGCAGGGTCGAGACGATCAGCTCCTCGTGGATGCCATCTTTTTTCATGGCGCCGCCGAGGGCGATCATCACGGTCACGAAGGAGAAGTTGACCGACTGGATGGAGAGCAACCCAGACCCGATGGGGCCATAACGGTTCACCTGCAGCCAGGTGCCGATACCGGAGGCGATCATCGCCATGGAGACCAGATAGGCGGTGATCTCGGTGGAGAGGCCCAGGGCGCCGCCGACGATCAGCGCCGGGGTTACCATAGGAACAAAAATGGCCAGCAGATGGGTCACTGCACCCATCAGGGTTTGATAAAACGGGGGTTTGTCTTCCAGCTCGTAAATGAGATCCGAGTGCTTGCGTGTTGTTTTAGACATCGTGTTTGTCCCATCACACAGAATGTAGGCGGAGTACTCATTCCGCCGTCAGGCGCTGGGGGCGAGCTGGCGCCCGCCCCTCACCTTTTCTTTTGTTATGCCGACACTTTTTGCTCCAGCTTGCCCAGTTCGCGCAGGATCTGCTCCGGCGTGAAGTGCCACTTGCGCAACCAGACACCACAGGCGTCGTGGATGGCGGTGGCTATGGCAGGCGCGGCGCCGTTGACCCCGATCTCCGAGATGGATTTGGCGCCGTAAGGGCCGACCTTGTCGTCACTCGGTACCAGGAAGGCCCGAAAATCGCGGGGAATGTCGCCAATCTTGGGCGCGCCATAGCTCTTGAGATCCCGGGTGAGCGGGATACCCTTGCTGTCGTAGCAGATCTCCTCGGTCATGGTGTGGCCGATGGCCCGCATGGTCGCCCCGTAGATCTGGCCGAGGGCCAGCTCCGGGTTGATGGGCGTACCGCAGTCGAGCAGGGCGTAGAACTTGTCGAGGCGGATCTCGCCGGTTCTGACGTTGACCGCCACCTCGGCGAAGTTGGCGCCATACGGGAAGGCCAGCTCAGAGGTGATGTAGCTGGCGGTGCCCACCAGAATGCCGAAGCCGGTACCGGTCTCGGCCTTGTGGGCCAGCTTGGCGAGGGTCACCTCCCCCTGCTTGCCGCGCACTATACCCGGGTGAACCAGTTCCACATCCTCCACCGGCTCGCCCAGCATGGCGGCGCCGTGGAACAGGATCTTCGCCTTGAGGTTCTCGGCCGCCATCTTGGCCGCGTTGCCGGAGAAGCAGGTACCGGACGAGGCGTAGGCCCCCTTGTCGAACAGCGCGTGGTCGGTGTCACCGGAGATCACATGCACATCGCTGAGCGGGCAACCGAGCACCTCGGCGGTCAGCTTGGCCACCACGGTATCGAGGCCGGTGCCGATATCGGCGCCACCGGAGTGAACGATAAAGGTGCCGTCAGACTCCAGCTTGACCATGCAGTTGGCCTGATCGATATCCGGGATCCCCGATTTTTGCATGATGATGGCGACGCCACGACCGATGCGCCAATCCCCGTCGGCGGGTTTGGGACTATCCCAGGCAATCAACTCGCGGCCCTGTTTGAGGATGGGTTCGAGGGCACAGCTGGCCGCGTGGGGCACAGAAGTCGGCATCTTGCCCTCACCGATGGCACCCAGCACCTTGAGGATGTCCCCTTCATGCACCCGGTTGTGCTCCACCATGTCGAGCTGATCGATGCCCAGTTTCTCGGCAAGTTCGGCAATGGCCATGGTCAGCGCGAAGTTGCCCTTGGGCGCGCCGTAGCCCTGATAGGCACCGGTCGGGCAGATGTTGCTGTAGTAGGTGTTGACGGTAAAGCGCACGTTGTCGCACGGATAGAGCGGCAGGGAGAGCGCCGGGCCGTTGCTCGGCACCGTCAGAGAGTGGTTGCCGTAAGGACCGGTGTTGGCACGAAAATCCATTTCGATGGCGGTGATAGTGCCATCTTTCTTGGCCCCCACTTTCACCTTCACCTTGGCCACGTGGCGGGAGGTGTTGCTGATGAACTCCTCTTCACGGGTGTAGCGGAAGGTGACCGGACGACCGGTGACCCTGGTCGCCCAGGCGCACACCTCTTCCAGCAGGATATCCTGCTTGGAGCCAAAGCCGCCCCCTACCCGCTCCTTGATCACATGCACCTGATGCTGCTTCATGCCGACGATCCGCGCCACCTGACGGCGCACGTGCCACGGCACCTGGGTGGATGCGTGAATGACCAGACGATCCCCATCCATGTAGGTGAAGCAGATATGCGGCTCGGTCGGGCACTGCTGGGCCTGGGTCGATTCGTAGGTGCGCTCGACAATCTCGTCCGCCTCGGCAAAGCCTTTGGCCACATCGCCGATCTGGCCATGGACGCTGGCGGCCAGGTTCTCGTGCGGGCGGGAACCGATGGGGAAGTTGATGATCATGTGCTCGTCACCGCGACGCACCGAGCAGGCGTTCTGCTGCTCGAGATCCGCCGGTGCCCCGGCCATGTAGACGATGGGCTCGTCGTGGACCAGCGGGGCATTGGGGGCCATCGCCTCGTCAATGCTCATGACCGCCGGCAGCACCTGATACTCGACCTCGATGAGTTTGAGCGCGGCCAATGCGATGGCTTCGCTCTCGGCCACCACGGCGGCCACCCGGTCACCGACGTGACGCAGCTTGCGGCCAAACATGCGGCGATCGAGCGGTGACGGCTCGGGCGCGCTCTGGCCACCTGGGGTGTAGTAGATATCGGGGCAGTTGAGGTGGGTGATGACATGCACCACCCCCGGCATGGCTTCGGCGCGGCTCACGTCGAGTTTGGTGATCACCGCATGGGGATGGGGGCTGCGCAGCATCTTGATGACCAGCGCATCCTCGGTGACCCGATCCTCCACGTAGCAGGGCTTGGCCTGTACCATCTTGGCGGCATCAACCTTGGGGCAGCTCTTGCCGATATGGCGCAGATCGTCACGGAACTCGGGGGCAATCTGGCACAGATAATCGGGATCCTTCATCCGTGAACTGGCCAGCTCGATAGCCTGATAGAACTGCTGGTAGCCGCCGTCCCGGTGAAAGAGGCCCGAGAGCGCGTCATCGATTTGATCACGGGTCGGTTCGGGATGGCGATCAAGCAGGTCGGTGACGATGAGCGCCGCAGCCGGATCGTTGTAGCCGGACTGCACCACGCCCACATCTACCATCGCCTGCTGTACCAGACTGAGCTGGTTCCAGCTGCCCAGCGACTCTGCGGTGCGCACCTCTGATCCATCCAGTTGTGCGGCGATCAGCAGGGAGGCGTTGATCACCTTGCCGTTGAAGAGAATGGCATCTGAGCCGGCAAAGCCAAAACCGTCGTCGCTGTTGCGCACCGAGTGCATCCGGCACTGGTTGAACAGCACCCGCTGGGCATTCTCGCCAGCCGGGGTGATGACGGTGCGCAGGGCACCGTTCAGTGTGAAGTTGAGTTCCATCATGCCTGTACCTCCTGCTGCTGGCACTCGACCAGCAGATCCGCCACCACTACCCCGCTGATATAGCGCTTGTAGGTCACGCTGCCGCCGAGATCCTCGCGCGGTGCAACCAGCTCGCCCACGGCCGCCTCCAGCGCGGCATCGTGCAGATCGCGGCGCTCCACATCACGCAGGCGCATCGGCTGCGGGGTGACGCCAGCGACGGCCACCCGCATCTCGCCAATGCTGTCGAGGGCTACCGCGGCGGTCATCACCGCCAAGCCATCGGCATTGCGGCTGATGCGGCGAGTGGCGCAGCGCAGTTCAGGCTCCGGCAGCACCACCCCCAGCACCAGCTCCTTGCGCTGGCCGGCCAGATAGGCATCGATGGGTTGCAGCTGGTTGTTCTCCAGCACTACCACGGCTTCAAGGACCAGCAGTACCGGCAGCAGCGGGGAGTCCTGCTGCTGGCAGGCAAGTTCGCCGCCAATGGTGGCCTGATTGCGCAGATGGCGGGAGTAGACAAACCCCAGCGCGTCGCACAGGGCGGCCGGAGTACGGGGGTCGTCTTTGAGGGCTTGCAGGGTGACGGTGGCGCCGATATGGAGCTGGCCGTGCTGCTGCTCAATCTGGTTCAGTCCCAGCTTGTCCAGCGAGATAGCGACCTTCTTGTCGGTGCGGGTCGGAGCGGCGTTAAGCTTGCTGCCGCCTCCCATGTAGACGGCGTCGTTGCCGAAACTGGCCTTGAGTTCCAAAGCCTGACCCAGTTGCTCGGGTCGGAAGAATTGCTCAATCATGTGTCGTCCTTACTCTTGCTGCCCGCCGCCGGGGAAATCCACACGGCGGGCAATCCGGTCCAAAACTGTGGAAGGTGGCCTTAGGCCAGCTGATCCATCCGTTGCCACAGGCGGCTCGCCACCTTGCTGGCCTGCTCGTAAATGGGCGCGGCATCGAACGGGAACTCGCGATCCTGATAGACCATGCGTCCCTCGACCATCACGCTGTTGACCGAGGATGAGCCCATACCGAAGGCGAGATGGCCACCGAGGTTGCGCGGCGCCAGCGGGGTCGGTGCGTCGTAGTCGCAAATGGTGAGGTCGGCCTTGTATCCCGGCTCCAGGCGGCCAAATTTGGCGCCGAAGTTGCGCTCCAGCAGGGTGTTGCCGTTCCACAGGAAGCGGGCAAAGCTGTCAGGCCACAGGGCGCCACCGGCATCCTTGTGCTTGAAGTAGGCGAACTTGAGCTCTTCGAGCATGTCGGAGCCGATACCATCGGTGCCAAGCGCCAGATTGCGATACTCCGGCAGGTGCATGTTGTAGCCCACGTGGTTGTTCATGTTGGAGCGGGCGTTGTGCACCAGGAAGGCATCGCGGCTGTTGAGCAGTTCGATGTCAGCCGGGCTCAGGTAGATGCCGTGGGCAATCAGGGTCTTGCTGTCGACAATGCCAAACTCGTCCAGCCGGGCGATGGGCTCCTTGCCATAGTGGTGGTGACCGTGAGCCATGTCGTAGCGGTCTTCCGCCACATGGATATGCAGCCCGCGACCGGTGACCTGCACCGCTTCGCGCAGCATGGCGAGCCCCTCGTCGGGCACGGTGAAGGGGGCGTGTGCGCCGATATGGGCCTCCACCAGATAGGGTTCGCTCCCCTTGGCTTTGGCGGCATCAATGGCCTGCGCGAACAGGATGTTCTCCTCCACCCCGGCCTGCAGTTCGGCGAGGCCGCCGTTGCGATCCGTAGTCTCGAAGCATGTCATGCCACGCAGACCCGCCTCCATAAAACCTTTGCGCAACACATTCAGGGAGCCCTTGATGAAGTTGGGCGAAGCGTGATGGTCGATCACCGCACTGCAGCCGCTCTTGATCGCCTCAAGCGAGCAGATGAGACCGCTGTAGTAGAGGGACTCTTCATCGAGCGCCCGATCGAGCCGCCACCAGAGGTTTTTCAGGGTGGAGATAAAATCCGGGCAGGGGGCAATATTGGCCATGATCCCCCGCGACAGGCCGGAGTAGAAGTGGTTATGGGCACAGACGATGCCCGGCATCACCAGCTTGCCCCCCATCTCCCGATAGTTGGCCTCCGGGTAGAGGGCCCGCAGATTGGGCCCCACCGCTTTGATAAGGGTGCCTTCGATGGCGATATCCACCCCTTCCAGTACACGGGTCGGCTCCAGCTGGACGGCGGTGACGTTCTTCAGAATAAACATGGTTTGCTCCTTCGCTTATTCGTTATTCGCTCAGGCCTCGACGGCCCCCAGCAGGTAGTGGTGATGGGCATGGACATGGCTGATGATCCGGCACATGTCGCCAAGGGCCGCTGGCGCATCCTTGATCCGGCTCTGGGCGTCTATGGTCAGGCGATAGGTCTCGCCATCCTGACGCACCCGCAGTTCGCCACCATCCGCCAGATAGAAACCGGGGTTGCGGCTGTTGTCGAAGTCCTCGGGCAGGCTGAAGATGGTGACCTTGTCCTGATAGGGCTTGCCCTGCCACGGGCAGAACTGGGCGCAGTTGCCACATTCGTTGCAGTAGGCATCCAGGTGCAGGGTCTGGAACTGATCCTTGAAGCCCGGCACCGCGATGGCGACGTTGGCCCGGTTGGGGCAGACATCCACGCACTTGCTGCAGAGGTAGTTGCACTCGAGGCAACGGTGCGCCTCCTGCGCCACGAAGGCATCGCGCTCGTTTTTGTCGACCAGGGTGACGGCGATGCTCCCCTTGCGGCGATAGATCTCGTCCTTGCCCGATGGCTGGATGGTCACTTCACTCTGCTGGCTGGCGATATGCTCGCGAGAGAGCACCAGATCCGCGGCGCGGCGTGCACCACCGATGGCACCGACGATGGAGGACGGACCGCTCTGCACGTCACCGATCAGGAAGACGTTGCGACGGCTGGTTTCGCCGGTCTGGCTGTCCACCTCGGGCCAGCCATCGCTGCCCAAGGGAATGCCCATCGCTTTGAGCACCTCGCAGTCAGGCTGCTCGCCGATGGCGGTGATCAGCGCATCCATCTGCATCACTTCGGTCTGCTCGGTGGGCACAGGACGGCGGCGGCCCTGCTCGTCAGGATCCCCCAGCGCCATCATCCGAACTGTGAGCTTGCCATCTTTCTCAAAGCGCTCCGGATTGGTGAGGAAGCAGAAACGCACCCCATCCTCCACCGCTTCCAGATACTCCTCGCGATAGGCGGGCATCTCTTTTTCGCTGCGGCGGTAGATAACGGTCACATCGCTGACACCCGGCACCTTGAGGGCGGCGCGGGCGCAGTCCATGGCGGTGTTACCGGCGCCGATCACCGCCACATGGCGGCCCAGCGGCAGCGGTTTGCCCTGATTGAAGCTGCGCAGGAAGTTGAAGGATTTGTAGACCCGATCATGACCCCCTTCGAGACGCATGCCGCCGTTCTTGTCGGCACCGATGCCGACGAAGACATAGGTAAAGCCCTGGGCGTGCAGCTTGTCGACGGTGAGCGCCGGATCGCAACCAAACTCGAATTTGACCCCGTGGGCGGCGACAAAGTCGATGTCGTGCTGGATAAGCTCGGCCGGGATGCGGAACTCGGGGATGATGTGCTTGACCACGCCACCGGCATCCGCTTCGCGCTCGAACACGGTGACCGGGTGGCCGGCGCGGGCCAGAAAGTAACCGGCGGAGAGACCGGCCGGGCCTGCACCTATTACCGCAACCGGGTGCTTGTCACCACTGCCTGCCGGTTTGTGCCAGCGGGCCTTGTACCCTTCCCAGCCGCGCTCCAGCGCCACTTTTTTCAGCTCACGGATATTGAGCGCGCTGTCGTAATCGAGACGGGTACAGTTGTACTGGCACTGGTGATCGCAGATATGGCCGGTGATGGCGGGCAAGGCGTTGCGCTGATAAATCAGCTCAAGGGCTGCCACATACTCCCCCTCGCCCATCAGGCGAATGTACTCGGGGATATCCTGATGCACGGCGCAGGCGGTGACGCAGGGCGCCACGTAGCAGTCGGTCAGCGGCAGGCCACCACCCACTTCGATGCGATCCTCGGACTTCCACTCCTTCTGGGTGTAATCCATTGTGAGGGCCTTGGCGGCAAGCGCCTCCAGCTTGGCCACATCCACCTGACTCATGCCCCAGCTGTCAGAAGCGTCGATCTCTTTGAGGCACTCGATCTGGCGCAGGTAGCCGCCCGGTTTGAGCAGGTCGGTAGCCATGGTGATGGGACGAATACCGGTCTCGAAGATCTCCGCGATATTGAACTTGCTGGCGCCACCCGAGTAGGAGATGGGCAGCTTGCCATCGAAAGCGCGGGACAGCACAGCCGCCACGTTGATGGAGAGCGGGAACAGCGCGCGGCCGGACATATACATCTCATCGCCGGGCAGCGCCCCCTTGCGGTTGATGGTGCCAAGGGTGTTGGTCAGCTTGACCCCGAAGGTGAGCCCCTTCTCGGCCCCCAGCGCCATCAAGCGGGTCAGCATCGCCTTGGCCTGCTCCAGCTTGAGGTCGTGATCGAACGACTCTTCGCTCAGACCAATGTAATCAAAGCCACAGGTATCGAGGATCTCGCGCACCCGCGGGTAGCCCAGCAGGGTCGGGTTCAGTTTGACGAAGGTGTTGAGCCCCTTCTCTTCCAGCATGTAGCGGCAGATGGCTTCAATTTCGTTCGGCGGGCAGCCGTGCATGGTGGAGAGGGTGACGCCGTGCACCAGCTCAGCCGGGATGCGCTCCACCAGCTGTTGCAGGCGATCGCGCCGCGCCCCCAGTCCCAGCTCGGCGATAAACTGCTCGTCGGCCACGAGGTCACGTACCACCTGCTGGTACTCGGCAAATTTCGGACTTTGGCTTGCATCCATCAGGCTGTGGATGAACTGCTGCATCGGTGGCTGTTTGATGCCATCGAGGTTGTAACCCACGCTCATGTTGAAGATGAATGACTTGGCCTCTCCGTCGAGACGGGGATCGAACACCTCTTCCAGCAGGTAGAGGGCAAACCAGGCTTTCAGATACTCGTCAAACGCCTTGGGCAGGGTGAACTCGGTAGACCACTCGGTGTTGAAGCACTCGTCTTCGGCATCGATGCAGGGCTTTTCCAGTTCGAGACGGTCCAGGATCTGCACCGTCTTGAGCTCGATAAAGCGCCCGCCGGTCAGCCAGGAGGTGACGATGTTCTGGGCCAATTGGGTATGGGGGCCGGCTGCCGGGCCAATGGGAGTCTCGCAGGTTTCACCGAACACCTTGATCTTGCGCTCGTCCTGCTTGCGATAAAATTGTGCGGCGGGAATACCGAAAATAGTCTGACTCTCTTTATATTCCGCAAAAATACGGGTCAGAAGGTTCTTGAAGGGAACGGGTCGCATAATATCGCCCATGGCTATCTCCTTGCAGCTGTTCTGCGCATTGGCAGCATGAATAAATGGGGTATCCCGCACGGGCATTACCCCTTGGCAAGGAGAGGAGCAACTATCAGGCCACTCCATCGGCAAAACTATTTTTTAGGGTAAAAGCGTGAGATGGCTCGAATTAATGAAGGCGGTTTGGCATGTCGCCATTATGATTAATGAGAGTGGTTCTCACTCACTTGATATTTTATTCAAGGCAATGCCAGAGAAAAATGAAAAGTATCAAATCGGCAGCGATAAATATCACTTTGATAGGGTAAAAATCATCCAGCATTATCGCAAGCCAGCCCCGGCCAATATGGCCGGGGTTTGCTTAAAAGTCACTGCCATATAAAAGGCGGTCGTCGCTATTTCGGTTTATCCAAAGGCTGCGAGATGACTCGGCGTTACCGCCCCGCTGGCTGCCATTGCACGCAGAGGGAGGTGGGTCCCAACGATGCGACTCAGCCCTGCTCGGTCGTAAACTCGTCGGCAGAACGCAGCTCCAGTTCGCCACGGATCAGCGCCTGATAGCGCTCGGGGGTATCGATATCAAAGAGGATGGCAGGACTCTCGACCGGTATGGTGCGATGGGGACGTTGCAGCAACCAGCGGCGCACCGAACCCTGTGCCGGCGCGGCAGCCAGCTCCCTTGCGAGGGATTTTGGCAGCAAGACCGGATGACCCGCCTCCCCCTCAAAGCTCGGGAACAGGGCGAGCTCTCCGCGCGCCTGCCACAACTGCTGATAGACCTCGCACGGGATACAGGGCAGATCCCCGTGGCTGATAAAGAGGTAGTCAGCATCGCTGGCCGCCAGAGCGCAGCGGATGGAACTGCCCAACCCCTGCTCATAGTCAGGGTTGTGGACGATGAGGATGTCTGGGCGATTTCCATAACAGGCAGCGAGCTCGGCCCCGCGATGGCCCACGACCAAAATAATCCGGGAGCAGAAGGCCAGGGCATTTTTGAGACTTGCATCAAGAATTGTCCCCGAGCCATAAGGTAGCATCATTTTCCATGCCCCCATGCGGGATGACAAACCTGCTGCGGTAATTATACAGTCACACTGTTCACGCCCCCGAGCCTGCACCTTTTCATTCACCTCGCTATTTATTTCGGTCATTGCCATGTCCTTGCCACACTCTGTTATTCACGCGTTTCCGGATATTGGTTCGCTTTTAAATCCACTGCTTGAAAATAGTGACAACCATACCACGCTAATTAGCCTTTGTGGTGCCGGCGGAAAAACCAGCACCCTGTTCTGGCTGGCGGAATATTTTTATAAGCAGGGTAAAAGGGTGCTAATTACCACCACCACCCGGATGTTTCTGCCAGCCCCGTCACACTATCGGGAATTGATTATCGAGACGGATCCCGTTCGTCAACTTACCCGCTGTCAGGCCCTGCCGGATGGCCCGACCCTGGTTGCCCTGTTCAGCCATCTCGACGAGCGCACCGGCAAGGTTGCAGGGCCGGATCTGCGCCAAATCGACCTGCTCAAAGGACAGCAGCGCTTCGATCTCATCCTGGTCGAAGCGGATGGCGCCCATCACAAGTTATTGAAAGTGCCCGCTTTGCATGAACCTTGCATTCCACACCAAAGTGACTGGGTGATCGCCCTGCTGGGCGGCGCCATGGTGGGAGCCAATGCCGAGCCATCGCAGATCCACCGCTGGGCTGAATTGCAGGCTCTGTGCGGGATTGCGGCGGGTGAGCCACTTGACTGGGCACTGTTTGACAAGCTGCTCTCCCACCCCGAGGGGGTGTTCAAGGGCACCCCGCCCGGGGCGAGCCGGATCTGGTTTATCAATGGCGATTATCAAAATGAGGCGTCGTGGCTGGCGGAATTGATAAAGCTGCAGAGCCGCCACCCCGAGATCCACGCCATCTGGCAGGGGGCCGTGCGCGAATCCCCCCCCATCCGTCACCTGATCTGCACAGCTCCGCACGGGGAGGCGCTTTAGCCTCACCCTGACGTTTTAAGGATGAAAAGAGGTACCTTATGAATCTGTTTGCACACGCAGCCCGACTGGAACAGGAGAACACTCCGTTTGCCATGGCCCAGATCATCGAGAGCCGGGGCTCCACCCCGCGCCATCAGGCCCAGATGCTGGTGATGGCCGATGGCCAGATCCTAGGTACCATCGGCGGCGGCATGATCGAGCGGCTGGTGATCGAGGAAGCGATGGCCGCCATTGCCGAGCGCAAGCCGCGCATCTTCCACGGCCGGATGGCACGCAACGGTGAGCATGCGGTCGGGTCGGATTGCGGTGGTGCCATGTCGGTCTATATCGATGTCTATGGTCTGCGACCACGGCTGGTGCTCATTGGTGCCGGCCACGTCAACCGGGCTGTGGCCCATGCCGCGGCGCCGCTCGGCTTTGATGTCCATGTAGGGGATTGCTTCGAGGGGAGCCTCAACCCTGACCTCTTCCCAGCCGGTACCCATCTGATGCAGGCCGATACCATCAGCGCGGTGATCGAGAAACTGGCCATCGAGCCCGCCAACTTCGTCATCATCGCCACCAACCATCAGGACAAGGAGGCGCTGGATCGGCTCATCAGCCGTCCCCTCGCCTATCTGGGGCTACTCGCCAGCAAGCGCAAGGTGCAGACCTTCACCCAGGCGCTGCGCCAGCAAGGGGTGAGCCAGGAGCAACTGCAGCAGCTGCACGCCCCCATTGGTTACAACATCGGAGCCGAAACCCCGGAAGAGATCGCCATCAGCATCCTCGCCGAGCTGCTGCAGGTGAAAAACGGCAAATCGGGTGGCCTGATGCAGGACGATGTGCGCCTCAAACGGGATCAGCTGGTGGTGATGCGTGGCTCCGGCGATATCGCCACCGGGGTGGCGCTGCGCCTGCACAATGCCGGCTTCAAGGTGGTGATGCTGGATCTCGACAAGCCCACGGTGATCCGCCGCACTGTCGCCTTCGCTCAGGGGATGTTCGACGGCGAAACCAGCGTCGAGGGAGTGCGTGCCAAGCGGGTCGAGAGCGTCGAACAGGCATTCGAGCAGCTGGATCGGGGCGTCATTCCGCTGCTGGTTGACCCCGACTGCGCCACCCTCACCGAGCTCAAGCCTCGCTATCTGGTGGATGCCATCCTCGCCAAGCAGAACCTCGGCACCCACAAGGAGATGGCCCCCATTACGGTAGCCCTCGGCCCGGGGTTTGAGGCGGGGCGCGACTGCGATGCGGTCATTGAGACCAACCGTGGCCACCATCTGGGGCGAGTCATCTATCAGGGCCCCGCCCAGCCCAATACCGGCATTCCCGGGGTGATCGAGGGGCACTCCGCCCGCCGGGTGGTGCGCGCCCCCGTCGCCGGAGTGATGAAGAGCATTATCAAGCTCGGTGATCTGGTGCAGGAGGGGGATGTGATCGCTCACGTGGGGGACGCCCCCATTATCGCGCCGCTCTCCGGCATGGTGCGAGGTCTGCTCAGCGATGGTATCGAGGTCACTGTCGGCTTCAAGATCGGTGACATCGACCCCAGAGGCGAGCGGGCCGACGCCACTACGGTATCCGACAAGGCCCGCGCCATCGGCGGCGCCGTGCTGGAGGCCATGATGCATCTGGCCCAGCGCCGATAACGGCTCTTCGCGTCCCCTCACCAAGCCAAAAGCCCCGCCATGATGGTGGGGCTTTTTTCGGCCTGTCGGTTGATGCAGCTCCTTTACATCAGGAGAACCTGCATCACGACCGGGTTCGTTGCAATCGCCAGGCTCGCACCGCCAGCACAACCAGAGTGATGGCGGTGAGCGGCAACACAAAACCGGTTAGCGCTGCACTGAACTGACCTTGCAGCGGACTGGATGTGGCGTGGAGGATCAGCCAGCAGGTGTAGCCGATGTAGTAGGCCAGAAACAGGGCCCCTTCCCAGCGGGCGATGGTGTAACCGGTAAAGAAGATGGGCAGGCAGGCAAGCGCCACCGCAATCATTACCGGAATATCGAACTGAAGGGCGGTGGCCGACACTTCAAGCCCACCGGGAGTGACGATGGAGGTGAGCCCCAGCACGCAGAGGATATTGAAGATATTACTGCCCACCACGTTCCCCACAGCGATATCCCGCTCCCCGCGCAGGGCTGCGACGATGGAGGTCACCACTTCGGGCAAGGAGGTACCGGCCGCCACTATGGTCAAGCCGATGATCAGATCGCTCACCCCGAAGTAGTGGGCAATCTCAACCGCACTGCCAACCAGCAGACGGGAGCCGAGGATCAGCAGACCCAGACCTGCGGCAATAAAGAGCAGATTGCGCAACCAGTTGCCCGCCGTACTCGCTTCACGGGTACCAAACTCCTGCTCGTACTCCGCCTGCACCGCTTTGTTTTCCCGTCGACTCTGGACAAAGAGAAACACGGTGTAGGCGATGATGCCGGCAAACAGCAGCGCCCCTTCCAGTGGCGCAATACGGCCATCGTAGCCCAGCAACAACACCAGAAAAGAGACCACTATCATCAGGGGAACGTCGAGACGTACCAGTTGCTGGGAGACGGTCAACGGTACGATCAGTGCCGAAATACCTAAAATAAACAGCACGTTAAAGATATTGCTGCCGACCACGTTCCCCACCGCTATCCCTGCCTGCCCCTCGAGGCCAGACTGGATGCTCACCGCCAGCTCGGGAGCACTGGTCCCAAAGGCCACTATGGTCAATCCCACCACCAGTGGCGATATCCCCATCATGGTGGCGAGGCGAGATGCGCCCCGCACCAGAGATTCGGCCCCCACCACCAGACACACCAGGCCTACAGCCAACCACACCAGCGTCATCATACGGTCTCATCCTTGCCGTTAGGTTCGTTGAAATAATCACAATAAATCAGATACCTGTGCTCCAGCACAGTCAGACCACGCCATTGTAACGAGGGGCTGATCCCCTGTCGCGGGCTCTTTTGAGTGCTGTTTATCGTGCCACTGGCAGCCCAGTCACCACTCAACCGTGCTTGATACGGGTTTCCCCCGCCACCGACACCACGGAGCGCTTGCCCTTGCGACTGATGACGAGAAGCGCCAGCACGATAAGGGCGATGCCGCTCCCTTCCACCGGCCCCGGATTTTCGCCCAGCAGCCACCAGGAGAGCAGCACACCGGTCACCGGCACCGCCAGAGTGCTGAGGCTGGCGATACCCGCTGGCAGTTTTTTCAGTACGAACAGCCAGAGACTCCAGGCGATGGCGGTGGCGAAGATGGCGCTATAGGCCAGCGCCCCCATCACGTAGGGCTGCCAGTCGATGGGGCGCTCCGGCACCAGCGCCGCCACCAGCGCCATCACTATGGTTGCGTAGATCATCTGCCAGGTGGTGAGGGACATCAGATCCACCCCGGGATGGCGGGCATACATCCGCTTGGCGATGATGGCGCTGATCCCCCAGCAGATGCCGGAGAGGATCGCCAAGATCGCACTCTTGAGGGATTCAAGATGCAGCAACCAGGGCTGGATCACCAGCAGCAGGCCGCAGGCCGCCACTCCGACCGCCAGATAGTGCAGCTTGCGCATCCGCTCGCCGAGAAAGAGCGCCGCGAAGATCACCACCCAGAACGGCATGGTGTAACTCAAAATGGCCACCTTGCCCGCCCCGCCGCTGATCAGCGCCCACTGGGCCAACCCCACCATGCCGCAGGTCTGGAACAGGGCGATGGCCAGGGTATAGCGAAACGGGGTGGGTTTGAGATAACGGCGGCCGCGCAGGGCCAATACCAGCAACAACACCAATGAACCACACAAGCAGCGCAGGGCGGTGAACTCGAACGCCCCCGCGTAGAGCATCACCTGCTTCATCACGATCCAGCTGTAACTCCAGATGGCGGTGAGCAGGACGAGTCCCCCCAGCGCCGCCATATTGACCTTTCCACTCATCTCTCACCACGCATTGCTCTGCCTTTCGCCTCTTGTTCCGATGGGCCAACCCCTTACCGGGGTTGCTATCTTACCCCTGTGCTGGCGGGCTGCCCACGATCTATGGGAAATCGACCTCAGCCGCGGCAGCGCCCTAGCCAAAAACAGCAGGGGGCCAAGGCCCCCTGTCTATCACCCCATCATCGCGTTGCACGCTACAGGCTGATCACGGTCCCGGTCTTGCCTGCGATCCCCTCGGCCGCCTTCTCCAGCAAGGTGATCAGGGATTTGCGCCCGGGCAAGGATGTTGCAAACGAGAGCGCTGCCTCCACCTTGGGCAGCATGGAGCCCTTGGCAAACTGCTCCTGGGCAATAAAGCTGTTGGCATCGGCCACGCTCAACTGATCGAGCCACTGCACATCGGGCTTGCCGAAGTTGATGGCCACCTTCTCCACCGCGGTGAGGATGATCAGCATGTCGGCGTCGATAAGCTCCGCCAGCTTGGCACTGGCCCAATCCTTGTCGATCACCGCACTGGCACCGCGCAGGTGATTGCCCTCGCGCAGCACCGGAATGCCGCCGCCACCGACGGTGATCACCACCTGACCGGCGGCCAGCATGGCAGAGACGGTCTCTTTCTCGATGATATCGACGGGTTTGGGGGATGCGACCACCCGGCGATAGCCGCGACCGGCGTCCTCTTTGAGCCGCTCGCCCCTGGCCATCAGCGCCTCGGCCTCCTCCTTGCTGAAGAAGCCGCCGATGGGCTTGCTTGGGTCAAGGAAGGCGGGATCATTTTTATCCACCTCAACCTGGGTCACCAGCGTGGCAACCGGCTTGTGAATGCCGCGTTCCAGCAAGGCTTCGCGCAGGGCATTTTGCAGGTCATAGCCGATATAACCCTGACTCAGGGCCACACAGACCGACATCGGCAGATGGGGGGATTTTGGCTCGTGGCGGGCCGCCACTTCGAACGCCTGCTGGATCATTCCCACCTGAGGGCCGTTGCCGTGGGTCACCACCACCTCATGCCCCTGGGCGATCAGGTCGGCAATGGTGCCCGCCGTGCTCTGCACCGCCTTCATCTGCTCGGGCAGGTTGTTGCCCAGCGCATTGCCACCAAGGGCCAGTACGATTCTCTGTTTCATCTTGTTATCTCCAGTGATGGGACAAGCCGGCGCAATACCGGCCCACCTTTCGTTGTTCACATAACCTTGCTGCTCTGCCTGTTTCGAACGGATTGTCAGCCTGCCACCGCGGGGCAAGGCGAGTGCAGCTCCGGCGCCAAGGCCGGATCAAAGGGCGCTCTGGCCAAAAACCGGCCATGACCACGCCGCCCTAGAAACTCGCCGTCGCGGGCGACTATCTCGCCGCGGCTCAGGGTCATTCTGATCTGGCCAGGGCAGCGCATTCCCTCGTAGGGGCTGTAGTCGCCGTTGTCATGCAGCAGTGGGTGAGAAATCACGGTGTCACCACGGGGATCCATCAGCACCAGATCGGCGTCAGACCCCGGTTGCAGGTTGCCCTTGCGCGGCCAGAGGCCAAACAGGCGCGCCGGGTTGGCGCTGGTGAGGGCCACGAAGCGGGACGGCGAGATGCGCCCGCCGAGCACCCCGTGGGCAAACAGCAGCAACATCCGGTTCTCGACCCCGGGCAAGCCGTTGGGGCAGCGGCTGAAATCGCCGCCTGACAGGGTCATGCGCTGGGCGTGGGAGAAGTTGCAGTGATCGGTCGCCACCGTGTCGATGTCGCCAGCTGCGATACCGACCCACAGCTTGTCCTGCTCGCGGCGCGAGCGCAGCGGCGGGCTGAGCAGATAGTCGACCCCGTTCTCCCGGTAGTAACAGCTGTCATCGAGCAGCAGATATTGCGGGCAGGTCTCCACCCAGACAGGCTGTCCCTGACTACGCGCCAGTTTCAGATACTCCAGCCCCAGTCCGTTTGAGAGGTGGACGATATAGAGTGGCGCATTGCCCGCCAGCCCCGCCAGATTGATCATCCGGGCCACCGCCTCCGCCTCGCACTCCAGCGGGCGACTCTGCGGGTGATACCAGGGTTCATGGTGACCCGCGGCCAGCAGGGCCGCCCGGCGCGCCGCGATGGCGGCATCGTTCTCGGGATGGACGGTGGCGAGCGCCCCTACTTCCTTGAGGCGGGCCAGGGCACGCAGCACGTCATGGTCCCCCAGCTTGTACTGGTAGGTGAGATAGAGCTTGAAGCTGCTGATCCCCTCCTCCTGCACCATGGCGGCCATCTCATTAAGGATGGCGTCATCCACATGCTGGATCACGCCGTGAAAGCTGTAGTCGATCACCGCCTGATCGGCGGCGTAGTCGTGATAGCGGGCCAGCTGGTGATGCAGATTGCACCCCGCCGGGCCAAATCCCATATGATCGACGATGGTGGTGGTGCCACCACAGGCGGCGGCACGGGTACCGCTGAAAAAGTCATCGCAACTGCGGGCAATCCCCACATCGATGTTGAAGTGGGTATGGACGTCGATGCCGCCCGGCATTACATAGCAGCCGCTGGCATCGATCACCTCGGTTTCGCCATCGGGCTGGATATCGGCGGCACGGGCGCGGATCACCCCGTTCTCGATCAGCAGATCCTGACGATATTCACCCTGCGCATCGACCAGCACGCCGTTCTTGATCAGCCGTTTCATCCCCACCACCTTGAATGCTTTTTGCCTTCAAACAGCAAGGCCCCGCCTCAATGGAGACGGGGCACTTTCAACAGCCGGGCGGCGATGGCAGTCACCACCCGGCAGACCCCTTACTTGTCCAGCTCGGCCAGATAGAGCATGGGGATCACGGCGTACATGGCGGCGCACTTGACCAGATGCTCTTTCCAGGTCTTCTCGTTCGGTGCGTGGGCCTCCGGCTCTTTACCCGGGCCAAAACCGATGACCGGAATACCGTGGCGACCCATGATGGAGACCCCGTTGGTCGAGAAGGTCCACTTGTCCACCACCGGCTCCTTGTTGAACAGCTCGCGATAAGCCTTGGAGAGGGTTTTGACGGTGATGTGATCCTCTTCCACCTTCCAGGTCGGGAAGTAGCACTCGGTCGGGTAGACCAGACCGGTATAGGCCGGACGGTCGTACTGGTACATGGAGACCTCGGCACCGGCGGCTTTTACCGCTGGCAGGGCGCGGATCTCGTCGAGCGCCCCTTGCCAGGTTTCGCCCCAGGTCAGGCGGCGGTCGATGGAGACGGCGCAGCTGTCTGCCACGGCGCAGCGACTCGGAGAGGTGAAGAAGATCTCGGAGACGGTCAGGGTGCCCTTGCCGAGGAAGTCGTCATGACCGAGGTTGTGGCTGAGCTCCTGCAATTCGCCGAGGATCGGGCCCATCTTGAAGATGGCGTTGTCACCGCGCTCCGGCGCAGAGCCGTGGCAGCTGACCCCCTGCACTTCCACACGGATCTCCATGCGGCCGCGTTGGCCACGGTAGATCTGGCAGTCGGTGGGCTCGGTACTGACCACGAACTCGGGGCGGATCTTGCTCTGCTCGATGATGTACTGCCAGCAGAGACCGTCGCAATCCTCCTCCTGCACGGTACCAGTCACCAGCAGGGTGTACTGATCTTCCAGCCCCAGATCCTTGATGATCTTGCCCGCGTAAACCATGGAGGCCATGCCGCCTTCTTGGTCAGATGCGCCGCGGCCACCGATGATCTCGTGATCTTCCATCCCCTCATAGGGGTCGAAGGTCCAGTTGGCGCGGTTGCCGACACCGACGGTATCGATGTGGGCATCCATGGCGATCAGGTGCGGGCCGTGGCCGATATAACCCAGCACGTTACCCATGGGGTCGATCTCGACCTTGTCGAAACCAACCTTCTCCATCTCCTGCTTGATGCGCAGCACCACGCGCTCTTCATCGCAGCTCTCGCTCGGGATGGCGATCATGTCGCGCAGGAATTGACTCATCTCGGCCTTGTACTGGTAGGCCTTCTCCAACACCATTTCAAACGGAATTTGCTTGCTCATTGTGATTCTCCATAACAACTGAGAGTGCGCGGCCTGTTCGTCGGCAGCGCCCTGTGCCCGTTACCGCGCCCCGTTGGCGAGGCGCGATCAATACTTCAATTGGTGTCTCTGCTCTGGCGGGAGAGTTAGTCGCAGGCAGGATGTTTTCCTTCCCACACCACTTCCCGGTAGTGGGTGACATCGGTGTCCCCTTCGGTGTTGATGATGAGTACGACCGAGTTGCTATCCAACCCCAGACGCTCCATCAGCACCGCGCGATCCGGGTGGTGACGCACCGCTACCAGTATTCCGGTACCGACCGAGCCGGACTCACCGGAGATGATGCGAGGATCATTGCCAAGAGGGTTGCCCAGCACTCTCATCCCCAGCGCCGACACCTTGTCGTGGCAGGAGATAAACTGGGTGGTGCAGCTTCTGAGCAGTGGCCAACCGAGGGGGTTGGGTTCGCCACATGCGAGACCGGCCATGATGGTGCGCATATCGCCCCCCACGTTGACCATCTCCCCCGCCACGCCGGAGCGGTAGATGCAATCGGCCTGATCCGGTTCGACCACGATGCTGTGCAGGTTTTTCGCCCCGAAGCAGTCCACCAGATAGCCGAGTACTCCGCCCGCCAGCGCCCCTACCCCGGCCTGCAGCAGCACGTGGGTCGGCTGCTTGATGCCCATATCCTGCATCTGCTCGACCGCTTCGTCGGCCAGGGTGGAGTACCCCTGCATGATCCAGGTCGGGATCTTGGTGTAGCCCTCCCAGGCGGTGTCCTGCACTATGTGCCAGCCGCGCTCTTCGGCCATCTTCATGGTCAGGCGCACGGTGTCGTCGTAGTTCATGTCGGTGACGATGCACTCGGCACCCAAATTCAGGATGTGATCCACCCGCTCCCGGGCCGAGCCCTTGGGCATGTAGACCACCGCATGCTGGCCCACCTGCTTGGCGGCCCAGGCAACGCCGCGACCGTGGTTGCCATCTGTGGTGGTGGCGAAGGTCATCGGCTCCTTGATGGTGCGTTTGATGAGATCGAAGGAGAAATCTTCGATGGCCACCCCGTACTTTTCACAGAGCAGGTTGGCGATGGCATAAACGCCACCCAGCATCTTGAAGGCATTGAGGCCAAAGCGCTTTGACTCGTCCTTGACCAATATATTTTTCACCCCGATATAGGCGGCCAGATCTTTCAGGTCGCACAATGGGGTCGGCTCATAACCGGCCAGTTTTTTATGAAAAGCGCGAGCCTTTTGTGCTTCGGCGCGAGAAAACAGCGGAGATGGCTCGGCGGTAAAAAAGCGGTTATCGGCAATATCCATCTTCAGCGAAAATTGGGACATGCTTACCTCACTAGGCGTTATCTGACAAAGAGCTGCCTCGCCGGGAGATCCGTTATCCAGATACCGCGGGGAGAAAACTCGAAATAATGGATTCGACAGCGTGGGCAGGATGAATATTCACCCTGCCCACGCTGTTATTTATTTCACCCGCTTTTGCGCCTCTTTAATCAGATTTTCCAGGGTTTCTGCCGGCGCGGAGAATTTACGAGCCATGATCATGGCGGCGATAATATACGGCTTCCAGCTCGCCTCTTTGTAAGTGGCGATACGGTATTTCTCGAATACCCCTTCGGTTACTTCCCCTTCCTTGCAGGAGACACCGGAAATATCGGCGGGCAGGCAGTGCATATAGAGCGCTTCGCCACCCTTGGTGAGCTTCATCATCTCCTCGGTGCAGTGCCAATCCTTGTGCTTGGCGTTCTGCTCAAGACAATGTTTCTCCAGCTCTTTCAGGCCAGCGTGGTCATTGGCACGCAGCAACTCGGTGCGCTGCTCCATCACCTTGTAGGGGGCCCAGGACTTGGGATAGACGATATCGGCATCCTTGAAGGCCTCTTCCATCGAGGTGACCTGGCGGAAACTGCCGCCGGAAGCCTTGGCATTCTCCTTGGCCACTTCGATCACGTCCGGGATCAGGTCATACCCTTCCGGATGGGCCAGGGTCACGTCCATGCCAAAGCGTGTCATCAGACCGATGATGCCCTGCGGCACGGAGAGCGGCTTGCCGTAGCTGGGAGAGTAGGCCCAGGTCATCGCAATCTTCTTGCCCTTGAGGCTCTCCAGGCTGCCGAAGTGCTCCTGCAACCAAGCGAGATCAGCCATCGACTGGGTCGGGTGATCAATGTCGCACTGTAGGTTGACCAGCGCCGGACGCTGGGGCAGCACCCCCTTCTCGAACCCTTCATCCAGTGCGGCACCCACTTCACGCATGTAGGCGTTACCGGCACCCAGATACATGTCATCGCGGATACCGATGGCATCGGCACAGAAGGAGATCATATTGGCGGTTTCACGGACGGTTTCTCCGTGGGCGATCTGGGATTTGCCCTCATCCAGATCCTGCTGGGCCAGACCGAGCAGGTTCAGTGCAGAGGCATAAGAGAAGCGGGTTCGGGTGGAGTTATCGCGGAAAACCGAGATACCGAGCCCGCTGTTAAACAGTTTGGTGCAGATATTTTCGGCGCGCAGGGTCTTGAGTGATTCGGCCAGTTTCAATACCAGCTCCAGCTCCTGAGGGGTTTGCTCCCAGGTCAGCAGAAAATCTTTTTCATGCAGGTTGGATTTGAGTGCTC
The DNA here is from genome assembly GCF_049175075.1 of Aeromonas sp. 600774. Taxonomy (NCBI): domain Bacteria; kingdom Pseudomonadati; phylum Pseudomonadota; class Gammaproteobacteria; order Aeromonadales; family Aeromonadaceae; genus Aeromonas; species Aeromonas sp. 600774. The sequence continues at coordinate 630,314 of NZ_JAAKUJ010000001.1, forward strand.
TGATCTCTTTGATTAATTCGTTAACTGCTTTCATCGTTCGCCCCAATCATTGGATGAGATATGGATAGCTCCCCTTTCACTCACGATGTCACCAGCATCCCGGTTGTGGGTGAGCGGGTCGGTTAGCGTCGATATGAGGCAATCAATAACCATGCCAAACCAATAAAATGCAGGCAGATATTAATAAATGGCGAAAGTGTGTGATGTCACCCACAAAATCAGCGGCTATTTCAGCGGTTTATTCCATAAAAGGATGGATAGGGTGGCCAAGCGATAAAATAGCAAGGTGATAATAATCAGAGGCAATATCCCTGCGCCGGTGAGAATTATCATCAAAGGTCAGTTTCAAGGGCTGAAATGATATCACTGCGGCTGCCGTTATCATTATGATAATGCCGTACAGCACCTTTTCTCTTGATGGGATCTCTCCTGCGGTGACACTGCAGCCATCTTGCCTCCCCTGCACTCCCCACCGCATCGCCTGGCGCGAAGTGACATCGCTGGGCGAGGTTGGCCCGAAGTGCTAACGTGAATACGCCAGCTGCGCATCTGTATCGGATGCTCAGAAGAGGCCGACGTTCACGACCGCAACTGCGCGGATGAACCTGCATGACTTACATCTTTGAGGGATTATCTATGTCCAGGAATGCTGCTCTGCTCATCACCCTGACCCTGCTCGGGATCGCCCCTGCCCACGCCATCAGCGCCAAATATGCCGAGCAGCTGGAGCGCTCCGGCTGCACCCAGGTCACCGAGGCGCAGGGCTGTGACATTCACAAAACCAAAGCGGAAAATGCCAAGGCGGGATTTGGCACGGCCGCCCCAGCCGCGGAGGGCGGTCTGAATCTCAGCTATGAGCAGAAGCTGGAGCGCTCGGGCTGCACTCAGGTGAGCGAGCTCAATGGCTGCGATATCAACAAGACCAAGGCTGAGAACGCAGCTGCCGGTGTTGGCAATGCTCCGGCCGCGGCAACCAGCGCCAGCCCCTATGCGGGCAACTGGATCGCCACCTTCCCCCAAACCGGCGCCACCGTGGCCAATATCCGCATCGATGGCAAGGATCAGGTGTGGGTCAACGACAAGAAGGTCAATGCCAAGAAATCCGATGGTGCGCTGGTGTTCAAGGATGGCATGGTCATCTACACCATTCAGGGGGATCGCCGCATCAAGGGTGAAGATGGCTGGGTCGATAATGATGCCGGCACCAAGGGGCCCATCAACGCCAAGTAAACAGCTGACCACAAAATGACGGGGAGCGCGGGCTCCCCGTTTCACACCTGATTGCCCATCGCTTCCAATGACCAGCTCCACCAGCGAGGCGCCAGAATCAATACCTCCTGCTCCAGCCAAGTCCCGTCTGTGATCAGTTTATCGAGCCAGGGAACGCCTGCCAACGCGCCATGACTATCGACCTGATCAGCCTGCTTAGTCACACGCCAGCTCGATGGCAATATCGATACCCCGTTGATCGAGATCGCCAAAATGGGCCCACTGCACGCCCGCAGGCAGCAGCGGGATCAGCTGTTTGGCCAGGGTGGTATTGCGACCGGGGGCAAAAAGCAGCAGTTGCCCAGGTTGCAGCGGGTAGTCGACAAAGGCCCCCTTGTTCTCCACCGTAATGACCCGCTCCCCTTGCCAACCGATGGCAGCCAGCATGCCCAGAGTCCGCTCCGGCAACGCCAACTCTCCCAACAACGCCATCATTGCAGTCATATCGTGCTGCTGACCCTGCAGATCGACCAGTGAGAGCGGTTCGAGGGTACGGATGCGGATCACCTCATCCTGCGTGAGCGACAATTCCGCAAGCAGTGGCGCGGCAAGGGATGCTGACCGCGGATGCTTGCTGTCCCCATGCCAGAGGGCATAAAAGCAGGCCTGATTGAGCCGTGCAGGCAAACTCACTCCCATTCGTTGCAGCTGCTCCCCCTTGTCCGGTTCGGGGGGCGCAGCCCGTGCCAGTTGTCCGGTCAGATAAGTCCGCCCCGCGTCGGTCAACGCATAATGAGCACCTCGGCCAACCGGCTTGATCCCGGCCACTGCCTGCAACAGATCCTTCAGCTCCCTACCATGCCGACTCTCAAGAGAGCAGCCCTTTCCGTTCTGGCTATCGAGCAACCGTGCACACAAATCCTGTACCCGCATCTCATCAAACAGCGACATCCTCACCTCTCCATGTGGCGTCATCTGACGAAGTAGAGGTGATTTTCCCTGTCATTACCGTGACCGGCTTCGCAAGCGGTTCTTATCAACCCCGCCATGCATGGCCCGTTACTGGTAAACCAGCTACAAAGGGCGCAAGCTGGTTTGATATAGAGATACACTGCACTCTTCGCGGCACGACAACGCGATACCCGCTTTCACAAGGGCTTGCCATGACCGACGCCACAGACCCCTCGCCATCCTCTTCCTGGCATCTTTCGGATATCCGCGAGCTGGCGCACCTGCTGACTCTGGCGCTGCCCGCCGCGGTAGAGATCACCGAAGCGGTACATCAGGCGGTACTGAGCGGTATGGGGCTCAAGGGACGGGATGAGGGAAAAACAGCCGGGATCACCGGGCTGGTCTACAAGGGGGTACATGGCACCGCCAACACCCTGGGCAGCGGTATCAACCATCTGCTCAGCCGCCTGCCAGCCACTCCGCCGCCCCACCAGATCCCCGAAACCCCGAAACGTGCAGCCCTGATCGCCACCCTCAACGGCGTATTGGGGGACAAGCTGGTCGAGCACCACAATGCCCTCGCCACCCCCATGACCCTGCGCTATCAGGGCAAGCCCCTCGATTGGCAGGCGATGCCAAAGGATCTACCCCGCGAGGGACGGGTGCTGCTGATGATCCATGGCCTCTGCATGAACGATCTGCAGTGGCAGACCGAGCATCAAGGCAAGCCGGTCAATCACGGGGAGCAACTTGCCAACGAGCTTGGCTATCAGCCTCTTTACCTGCGCTACAACTCGGGCCTGCCCATCGTACAAAACGGGCAGCAACTTGCCCTGTTGCTGGAGCAGTTGCTCGCCCACTGGCCGGGAGAGCTCAAAGAGATAACGATAATGGGCTACAGCATGGGCGGACTGGTTGCCCGCAGCGCCTGCCACCATGCCAGCCAGGCCGGGCTCACCTGGCCTGCGCACCTTGCCAACCTGATATTTCTCGGCACACCACACCACGGCGCGCCGCTCGAACATGTCGGTCACTGGCTGGAGCAGTTGCTGCCCGCCACCGCCTACAGCGAGCCCTTCGTCAGGCTGGCACGGCTGCGCAGTGCAGGCATCAGGGATCTGCGCCACGGCAAGGTGATCGATGAGGTAGCCATACCCGATCCCGCCGCGCCCTTGCGCGATCCCCGCATCCCACTCCCCTTGCCCGGTGGCGTCAACTGCTATGCCACTGCCGCGACCACTGCCGCCAAGCGCAGCCTGCTGGCCGACCGGCTGATAGGCGATGGACTGGTGCCCCTTCGCAGCGCCCTCGGCCAGCACAGCGAGGCGCGCCATCAGCTGACTTTTCTTCCTGCCCATACCTTGATTGTCTATCACACCAGTCATATGGCCCTGCTCGGCAGCCCGCAGGTTGGCCAGCAACTGCTGCGCTGGCTCAGCCCCTTGCAGCTATAACGCGCTGGCTATTAAAGCAACAGAGTGCTGGTTCACAAGGTATCCCTGTGGCACTCTGAGACGTCAAAGGGAAGACCCACACTGACACCTCATGTGTCCCCACTGCAAAGGAGCGCCACGATGGCCAAAGCAAGCAAGAAAGAAAGAGATCAAGAAGAAGATCGTCGCTCGTCTTGAGAAAATTGCCAAGCATGAAGGCAAGATCAAGAAGCTGAAGAAGGCCCTGAAGTAGGGCCCACCGCATATGAAAAACCGCCAGCTGGCGGTTTTTTCATCCCGATTTTCGCCCCTTTACCATCGTTTTGATACCAATGGCCTTGATGTAAACGCCTCAAGCGCACATCAGCAAAACAACCCGGCTGAAACCACGCACGTTCTCATCACCGCTATTTGGTCTAACAGCGCCAATCGGGCGCCGCGCCCATCCTTACCAGCAACTACCTTCAACTGAGTGTTTGATATGAGCCAGCAGTGGAGCGCCATATGTACTCTTACACCCTCACCTTCAGGGAAGATGTCGATCGCCTGACCGCCCCCGAGCAAGAGATTACCTTGCAGAGCCCCGCTCAGGCGGGGGATTTTATTATTCTCTCCGACGGCAGCCGCCATCAGGTGATGTTTGTCACCCACCGCGCCCACTACAGCAGCCTCTATCTCGATAAAGGGGTCAGGGTACCGCAGAGTTAGTGGCTATCGCCTTTAATTGATGGGGCTGGGTGAAATATTCACGCCGTTGACGTAATAATCATCGCATCATGTCAACGTTCCTTTATCTCTATCACGATATATCTGAGGAAGCGCGATGAAAAAATCCAACATTGTCTTATATCAAATTAAATTTATTTAGCCACGAAAAAACAAATCATACCTCACAAAAACAAATCACCATCACTCAATATCATTGACCACACCCTTGGTGCGTTATAACAATTACTTTGCTGAACATATTTATTCGCAAGTCATTATTAGTGATGGAGTTATCACAATGAATAAAGTTATCTTACCCATAGCATTAATTACCTGTGCCACGCTCGCTCACGCAGAGTCCAGTACTATTATCAACGGTCTGGATTTTGGTCCATTAGCTCAGTTGGCTGGCACATGGAAAAGCACCGATGCTGGTGGTGTAGATGTAGCACCCGGCCAGGAGGGCAGCAAAGTAGGAAAAGGGGGACCAGCAGTGGAACCCTTTTACGAAATCATCACCTTTGAACCGGCGGCCGATGCAAAAAATGCCAGCGAACAATATCTGGTAGCCATGTATTACAAGCAGGAAGTATTCAGAAAAAGCGATAATGGGAAATTTCATGACCAACGCGGTTATCTGATTTATGACAAGACCAATCAGCTTGTTTACAACTCATACTGTATACCTCGTGCAGTCTGTGTGGTCACTGAAGGCAAAGCGGGTAACAAAATCGAGTTCAAGACGGGCAAGCGCGGTATTGCGGAAAGCAATTATATGACCATTAATGATTCCACCGCGGATTTCTCGATGACTCTGGACTTCTCAGAGAAAAATCTCCTCAAATACAGTCAAACCACCAACCTGATGGTGTATGGCAAGCCATTCGCACACTCCGATAGTGCATCCCTGACCAGAACCAATTGATGTTTCATGGCCAAGGTATTCATTATCTTGGCTTTTTTATATTCGTCGATAGTCTATCCTGATGGCATCCTTATCCCACTCGGGATTGAGCACACCGGCATACCAGAGTGTCAGAATGACATCCATCTGATTGTTATGCTTCACAACCTTGCCGCTCTTACAGGCCGAGAGCACCTCCAGCCATAACTGCTCGGGATTGATCGGTTTGGTAATATCCTTGTGTGACAATAAATCAATGGCAGCCAACACATATGCTCTGGTTTTGGTCGCAGCTACATAATGAACTGGCATGATGCAACTGATACAACCAAGACTGCAAAGAGTCAGAAACGTGACCTTTGGATTATTTTTAAATTTACCTGTACTGATATCATCACCAAATGCTTCAGCAATAGCCATATCCCAGGCGGTGACATGACCGTAATTATTCTGAACCATCAGATGAACAGCTCTCAGCGCTGCTCCACCGTATTTACCATAGATAATCATCACTAATCCCTCCGTTTGCCACATAGTAAGGTCAAACAGGCGAGATAGGCTAAAATAAATATCAATCACGACCATCTAGTTTTTCCATTGATAACAAATCCATTTGTAGCTGAATTAAATATTGATCCAAATCAATGTTATATCTTTATCTACCGAAAGGCTGACTGGTCGATGTCAGCCTCCCAATATCATTCATCAACATCCATTTTCGTGTATAAACAGGTCCCCCCAGCCTAGAGCACCTCTATTTTTACATTGATAATCCCGTCACGAATATTGCCGATGGCACTAAACGCAGATTTGGAGAGATCGATAATACGTCCCTTTTTAAAGGCGCCGCGGTCATTGACCTTGACCACTACACTCTTGCCGTTGGCGAGGTTGGTGACCCGCACCATGGAGCCAAAGGGCAATTCCATATGGGCGGCGCTATTGAGGTTGTTACGATATAACTCGCCGCTGGCGGTCTTTTTGCCGTGATAGCGGTCGGCATAATAGCTGGCATAGCCGGTTTCGCTATAGCCGCGCCAGCTGCCGCCGTGACTCTCGTCATAACGGCTGCTACAGGCCGCCAGCAGCAGGCAAAGAGATAACAGCAGCCCTTTCTGGATATGTTGCACCTTTCCCCTCTCCTCTCTTCTTCTTTCCACTCTGCGCTATTTTTGCATCTTCGATGCGGCCGGTGACACTGGCGGCATGTTCGCAAGCAACTTCTCGCCTTATTGTCAGGCCGCAGCGATGGTGCGGCTACTTTGCCATATCTTCCATGTAAAAAGGGAGGCAAATGCCTCCCTTTCAACTAGTTACCGGTCATCCCGTGCCGGGATGAGCCAGAGACGTCTCAGGCAATCAGCTTGTCGTCGGCAAAGCCGAAGCCACGCAGGCCCACCACATGCACATGCTCGTGCTTGCCCTGCACCTTGCGGATGAGCTTGTAGGTGGTGCCCTTCTCCGGGCTGATGTTCTCGGGCGCCGCGATAAGCAGCTGCATATCCTGCCGCTCGCACAGCTCGAACAGGGTGGCGATGGATTTGCCATCCAGACGGGCCGCTTCGTCGAGGAACAACAGGCGGCAGGGGGCGATATCCTTGCCGCGCAGACGGCGGGACTCCTCCTCCCAGCTGATCAGCACCATCAAGAGGATGGCCTGACCGGTACCGATCGCCTCGCCGGTGGAGAGCGCGCCGCTCTCGGCACGCAGCCAGCCATCGGCCCCGCGCTGCACCTCGATCTCCAGCTCCAGATAGTTGCGATAGTCGAGCAGCACGTCGCCCATCACCTGATAGCTGCGATCCCCCTGCTCGATCTGAGGATTGAGGCGCTGGAACAGCTTGGCCATCGCCTCGGAGAAGCTGAGCTCCTTGTCGGCGAACAGATCGTTGTGCATGGCGGTTTGATCGGCCAGCGCCGTCAGCAGACGGGTGTGGGCCTCGCGGATATTGACGTTGAGGCGCACCCCGCGCACCAGACCGAAGGCAATGTTCTGCAAGCCCTGATTGAGCACCCGGATGCGGTTCTGCTCGCGGCGGATGATGTTGGTGATCTTGGCCGCCACCTCGTGGGAGGAGAGCGACAGATGGGTTTCCCGCTGCTTGAGCTCGTCAGCCAGACGGGCCAGCTCGATCTCCATCTCCTCGATCGCTTCCACCGGATCATCGGAGCGGATAATGTCGTTGCGAATGCGATCCTTGAGGTAACGGTAGACCTGCACGTAGAAGGCCACCTTCTGCTCGGTGCTGCGGTTGCCCTCGGAGAGACGCAGCGCATCGCGCAGGGCCTCGTCGTGGGCCACCGCCACCCGCAGGGCGCCGAGGGCCTTGTCCGACATGGAGCGCAGCTCGTCGCTGTCAAGATACGCCAGCTCGCGCTTATTTAAACGCTTCTCGACGTCGGTCTCCCGCGCCAGCCGCACTACCCGCGACCAGCTCGCCTTGTGGCCCACCAGAGATTTACGGGCGCTGTAGTAATCCTTGCCTTCGAGCTTGAGACGACCGCCAAGGGATTCGATCTCGCGCTTGGTGACCTGCAACTGGGCCTCGGCGCTGGTGCGACGGGAACGGGTGCGGATCAGCAGCTCTTCAATCTCTTTCTTGTGAGCGCGCGCCTTCTCTTCCATATCGTCAGAGAGGGTCAGCCCCATGGCCGCCAGCTCCTGCTCGAACTCGGTCAGGGTCTGGCGCTTGGCCTCGACGCTGGAGTTAAGCGCAGTGCGCAGCTGCAACGCCTCGGTGTGACGTTGGGCAATCTGCTTGTGCTGCTCGCCGGCGGTGCGGGCTGCCAGCTCGGCCGCTTTCAGCTTCTCTTTGAGTCGCTCGCTCATCTCGGAGGCCTTGCCCAGCAGGTCTTGCGCATCCTGATAGGCAAAGTGCGGCAGACGGGCCACCAGCTGATCGAGGGCGTAGCAACGGCGTTTCTGCTCGGCCAGCAGATCGCTCACTTCATCATAGGCAGCCTGCAACGCAGCCAGATCCTGCGGATCCTGACGCAGCACCTGCACCATGGTTTCCAGTTTTTCCAGCGATTTGCCGTGTTTGGCGATAAAGGCTTCGGCCTGTTTCAGCGCGTCCACGTCAGCATGAGCCGCCTCAAGGCGGGCAGCCAGATCAGTCTCGGCAAACAGGTGAGCAAAGGGCAGCATCCCCTGCACCAGCTGGATATGGCGGGTCAGCTGGGCGGCGGCCGCTTTGGCATCACTCAGCTGCTTGTCGCACTCGCCGATGGCCCCTTGCAGCGCGCGCAGTTCGGCCTGTTTGGCTTGCACGTCGGCTTCGGGGTCGGGGCGGAAGGCGATATCCAGATGCTGGCCAATAAAGTCGCGGAAGTGACCGTAGAGACGGTGGTACTTCTGCTGCTCGAAGGCGGCCTTGGCGTAACCCTCGATCAGCCCTTCACGCTCAAGGTCGAGCTGCTCGATCCGCTTTTCACGGGCGGCGCGGCCAAACAGCGGCAGCTCGGGGTAGCGGGAGAAGCGCACCTGACGCTTGCTGGTGCGCACCAGCACGGCGTCCCCCAGCTCATCGGCTTCCACCAGATCCTCGTCAAAGGAGTCGGGGTTGCCCTGAATCAGGTAGATATCTTCCGGGCAATCTTCCAGCTTTTTCAGCCGCTCGATGGCGCCCTCAAGGTCGAGCACCACCAGGGCGCTGCGAGCCGGGCCGTAGAGTGCGGAGTAGTAAGGGGCATCGTCGATGGAGATGTCGTCGTAGACATCGGAGAGCAGCACGCCCCCCACCTGCTCGGCGATGCGAGCCAAGCGCGGATCCGCCTCCCCAGCGCCCAGCTGCAGGTTGCGAATTTGCAGCTCCAGCGCCTGTTTCTGCGCCGCGATGCGGTTGCTCTCCTGCTCGAACTCGCGCTCCTTGTCGAGCACTGTCTGCATACCGGCCGAAAGCTCTTCGGCGGTAGTCAGCGGTAAACCGCTCTGCTCGCGCAGCTGCTCGAGCTTTTCAAAGGATTTGAGCCAGCGCGGCGCCAGCTTGGTCAACTCCGCAATATCACGGCCGAGCTGGGTGCCCTGATGCTCGAGGCTGGCGCGGCGCTGGTTCACCTCAGCCTGCTGCTCGGAGAGCTCCTCCTGACGGGTGCGCTGGGCTTCGAGGAAGATCTCCAGCTCATCGCTGCTGGCAATCAGCTGGCCAGAGGCCTGCTGCAGCTCGTCACGCAGCTTGAAGAGACTCTTCTGGCTTTCGCTCTCTTTCTCGAGGCGAGCCAGCGCGGCGCGCAGCCCCTGCCCCTGGGCAATGCGAGCCTTGTCTTCGATGTGACGCTTGAGCAGCGCCTGGGCGGTGGGCCAGGCGGCCTCGCGCACTGTTTCCGGAGCGATGCTGAGCAGCAGCGCCAGCGCCGCTTCGTGCTCGGCCACTGCCGCCTTGGCCAGCGCCAATTGCTGTTCTGCCCCCAGCACCCGGCTGGTGAGGCTCTGCTCGGCGGCGCGGAACTGGTGCAGGGTGTCGCTCGCCTGTTCGGCGGTCAGCCCCGACAGCTCGCACTGCTCGCGGGCAGCCTCCAGCGCCTGCACCGCCTGACGGTACTGGATGGCGCGGGTCTGCTGGATATCGAGCGCCTGCTGGTAGTCGGCCAGCTGGGTCTTGAGACTGTCGACTTCTGCCTGTGCCAGCTCCTTGCGCTCTTCCACTTCCAGCAGCTGGCCGTGGATCTCCTCCACCACCGCCTGCTGCTGTTCGAGTTTGTCAGAGAGATCCGCCAGATCGGCGCGGTACATCTCGATCTTCTTCTGCAAGCTGACAGCCGCCATCACCTTGGCCAGATGCTCGGAGGCAGACTCCAGCTCGTCGGTCAGCAGTTTTTCGCGGTTGGTGAGCTGCTCCACTTCATCGGCCAGGTAGATAGCGCGCTGCTTCTCTTCGGCCAGAATGCGGCGCTTGTCGGCCAGCTCCTGGCGCGCCTTGAGGGCCAGCTCGGAGAGACGGCTCTTCTCGGCGGCGTTGCGCACATAGTCGGCAGCCACATAGTGGGTGGTTTCGGTGATCAGGTTCTTGAACAGATCCCGCTGCCCCTGGGTTTCCTTGATCGCTTCCAGCGTGCGGCGGTTTTCATAGATGGCCGCCTCCATGTCTGCAAACGCCTTGCGCACGCCGGAGTTCTCCGGCAGCAGGTATTCGCGCAGGGAACGGCTGATGGACGAGGAGATGCCGCCGTAGAGGGAAGCCTCGATCAGGCGATAGAACTTGCCGCGATCCTTCTGGTCACGCAGCTTCTTCGGGGTGATGCCGAACTCGAACATGAAGTTGTGATAGTCGGTCACCGTATTGAATTTGGCGACTTTCAGCGCCCCCAGCTCGGCTGCCGCCCCTTTCAGATCGGCGAAGGCGCGTACCCGCCCCTTGCCGCCATCGAGCTTCTCCAGCAGCAGATCGGTCGGCGCCAGATTCTCCGGCACATCCACCAGCGCAAACGGGGTGATGTTGACCTTGTTGTCGCGGTTGGCCACCTGTTCGAGGTGAACGCCGACCCAGATCCGCTGTTCGCGGCTGTTCATCACTTCCAGCAGGGAATAGCAGTGGCCGCGCTGCAGCTTGCCGTAGAGCCCCTTGTCACGGGAGGCGCTGCTCGATCCCGCTTCCGTGGTATTGCGGAAGTGAAGCAGTGACTGGTCGGGGATGAGCGCCGCGATAAAGGCCGCCATGGTGGTGGACTTGCCCGCGCCATTGCCGCCGGAAAGAGTGGTGACCAGCTGGTCGAGATCGAAGGTCCGGGCAAAGAAGCCGTTCCAGTTGACCATGGTCAGGGATTTGAACTTGCCTCGCACCGGTTATACCTCCAGATCCAGTTGTTCTTCATCGAGATCCGCCTCGATGTCATCAAAGAGCGAGTCGCTGCTCGGCATTTCGTCGTCGTGGAAGATGGCTTCACCCTCCTGGATCATCCGCAGCTGAACGGCGCGCGGATCTTCATCGGAGCGCACGTCGGCGGCGAAACGGAACACCGATTCGTTGACCCGGAATTTATCCCCGTTACCAAGAGCGGTGATCATGCCAAGGCGGCGCAGACGGCGCATGGAGGTACGGATCTTTTCGAGCAACTTCTTCTTGTCGAGATCGGTACCGCCGGAGCGGCTGTTGACCATCCGCAGCAGCTGCTTCTCGTCAGCGAGGCTCAGCACCTCCTCTTGCAGCTCGGCCATGGCAAATACCCCTTCCGAGGCGAGACGATCCGGACTCAGGTAGAGGTAGCAGAGCACCTTGCCCACCAGCATATCGAGCTCGGAGAGCACAGTCGTGCCGATGTCGGAGCTCGGGCGCGGGCGCAGGTAGAAGAAGCCTTCCGGCGCCTTGATCAGCTCCACCTGATAGCGGCCGTAGAAGATCTCCAGCTCGCTGTGATATTCGAGCAGCGCCGAATGCTGCTCGAACTCGTCGGCACTGATGTGGCGACCGGAGCGCAAGGCTGTGTCGATGCGCGGAAACAAGGGGTTGGCAATCACCTCTGCGAGGCGCAGCGGCAAGGGAAACTCAGAATTGATCAATGACATAGGCCTGAACCTTGGATCCAGCTTGGTTAATGGGTTTCCATGCGGGTTGGCGATGCAGTTCGCGCTCGCCGCTGGCATGGCCCAGGCGCACGGCCTGGTCGATCAGAAGACGCGCCACATCGAAGTGGGCATGAGCCGGGTAGTCCAGCAGGTATTCCCGCAGCACATCGGCCAAGTCCAGCTGCTGGCCCTGCTCGGGGTAGCGGGCCAGATAGCGCTCGATGCGCTCGGCCAGCTCCTGGTTGATATCCACCATCTCGACATACTCCATCTCGAGTGGCACCTCACCGGTCACCTCCTCGTCGTGGATGGCGATGGTTTCGTCGCGCAGCTCCAGCAGACGGGGCTCTTCAGCCACCCGCAGCTGCCAGTTGTGTTGCTCGAAATTGCGGATGGACTCGCGCAGCCGCTGGCTGAAGGCGCGGTTCTTGTCCATGTCGATGGCGTTGCGGATAAATTTGTGGACGTGCCTGTCGTAGCGGGACCAGAGCTCGATGCACTGCTGACCCCAGCTGGTGATGACGTCAAGGCGCCCTTGCAAGGCGTGAGTCAGCTCCTCGACGTGGAACAGATCGTCGCGCCCCTGCGCTGCTTCCTGAATATTGAGCAGCCCCGCCTGCAGGCGGTGACCGGCAGCATCCAGGGTATCTTGCAGCTCGCGCAGGGTCTGGCCGGTCTCGTGCAGCAGCTTTTCGCAGCTGTGAATGGCATCGACCCAGTTCTGGGTCAGCAGGGCCGCAATCTCGCTTTTGACCTGATTCTGCTGCTCATCCATGGCGCGCTGGGTGAGATCGATGCGCCCCAGGGTCTCTTCCAGCGAGAAGGTGAGGCGCGGCAGCACCTCGGCATCCCACTGCTCGCGGGTGTTGGTTTCAAGCGCCGCCTTGCGGGCGGTGTCGAGCTCGGCAGCCAGGTGCTCGAGCAGAATGGAGAGCTTGATGGAGTCAACCTGACGCTGATCCATAAAGAAGTCGACGATGCTCACACCCAGACGCGACAGGCGGTAGAGGCTCTCCCCCGCCACCATGTCGGTGTTGAAACGCGACAGCAGCTGCTGACGAATGAGATCGTTGATGGCGTTGTTGGCGCGACCGGTGAGGGTCTCGTCCATCTGGCCGAAGGCGCTGCTGACATAGCCAAAGGCATCGTGCAGCGCCGCTTCCGACAGGTCCGACTCATCTTCGGACAGGGTCTTGATTGCAATCAGAAAGGCCAGCCGGTCGGTCGGCAGGCTCAGCGCCAACCCCTCCTGCCTGACCCATCCCACCATCTCTGGCAGGGTACGGGATGTACTCATCATGATGTTGTCATCTCGTTGTTGTATTGGGCGCAAAATCATGCGCGCGGCTACATCCGGTAGCATCGAAAACATGGTTCACATCGACGTGAACAGCGAGCAATCAGCTGGCCGGCTTCTGGGCCATCACATGGATATAGCGACCGAGGGAGACAAAAGGCTCCTGACGGCAATATTGCTGCTCCATGGCCAGCAGATCGTCGAACTTCTCCACCTGATCCTGCTTGTGACGCATATAGTCGTGGATGACCCGCACCCCCGTCTTGCCGATGATGCGCAGCCCCCCGCGACCAATCCAGTCATAGACCAGCTCCGGCAATTGGGGATTGGTGGGCGTAAGCGCTGTCTGCCGCTTCTTGCGAAGGCCAAGGCGCACATAGTCAAAATTGCCCACCACCAGGCTCTGGAACAGCAAGCCATGACGGTTGTAGAAAAGCAGCGACAGTATGCCCCCGGCATTGACGAAAGGGAACAGACCCAGCAAGGTCTGGCGCGGCTCGGCGAGCCACTCCAGCACCGCATGGCAGAGCACCAGATCAAAGGTACCGGTCACGTGTTGCTTCAGATCCTGAATGGGGCAATGGATGAGACGGATTTTGTCTTCCAGCCCCTTCTCGGCGATCTGGCTGCGGGCCAGTTCCAGCATTTCTGCTGACAGATCGCACAGCTCCACCTGATGGCCCATGGCCGCCAGCTTCTGGGCGAAATAACCAAACCCGCCCCCCGCATCGAGGATGCGCAGCGGTCGGTTGCCAAGGCGGGCCAGGCAGGCTTCGATGTCGCTCCAGACAATGGTGGTGCGGATGCGCCCCTTGGTGGAGTCGTAAATGTTGCGGGCGAACTTGTCGGCGCGCCCGTCAAAACTCTGATCGTGCTTCAAGGAGAAACTCAACATTAGCGCCACAGGGTTGTGGCCATCCCAAAAAAGAGAGGTATTCTGTCACATCCCGAATTTGCTGAAAACTCAAGGAAGTGTCTGTCGTGTTTGTGCTCAAAAAGTGGCTGGGTCAGCTGTTGATGCCGCTCCCCTTCTCCCTCTCCCTGCTGCTGGTCGCCCTGCTGCTGCTCTGGTTCACCCGTTTTCAGAAAACCGGCAAGCTGCTGGCCACCCTCTCGCTGCTCATTGTGGCGCTGATGGGGATGCGGCCGGTGAGCTATGAACTGGCCCGCGGGCTGGAACAAACCTTCCCGCCATTCGAGGTGAGCCAGCATCCCAACATCGACGCCATCGTGGTGCTCGGCAATGGCCATGTCAGCGATCCGGCGGTGCCCGAGCGCTCCTGGCAAAACAATATTGCACTGGCTCGCACCCTCGAGGGGGTACGGCTGGCCCAGGCGTATCCGCAGGCAGAGCTTGTCTTTTCGGGCTATGTATCGGGAGATCCCCTCTCCAATGCCGAGGTCAATGCCCGGATGGCCGAGAGTCTCGGCATTCCCCGCGCGCGGATGACGTTGTTTGAAAACAACAAAGACACTCATGATGAGGCGGTCAGTATCAGTCGCCATCTGAAAGGAAAAGAGGTGGCGCTGGTCAGCTCGGCCACTCATTTGCCGCGTGCCATGGCCCTCTATCAGGGTCAGGGACTCAAGGCCGTGCCAGCCCCCACCGACTACACCGCCAAGCAGAGCCAGGTACCCCAGCCCCTCTACAGTTATTTACCCAAAGGGCGTTATCTGATGTATTCCGAAGCTGCCATCCACGAATGGATTGGGGTATGGTGGGCTCGCTTGCGGGGGCAGGTTAACGAATGAGCGATCAAGCGTTTCATTCCTGATTTGGATCAGGAAAGCGAAAAAAAATTACGTCATTTGCCGCCGGGTCAGCTATCTTGGGCTCGGTTCAATTCATATAATGTCGCGCAATCAAATGCCTAGGAGATATACAAGATGAGACAGCACCTGGTAATGGGTAACTGGAAACTGAACGGCACCAAAGCTTCTGTAGAAGCTCTGATCAAAGGACTGACCCCGGCTGCTGCCGCTCATCCTTCTGTACAAGTCGCCGTCTGCCCGCCGGTTATCTTTTTGGGTCTGGTTGAGCAACTGACCGCTGGCAGCAAGATTGCCTACGGTGCCCAGAACGCTGACGTTCACGAGTCTGGTGCCTTCACCGGCGAAAACGCCCCCTCCATGCTGAAAGCCTTTGGTTGCACCTACTCTCTGGTCGGCCACAGCGAGCGTCGTACCCTGCACGCAGAGAGTGACGACGTGGTTGCTGCCAAGTACGAAGCGATCCAGAAAGGCGGCCTGATCCCGGTTCTGTGCATCGGTGAAACTCTGGAGCAATTCGAAGCCGGCGTGACCAAGAACGTGGTTGAGACCCAGCTGAAAGCCGTTATCGACCGTTGCGGTATCGCCTCCTTCAACAACGCCGTTATCGCTTACGAGCCGGTATGGGCCATCGGTACTGGCAAGACTGCCACTCCGGAGATCGCTCAGTCCGTTCACGCTCACATCCGTCAGTACCTGGCCGGTTTTGATGCCGCTGTTGCTGCCAAAGTACAGATCCTGTACGGCGGTTCCGTCACTGGCGCCACTGCAGCCGACCTGTTCGGTCAGCCGGACATCGACGGTGGCCTGGTCGGTGGTGCGTCCCTGAAAGTGGACGACTTCTCCCAGATCATCGCTGGCGCTGCCAAGTAATCGTTGATTACGGCAAAGAGAGGGGCTCGTCCCCTCTCTTGTATCGCTTTTCCTATGGTGGCCCCCGCATCCCATATGAAAGCCGATATAGTAAAAGTGGCTTGTCTATTTAAACATTCGTATTTGACAACTCAGATCCAGAGGCACTCATGACCAAACAAATCAAACGTATTGGTGTTTTGACCAGTGGTGGCGACGCACCGGGTATGAACGCAGCCATTCGCGCCGTGGTTCGCGCCGGTTTGCATCATGGCCTGGAAGTTTACGGTATTTATGATGGCTACCTCGGTCTGCACCAGGATCGCATCGTCAAGCTAGAGCGTCACAGCGTCTCCGACGTGGTGAACCGTGGTGGTACTTTCCTCGGCTCCGCCCGTTTCCCTGCCTTCAAAGACCCCGCAGTGCGCGCCGAAGCGATCGAAAACCTGAAAAAACACGGTATCGATGCGCTGGTCGTCATCGGTGGTGACGGCTCCTACATGGGTGCCAAGAAGCTGACCGAAGAGGGTTTCCCCTGCATCGGCCTGCCGGGCACCATCGACAACGACATCGCCGGTACCGACTTCACCATCGGCTTTGATACCGCCCTGAACGTGGTTGTTGACGCCATCGACCGTCTGCGCGACACCTGCAGCTCCCATCACCGTATCTCCGTGGTCGAGATCATGGGCCGCCACTGTGGCGACCTGGCCATGTCTGCCGCCGTTGCCGGTGGTGCCGAATATGTGATCGTGCCGGAAGTAGCCTTCGACAAAGAGAAGCTGCTCAAGCAGATCAAGGAAGGCGAAGCCAAGGGCAAGAAGCACGCCATCATCACCATCTGCGAGCACGTTACCGACGTGAACGCCCTAGCGAAAGACATCGAAGCCCTGACCGGTCGTGAAACCCGCGCCACCATCCTGGGTCATATCCAGCGTGGCGGAGCCCCGACTGCTCGTGACCGCATCATGTCCAGCCGTATGGGTGCTTACGCCGTTGAGCAGCTGCTGGCTGGTCACGGTGGTCGCTGCGTCGGTATCCAGCGCAACGAGCTGGTACACCACGACATCATCGACTGCATCGAGAACATGAAGCGTCCGTTCGATCAGGAGCTTTACAACCTCTCCACCACCCTGTTCTAAGCCTCGCGGCTTTTTACCGGCTGTTGATGACAAAAACCCTCCATCGGAGGGTTTTTTAATATCTTACAAAAACGGGGGCATCGACACGCTGTGTGGCCCTCACCATACGGGTTGCCTGATTCCAACCCTTGCGCCATCTGACTGATCACTAGCCTTCCTCTCCTCACAGCAACCGGCTTCAGCCTACGAACAGAGTTCCGGTATTGTCGTGGATGTTTTATCACTGCGAACCGGATTACGTTGACCTGTGTTCTGTCGACCCTGAAACGAGCTTGTTCGGCCTCCTCGTCATACGCCGCTTTTTATGTCTCAATCTTGTAGAAGGGATTCAGATATCTCACCCAACCATGCTCCGGCGCAGCTCTCGTATTGCACTCACATGACTCACGCAGATGTACCGCCCACGCAAATCGCTGCTCGCACCCAGCCCAGCCAGAGGATACGCCTCTGGCCTATTGCGCACCTCACTCTTGCTGCGGCCATGTCTATACCGAGACCGACGGGAAAATTGGCGGTGATAAAACAGCCAGCTGCTACTCTGTATCCCCCCGATGCACCGCTCTCCTCCCTATGAACCCAGTATATTGCTGTAAAAATGCGGAGACTCCGGACTGATAAAGTGATGGTAAGACAAGGGCTGGCAACCAGATTGTCTCCATAGACTTCTTTTGGATGAGCTATCTACGTCAGGAATCGTCAAACTATGGCCTTACACACTTTTTATGGCCTCAATGGCACTGTTGCAAGGGTGAAAACTTATAAAACGCCACTAAAGCTCCATACAAGACCCACCACCAAGCCAACCAGCATCTCAACAACCAATTGAATTTAAATGAAATAATCATAAAAACAGAATCTTGAATGCCTACCATGCCAGAGCAGGTGATAAAATCAGCTCAATATGACAAAAACAGCCATTTCAACCAACCCAAAACATAAAATGGCTATTTTATCAATTTACACCTTGTTTTACCCCCTTGTTATGGTATCTTGACTACATCAACCAACAACTTAGGGAGAGAAAAATGAAAGAGTTTGTCGTTACTGCCGTTTTCACGGTGTTTTTCACCCTGGTTGCTGTCTCTCTGCCCTCACTGTCACAGTTCTGAGCCGGATAGAGAGGCATCAATCCGGACCGACCCTCTTTGCCATGTCTGTTTAATCGCCACCAACTGGCGCTTTTCAGTAATAATGCCGAGATGGTCAACATAGATATGATTTCATCACGTTGACGCTGTTTCTTTCGCCACAAGGGTGTAACCAGGATGGTTTAACCATATGGCTTGATGGAGTAGAACCAGCAGCAAATCATATCCGAGGGGAGCGAGGCTCCCCTTTTTGTTACCCGCCGTTTGACAATCCCCTACCCCGGCATCTACAACAGGCCGGTTAACGCCATACGGCCCATGCCCACAACTGATGTTTTCCCCTCCTGTGCTATCCATTCAACACAGCTAAATCCGTCAGCAATCTCTTGTGCACACCTTTGCTCTGATGCTTGTCCGGCAGATATAAAAAGCCCCCGCCATCATGGCAGGGGCTCGCGTTACGCAGTGTCAGCTCAGGGCTGTTATATCTCAGTCCAGCTCAAAGCAATTATGCCTTGTTCCAGCGCTCTGGGTCATATTCCGGGCTAAAGCGGTCAACAATGACAGCACAGGCCGCATCGCCGGTGATATTGAGGGAGGTGCGGATCATGTCGAACAGACGATCCAGCGCGAACAGCAGCGGCAACCCTTCAATGGGGATCCCGGCCGCCAGCAGCACGGCAACCACCAGGAAGCTTGGGCCCGGCACACCGGCCTGACCGATCGCCCCCAGAGTGGAGGTCACAATGATGGCCGCCCAGGCGCCGACGCTCAGATCGATGTTGTAAACCTGCGCGAAGAAGATGGCGACCAGGCCGTAATAGATGGCGTTGCCACTCATGTTGATGGTGGCACCCAGCGGCAACACGAAGGAGGCGGTCGCGTTGGTCACTTTCAGATCATGCTCGCAGGTCTCCATATTGACCGGCAGGGTCGCCATGGAAGAGGCGGTGGAGAAGGCCACGATCTGCGGCTTCTTCATGGCAGAGAGGTACTTCATCACCGGCGTGTTGGAGAACATCATCACCAGCAGCGGATAAACCACGAAGCCGAAGATGAGGATGGCAGCCACATAGACCACGAACAGCTTGAGTACCAGGGTCAGCACATCGAAGCCATAGGTTCCGATGGCTTCCGCCATCAGACCGAACACCCCGAGCGGCGCGATGATCATCACCTTGTTGATCATCCAGACGAAGGCATCCACCAGGGTATTGAGCCCATCGACCAGCGGCTTGGCCCGCTCGCGCGACTGTTTGGCCAGCGCAATGCCGAGGAACATGCAGAACACCAGGATCTGCAGGATATTCGCTTCGTTGAGGGAGTTGAAGACGTTGGTGGGGATCATGCCAAGCAAGGTGGCGACTGCATCCGGCAGCGCCCCTTTATCGGCGTAGTCACCGCCAAACATGGAGGCAACGGAAGCGAAATCAACCCCGACACCCGGTTTGAAGATCTGCCCCATCACCAGCGCCAGCAACACGGCCAACGCTGAGGTCACGAGGAAGAAGGCCAGCGTCGCCGCCCCGATCTTGCCCGCAGCCGGGCTGGCGCCCAGATTGGCGGCGCCGGAGAGGATGGCAACCGCCACCAGCGGGATCACCAGCATTTTGATCAGTTGGATAAACAGGGTACCGAGCGGTGCAAACACGGTGGCTTGTTCACCCATGAACGCGCCGACCACTGCGCCCAGTACCATGGCGACCACAACCTGGAAGCCGATGTTTTTAATGAGTCCTTTAGTTAACACAATATGTTCCTTTATGTAGCAAAATTCACACTTTTCCCAGTGCAATTAACCAAACAGGGGAATGAGCGGCTGCCCATTCCCCTGTTTGCGCGTGTTATCTCACATTTAATTGCTGTTTTAAATCAGCAAATCATTAACCTTGGCTATTAATAAGTTTGCGAAAAAGTGAAGATTCAAAGCGGCCTCGGCGATTTTTACCTCATCCCCCATGACAACTGGCAAAAGATTGTGCTAGTTTGGCTGCACAAACGTACACACAGGGATGTAAAGATGCTGAAAGTTAACGAGTATTTCGACGGAAATGTAAAATCCATCGGTTTCGAACAAAAAGGCGAGAAATCAACCGTCGGGGTGATGAACGCCGGTGACTACCTGTTCAACACCGCCGCCCCCGAACGGATGACAGTGATCAAGGGCGCCCTCACCATCCAGCTGGCTGATGAAGATGAGTGGCACACCTACAGCCAGGGTGAATCCTTCCTGGTGGCCGGTCACTCCTCCTTCAAACTGGAAGTGAAAACCCCCACAGCTTATCTGTGTGAATTTCTCGACTGATCAGGCCGGTTGAAGGGGATCAGCCCCTTCAACTTTCTTGATCCCCCCAGCCCCATTATCTGTGTCCATGTCACAGCACCGCACATCCCCGCTTCCTATCCACATCAAAAATCCTAGAATAAACAGACATAAACCATCACCGGATTGATGTCATGATCAGCGTGTTTGACCTGTTTTCCATCGGAATTGGCCCCTCCTCTTCCCATACCGTCGGCCCCATGCGTGCCTCTTACGCCTTCGTCCAGCAGCTCAAGCTGCAAGGGCATCTGCCACAGGTTACGCGGGTCGAAGTGGAGTGTTACGGCTCGCTGGGCCAGACCGGCAAAGGGCACGGCACTGGCAAGGCGATCATTCTGGGGTTGTCGGGCTTTGAACCGGAATCGGTCGATATCGATGCGATTCCCGCCATTCTGGCTCGAGTGGAAAAGGAGCAGAACTTGCAGCTGGCAGGCGAACAACCAAGCCATTTTCCCCGCACCGGAGCCATCATCTTCAACCGCCGCAAGACCCTGCCGGCCCACACCAACGGCATGACTCTGCGGGCCTTTGATAAAGAGGAAAACCTGCGCTTCAGCCAGACCTACTACTCCATCGGGGGCGGCTTCATCATTGAAGAGAGCCACTTTGCCACCGCCAAGGAGGAGGCCGCCAAGTCCGATGCCGAGCACCCTGTCCCCTACCCGTTCGACAGCGGCGCCCAGCTACTGGCCCACTGTCAGGAGAGCGGACTCTCCATCTCGGGGCTTATCCTCGCCAATGAGCGGGTATTTCGCAGCGATGAGCAGATAAAAGCGGGGCTGCGCAAGATCTGGCAGGCGATGCAGGGCTGCGTCGAGCGTGGCTGCAAGAGCGAAGGGGTGCTGCCGGGCGGCCTCAAGGTTCGGCGCCGCGCCCCGGGGCTGTTCCGCCAGCTAAGCTGCGAGACCAACTTCAACAAGGATCCGCTGATGGTGATGGAGTGGGTCGATCTCTTTGCGCTGGCGGTCAACGAGGAGAACGCCGCCGGTGGCCGGGTGGTCACCGCCCCCACCAATGGCGCTGCGGGCATCATCCCCGCCGTGCTGCACTACTACGATCGCTTCGTGCACAAGGTGGATGACGAGACGCTGATCCGCTACTTCCTCACCGCGGCTGCCATCGGCATCTTATATAAGAAGAACGCCTCCCTCTCCGGGGCCGAAGTGGGCTGTCAGGGTGAGGTTGGGGTTGCCTGTTCCATGGCGGCTGGCGCACTGACCGAACTGCTGGGTGGCAGCCCGGCCATGGTGGAGAACGCCGCCGAAATAGGCATGGAGCACAATCTCGGCCTCACCTGCGATCCCATAGGCGGACTGGTGCAGGTACCCTGCATCGAACGCAACGCCATGGGGGCGGTCAAGGCGATCAATGCCGCCCGCCTCGCCCTGCGCGGCACCGGCGAGCACAAGGTGTCGCTCGACAAGGTGATCAAGACCATGTGGGAGACTGGCAACGACATGAAGACCAAATACAAGGAGACGGCCCGTGGCGGCCTCGCCGTTAACATTACCGAATGTTAAAAAACGGCAAATGACTCCATTTGGTTCCGAAATGCCCGGCATCGCCGGGTATTTTTATGGGCAAACGCTTAACAAAATGGATAAGCACAAAAATAAATTTTATACTCGCGCCTCAGATTCAACAAAAATAGATCTATTTCAACTTTTTTTAGGTCTGGAGCCGTTACACTACGGTTATCTGGTTCTGTGACCTGCGCTGACAAGCGCGTTCCATGGATCTCCCAAATTTCTGTGAGTGGGCATGCCGCCCCCTTCTACCCTGAGGTAATAGTGACATGATCAGCGTTTTTGATATCTTCAAAATCGGTGTAGGCCCCTCTTCTTCCCACACTGTTGGCCCGATGAAAGCGGCCAAACAGTTTGTTGACGAGCTGCGCGCGGGCGGCAAGATCCGCGATGTAACCCGGATCAATGTCGATGTCTACGGCTCCCTCTCCTGGACTGGCAAAGGCCACCATACCGACACTGCCATCATCATGGGCCTGGCTGGCAACCTGCCGGAAAATGTTGATATCGATGCCATCCCCGAGTTTATCTCTCGTGTTGAGCAGACCGAGCGCCTGCCGATCGGCCTGCACTGCCACACCGTCAGCTTCCCGCGTGACGCCATGGTATTCCACGACGAAGCCCTGCCGCTGCACGAAAATGGCATGAAGCTGACCGCCCTGATCGAAGATGAAGTGGTCTACAGCAAGACCTACTACTCCATCGGTGGTGGCTTCATCGTTGACGAAGAGAACTTCGGCAAGGCTGACAGCGGCGACATGTCCGTACGCTATCCGTTCAAGAGCGCCGCCGAGCTGGTTGCCCATTGCAGCCAGACCGGTCTCTCCATCTCTGCCCTGATGATGGAAAACGAGAAGTGCTTCAACACTCCGGAAGAGATCTACAAGAAGTTCGGCAAGATCTGGAACACCATGCGCGAAGGTATCGAGCGCGGCTGCCGTACCGAAGGCGTGCTCTCCGGCCCGCTGCGCGTACCCCGTCGTGCCGCGCCGCTCTACCGTCAGCTCAACACCAACGAGAACCTCTCAAGCGATCCGATGAACATCGTTGACTGGGTCAACATGTTCGCTCTGGCCGTGAGTGAAGAGAACGCTGCCGGTGGCCGCGTGGTCACTGCACCGACCAACGGCGCTGCCGGTATCATCCCGGCCGTACTGGCTTACTACGACAAGTTCATCCAGCCGGTTGGCCGCGACGAGTACACCCGTTTCTATCTGGCTGCCGGTGCCGTCGGCATCCTCTACAAGATGAACGCCTCCATCTCCGGCGCCGAAGTGGGCTGTCAGGGTGAAGTGGGTGTCTCCTGCTCCATGGCCGCTGCAGGTCTGACCGAGCTGATGGGCGGTAGCCCGGAGCACGTCTGCGAAGCTGCCGAGATCGGCATGGAACACAACCTGGGTCTGACCTGTGATCCGGTTGCCGGTCAGGTACAGGTGCCTTGCATCGAACGTAACGCCATCGCAGCCATGAAAGCGGTCAACGCCTCCCGTATGGCCCTGCGTCGTACCTCCAAGCCGCGCGTCTCCCTGGACAAGGTGATCGAGACCATGTACATCACCGGCAAGGACATGGACTCCAAGTACCGTGAAACCTCCCGTGGCGGTCTGGCCATCAAAGTGATGCAGGTTGCCTGCGAATAAATAGGGGTTGCGACCCTCATTTGAACAAAGGCGGGATATCCCGCCTTTTTTATTGCCCGAATGGGATGCTGGGTACTGATACCGGCATACCGACCATTTCACTGTAGGGCGTCGCTGATATACCCCTTCTACGCCACCGCAATGCGGATTGCCTTGTCTGCATACCTCTCTAATTACATACCTTGATTAACTCTTCTCAATGCATTGAGAGAGACATTACGCCCCTACATGAAACCTGTACCTGCTATCTTGCCCCAGCCACGATTTCACAACTAATCGATATCGAGATGGCCCCTCATCTCAATATCCCCCTTTGGTCATACCCTTGTTTGGCAAGACGCGGTTACCACTCCCCCTGCGGATTATCACGCCGCCACATTGATTGCCTCCTATGTGGCACTTTCGTGATCAGGGCAAACAATCAAGTACACAAACAGGGGGTTAGCTCATCATTTTGGCCACAGCGCATCGCGCAAACTGGTTTTAGTACAGTTATCACCACCCTCTTTACGCCCTATTTGATGTAAAACGCATCGAGCAGTGGAGGCCAAAAAAGCGCCCAAAGAAGGGGCTGAAAATAATCGATGAATGGGCCAATAGTCGTTCAAATGGAGGGTATGAGTACGCGCCACTCGCTATTTTTGTGAGCGCCAGCAAAGGTTGAGGATATGGTGTTGGGAGTAGATTGACTTTCTATTTAAACAGCGAAAAGTGAATATCACCAAAGGGAGGGTTTAATTTGGCCAGATCCTGTCACGGGATTATCGCAAGCTACCTCTCCGGGGCCGGAATGCGTCATGCAGAGTCACAAAGAATTAGCCCCGCTGGGCAGAACACACCACGGGGCTGGATATTCAGGATGGTTTTTTCAGGCTGGCCTTGTGCTGCTCCAGCAAATTCTCGGGGGGCGGCGGCACCTGCAGGTAGAACCCCTGGTTGGTCAGCGCGGCCATCACCTTGCCAACATCAGCCAGCCCCAAGGGCTTGGCCGGATCCAGCTTGGTCATCAGCACCAGCTCGGGACGCCCGAATGCGCTCAGCAATGGCTCGGGAACGCGGGAGAAATCCTCTCTTTTTTCAACAAAAAGGTAGGTCTCGGCTTTTTTGCGACTTTTATAGACTGCACACAACATGGAAATTGATATAATCCGACGAGTTTATTGCCTCTGATGGGGGCAAACTATAACATCAGGAATTGAATAACAATAACGGATTAGCATCTCTGCCTCGGGGAAGATTCATGGTTGAGCGCGATAACGAATTGAAAGGGACCACCTTCACTATTTCTGTGTTGCATATCAGCGATGGCGAGCCTGAGCGGATACGTCAGTTGTTGGCCGAAAAAGTGGCCCAGGCCCCCTACTTTTTTAATTGTGCGCCGCTGGTGATCAATGTTTCCCGACTGGAACATATTCCCGATTTCGAACAGCTCAAGGAGCTGGTGGAGTCCGAAGAATTTGTGCTGGTCGGCATCACGGGTGCGCGCAGCGAAGAGATGAAGACAGCCGCCAAGGCGGTGGGATTGGCCGTGATGGCCTCGGGCAAGAGTCGCAAGAGCGAACCGGAACCCGAGCCAGCCCCCGCGCCAGCCGCCCCTGAGGTAGTTCGTGAGCCCGAACCCGCCCCCTTGATTCCGAGCAAGGTACATGTGGGGCCAGTACGCTCCGGCCAGCAGATTTATGCCGCCGGCACCTCGTTGGTAGTGCTGGGGTCCGTCAGTCCGGGGGCCGAAGTGCTCGCCGATGACAGCATTCATATTTATGGCACCCTGCGTGGCAGAGCCATAGCCGGCGCCAAGGGCAACACCCAAGCCCGGATCTATTGCCAGCAATTACAGGCCGAACTGCTCTCCATCGCGGGCACCTTCCAGCTGAGCGATGCGTTGCCGGCAGGCCTGATCCAGCAACCGGTTCATATCCGGCTGGATAATGAACAACTCCGTATAGACCGTATCAAATAGAGTTACAAGGAAGCGAGAATGGCGCGAATCATAGTCGTTACATCGGGTAAAGGTGGCGTTGGCAAGACCACAACCAGCGCAGCCCTGAGTACCGGTTTAGCCCAGCGTGGCCACAAAACAGTGGTCATCGATTTTGACATCGGTCTGCGAAATCTGGACCTCATTATGGGTTGTGAGCGACGCGTGGTGTATGACTTCGTCAACGTCATCAACGGTGAAGCCAACCTCAATCAGGCGCTCATCAAGGACAAACGTTGCGAGAACCTGTTTATCCTGCCCGCCTCCCAGACCCGGGATAAAGATGCCCTGACCAAAGAGGGTGTCGAGAAGGTGCTGGATCAGCTGGCCGAAATGAAGTTTGACTACATTGTCTGCGACTCCCCGGCCGGGATCGAGGCGGGCGCGCTGATGGCGCTCTATTTTGCCGACGAAGCGATCGTCACCACCAACCCGGAAGTCTCTTCCGTACGTGACTCCGACCGCATCCTCGGCATCCTGGCCTCCAAATCCCGCCGTGCCGAGCGTGGCGAAGACCCCATCAAGGAGCACCTGCTGCTGACCCGCTACTGCCCGACCCGGGTCAACCGTGGCGACATGCTGAGCGTGCAGGATGTGCAGGAGATCCTGGCCATTCCGCTGCTCGGGGTGATCCCTGAGTCCCAGGCAGTGCTGCGCGCCTCCAACTCCGGCGAACCGGTCATTCTGGACAAGGAGTCCGATGCCGGTCAGGCCTATGACGATGCGGTTTCCCGTTTGCTCGGTGACACCAAGGAATTTCGTTTTCTGGAAGAAGAGAAGAAGGGCTTCTTTAGCCGACTGTTCGGGAGTTAAACATGTCATTATTGGATTATTTTCGTTCCAACAAGAAACAGAACACCGCACAACTGGCCAAAGAGCGGTTGCAGATCATCGTTGCTCACGAGCGTTCATCCAGAGGGGGGCCGGATTACCTGCCCCAGCTCAAGCAGGATATCCTCGATGTGATCCGCAAATACGTCAACATTGATCCGGAGAAGATAACCGTTCAACTGGATCAGAAGAGTGATGAGCTGTCAGTGCTGGAGCTCAACATCACCTTCGCCGATGACAACAAGAAGGGATGAGCTGACGCCCTATGCGTGACCCCTTCCCCCAATGAAACCGGATCCCCTGGCAGGATCCGGTTTTTTATTGGCACAAAAACAGGTCACAGCGGCTCGCCTCATCTCGCCAAGGGGTCTGCCGACAGCTAGAATAGCGCCGCCCCGCAGACAGTGTCTGTGCTGGTACCTTTTTCTCTTTTCTGGAACAGACCGCTTATGTCTATGAATGACGAAATGCACAGCGTCGAGGAACTGCTCGATACCGCCCTCGAACTCTTTATGGAGCTGGCCTCTGACAACCTGCCGGAGCAGGAGATCGCCCGTTTCAATCAGGAGTTCAACGACCGCGGCCTGCTGGCCGAAACCGACCCGGCCGATGACTGGGAAGCGGACGTGGGTTTTGCGGTGAGCGACACCGACTATGCCGAGATCTGGGTAGGCCTTGGCAATGAAGAACAAGAGTATGAGCACCTGTTTGCCCGCATGCTGCTCTCCCGCCGTGTTGACGAGAAGTTCTGCCACATCGAATGGCTGCCCCAATAATTCCGGATCCCGATGATCCCAGCCACTATCAGTGGGAGTCAGCCCCTGCTGCCGTGGCCCCCGTGCGCCCATCTGCATCCCTTGGGCGCCGGGTGTTGAGGTGGGCAGGCAAGATCGCGCTGGCCGGGCTGCTCTGCTCGGTCGGCTCGGTCGCCTTGCTGCGTTTTATCGATCCGCCGATGTGGAGCTGGCGTATCGAGCGGGCCCTCTTTCCGCCCGCCAAGATCACCCAAGTACGCCATCAATGGGTAGATCTGGCGTCCATCTCCAAGGAGCTGCAACTGGCGGTGATCGCCGCCGAGGATCAGCGCTTTGCCGATCACAACGGCTTTGACATGGATGCCATCAACGCCGCACTCAAGCACAACCAGCACAGCGAACGGGTGCGCGGTGCCAGCACCCTCAGCCAGCAGACCGCCAAGAACCTCTTTATGTGGAGTGATCGCAGCTTCCTACGCAAGGGGCTGGAGGCCTGGTTTACCCTGCTGATGGAGCTGGGTTGGGACAAGGCCCGCATTCTCGAGGTCTATCTCAATATCGTGGAGTTCGGCCCCGGCATCTATGGCGCCGAAGCCGCGGCCCGCACCTACTTTGGCAAACCGGCCAGCCGCTTGACCCGCTACGAGTCATCCCTGCTGGCCGCCGCCCTGCCCAACCCGTGGCGCTATCGGGTCAAGCCCCCTTCACCCTATGTGCAGAAGCGCTCGGTCTGGATCCGCCGTCAGATGGGGCAACTTGGCCAGATCACCCTCAATCGGGTGCATCAGGCCGACTGATCCTCAGGGCTCATCGGGTTTCTCCGGTGGGCCCAAATGGCCGCCTACCGTTTCGCGGTGAAGCGGCAGATAGTGCCACCACCAGGCCTCGCGCCGTCGCTTGATCTGTTGCCGCCGTCCCCGCTGTTTCATCCCCTCACTCCCTGCCAGCTGATCCGCGCCTTAACCATACTCCCCCAAGGGCAACTTGGACAGGCCAGGCGTCCCAGGCGCACTGGTCTGGCCGCCACAGCCAATAATTGTTACAGTAGCGAACCTTGATGTATCTGGAGTGATTTCATGGAACAGCGTACCCCGGATCAGCTGGTCGAATGGGCCTATGATCAGTTTCTTGAGCAGGCCGCCGATATGCTGGCCCCCGAACAAATAGTCGACATCACCCTGGAGTTTGAGCAGCGTGGCGCCGTGGAGGCGACACTGCCCAATGCCGACTGGTCGACCGAGCTGGGTGAGCCGGTCGATATGGAACGCTGGGTCGAAGTGTGGGTCGGTTTGCTGGATCATCAGGATGAGTTTGAGGTGATCTTCGCCACCTTCCTGCTGCCCCGTCTGCTGACCGAAGATCAAGTGCATGTGCGCTGGCATCGCCAGCAGCAGGCATAAGAAAGGCGCCATCGGCGCCTTTCTTGTTTCTATGCTCTTTTATTTCTGTTCTCTGCTAATCCTGCGCCGCGATAGCCTTGGCCAGACAGCGGCGGCACCAGCAAGCACTGGCCTCCTGCATTGGCAGAACCGGCAACTGACTGCACCAGCACTGCGCAATGGTCTGACCGGCAGAGACGGCGCAATAGGCCGGTTCGCCACAACCCGGACAGAGGTGAGTACTTTTCGAGCCATTCAGCTCGGCCATCACCGCCAGCTGGGCCTTGCTATCCATCGCCGACCAGTGGCCGATCTCGCTCAGGGTGCGGCCACAACCAAGGCAAAGCCCGTCTTTCGCCTTGCAGAGGCCAACACAGGGGCTCGGCATCTTATTCGCTATCCTGCGCCTGCTCACCTGCTTGTACCTGCGCGGCACCGGCGTCGGTCAGGGTAATGGCGTTATCTTCGATGACAATCTTGCCCTGCTTGTAGAGGCCGCCGATCGCCTTCTTGAAGGTGCCCTTGCTCATGCTGAACAGCTTGTAGATGAGCTCGGGTTCGCTCTTGTCACCCACCGCCAGACTGCCGCCCTGCTTTTTCATCCGGCTCAGAATGCGCTCACCGGCATCATCGACCCGCGCCAGACCCGGCTTTTGCAGGGTCAGATCGAGCTTGCCATCTTCGCGCACCTGCTTGACCCAGGCGGTTTGCGGCCGACCGGTCATCACTCGGCCAAACACTTCGTTCTTGAACAGCATGCCGGGATACTGACCGTTGACGATCACCTTGATACCTAGAGGAGAATGCTCCCCCGGCAGCGCGGTCACTTCGTCACCGACCTTGAAGTTGCTGCCGGCCGGTGTCAGGAAACGCTCGATGCGGCTGGTGCCGACCATGCGTCCTTCGTTATCCAGTTGCAGACGCACCAGATAGACGTGGCCCACCTGCATCGGCTTGTTCTGCTCGCGGCTGGGCACAAACAGATCCTTTTTCATGCCCCAGTCGAGGAAAGCACCAATCTTGTTGGCATTGACCACTTTCAGACCGGCAAATTCGTCCACCATGGCAAACGGCTTGTCGGTGGTGATCACCGGCTCGCAATCGGCATCCAGATAGAGGAAGACCTGCACGCTATCCCCCTCTTTCACCCCTTCCGGCAGTTGACGCTTGGGCAGCAGCAGTTCACCGTACTCATCGGCCGCAAGCCAGGCGCCGCGATCTTCGAGTTCAACAACGGTGAGGGTGTTCATCTTGCCAATCTGTATCATGGTGCTCTCTTTTCTCATTACCCGGATGGGCCAATTGATCATGGCCCCTATGGGCGCGCATGTTACCTCAAGAGCGGTGATCCGGCCTAGTCCCCAAGCCACCACTGGCCGCCATTTCGCCCTTATCTTATCCGCCAATGGTGATTAAATCGCCAAACAGGCGGCCATTTGCTGCAAATAACCCCACTTTTAGATAGACTTCGCGGCTGTTCAAATCCAGAGGAACTGTCGATGAACCCATCCACTCGTACCCGCCATCTTAATCAATGGATCCAGAGCCACAGCCAGCAAGACATGACCTACCCGGCCCTGCACGGTTTTCTCTGTGCCCGTCTGGTAGGGCCAGAGACCCCTGACTGGCAACGCCCGCTGGCTGGATTGCTGGAACAGGATGCCGAGTTGGATGAAAAAAGCGCAGAAGCCCTCAACCATCTGATCGCCGAGCTGGAAGCCCAGGCCGACGACGCCCAGCTGGCACTGCCGAGCCAATGCCGCCTGCCCAGCGATAACCCGGAGCAGGTGTTCGAGCAGAGCCATCCCCTCGGTCAGTGGTGCTACGGTTTCAGCCAGGGCTTTGCCACCTGGCCCAAGCCGAAGGATTTGAACGACCCGACCACCCAGTACCGCTTCAGTCTGGCCGCCGAGCTGAGCCTGTTTCGCGACAAGCAGATGGCCCAGATGCTCTATAGCGCCGCCGCCAGCGAACTCCCCTTTGTCGAGTTCTGCAAACGACAGCGCCAGAATATGAAAACCGCCCTCAACCAGTTGCTCAACCTCGACCAGTATCAGGCAGCTCCCAGCGCTGATGTCTCCCTCAATGGCGAACAGGCCCAACAGTGGCAGACCTGGTTCGAACTGGCCGACAGCTGCCGCGATCATCAGGCCCGCCTCGGCTGGTTCGAGAAGATCATCGCCGATGCCACTCCGCTCTTTGATGAAGCCTTTTGGCAGCAAATCGCTGGCCACGGCTGGAGTGCCCCCGAACTGCGCCCCCTGCTGGCCGCCAGAGCCGGGCGCGCCGACTGCCTGTTGCGGCTTGGCAAGCTGGGTGAAGCCAAAGCGGAGTATCTGGATCTGCTGACGATCTGCGTGGCCGATGAGCTGGGTTGCCGCTACAACCTCTCCACTCTCTATGCACTGCAAGGGGATTGGCAGGCGCTGGCCGCCCTGCTGGTGCGCTTTGATGAAGCTTCCAGCTGGTTGCTATACAACAAGGCGCTGATGGTCTTTGCCACCGAGGGTGCCGAGGCAGCCAAGCCCCATCTGCTGGTCGCCATCGAGGCCAACCCGCACATTCCTGCCTGCCTGCTGGGTCAGCGCAAGCTGCCCAAACAGGAGCCGCAAAGCTGGCAAGCGGGCAGCCGTGACGAGGCGGCGCTCTACGCCATCCACACTCGCGAGGCTTGGCTCAAGCAGAACGCCCTCATCTGGTTGCGTAAAGGCTGAACAGCGTTGGCTTAAAATCCCGTCGGTCAGACCCGGTTTTTCCTTGAGGGCGTGCGCCACCGCACATTTCATCGCAACCGGGTCAGACAAATCAGCTTGAGTTTCGTATCATCAATGTCAAAGTATCAAAAGAAACTGCATCTGATGCAGCCGTCACAGCAGGGTGTAATATGTCAAAAATCATAGCGTTACTCGCTCACTACCCGCCCTATCAGTTGGTACATGCCGCCGAGATGCTACGGGATACCTTCGAACAGTTTTATGAACAGCGTTACCAGCTGACCGTGCCGCAATGGCGCCTGATGATGGTGCTCGGCCCCAACTACCCCATCAGCCAGAAAGAGCTGGTCGAGGCGAGCGGCATGGACAAGGTGCGCATCTCCCGCGAGATCCGCCGTCTGGTCGAAAAAGGGATCATCTTCACCGAGAGCAGCGAGCAGGACAAACGCATCAGCCTGGTCTCCCTCACCAATGCCGGCCAGGCACTCTTCCTGCAGCTCAAGAGCGAAGCTGGCAGCTGGCAACATACCCTGACCGACTATCTGCCGAGCGAATCCCGCGAGGCGATCCGCCAGCATCTGCACAGCGTCAGCGCCGCCATCGAGCAGCTGCAATCACTGGATCGGGAGAAATAATCATGGATTTGAAAAAGTTCGCCACCATGGATATCAACATGCTGTTGAGCGTCGTCAATATGCAGCTGCGTGATCACTATGACGACCTGGATGATCTCTGCAAGGCGCAGGAGATCGATCAAGCAGCACTGGAAGCGCGGCTCGCCAGCGGCGATTTTCACTACCAGCCGGCGCAGAAACAGTTCAGATAAAGAGAGCTAGCGGGATCGGGATCACAGCGCCAGTGATGGCGCTGGCTCTGCGGTAAAAACCTGATATGGTCTGAAGAGCCCCAACAGGGTGATGCACGGATACATCACCCTGTCACAAGAGGGCATTAAAATCGTTTCAGGTGAGCAAACCAAGGATGACCCCATGATACTGATGACCCGACAGAGCCTGTTGATCACGCTCTGCACCCTGTTGATGATCAGCCTCTTCACGCCCCACTTGCCGCAAAGTACCGAACAGTGGCTGACCACCCTCTTGCTTGGCCTGCTGGTCGCGGTGGCACTGCTGCTGGTGCGCGGTTGTCGCCGCTTTATGATGGAGTAGTGACTCCGCCAGAGCGTCCATACCGACCGCTTGCCGCGATACTCTCTGTAGCAGCAACGTCTGTCACAATCATATCGAGCCAAAAAACAAACGCAGCCTGATGGCTGCGTTCTTGTATCTGGTGGGGCAACCCCTTGAAGAGATAACCCCTGACGGGATAGAGAGCCCTTAAATAGCCAGAGCCTCAAGCTGCGCTTTAGCCGCTTCCATCCCCTTGCTCTGGGCATCCGGGCCCATCCCCATCCCTTCGGCGTAGATGAAATCCACCTCTTTGATACCGATGAAACCTAGCACGGTACGCATGTAGGGAGTGACCAGATCGGTGACGCGACCAACGTGCATGCCGCCGCGAGGGCTGATCACCAGCGCACGGGTATTTTCAACCAGACCGACCGGACCGGTCTCGGTATAGCGGAAGGTGACGCCGGCACGGGCAACCAGATCGATCCAGTTCTTCAGCTGGGTCGGGATGTTGAAGTTGTACATGGGGGCCGCAATCACCACCAAGTCGCTCGCTTTGAGTTCGGCGATCAGCTCGTCGGACTGGGCGATCACCGCCAGTTGACGCTCATTGAGGTTGTCACCACCGCGCAGGCCGGAGGCCAGCTCGCCATCCAGCACCGGCAGGTTGAGGGCAGCCAAATCACGCACGGTGACGGCATCATCCTGATGATCAGCCAGGAAGCCGTCGATCAGGGCGTTGGATTGGGAATATTGACCCAGGATGCTGGATTTGAGTACGAGGATATTGGCCATGGTGAAACTCCATTTGGTTGTCGGTTGAACAGCTGCGCTGTCGATAGAGGTCACTCTAAACATTGTGCTTATTTGCTGATAGCGAAAATAGATGCTCAACTTGTTCAAATTTTTTGATGAAAGGCCACTTCCTCGCCAGCCAGCCCTGCGGCCGTGCTTCAACCCTTGGCAGAACAAACGATTGCCGTTATGATCCGCCGCACTTTTTCCAGCGACCAGGATCCCATGATACCCTCGCGCAGGCACTCTCCTTTGGCCGGTGCAGTCTGGATGATGGTGGCAGGACTCTGCTTCGCCGCCGTCAACAGCCTAAGCCAGTATGTCAGCTTCAAACTCGGCCTCCCATCGACCCAGGTCGCTTTCCATCAATACCTGATCGCCCTGATCTGCCTGCTGCCCTGGCTAGTTCGTCATGGCCTGCGCCAATCCCTGATGACCAATCAGTTCCGGTTGCACCTGTTGCGGGTATTGTTGGCAGTGATCGGCATCCAGCTCTGGCTCTGGGCACTGGCGTACCCCGTCCCCATCTGGCAGGGGATCGCCCTGCTGATGACCTCACCGCTGTTTGCCACCCTGGGCTCCGCCCTGCTGCTCAAGGAGCAGGTGAGCCACGCCCGCATTCTGGCCACCCTGGCGGGCTTTGCCGGCGCCATGCTGATCCTCGCCCCCTGGACTGACGAATTCAACTGGGCCTCCCTGCTGCCGGTGGCAGCGGCGCTGTTCTGGGCCGGCTACTCCCTGATGGTGCGCTATCAGGCGGCCAACGAATCATCCCACACCATAGTGGTGTATCTGCTTATTTTCAGTACCCCGTTCAACGTCATGCTGGCCCTGCCGGAGTGGCAGTGGCCAAGCGAGAGCCAGTGGCTGCTGGTAGCCGCCTCCGGCGTGCTGACGGCACTGGCCCAGATGTCCATCGCCCGCGCTTACAGCGTGGCGGAGGCCTCCTTCGTACAACCTTTCGATTTTGCCAAGCTGCCGATGAACGTGCTGGCGGGCTGGCTGGTATTTGGCTGGGCGCCCCCCGGCCGTCTGTGGCTTGGCGCCGCCATCATCATTGGCGCCATTACCTTGCTGACCCATCTGGAGCAGCGCGCTCACAAACCCGTTTCCTGAGGTACGCCATGCGTGCCTCTTTTTTTGTCCGCTATTCGTGCGATAGCGATCATCAACAATGACCATCGACATCAGGAGAGATCGTATGTTTGGAACCGCAACCCGCCCCGGCGCCACCCGTGCCCTGCTGCTGGGCTCCGGCGAACTTGGCAAGGAGGTCGCCATCGAGTTGCAACGCTTCGGGATCGAAGTGATCGCCGCCGACCGCTACCCCAATGCCCCCGCCATGCAGGTGGCCCACGCAGCCCACGTGCTGGATATGCTCGATGGCAACGCCCTGCGTGCCCTGGTTGCCGAGGTTAAACCCGACCTCATCATCCCCGAGATTGAAGCGATTGCCACCGATACCCTGGCTGCCCTTGAGCAAGAAGGGGTCAAGGTAGTGCCCAACGCCCGCGCTACCCAGCTCACCATGAACCGGGAAGGGATCCGCCGCCTCGCCGCCGAGACCCTGGGTCTGCCCACCTCACCCTACCGCTTTGCCCAAAGCAAAGAGGAGTTTGTCGCCGCCGTCGAGGCTATCGGCCTGCCCTGCGTGGTGAAACCTGTGATGAGCTCGTCCGGCAAGGGACAGAGCGTACTGCGCGATCTCGCCAAGATCGATGAGAGCTGGACCTACGCCCAGGAGGGTGGCCGCGCCGGCCGTGGCAAGGTGATCGTCGAGGGCTTCGTTCCCTTCGAGTACGAAATCACCCTGCTCACGGTACGCGCCGTCGATGGCATTCACTTCTGCGACCCTATCGGCCACCGTCAGGAAGATGGCGACTACCGCGAATCCTGGCAGCCACAGGCGATGAGTGAACTGGCGCTGGCCCGCTCCAAAGCCGTGGCGGCCAAGGTGGTCGAGGCCCTCGGTGGTTACGGCCTATTCGGGGTCGAACTCTTCATCAAGGGGGATGAGCTGTGGTTCAGCGAAGTCTCGCCGCGTCCTCACGATACCGGCATGGTGACCCTGATCTCGCAGGATCTCTCCGAGTTCGCCCTGCACGTGCGCGCCATTCTGGGGCTGCCGGTCGGCACCATCACCCAGTATGGGCCGAGCGCTTCCGCCGTGGTACTGCGCGAAGGGCACAGCCCGGACATCCGCTATCAGGGAATTGGTGAGGCATTGGCGCTGGTGCCGGGCGCCCAGCTGCGGCTGTTTGGCAAGCCGGAGATCGCCGGTCGTCGCCGTCTTGGCGTGGCGCTGGCCCGCGCAGCGGATTGCCAGGATGCGGTGGAAAAAGCCAAAGCCGTGGCCGCCAAGGTCGAAGTACTGTTCTAAGGGCTTTTTTGCCACAGCAAAACAAACGTTTGCCGATGTGATCGGGCGCAAGGGGCATGGCAATGCCCCTTTTGCATTTCCCCGTCAGGCTTATAATCCCCTCTTCAAATTTGTCAGGAGTACAAGATGTTAGCTGCCGTGATCTTCGATATGGATGGTGTTCTGATTGACTCGGAACCCTTTTGGCAACGGGCCCAGATCGCCGTTTTCTCCGAACTGGGTCACCCCCACACCGTCGAGGATTGTGAATCGACCATCGGCGTGCGCATCGATCAGCTGGTCGCCCACTGGTATCGCCTGCGCCCGTGGAGCGGCCCAACTCAGGAAGAGGTAGTACAGCGCATTCTGGATCGGGTCAACGCCCTGATCCTCTCCGAAGGTCAGGCCAAAGCCGGTGTGCTGGAGGCGCTCGACCTTATCGAAGCCCGCGGCCTGAAAGTGGGTCTGGCCACCTCTTCCCCCTTTGCGATGGTAGAAGCGGTGCTCGGCAAACTCGGCATTCGCGATCGCTTTATGGCGGTTCACTCCGCTGAAGTAGAGCGTTTCGGCAAACCGCACCCGGATGTCTACATCCACGCCGCCGAAAAGCTGGGGGTGGAACCGGTACACTGTCTGGCCATCGAAGATAGCTTTACCGGTCTGCTGGCAGCCAAGGCGGCCTCCATGACCGCGCTGATCGTGCCGGATCCGGCTTTAGTGGGTGACCCACGTTTGGCCATCGCCAACTACCAGCTAAGCTCGCTGGCCGAACTCAATGCCGACATGTTGGCCAGCTGGGTCAAGTAGCGCCTATCGGCGCCTTGTTGCGCTCGCGTCCTCATACCCGCAGGGGGCTTCAGCCCCCTGTTATTGCCAGACAAAACCGTTGGCAATCCCTCCTCTTTTCACTCGTCATTCACAACCAGATTGTTCCTCTCGCACACGACCAGTCCAACCGGTTGCACCTTGCCATCCCTCAGGCTTGATCTCTGTCATAAACGTGCGTTTGCTCGCGGTTAACCCCCTGCAGCCCGACTAGAATCAGGGTAGATAGGCGGCCCCAGGGCCCGAGGAGGTTATCATGATCGAGTACACCAGCAAGCGCATCGTCTGCCCCCACTGCGGCCACCATACCCGGGTCGAGCTGGATGCCAGCCAGGGTGATCAGGAGTTTTACGAAGATTGCATGGCCTGTTGCAATCCGATCCACCTGCGGCTTCACCGCGACGAAGCCCGCGACTGTTTGCAGTTGTTTGTGGATGCAGACGACGAGCAACTGTTTTGATTGCGAGTCACAAAAGGCCGAGCAGCTGTTTTGCCTGCAAGTCGCAAAGAGTTGAGCAGATGTTGTGACTGCGAGTAATGGAAAGTTGAGTGGATATTTTCACCATGTAAATAACAAGGGCCTGCACACTGCAGGCTCTTGCTTATGAGGCGATTGAAACCGAGCCGTTTCCTTTCAGTGACCCCCGCGCGCCGCCAGCACCCGCTCCACGGTATCGACGATGGCCTGGGTCTGGGGATCGATCTCGATATTGGTCTGCCAACCCGCCTTGACCCAACCCAGGTTGGTGCGAGCCAGGGTCTCGGGGATCAGGTGAACGCAGAACTCCCGCTCACGCACCTCACCGATGGTCAGGCTGATGCCGTCGATGCCGATATACCCCTTGGTCAGCACATATTTCATCAGCTCGGGGGCGAGGCGATACCACACCTGACGGTTGTTGGGTGTATCGATCACCGAGGTAACCTCCGCCATGCCGATGATATGGCCAGACATGGCATGACCGCCGATCTCGTCGCCAAAGCGGGCAGCCCGCTCCACATTGACCTTGTTCCCCACCTGCAACAAGCCTAGGTTGGTGAGGCGCAGGGTCTCCTGCATCAGATCGAAGCTGACCAGATCCCCCTCGACCCGGGTGACGGTCAAACAGCAGCCGTTGTGAGCCACCGAGGCGCCGAGGGCCAGCCCTTCCCCCCACGCCGGGCTTGGCATGCGGATCACATGGGTACGGAAGTTGGGTTGCTCCTCGATGGCCACCAGTTCGGCGGTCCCCTGCACTATGCCAGTGAACATCTCTCGTCTCCTGCTACGGCAAAAAGGGCAGGTTAACCTCGGGCAGAGGGTGAGACAAGGGTACAGGCTGACAAGCTTGCGCCCGATCGCTATAGTGACGCCGTTCACATCCGGGTAAACAAGGAAAAAGAAATGCAGGTATATCAATGTTGTGAAGCGATCCGCATCGCCTATAACCAGATTGGCTCCGGCGATCAGGGCTATGTGCCAAACGCCATCGCCGCTACTATCCGCGCCCTCAACGCGGTCGCCGCCGATGAGCGGGTGCCCGCCGAGCTGCGCGAGCAGGCTGCCTATGCCGCTGCCAACCTGCTGATCAGCGATCACGAAGACGCCTGATCCTGCCCCTCGGGGCGGCAACTATTTCGTCCTGGCTGAATTTCAGGCTAGAATGCCTCCCCCACCCTTTGCACTTTCGTCCGAAAGTGCAAAGGCTCTTCCCGATTTCCGCTCTTTTTTACTCTTATCTGATCCACTCGGAGGTGTCAGTGCAACGTTATTGGTCCGAGGCGAAGCAGCTCGTCCGTCTAGCCAGCCCCATTCTGGTCGCCCAGGTGGCCCAGGTCGCCATGAACTTCGTCGATACCGTGATGGCGGGACAGGTGAGTGCGGTCGATCTGGCCGCCGTGTCGGTGGCCTCCAGCTTCTGGCTACCGGTGATCCTGCTGGTGCAGGGGATCATCATGGCGCTCACCCCCATCGTCTCCCAGCTCAATGGTGCCCGTAAACGCGAAGCCATTCGCCCGGCCGTTCATCAGGGCTTCTGGCTGGCACTGATCGTCACCCCGCTGGCGATGATTGCGCTTTATTACAGCCCGCTGGCGTTGCAGTTCATGGATGTGGAACCTGTGATGGCCGCCAAGACCACGGGCTATCTGCATGCCATCCTGTGGGGTCTTCCCGCGTTCGTGCTGTTCCAGGTGCTGCGCAACTTCAGTGAGGGGCTCTCCCACACCATGCCTACCATGGTGATCGGCTTTGTCGGGCTGGCGGTCAATATTCCCGCCAACTACATCTTCATTCACGGCCACTTCGGCATGCCGAAACTAGGCGGGGTGGGTTGTGGCGTGGCCACGGCCATCGTGCTGTGGGCCATGCTGCTGGCGATGATCCTCTATGTGAAGCTCTCCCGTCACTTCACCGAGATCCGGCTTTTCTCCCAGCTGGCTCGCCCCAACGGCAGCAGGATCTGGCGCCTGTTTCGCTTGGGCTTCCCCATCGCCATGGCGATCTTCTGCGAGGTGACCCTGTTTACCGTGGTAGCCCTGATGC
This sequence comes from Aeromonas sp. 600774, assembly GCF_049175075.1. Taxonomy (NCBI): domain Bacteria; kingdom Pseudomonadati; phylum Pseudomonadota; class Gammaproteobacteria; order Aeromonadales; family Aeromonadaceae; genus Aeromonas; species Aeromonas sp. 600774. The sequence goes on from NZ_JAAKUJ010000001.1 coordinate 668,949, forward strand.
TGGCCCCCTTCGGCGCTGAAACGGTGGCGAGCCACCAGATTGCGCTGAACTTCTCCAGCCTGGTCTTTATGCTACCCCTCTCCATCGGGGTGGGTGTCACCATCCGGGTCGGCCACAGCATAGGTGAAGGGCAGCCCCATCATGCCCGGGTAGCGGCTCGCACCGGTTTGATGCTGGGGATGGCCATCGCCGCTGCTACTGCCGCCATGACGGTGCTGCTGCGCGAACAGATCGCCTCCATCTATACCGATGATCAGCAGGTGATCGTCCTGGCGGCCATTTTGCTGTTCTTCGCCGCCATCTATCAGATCTCCGACTCGGTACAGGTGATCGCGGCCGCCGCACTACGCGGTTACAAGGATACCCAGGCGATCTTCTACGTCACCATCGTCGCCTACTGGGGACTGGGGCTGCCCACCGGCATGATCCTGGGTCTGACCGACTGGCTGGTGCCGCGGATGGGGCCGCAGGGCTTCTGGATCGGCTTTATCGTCGGCCTCACCAGTGCGGCCCTGATGCTGGGGGCGAGATTGCGCTATATCTACGGCCGTTTTGCCACTCCGGAAGCCTGCACCACCCTGTCGCGATCTCAGTAACAGGGCTTGGCGAGCGACAACTCGCCTGCAAAATCAACAGGCTGCGCAAGAACTGGGCAAACAGTCTCCTTTGTGCATATGGCCTGTTGACAGCCTTGGGGGGCATGGGTAGTATGCCGACCACGTCAGCAGCGCTGGCGTAGTGAAGTAAGAGAAAGTGGGTTTATAGCTCAGTTGGTTAGAGCACTACCTTGACATGGTAGGGGTCGTTGGTTCGAATCCAATTAAACCCACCACTTTTTCTGTGATGCGTCCTTAGCTCAGCTGGTTAGAGCACCACCTTGACATGGTGGGGGTCGGTGGTTCGAATCCACTAGGACGCACCATTACAGAATACTGATTATGCGTCCTTAGCTCAGCTGGTTAGAGCATCACCTTGACATGGTGGGGGTCGGTGGTTCGAATCCACTAGGACGCACCATTCAGTTTCAAAACTTTGCAGATATTCCAGATGTGGGTTTATAGCTCAGTTGGTTAGAGCACTACCTTGACATGGTAGGGGTCGTTGGTTCGAATCCAATTAAACCCACCACTTCTGCATAAAGAAATAAAAGTCGCATTGCGCACCCTGCGTCCTTAGCTCAGCTGGTTAGAGCATCACCTTGACATGGTGGGGGTCGGTGGTTCGAATCCACTAGGACGCACCAGATTAAAAAAGCCCGCTCGTCGAGCGGGCTTTTTGCATTCTGTCCGCCCCCCTTCCCCGCCAATCCGTTCAGCACTGTTCGGCAATGGCGCAAAGCCTTGTTCCCATAAAAAACCCGTGTCATCCGATAAACGACACGGGCCAGATCGATGCCGCCAGCGCCTCAGCTCTGCACGGCAATCTCGTACTTCTTTATCTTGCGATAGAGGGTGGCAATCCCAATCCCCAGCGCCTGTGCGGCCAGTTTCTTGTTGCCGAGCCGCTGCAGGGTCTCTTCTATCATCTGTTTCTCCATGCTCTCAAGGCCGCTCTCACCCGGAACGGGTTCAGGCAGCTTCTCCGGCGTGGCGGCGAGCGGAGCGGTAGCAGGTACATTGAACGCCGCATCCAGATTGGTCACCGGGATCGACTGGGCCGCCACGCGATGGGGCTCCTGATTGCGGATGATGTTGGGGGGCAGCAGGCTGGCGTCAATCACCTCGCCCGCCTGGCTGACGTTGACCAGATATTCGATGAGGTTGCTGAGCTCGCGCACGTTGCCCGGCCAGCGATACCCCTTGAGCAACGCCATCACCTCGGGCGCCAAACCGGGATAGACGATGCCAATGCGGCTGGTGTGCAGGTTGAGGAAGTAGTGGGTCAGCAGCTCCACGTCCCCTTCCCGCTCCCGCAGCGGCGGCAGGTTGAGGGGGATGACGTTGATGCGATAGTAGAGATCTTCACGAAACTTCCCTTCGGCGATGTATTGATCGAGATGCTGGTGAGTGGCGGCGATGATGCGAATATCCACCGGCACCGGTCGGCTGGCTCCGATGGGGGTCACCTCCCGCAGCTCCAGCACCCGTAGCAGCTTGGCCTGCATGGTAAGCGGCATGTCGCCAATTTCGTCAAGGAACAGGGTGCCCTGATGGGCCGCCTGAATCAGGCCCTGCTTGCCACCGCTGGAAGCGCCGGTAAAGGAGCCCTTCACATAGCCAAACAGCTCGCTCTCCAGCAGTTGTTCGGGAATGGCGGCACAGTTGATGGCGATGAAAGGCTTATCCTGTCGCGGACTCAGGCGATGGACGGCGCGGGCCACCACCTCTTTACCGGTGCCGCTCTCGCCGCAAATCAGCACGCTGGAGGGACTCAGGGCGATGCGATGCAGCAGTCGTTTGAGGGTGCGCATCGGCTTGCTCTCGCCGATCAGCTGATCGATCCGCACATCCGGATCCGGCTCCTGAACCAGACCGGAGTGGGACTGATGAAACGCCATCAGAAAAAGCTGCTGGCCCTGCACATGGTGCAGCTGGCCGATGATCAGCTCCTGACGTCCTTCAAAGGTGATGATGTGCTGAAGATGACCGCTCAGCCCCTGTTGGGAGAAGGTGAGCGGGCGGATCCCCACTTCGCGCCCCTGCAGTTGTGCCTGCTGGCAACCCAGATGATGGAGCGCCGCCTCGTTGGCGTAGAGCAGTTGGCTCTTCTCATCGAGCAGCAGGCAGCCCTGATCCATGTTGGTCATCAGATTGAGGAACACCTTGTTGACCCCGTCCGACAACCCGCGCGAATCGAGCAACTTGGCCACAAAGATGGTAGAGATGTGGCGCACATAGTCACACACATCTTGCAGATTGTTGTTGAGGCGCGCCTGCTGCTCGTCGCTGAAGGCTACCAGACTGATCACCCCGATACAGCGCTCGTCCACCATGATGGGCACCCCGAGGAAGGCGCGCTCACGACAGCTCTCCTTGCAGGTACAGCCGTCACACACGGGATCATCGCTGGTGTGGGTAACGATCTTCTCCCGCTGGTTATCAATCACATAGCGCAGCAGGCGGGAATCCCCCTCCAGCTGACGTCCGAAGAACTTGCCATAGGGCCCGGTGCCAGCCACCCGAACCATATCGGCATCCACAATCTCGACCTCAAGCTGCAGCACACTCGCCAGCATCTTGGCAAAGCGCAAGATGGTCGGCTGGATCTGCATCAATAGACACTGGTTGCTCACGGATCTCATCCATCATTCCTTTTTGTTCTTGTTATCCTCCCCCTAAAGGGAGTCATGCTGGCCAGATACTAAGGGATATCAGGGGGAACTACTTCGGGGGGGATCACGAAAAGGGAAAATGATCAGCATCCTCCGCGACTTCAGAGGTACAGATAAAATTCAATAAAAACATAAAGATGAAAACACATACAGCAAGATAAACCACTTGGGTCAGCCAAGCCTGCTGATCTGCGGACGCCATCGATGGATCATGCTGAATGTGGGGAAAACAACCTCTGATATGGCATTTGGTTCACGCGCCGCGTACCTGTTTCAGGACTTGGCACTCATGGTCGAAATCCGCTTTATCTTGCGGCTGAATGTAACTTTGCCAGCGGGCAAACAGCTCGGCCGTCGGATAACGATGCAGACGAATACCGGTGCGATAGAGTTTGGGAAAGAGTGGGTCTGGCTGGGATCTCACGACCAGACCTCGCAGCATCTCGCCAGAGGGAATGGCAATCACCAGCTCATCCCCCTCTTTCAACCTTATGGCCCCCAGGATGCCGATGCCGCCGATGGCTATGTCGCGCACTACTACATAGGGCACCGGGTTGAGCAACTCCAGAAACCAGTTGCGACGGCGACATTCTGCCTTGTAACCACCGCCACTGAGGATAAAACGGCGGTGTCTGCGCCAGTCATAACCGGTAGGCAATGCCGGGTCATAGCGCGATTTGGCCTGCCCCACAGGATCAGATTGCTCACTTGTGCCCATCCGGTTTCCCTCACTGGCATTGGTTAAACAGTGTCAGTCAGCTCTTTTCAACTATAGCTGTCGCCGTTAGGCCCGGGGCTCAGGGTTGGATAGGGGGACGACAGATGTATCACGAGGCAATGATGCGGTACGAACCGTTTCCACGAGAAGAGCCGCAGCGATGCAATCTGACTTAGCCAGGCAGATGAAGTGCCAGCCAGACCGCTAGCGGGATCACCAGCACAGAGAGGGCATTGCCGCCGAGCACGATACTGGCCACCTTGTCCGGCTGGCAGTGATACTGTTCGCAGAGCATGTAATTCAAGACCGCAGGGGGCAAGGAAACCGACAACATCAACAGCGGGATCCACTCCGTCTTGAGCGGCAACAGCCAGATCGCCAGCAGCAGCGACAATCCCCCCGCCAGCAGATAGAGCAGGTTGCACTTGAGCGCGAGGCCAAGGTGATCGAGCTCCCCCTCCATCAGGCGAATACCCAGCGCAAAGAGCATCAGGGGCACCGAGATCTGGCCAAGCAGCGAGGCCGTGGTCACCACATATTCCGGCAGCGTAATGTGCAGGTTAGCCACCAGCAAACCGGCCAGCGCGGACCACAGCACAGGGCTGCGCAGCCACAGCCAGCGGGAGGTATTGGCCGAGAGGATAAACATACCGACCGAGAAGTGCAGCAGATTGGAGAGCACAAAAAGGATCACAATGGCCCCCAGTTGCTGCTCGCCGAATGCCAGCACCATCAAGGGGATACCGAGATTGCCGGTATTTCGGAACATGGCGGGCAAGATCAGGGCTGCCCGCTCAATCCCTTTGAGTTTGAGCAGTGCGAGCAGCAGACCGGGTAACAGAATAACCAGCGCCCCCGCAGCAATCAGCGGCATATGCTCCGCCAGCGGATACTTGACCAGCGCGGAGAAGACCAGCGCCGGGGTAAACAGCTCGATATTGGCCCGATTGACGTAACCGAGCGCGGCCCCCGGTCGCAATCGCCCGTAGAGGGCGCCGAGCCCGACCACACCGAACACCGGAATGACGATATTGAGCAAGGCGCTGAACATGGGCGGCGTCCGTTACAGTTCGCGGGCCGGTTTGCCCATCAGCACCACCGGATCCAGCGTCACTTCCAGTGCGCCGTTACTTACCCAGAGCTGACCATCGGAGATAGTGCAGGTGAGCTGCATGGTGCGCTCGACCATGGCGGTGAGCGGCAGAGTCTGGCTGTCGGAGAGTTCGATGATGCTGAGGTTGTCATGCTGGCTCAGCTTGCCCTGGTTCTGCTTCCACCAGACGCTGGTGCCACGACCGCCGTAGAGGTAGAGCACCACCTGACGGGCGCGGTTGCAGGCTTTTTTGAGCCGTTTTTCATCGGGTTGGCCCAGCTCGATCCAGAGCTCTATTTCGTCCGAGTAGTTCTTGCACCAGAGCTCGGGTTCATCATCGGCGCTCAATCCCTTGGTGAATTCCAGTCGCTCGGCGGCGTGCCAGGCAAAAGCCGCCAGCCGGATCATCATCCGCTCATCGGTTTCGGAGGGGTGGCGCGCCAGCGTGAGGGAGAAATCCTGATACAGATTGCGATCCATATCAGACAAACTGATCTGGGCCTTGAATACGGTTGCCTTGAGAGCCATAGAAAACCTTGAACACCTGATAAGAGAAGGGTGAGTGGGAAATACGGGCGCCAGTGTAATCAAAATCGGCGGCAGGTTCGACCATCCTGACCAAAGATTTCCCCTTCCCTGCCGGTATAAGTGCTTTAAAAAACACAAAAAACAAATGCCAGTCCGAAGACTGGCATTTGGCGGCATGGAGAAGCGACTCACTTCTCGGCGGACTGTACCCCGAACGCGTTCAGCAGCATGCAACAGGTCACTGCCACCGCCACGAATCCGCTCAGAAAGATAAAGGGCATGGCCCCGTATCCCAGTACTGTCCAGATGGTGTGTTCAAGAAGACTCATTGTTGTGTCCTTCATCCGGTGAAAGGTGTGTTCCTTCTGGCGGATATTGGCTCCGCTCTTGATGCCTCCATTTGACCTCAATCAGCGGTTGGGTCCTATGCCACCAAAGTGATAAATGCAGGGTTCATTTGCGCTGGATCAAGCTTTTTGACCAAATATCCATGCAGTTCAAGCAATTACCACCGCAAATAAAGGATAGACACAAACACGGCAGGATAAAAAAACGCGCCGGATGGCGCGTTTCTTGGACAGCACAGGCAAGGGATCAGTTATCGCACAGATCGCTTGGCATGTCCTGACGCAGACGGGTCCACAGCTTGCCGGACTCGATACCGTACTGACGCACCGTCATGAACACGGCTTCGTGGTTCTTGGTCTCCGCCAGATTGAGCAGGGTCTTGTAGTAGGCATCTGCGGTCTCGCGGGCCTGCTTGTCGGAGAAGTAGTAGCTGCCGACTCTGCTGTACAACCCTTTGAAACCGTTCAGGATCAGGGCGTAGATCGGATTGCCGGAAGCAAACGCCAGCTGGTGGTGCAGGCGATAATCGAACTCGGCATAAGCCTGTGCGTTGTTCTCGACCCCATCTGCGCCACGCAGGATCTCGGCGGCCTGTTCCGGATTGTGACGGATCGCCCCGCGGATAAAGATGGTGCAGATGTGGGTTCGGGCGGAGAGCAGCTGAGCTATCAGATCAGGTACCTTGTCCTGATCCAGACGAGCCAAGGTCTCCAGAATATTGAGGCCGGAGGTTTCCCAGAAATTGTTCACCTTGGTCGGCTTGCCATGCTGTATGGTCAACCAGCCATCACGGGCCAGTCGCTGCAGCACTTCCCGCAAGGTCGTCCGCGTCACCCCGATCAACTCGGATAATTCACGCTCGGCGGGCAGAATAGATCCGGGAGGAAAGCGATTGTTCCAGATGGACTCGATGATGTATTCCTCGGCAAACCCAGCTGGGCTCTGCGCTTTTATAACCATGAATTGACTCTGTTGTAATGCGTAAAAAGGCTGACGAATGATATCAAAGCGATGATGGCTGGCAAGCATAAGGTCAGTCCTCTGCTCACATATGGCAAATATAGTGTTGGGAATATGTATCTAATCGCCACGAGGGAGCCAGCCAACCCCGACAAGGTGGTTATAAAACAGACACATGGGCAGAGATCCATCGGCTATCATTTATAATCGTCACGCTTTTTGATTAAAATCACGAGGAATCAGACAGATAAAGGCCAACATCCGGAGGCACAGGTCGAATCATCCTTGACTGCATAGAAGCAGATCCTAACAACAAAGTTGAGACCCATTATCATGCCAATAAGCCTAGGGCAGGCATTCGCCAAGAACTTCTTGGGCAATGCACCACAGTGGTATAAAAGCGCCATCTTGCTATTTCTGGTGATCAATCCGATTGCCTTCCACCTTGATCCTTTCATTGCGGGCTGGTTACTGGTCGTTGAGTTTATCTTCACCCTGGCCATGGCCCTCAAGTGCTACCCCCTGCAACCAGGTGGTCTGCTCGCGATCGAAGCCGTGTTGATCGGCATGACCTCCGCCGATCAGGTCAAGCACGAGCTGGTCGCGAATATCGAAGTGCTGCTGTTGCTGGTGTTCATGGTGGCAGGCATCTATTTCATGAAGCAGCTGCTGCTCTATGTCTTCACCAAGCTGCTGATCGGCGTACGTTCCAAGATCCTGCTCTCCCTCTCCTTCTGTCTGGTCTCCGCCTTCCTGTCAGCCTTTCTCGATGCCCTGACCGTGATTGCCGTGGTGATCAGCGTCGCCACCGGCTTTTATGCCATTTATCACAAGGTCTCGTCCGGCAAGGGATTTGGACATGCACATGACCACACCCATGATCAGGAAGTAAAGGAAGACCACTATCAGGCTCTCGAGCAGTTCCGCGCCTTCCTGCGCAGCCTGATGATGCATGCCGCCATCGGTACCGCGCTGGGTGGTGTCTGCACCCTGGTGGGCGAGCCGCAAAACCTCATCATCGGCGAGCAGGCTGGCTGGCACTTTGGCGAGTTTGCCATTCGTATGTCCCCCGTCTCGCTCCCCGTCTTTATTTGCGGTTTGCTTACCTGTGTGCTGGTCGAGAAGATGGGATGGTTCGGTTATGGTGCCAAATTGCCGGAGTCGGTGCGCGCCATCATGGAGGAGTACAACCTGCATGAGAATGCCAAACGCACCCAGCAGGACAAGGCCAAGCTGATGGTACAGGCTCTGATCGCCATCTGGTTAATCGTCGGCCTGGCTCTGCATCTTGCAGCGGTAGGATTGATTGGCCTCTCGGTCATCGTGCTGGCAACCTCGTTCACCGGAATTACCGAAGAGCATGCTCTGGGCAAGGCCTTTGAAGAGGCGCTGCCCTTTACCGCCCTGCTGGCTGTGTTTTTCAGCGTGGTCGCCGTCATCATCGATCAGCAGTTGTTCAAGCCGGTGATCCAGTGGGTTCTTTCGGCGGAACAAGAGCAACAATTGGCGCTTTTCTATGTAGCCAACGGTCTACTCTCCATGGTCAGTGACAACGTCTTTGTCGGCACCGTCTACATCAATGAGGTGAAGACTGCTCTGCTCAACGGTGCCATCGACCGCGCCCAGTTCGATCTGCTGGCGGTAGCCATCAACACAGGTACCAACCTGCCATCGGTCGCCACCCCCAATGGTCAGGCCGCCTTCCTGTTTATGCTCACCTCGGCATTGGCGCCGCTGCTGCGCCTCTCCTATGGCCGCATGGTCTGGATGGCGCTACCCTACACATTGGTGCTGGGGCTGGTCGGCTTTTTCTCTGTCGAATTACTGCTTGGCCCTGCCACCGAATGGTTCTATCAGCACGGATGGCTGGTGATGGAGAGTGCGCTGCCAGCGGTACAGCCAGCGCTGCATTAATCCGTTGCGACGGTTTCCGAGGGCCCTTTCAGGGCCCTTTTCTTTTCTGCCCCGCTCTGCTCTAATTCAGCCACTGTTTTTTCTGAGAGATCAATGAGATGATCGAGTTTCTCCGCCGTATCGCCGCCCATCGGCTGGCTTGGGGTCTGTTGGCAGCATCAGCCCTGTTCCTCGAGTTGTGCGCCCTCTTCTTCCAGCATGTGCTGGGCCTCTCCCCGTGCGTGATGTGTGTTTACGAACGGTTGGCGACCCTGGGTGTGCTGGCCGCCGGTCTGCTCGGCATGGTGGCGCCGGATAAGTGGTATGTTCGCTGGAGTGCCATGTTGCTGTGGGGCTACAGTGCCTTCCGTGGCTTCCAGCTGGCCCTCAAGCATGTGGACTATCAGGTTAACCCCTCCCCATTCAACGTCTGCAGCCCGTTTGCCGACTTCCCGAGCTGGGCTCCGCTCGATCAGTGGCTCCCCTGGCTCTTTATGCCGGAAGGGGATTGTGCCCAGATCACCTGGCAGTTCTTCGGTTACTCCATGCCCCAGTGGCTGGTCGTCATCTTCGCCGCTTACCTGTTGGTCTTCACCGTGGTGGCCATCGGCAATCTGGTGAAAGGGCGTTGCTGCAACTGATCATCATGGCCGTGTGGAGATAAAAAGGGGGAGCCATCATGGCTCCCCCTTTCTCGTTCTGGCTGACCGTATTTCTGGTTACGCCCTGGCAGTGCTCATCTTGGCCTTGACTGCGCCAATTACCATAGGCAACAGGGAGATACCGATGATGCCGAAGATCAGCAGGGTAAAGTTATGACGCACCACCGGCAGATTGCCAAAGAAGTGGCCAGCATAGACGAAGGAGAGTACCCACAGCAGGCCGCCAACCAGGTTGAACGCCAGGAAGCGCGGATAGGTCATGGCCCCCATCCCTGCCACGAACGGCGCAAAGGTACGCACAATTGGCAGGAAGCGGGTGATGATGATGGTCTTGCCACCATGCTTGGCATAGAAGGCGTGGGTCTTCTCCAGATAATCCCGGCGGAAGATTTTGGAGTCCGGGTTGCGGAACAGCTGCTCGCCAAAGAAGTGACCAATGGTGTAGTTGACCACGTTGCCCAGCACGGCAGCGATGATCAGCACGGCCGCCAGGGTATGGACGTCCAGCACGCTGCCCACAGTAAGCGCACCGGCGGCAAACAGCAGGGAGTCACCCGGCAGGAACGGCGTCACTACCAACCCGGTTTCACAGAAGATGATCAGAAACAGGATGGCGTAAACCCAGACGCCATAGTTCTCGAACAGCTCTTTCAAATGCACGTCAACGTGCAGGATAAAGTCGATTGCAAAGAGGATCAGATCCATTTTTTCCATACCCATAAAGTGAACGGCGTGGAGTCTACGCCAATGCCATTCGGGCGACAATCTCTGGGTCAGCCTCTTTTTCATCCTGCTGTGCTCACCTTCAAATGAAACCGTTTTTCCGCTTCCTTCGAGGGTGGGAGCACAAAGAGAGATGCAGAGCGTCGTGTTGAAAAGGGGAACTAGGAGGCCTGTTCCAGATCGCTGCGCACGGCGGGGGGAAGGCAACGCTCCCAACCCCACAGCAACACCAGCAGCAGGGTCACGTCATCGAACCAACCCAGCAAGGGCACCACGTCGGGAACAAGATCCACCGGGCTGATGCCATAGAGCAGGATAAGGATCACCAGGCCCCTTGCCCACCAGGGGGTAGCGGGATGGCGAAAGCCATGATAGAGACGACACAGTCGTTGCCAGACAACCCAGCGTTTGCGGCTCATGACTCGATCAGCTCGCCGCGCAACCGCTGGATCTGATCCCGCAGTGCCGCCGCCTGCTCGAATTCCAGATCTTGCGCATGCTGGAACATCTGCTCCTCCATCCGCTTGATCTCTTTGGCAATCTCGCTGGCAGAGCGGACATGGTACTCCCCTTGCGGTTCGGCGGCCTTGCGACTCCCCTTGCCCACTTTGCCTGCAGTGCGGCTGCCCCCCATGTCCATCACATCCCCCACCGACTTGTTGAGCCCTTTGGGAGTAATGCCGTGCTTGAGGTTGTGGGCATGCTGCAAGGCGCGGCGCCGCTCGGTCTCCTCGATTGCCACCTTCATGGAGTTGGTGATGGTATCGCCGTAGAGGATGACCTTGCCGTTGAGGTTGCGCGCCGCCCGACCGATGGTCTGGATCAGCGAGCGGGTAGAGCGCAGGAAGCCCTCTTTATCCGCATCCAGAATGGCCACCAGCGACACCTCCGGCATATCGAGACCTTCCCGCAACAGGTTGATGCCCACCAGCACATCGAACTTGCCGAGACGCAGATCGCGGATGATCTCCACCCGCTCTACGGTATCGATGTCGGAGTGGAGATAGCGCACCTTGACCCCGTGCTCCGCCAGATATTCGGTCAGATCCTCCGCCATCCGCTTGGTCAACGTAGTGACCAGCACCCGCTCCTCGATGGCAACCCGCTTGCGGATCTCGGAGAGCAGATCGTCAACCTGAGTAGTCACCGGACGCACCTCGATCTCCGGATCGAGCAGGCCGGTGGGGCGCACCACCTGCTGTACCACATCGCCGCCGGACTTCTCCAGCTCGTAGGGGCCGGGAGTCGCCGAGACAAACACTGTCTGCGGCATCAGCGCTTCAAATTCGTCAAACTTGAGTGGCCGGTTGTCGAGCGCCGAGGGGAGCCGAAAGCCGTATTCCACCAGGGTCTCCTTGCGGGAGCGGTCCCCTTTGAACATGGCGCCGATCTGCGGCACCGTGACGTGGGACTCGTCGATGATGAGCAGGCCGTCCCCCGGCAGGTAGTCAAACAGGGTGGGTGGCGGTTCCCCCGGCGCACGGCCGGAAAGGTAGCGGCTGTAGTTCTCGATGCCGGAGCAGTAGCCCAGCTCCTGCATCATCTCCATATCGAACTGGGTGCGCTGGCTGATCCGCTGCTCCTCCACCAGTTTGTTGAGGGACAACAGCTGCACGCGGCGGCTGCGCAGCTCTTCCTTGATATGTTCGATAGCCCCCAGGATAGTCTCTCGCGGGGTGGCATAGTGAGTCTTGGGGTAGATGGTGTAGCGCACCACCGTCTGCTCAATGGCGCCGGTCAGCGGGTCGAACAGGGAGAGCCGCTCCACCTCCTCATCAAACAGCTCTACCCGCAGCGCCAGCTTGTCCGATTCGGCGGGGTAGATGTCGATCACCTCGCCGCGTACCCGGAAGGTACCGCGCTGGAAGGCCATGTCGTTGCGGGTGTACTGCAATTCGGCAAGACGGCGCAGGATATCCCGCTGGTTGATCACATCCCCCACTTTGAGATGCAGCATCATGCTCAGATAAGCTTGGGGATCCCCCAGACCATAGATAGCCGATACCGAGGCGACAATCACCACGTCGCGCCGCTCCAGCAGTGCCTTGGTGGCCGACAATCGCATCTGCTCGATGTGATCGTTGATGGAGGCATCCTTCTCGATGAAGGTGTCGGTGGTCGGCACATAGGCTTCCGGCTGATAGTAGTCGTAGTAGGAGACGAAATACTCCACTGCATTATCCGGGAAGAACTCCTTCATCTCGCCGTAGAGCTGGGCGGCCAGGGTCTTGTTGGGCGCCAGAATCATGGTGGGGCGGTTGAGGGTCGCGATGACATTAGCCATGGTGAAGGTCTTGCCCGAACCGGTCACCCCGAGCAGGGTCTGGTGGGCCAGTCCTGACTCGATGCCGTCGAGCAGTTGGGCAATCGCCGCAGGCTGATCCCCGGCGGGTTTAAACTGGCTGGCTAACTTGAACAATTTGCTCATGAACACTCCCAACACAAAACAGCAGAGGAGCAGTGTAACCGAGGGTTTGGCAGCGGTATACCCGCGCCATCATCCCGCGAATGGCTTGACCACCTCGGACACCTTCTGTATGATGCCCCTCCTTGCATGATGTTCCCCCGTAGTTCAGTCGGTAGAACGGCGGACTGTTAATCCGTATGTCACTGGTTCAAGTCCAGTCGGGGGAGCCAATTCCTCACCATCTCGGTGCAAGTTATCCACTTTAGTGCCCTCTCCTGCCAAATTTAATGCACAAGATCCTTCCTGCTGCCGATGCTCCCTTTTGTTACCCGTTCCGGCTCGACAGAGTTTTCTCCTGTCACACCTAACTATTTGATTTTTATGCAAACATTTTTCTTCCGGTATTTTTTGAACAGCCCTTGCATCCCAGTACTGGCGCGGCTTTGAGGGCGATGAACAAGATTCATAAACAGGGTTATCCACAGATTCTGTGGGTAAGTACAGCAAACCCTGTCAGGACGCGGGATTGCCCGTGATAGCCCCCGACGAAGAGTCATTTTGCTGGCCAACCTGATTTTATGCTGTTTTTTTGCCCCCTCAGGAACAGCGGGGTGATAGGCTCTATTGGCACTTTTCGGAGGTATCTTTTTGCCAACCCTTTCCCCGAGGGCGGGTGAGTAGATATCAACCTGATTTGGCCCTCTGCCAGCAATGACTGCTATCGGTTGAATCTGCTGAAACTGATCCCTGTCGACCGGCTGGACAGCAGAATCTAAAATATCTGCCTGCGCCAAAGAGCTTCGGTAGCGGGCAGCATATTTCACTAATTGACATCGGCAATGGCAGTAAAAATCCCCTGATTTCATTCGCGTGTCTCCCTATCACGCCACCAGCGTCATAAATAGCGCCCAATAACGACCGATTAATCGTCCCTTTGCGCTTCTTTATTGGGGATAGATCCGGCACAATATCGGCCCCACTTTTTTCCTCGGTTTTTCCGGGCATGACCATAGATTTTGTGACACTGCTACATCAAAGCGACTCCCTGCTGCTCTTCGTGGTACTGGCTTTTGGCCTGCTGCTTGGCAAGGTGCGAATTGGCAACTTTCAGATTGGCAACACCATCGGCGTATTGTTCACCGCCCTGCTGTTCGGCCAGATGGGCTTCGAGTTTACGGCCACCACAGAAAACGTCGGCTTTATGCTGTTCATCTTCTGTGTGGGGATCGAGGCTGGCCCTCACTTCTTCAGCGTCTTCCTGCGCGATGGCATCCACTACATCACCCTGACCCTGGTGATCTTGCTGACGGCCCTACTGCTGACGGTGGGGCTGGCCAAGTTCTTCAATCTGGGACCGGGCATGGCAGCGGGGATCCTGGCTGGTTCTCTCACCTCGACACCCGCGCTGGTAGGTGCCCAGGATGCCCTGCGCAGCGGTCTGCTCAATCTGCCCCATCAGACCGACATGCAGGCGGTGCTCGACAACATGGGCATCGGCTATGCCCTGACCTATCTGGTCGGTCTGGTGGGCCTGATGCTGGTGGTTCGCTACCTCCCCTCGCTGGCACGACTCGACCTCAACACCGAGGCGCAGAAAATAGCCCGTGAGCGGGGCCTCTCTGACAGCGACAGCCGCAAGACCTACCTGCCCATCATCCGCGCCTATCGGGTTGGTCCCGAGCTCGCGGCCTGGATCGGTGGCCGTACCCTGCGGGAGACCGGCATCTACCCCCACACAGGCTGCTATGTGGAGCGGATCCGCCGTAACGGCATTCTCGCCAGTCCCGATGGGGATGCCGTCATTCAGGAAGGGGACGAGATCGCCCTGGTAGGCTATCCCGAGAGCCACGAGAAGCTGGACGTCAACTATCGCAACGGTAAAGAGGTGTTTGACCGTAACCTGCTCGACCTGCAGATCGTCACCGAAGAGATAGTGGTGAAAAACGACGCAGTGGTCGGCCGTCATCTGGTGGAACTCAACCTCACCGAAAAAGGGTGCTTCCTCAACCGGGTGGTCCGCTCCCAGATCGAGATGCCGTTCGATCGCAACATCATGCTGCAAAAGGGTGACGTGTTGCAGATCAGTGGCGAGAAACAGCGGGTCAAACTGCTGGCCAACAAGATCGGCTTTATCAGCATCCACAGCCAGACCACGGATCTGGTGGCCTTCACCACCTTCTTCGTACTCGGGCTGCTGATCGGCTCCGTCTCGCTGGTGTTCGGTCAGATTGAATTTGGTCTCGGCAACGCCGTCGGCCTGCTGTTGGCAGGTATTTTGATGGGCTATCTGCGTGCTAACCACCCTACCGTGGGTTACGTACCACCTGGCGCCCTGCGACTGGCCAAGGATCTCGGTCTGGCGGTCTTTATGGTGAGCACCGGTCTCAAGGCGGGTGGCGGCATCCTCGATCACCTGAGCGAAGTGGGGGCCGTGGTACTCTTCTCCGGTATGCTGGTCACCACCCTGCCGGTGCTGGTCGGTTACCTGTTCGGGGTCTGGGTATTGAAGATGAACCCGGCCCTGCTGCTTGGCGCCATTACTGGTGCCCGTACCTGCGCTCCCGCCATGGATGTGGTCAACGAGGCCGCCAACAGCTCCATTCCGGCGCTTGGCTACGCAGGTACCTATGCGGTGGCCAACGTGATGCTGACGCTGGCAGGCTCCTTTATCATCGGCTTCTGGTTCTAACCAGCAGCCATCAAGTTACCGCTAACAAAGAAGGGAGCCTCAGGTTCCCTTCTTGCTATCTGCCTTTCTCCCAAGTGCGGCGCAGGCTCATTGGTGTGGCGCCCCCCATCTGCGCTGAAATCTGCCACCAAACCACTCCCCCTATTCCACAATGGTCGATGCTCTGCTATGCTCTGCTCTGCTCTGCTCTGCTCTGCTCTGCTCTGCTCTGCTCTGCTCTGCTCTGCTCTGCTCTGCTCTGCAACGATTGATGGCAAATCCCGAAGACAAAAAAAGCGCCCTGAGGCGCTTTTTTCATATAAACCGGATATCAGCCTTTAAACTTGCTGAACACCAGAGAGGCGTTGGTACCGCCAAAGCCGAAGCTGTTGGACATGACGGTGTTGAGCTCGGCTGCTTCGTACTCACGCACGATGGGCAGACCTTCGGCCTTCTCGTCCAGGGTCTCGATGTTGATGCTGGGGGCGATGAAGCCGTGTTCCATCATCAGCAGGGAGTAGACAGCCTCGTGCACGCCCGCAGCGCCCAGCGCATGGCCGGTCATCGCCTTGGTGGCAGAGATCTTGGGACCGTTGGCGCCAAACAGCGTCTGGATAGCTTCCAGCTCTTTGGTATCTCCCACCGGAGTGGAGGTGCCGTGGGTGTTGATGTAATCAACCTTGCCCACACCCTGCATTGCCATCTTCATGCAACGCACAGCACCTTCACCGCTCGGCGCGACCATGTCATAACCATCGGAGGTAGCACCGTAACCGGTCAGCTCGGCATAGATGTGAGCACCACGAGCCAGCGCATGCTCCAGCTCTTCGATCACCAGAATGCCGCCGCCACCGGAGATGACGAAACCGTCGCGGTTCGCATCATAGGTACGGGACGCTTTTTCCGGTGTGTCGTTGTACTTGGTGGAGAGGGCACCCATGGCGTCAAACTGGATGGTAGAGGACCAGTCCAGCTCTTCACCGCCGCCGGCGAAGACCACATCCTGTTTGCCAAGCTGGATCAGCTCCAGCGCGTGACCGATGCAGTGGGCAGAGGTTGCGCAAGCTGAGCTGATGGAGTAGTTAACCCCCTTGATCTGGAACGGGGTGGCCAGACAGGCAGAGGTGGTGGAAGACATGGTGCGCGGCACCATGTAAGGGCCCACACGCTTGACCCCTTTCTCACGGGCGATGTCCACAGATTCCGAGGTATTCTTGCCGGAGGCACCACCAGAACCGACCACCAGGCCGGTACGCTCGTTGGAGACCTGATCTTCCGCCAGACCGGCATCTTCAATGGCCTGCTGCATGGAGAGATAGGCGTAGGCCGCAGCGTCGCCCATGAAACGCATGACTTTACGGTCGATCAGTTCAGACGGATCGAGTTTGATGTTACCCCAGACACGGCTGCGCAGGTTGTGCTGCTCGAACTGCTCGGAATAGGTGATGCCGGATTTACCTGCTTTCAGGGAGGCCAGCACTTCTTCCTTGTTGTTGCCGATACTGGAGATGACGCCGATACCGGTGATCACTGCTCTTCTCATTAATTCATCTCGTCTGGAAAAACTGGCGCCAAGTCTACCCGCTTTCGGCTGCCAAACTGGTCTGCTTTCACGTAGAATGCCCGCGATTTTGTGACGCGAGCCGAGGAAAACGTGAGTCAAACATCCTTACATCATGCCCGATTGGACTGGAATGAAGCGGGAACTCCTGTCTCCAGTGACTTCGGGGATGTGTACTTTTCCAATGATAACGGTCTAAGTGAAACCCGCTACGTCTTTTTGCAGCAAAACCGGCTACCTGCGCGATTTTCGCACCACGATAGTGACAGTTTCGTGATAGGTGAAACAGGTTTCGGCACAGGCCTTAACTTTCTGGCGACAATGCAAGCCTTCCTGGAACAGGCGCCTCAATCCGGCAACGGCTCCCGTCTGCACTTCATCAGTTTCGAGAAATACCCCCTGACCCGGGACGATCTGCGCAAAGCGCTGGCTGCCTGGCCTGAACTTGGCCACTTGAGTCAGGATCTTATCGCCCAATGGCCGCTGCCGCTTTCCGGTTGCCACCGCCTGCATTTTGCGGGCGGCCGCATTCGCCTCGATCTCTGGTTTGGCGACATCAAGGATATGCTGCCGCTGGTACCGCACCGGGCAGAAGGTCTGGTGGACGCCTGGTATCTGGATGGTTTCTCCCCGGCCAAGAACCCGGAGATGTGGACACAGGATCTGTTTGATGGTCTCGCTCGCCTCGCCCGTCCCGATTGCTCCATCGCCACCTTTACCTGTGCCGGTTTTGTCCGTCGCGGCCTGATTGCCGCCGGTTTTACCATGAAGAAGGTCAAGGGCCACGGTAGCAAGCGGGAGATGCTGGTAGGGGATCGCACCGACAAGCAGCCGCAGCATACCATAGTCCCCTGGTATGCCCGTCCTGCCGGACGCGCTGGCGAGGTGGTGATCATCGGCGGCGGCATCGCCTCGGCCATGACGGCGCTCTCTCTGGTGGAGCGGGGTCGCAAGGTGACGTTGCTGTGTGCAGATGGCGAACCGGCCACCGGCGCCTCGGGCAACCGCCAGGGTGCCCTCTATCCCCTGCTTAACGGCGAGCACGATGCGCTGTCACGCTTCTATTCGCTCGCTTTTGGCTATGCCCGCCAACGGCTGCAGGCGTTGGCCGAACGCCATCCTATCGCTTTCGAATTATGTGGAGTGACACAGCTCAGTTATGACGACAAATCGGCAGCCAAGTTGGCGAAAATGAGCCAGGGCCCCTTCCCGTCCGAACTGATGCATTCCCTCTCTACAGCAGAGGTAGAGCAGGTGGTTGGCCTGCCCTGTGGCCACAGCGGCGTCAGTTACCCGCAGGGGGGCTGGCTCTGTCCGGCCGATTTCACCCGCGCAGCTATCAAAGAAGCACAAGCCAGCGGGCTGCTGGAGGTCGTGTTCAAGACCGAGGTAGTCGCCATTGCCGAGCAGGCCGATGGCTGGCAAGTAGAAAGCCAGGATGGCCGCCACTGGCAGGCCCCCAATCTGGTGGTCGCCGCCGGTCACCAGTTGCCAGCACTGCTCCCCTTTGCCGAGCTGCCCCTCTATCCAGTGCGTGGTCAGGTGAGTCATGTGCCGACCACGGCCAGCTTGCGTCAGCTCAAGACCGTGCTCTGTTATGATGGCTACCTCACCCCGATGCACAACGATCAACACTGCATCGGTGCCAGTTATGGCCGCAACCAGAGCAGCCTTGAGTTTCGTGCCGAGGAGCACATCCAGAATCAGGTGCGGTTGCAAGCCTGCCTGCCGGAGCAAACCTGGCCCGCCGAGGTGGATGTGAGCGGCAACGAGGCGCGCGTGGGGGGGCGTTGCGCCAGTCGGGATCACCTGCCGGTGGTGGGGCCAGTGGCCAGACTGCAAGGTCTGGCGGATCACTATGCGCAGCTGCAGCATGATCAGCACAACGCCCAGCCGCTCCCCCTTCACCCCGGCCTCTATGTGCTGGGGGCGCTCGGTTCGCGAGGCCTCTGCTCGGCGCCGCTCTGTGGTGAGCTGCTCGCCAGCGAGATCTGCGGCGATCCCCTTCCGCTGGCCGCCGATCTGCTGGAAGCGCTCCACCCAGCCCGTTACTGGGTACGCAAGCTGCTCAAGGGCAAAGCGCTGGTCTAAACCGGACTCTGTAAACAAATAGAATGGCCGCCCATCGGGCGGCCATTCTATTTATCAAATCGTGCGATGCTGGATATTGCGTCTTGAGATAGCGCTCACTTGGGCCAGTGCACACCCAGCTGCTCGCCGTAACCAGTCTGACGCTGGAAATCGTCTACCCTTGCCTTAACCTTGTTCAATTCGCCACTGCCCGCAGCCCAGGCGGCATAGCGCAATGCCTGGCAATCTGCATGGCCTGGTAGTGCCGCAATCGCCCCGCCCACCTGATTTCCGCCTTGCAGCACCATCTCTTTGAAACGGGATTCATAGTCAAACATGCTGGAGAGCAGCCGCCCCCAGCGTTGGCGAGCAGGGTCACTCCCCTCCGAACTCTGACGCCAGCGGGGCAACAATACGGTGGCATGAGTCGTTACCGTAACCCGTTTGAGCTGGCAGCGTCCCGGCAACTGGTCGGTTTCCAACTGCCACTCCATCTGATAACTCGCCTTGCCGAGAACAGGCTTGCCGTTCACCTTGGGGGCACTCTGGGCAATCGCTCGGGCCAGTTGATCTGACTGGGCAGCGCTTATCTCATAAAAACGGACATTGATGCGGGACTCTGGCACCACTTGCGGCCGGCTCGGCTGAGCCTGACTCATCAGGGGTAACAGCAACAGCACGCTCCCCACTACTCCATAAACCTTGCTGACCATGCCAGACTACCTTCCTTGATTGCACGGGCGGAGTACCAACCTTGGTGAAACCCACCGCCACACAGATGACGGGTATAGCCTATGTGTGACCAAGAGGCGGCGCAATACAATGATGAGCCCAGAAATCAGAGCAAGCTCACAGGTTGCGTGAGCAAAGTATGGCACAAGGATGAAACTGTATTTTTATTGAGCAGCAGGACTGATGCGCTGCCAGTTGAGGTGATAGTTTTTCACATTGATGTCATGACCATCTATCTGAATAAAATGATCATTTTTAAGACGGTTGGCAAAAAAGTCCTGATCTGCCCCCTCATTGAGCCACAGTTCGCAAAGTCCCCGTTTTTCCTCTTTGGCATAGAATCTCGGGGTGACCAGCAGCGCGACCCCATCTACCCGAATGGCATGACGGGCCAGGCAGTTTGCTTCGGTGGTTTTGGATGCCAGCGCGGCAAAACGGGGTTTCTTCCCCTCGGCAACCACCAGTACGCCGTAAGAGTGAGGAGCCATGAGACGCCGCATGGCGACCGCCTGATGAGGACCGGTTTGATGAAAACCGTCATTGGTTACTGCAAACACGCAAGTAGGTGAAAATAGCATCGCGAGCAGGAAAAGAGAGCGTTTAATGCCTGAAAAATCACCAATCACCATATAAAAGCCTCAAAAGACAACCAAGGCTGGCAAGGGTAGGTAGCCAAACCCGCTGGGTAAAGTACCTTTACCTTTCTTTAATTCTGTTCATGGGGTTAAACGTTGATTTAGCTCACACAACATCCTGTTTCCAGTCGCCACTCTACCCCTATCGGAATAGACTCCCTCCACTCTCATCCAATCAGAAGGCAACATATGCTGGAACTCATCGTTGGCACCCTGGTCACCCTGGTGGTGGGCCGTGCCATTTTCAAAGGATACTCCGCGACCGGGGTGCTGCTGAGCGGCGGCTTGCTGCTGCTGGTCATCACCGCCATGATGGGCAAGCCGGTGCTGCCGAGCAAGGTAGTCAGCACCGGTTATATCGCAACCGATATCTTCGAATACGTCCGCTTCCTGCTCAATGACCGTGGCGGTGGACTGGGGATGCTGATCATGGTGCTGTGCGGCTTTGCCGGCTACATGAGCCATATCGGCGCCAACACCATTCTGGTCAAGCTGGCCAGCAAACCGCTTGGCATCATCAAGTCCCCCTATGTCCTGCTGGTGGCTGCCTATCTGGTGGCCTGCGCCATGTCGCTGGCGGTGAGCTCCGCCACCGGCCTCGGCGTGCTGTTGATGGCCACCCTGTTCCCGCTGATGGTCAACATGGGGATCTCCCGTGGCGCGGCAGCCGCCGTGTGCGCCTCGCCAGCCGCCATCATTCTGGCACCGACCTCCGGTGACGTGGTGATGGCCGCCCAGGCCGCCAACATGCCGCTGCTGGATTTTGCCTTCAAGCTGACCCTGCCCATCTCGCTGGTGGCGATCGCCTGCATGGCGGTGACCCACTTCTTCTGGCAGCGCTACCTTGATCAAAAATCCGGTGAGCACAACGAGCCGGTCGCCCCGGGTGATCTGGTGACGACTGCGCCCGCTTTCTACGCCATCCTGCCCTTTACCCCCATCATCGGGGTGCTGGTGTTTGACGGCAAATGGGGCCCGCAACTGGATATCGTCACCATCATCGTCATGTGCATGGTGTTGGCCAGCCTGCTGGAACTCGTGCGTATCCGCAATGGCAAGGAGCTGCTGGACGGTCTGCAGGTCTGCTGGCGCAACATGGCTGACGCCTTTGCCGGTGTGGTCATGCTGCTGGTCGGTGCCGGTGTCTTCGCCCAGGGTCTGATGACCATCGGCTTTATCGACACCCTGCTGGCTCACGCGCAGGATCTCGGCTCCGGCGGCCTGATCATGATGCTGTCACTGGTGGTGATCACCACCCTGGCCGCCTTCACCACCGGCTCGGGCAATGCCCCCTTCTACGCCTTCGTAGAGCTGATCCCCAATCTGGCCAGCAGCCTTGGCATCAACCCGGCCTATCTGGTAATCCCGATGCTGCAAGCCTCCAACCTGGGTCGCACCATTTCTCCAGTCTCCGGGGTGGTGGTCGCCTGTGCCGGGATGGGTAAGCTCTCGCCGTTCGAGGTGGTCAAGCGCACCAGTATGCCGGTCGCCGTCGGCCTGCTGGTGGTGATCGTCGCCACCCAGATCATGGTACCCGCCTGATCACTGGCCAGCCCGGCATCCTGCCGGGCTGGTATCCTCCCCCCCCTTTGCAGTAGACTCGGTGCTCATTTCCCCCCTAAGGAGGACCGAGATGAGTATTACGGTTCAACTTGCCCATTTCAGTGATTGCCACTCCCACTTCGATGGCGCGCCCATGAGCTTCTCCCCTGTCGGTGAAGGCCAGTGGCGCACCCAGTGCGGCGGTTATGCCCGGATCCTGACCCGACTGACCCAACTGCGTGCCCAAGCCGCAGCAGCTGGCCAGCGTTTTCTGTTTCTGCACGGTGGCGACTCCTTTCAGGGCTCGCTCTATTTCAACCGCTTCAAAGGGCGCGCCAACGCCGACCTGCTCGCCATGCTGGCCCCCGATGCCATGGTACTTGGCAACCACGAATTCGATCTAGGCAACGGCCCGCTGGTGGAGTTCTTGCGCCAGCTCGATTTTCCGGTGCTGGCCGCCAATCTGGATAACAGTCAGGAGCCTGCCGACACGCCGCTTGGGCTGTGGGATATTCCCCACCTCTACGACGCCCATCAGCCCTGGCATCGTCAGGTGATCGACGGGGTTCCCTTTGCGCTGCTCGGCATCACCCTCGCCCAGATGGCCGCCATCGCCAACCCGGATCCCCACACCCGTTTCCACGCAGTGGCTGACACCCTCAGCAAAGTGCTGCGGGAGATAAAGAGCGAAGGGATCCAGCATATCGTGCTGCTGAGCCACCTCGGGCTGGATCAGGACAAGCTGCTGGCCGAGCATTTCCCCGAGCTCAGCCTGATCATCGGTGGCCACACCCACAGCCTGCTGGGGGATCTCGCGCCGCTGGGTCTGCCAAGCGAAGGCAGCTATCCGCTGATGAACAACGGGGTGGCCATTTTGCACGCAGGCCACAGCGCCCTCTGCCTCGGCGTCTGCGAGCTCACCTTCGATAAGGCGGGCCGTGTCGTACAAAGTGAGGGGCAGCTGGAGTGGCTCCCCTGGCAACCCTGGCCGTTCGCCTCCACGCCACCCGCCGGGCTCACCTTCTGCGAGCCGGATCCACAGCTTGAACAACATCTGGCCAAACGCTATCGGCCAGAGATCGAGACCATGAGCCAGCGCATCGTCACCCGACTGGCAGCGCCACTGCACCA
Organism: Aeromonas sp. 600774; assembly: GCF_049175075.1. Lineage (NCBI taxonomy): Bacteria > Pseudomonadati > Pseudomonadota > Gammaproteobacteria > Aeromonadales > Aeromonadaceae > Aeromonas > Aeromonas sp. 600774. The sequence continues at coordinate 691,891 of NZ_JAAKUJ010000001.1, forward strand.
TCAGCGGCTGCCGGATGCCACCTTGCCCCATGGCAGCCAACTCGCCCCGCTGGTGGCCCGCGCCATGCTGACCGCCGCCCGTGAACAAGTGGGTGAGGTAGACTTTGCCCTGCACAATGCTGGCGGCGTGCGCTGCTCGCTGGAGCCTGGCCCCCTGAGCGAAGCGGATATCGCCGGTCGCCTGCTGCCGTTTGCCATTCCCCTCACCCTCTATCGGGTGCACGGTCACGAGTTGGCGGAAGCGCTGGAGAATGCCATCGACAACGCCACCAATAACGGCGTGGTCGGCAATGGTAACGGCAGCTTCCCCTACACTGCGGGAATACGATTCACCTATCAGGCCAATCTGCCCAAGGGCCAGCGCATCACCCGACTGGAGTGGGAAGCCGCCCCCTGCCAGTGGCAAACGGTCAATGCCGAACAGGTCTATCGGGGGGTGTCAAGCGCCTATACCGCCTCCGGCAAGGAGGGTTACACCGCACTGGCGCGTACCCTGACCCAGCACAACCAGGAGCTCGGCATCACCCTGGCCGATGCTTTTATCCGCTGGGCTCGCCACCTGCCAGCGCTGGAAGCGCAGCCGCCTCTGGTTGAGTACTTCAGTTGATATCGGGGGATGCCTTTGCCACATCCCCCTGATGGCCTATATTGCCGCAGCCAGCGCCCGGTTTCCTTCCAGAACCGGGCTTTTTCGAGAATATTTTCCCCACACGGGCCCGCCCCATTGCATCGTACTCACTAGCTCGGCAAGATAGGCCCGCTTTCAAGACCAGCTGCAGGAACAGGCGACTTCATGAATCACTCCATCCGTTTCACTCCCCCTCGCGTCAACCCGGGCATCAAGCCAGCCATCGTGCTGCTGACCGCCCTGCTGGCGCTGCTCTTCTGTCTGCGCAACCCGCTTGTTTACGCCATGGCGCCGGGCTTTGATGCCTCGCTGTTCGCGGTGATGGGCAAGATGTGGAGCGAAGGGGGTGTGCTCTATCGCGACATGATCGACATCAAGGGGCCGATGATCTTCGCCCTCGATGCGCTGGGCTATGGAATGGGTGGTTTTGTCGGGATCTGGGCGCTGGAGTGGGTGCTATGCTGGCTCGGACTGCTAGCCAGCTGGCAAGCCTTTGCCCAACTTGGCCTCTCGTTCAAGGCGCGTCTCGGTGCCATGCTGGCGGTGTTGGCCCTCTACGGTACCCGTTACTACTACGGCAACATGACCGAGGACTGGACCTTCCATCTCGCCCTCATCGCCCAGTGGGCCTTTATCACCCTGCTGCTGGACAAGGGATTTCGCTGGTGGCCCGCGCTGGTGGCGGCCCTCACCTTCGCCATCGTCGCCTGGATGCGCACCAACAACGGCGCCTTCTGGGGGGCCTGGTATCTGGTGCTGTTCTGCCACTGGTGCCTGCACGAGAAGTGGCGCGACGCTATCTTGCTGCTCATCTCCAGCCTGCTGGGGCTGGCGCTGATTGGCGGCCCGCTTTACGCCTACTTCCAGCAGCATGATCTGCTGGCGGCCTTCAAATACTACGCCTTCGACATCTTCTTCGAGGGGAGCTATGGCAACGGCTTCTCTCCCATGGTGGGCGCCGTCGGCCTGCTGCGCACAGGCCTGGTGATGCTGCTGCCCGCCTTCATCATTCTGATGCTGAGCCGCCGTCAGGAGTGGTATCTGCCCGCCTTGCTGGCGACCCTGTTTGGGGTGCTGTTTACCCTGATCGCCAACTCGGTCTCCGGCCATGTGTTCGATCACTACGACGTACTCTATCTGCAACTGGCAGTGCTGCCGCTGGCAGTATTACTGGATCGCAGCGAACAGCAGGCTGATGCGATCGGCCTGCTCTGCATCTCGCTGGTGGTACTCACCGCCAGCTGGCTGCTGGCCCAGCAGCTCGCCTTTGGCTGGAGCACCAAGGAGTGGTCCCTCGAGCGAGTCAACGAGGTGCTCGGCACCAGCCTGCTGTGGGCGCTGCCGGTGCTGATCCTCATCCCCCTCTGGCGCGCCTGGGATGTGCGCAGTGCCACCCCCTGGCTGGCGACGCTGGCCATGCTGCTGCTGATGATCAACAACGCCTGGGAAGGGACCCTCAAGGGTCGCCCCTTCAATCCGGCGGCGCAGGTACGGGTCGATCGCATCAAGGCCGAGACCAGCCCGAGCGACAAGATCTGGGTCGATGGCATCCAGCCGCAATATTATCTCTGGACCGATCGCCAGCCGGCTTCCGCCTACCTCTTCTTTGCCAACGTCAATCCGCCCTATGACGTGCGTGAGCGGGTGCTGGCCGATATCCAGCGCCAGACTCCGAAGTTCATCATCGCCAAGCCGGACCGGGTGAGCGAGGAGCTGAAAAAACCGAGCTCCCCTTCCCATCTCGCCTTCTATCAATACCTGACCAGCCACTACGAAGAGGTGGATCCGGGTCTCTATCGCCGACGCTGATTGTCAATACGCCCCGCAGGGCGGCCATTGTTGCAATGGCCGCCCTTTTTCTTGCGCCAGAACGCCTTGCAGCAGCGGCCCGTAGTAGGCAAGCCCGCCCGAGATAACTACAATGACGCTCTTTTTGATGTAACGAGTGACACCATGGCGGAACTGACTTATCTGGGCGGCTATCCCGACCCTCTCAAGGCACAGGTACAGCAGTTGATTGCGGCAGGCAAGCTGGGGGAGATGCTGGCCAAACGCTACCCCGAAAGCCACCCGATCCAGAGCGATAAGGCGCTGCTTGCCTACACCATGGAGCTGAAGAACCGCTACCTCAAGAGCTCGGCCCCCCTGTCAAAAGTGGTGTTCGATGGCAAGATCAACGTGATCAAGGATGCCCTCGGCCTGCACACCTACGTCAGCCGGGTGCAGGGCAGCAAGCTCAAGGCCAAGAATGAGATCCGCATCGCCGCCCTGTTCAAGGAGGCGCCGCCCCCGTTTCTGAAAATGATCGTGGTGCACGAGCTGGCCCACATCAGAGAGAAGGATCACAACAAGAGCTTCTACCAGCTCTGCCAGCATATGGAGCCGGACTATCATCAACTGGAGTTTGATCTCAGGCTCTGGCTCACCTGGCGCGATATCGACAAGGCCAGCCGCTAGGCTGACACCCGTTTCAGGGAGGAAACATGTCATTTGCCGCCACCCGCTTTATTGCCACTTTGGTAATGACCAGCTTGGGCCGCGCAGCCCATCCCCGCTGCGCGTCACGCGGGCTGCTGGCCCTGCTGCTTCTGCTCGCGGGACACAGCGCCCGGGCCGATGAGCGCTGGCAGAGCGACAGCTATCTCACCGAGAGCTTTATGGCCATCGCCATGGAGCGGGAGTATGGCGAAGCCAGGCAGACCCGTTTTGCCCGCTGGCAACAGCCGATCCGGCTGCAGCTTGTCAACGAGTCGGGCGACAAACCCCTGCAGGCCGATGTGGTGAAGGTACAGGCGGCCCATCTGGCTCGCATCACCGGCCACCCCATCAGCATGGTGACCGCAAAGCCCAACCTTACCCTGATCATGACCGACTACAGCAAGATGAAGAGCTGGGCCAACCGCACCATGGGGGGCGATCCGTCGGTCGGGATGGCACTCAAGGAGGGACTCTGCCTGGCCAACTTTGCAACCAATGCAAAACACGAGATCAGCCGTGCCACCATCATCATTCCGGTAGACTACAGCCGGGCCAAGGGGCGCTTTCTCGACTGCGTGGTGGAGGAGTTCACCCAGGTGATGGGGCTACCCAACGACTCGGACAAGGTGTTTCCCTCCATCTTCAATGACAACAGCATCGACAGTTTCCTGACCGGCCTCGACTATGTGCTGCTCAAGCTAGCCTATCACCCAGCCCTCAAGGCCGGGATGAGCAGCGATGAGGTACGCGCAGCCCTGCCGCTCGCAATCAAGGATCTGCGCGCCAAAGGGGAGATCCGCGAAGCCAATCGCCGGGTGCAGCAGCAGAGCCTGAAAAGCTGGGCGGGGTTGTAACGGGCCTGGCTCACCCCAGAGCCAGACAAGCCACCGCGAACCTCTCACCACCCACAAAAAACGCAGCCACCTGGCTGCGTTTTTTGTTATCCGAGGATCAACGGTGCGTTATCGGGCATGCACGTTTATACGCCGCCCATGTATCCAACGCCCGTGTTATCCACTGACCGAGCGGGATCAGGATGCGACATTCTCTTCCGGCATCCAGCTCTCGGCGTTCTCCCACACCTCCTGCACCATGGCTTCGGCCAACTCTTTGTCTTCCTTACTGGCACGGCTGACGGTCAGAGCCATGGCACTGCCCGGCGCGACCCGCACATGGATGTCGGGGAATTTTTCACCAAGCTGCTTGAGCAGCTCCTGACGCAGCGCCTCCATGGTCGAGGTCGGGATCTGATGTTTTCTGTCGATGATGATTTCAAGACGCATAGGAAACTTCTCCATAATTTATAACTGTATTTTTATACAGCATTCATGGGAAGTAAAGTGCCATCTTGCACCAATCAGAAAAGATCCAGCTGCTGACCACAGATCCGGTCGAACGACTCGCCGATAAAGGGCAGAATGGCATCGGCAATGGGCCGCAACTGCTTGTCTATGTAGTGTTCGTAATCGATGGCGCTGCGCCGGTACTCCAGCGGTTCGGGGCCATTGAGGGTCATCAGATAGGCGATGGAGCCCCGATGCTGATAACGCAGGGGCAAACCGCGACGCAGGTTCTCCTCATCGGCCAGCCGCGCCGCCCGCACATGGGGTGGCACGTTCTTCTGATACTCCTCGAGCTTCTGGCGCAGCCGTTTGCGGTAGATGAGCAGATCGTCGTGACGACCGGCGCGAGTCTCATCCACCATGGTGCGCACATAGCCGCTGGGATCTTCATCGTGAAACACCAGCTCATAGAGGCGGGTCTGGAATTGCTTGGCCAGCATGGTCCAGTCGGTACGCACCGATTCGAGCCCCTTGAACACCAGCTGTTCACTCCCCTCGCTGGCCTTGCCAACCAGCCCCGCATAGCGCTTCTTGCTGCCCTTCTCCAAGCCGCGGATGGTGGGCATCAGAAAGCGGCGGTAGTGGGTCTCGTACTGGATCTCCAGATAGCTCGGCAGATCGAACTCGCGCTTGATCAGTGCAGCCCAGTTATCGTTGATCATTTGCGCCAGTCGCTGGCCGATCTCGTCCGCCTCATCGGGGCTGGTCTCGCGCCCCAGATGAACGAAAGTGGAGTCGGTATCGCCATAGATCACCTCGAACCCCTTCGCCTCAATCCACTCGCGGGTCTGCTGCATGATGCTGTGGCCACGCAGGGTGATAGATGAGGCAAGGCGCGGATCATAGAAACGGCAGCCCCCCGACCCCAGCACGCCGTAGAAAGAATTCATGATGATCTTGATGGCCTGGGAGAGCGCCTTGTTGCTGGCGGCCTTGGCCCGATCCCGCGCCGCCCACAAGGTAGCGATGAGCTCCGGCAAGAAGTGCCGCTCGCGGGAGAACATGGCGCCGCGAAAGCCCGGAATAGCGTGCTCGGGATGCTGCAGCCCCTCGATGAGCCCCATGGGGTCGATGCAGAAGGTGCGGATGATGCTGGGATAGAGGCTCTTGAAATCGAGTACCAGCACATGGCGATAGAGACCGGGTTTGGAGTCCATCACATAGCCACCTGGGCTTGCGAGCCCACCGTCGGCTGGCAGATTGGGGGCCACGTATCCGCCGCGATGGAGCCGCGGCAGATAGAGGTTGGTAAAGGCCGCCACCGAGCCCCCCACCCTGTCCAGCTCCAGGCCGGTGAGAGAGGCGCGTTCAATGGCAAACGGGATGAGGTGGCAGAAATCGAAGATCTCCCACACCAGCTTGCAATCTTCCAGGTTGTAGCGGGCCAGCGCCTCCTTGTCGGAGTGGAACAGTTCGGTGATCTTCTCCCCCCGATTGGCCACATCTTCGATATCCTTGCCACGGCCGAGCAGTTCGCTCGCCACCGCATCCAGGCTATAGCTGGCAAACTGCCAGGTGGCGCTTTTCAGGGTATCGATGCCATCGAGCACCATGCGCCCGGGGATAATGACGTTGCCAGTCTGGGGATCGCCCCGTGACGAGCGCCAGAAGCAGAGCTCGCGCCCCCGCCCGAGCCGCAGCCGCCGCTTGTTAAGCTCGGCGCGGCGTAGCAGCAGGCGAAAGTCAAAATTGACCACGTTCCAACCAATCACCAGGTCGGGGTCATGCAGGCTGAACCAGCTCTCCAGCGCACTCAGCAAGGCGCTCTCGTCCTCTACCCACTGGACCTGAGTGCCCCAGCTCTCGGCATCCGCTTCCGGGGTGCCGATCATGATGACCCGCGCATCCTGTTCACTGTAAAGGCCGACCGAGAAGAGGGCACCGTCCATGGCGCACTCCACGTCGAGGGACACCCAGGAGAGGGTTGGCGTCACCGCCTGCGGCGCGCAGCGCGCCTCGTTCACCTCCCAGTAGCCCTGCTTGCCTCCCTTCTTCACCGCCCGGCCATCGAAACGCACACCAGCTGTGATGAAACGCTCCATCAGAAACCGCTCCGGCAGCCGGATATCCGCCTCAAAGTGCTCCAGCCCGCGAATAAGCAGCAGCTCGATGGCGCGGTGAAAGGCACTCAGGGTGGCGAAATAGCAGCCCACCACAGGGCGGCCATCGAAAGTGTGCATCGGCAGGCGGCGAAACCGCCCGCTCACCCCGGCCCCTTTGAATAGCTCGGCGGCTTCTGCCATATGGCTCTGTGGCAAAAAGAACACCGGCTCCTGCCCCAGCACCACCACCCGCACCGGCCCCTGCGCGCTCCAGAGCCACATCACGATTTCGGTGGTTGCAGCCTGCCCGTTGCGACCGCGCACGTCCCGACCGTGGCGGGTCAGGATAAAACCGTCGAGGGGCGGAGTGGCGGGTACGGTGGGCTGGGTTGCAGTCATGAAGCGTAAAGGGGCTGTCCGAGAATAGCACCATTGTACGTTCATACAGTACCTGCTCGCAATCGTCACGCTGGCTGCGAGGCGGGAGTCAAACTGGTAAGCTCGATCCGGTCGTTATTCCCGCCCATCCCGTTCTGACCACTCTTCGCCGACAAAAGGAGTCTTTGTGGCAATCTATTCCCTGCTGGATCAGCTGGCTATCCCCTACCAGCGTGTTGAACATCCCCCGGTGTATACCTGTGAGGAGGCGAGCAGGCTGCTGCCCGACCTGCCCGCCGCCAAGACCAAGAACCTCTTTTTGCGCGACCCGAAAAGCGAGCGGCTGTTTCTGGTGGTGAGTCCGGAGGAGAACCGGGTCGACCTCAAGGGGCTGGCAGCCATGCTCGGGGTCAAACGGCTGAGCTTTGGCTCACCCGAGCGACTCGATGCGGTGCTCGGCCTCACCCCGGGCTCGGTGACCCTGCTCGCCATGGTGCGCGATAGGGGAAAAGCGGTAGAGCTGGTGGTAGACGAAGCCATCTGGCAGGCCGAACAGGTGCAGTGCCATCCGCTGGTCAACACCGCCACTCTGATCATCCGCCTCGACGACGTGCGCCGTCTGCTGACCCATCTGGGCAGGGAGGCCATCGTAATGCGCTTGCCTGCTGCAACCTGCGATTAACACGAGGGCTGGCGGTGGGGGCAACAGTGTCGCCAACACGGCCATATTTCTCGCAGCACAATTGCCCGATAAAACAATAAGATCTCCCTTTATCCCCTGATAAATCGAGTCAGCTGTGGCCATCGTGCAAGAAGTAGAGAGCAAACAGATTCGACCATTTAACCAATTGATCATAGGTTGAATTCATGTTGTGATCGGATCCTGCCAGCGGGCGATACCCCATCGCCCGTTCGTCCACAGGTGACTTCCCAGAGAGCCCCTTGATGCCAAGTCTGTTTTCCTCGGCCCAGTTGTTGAGTCTGGTGCTGTTTGTCACGCTGTCACATGTGGGGGTCGCCACCATTTTCGCCGCCATGTGGCACTCCCATCGCCATATCCGAGCGTTGAGCTACTGGTCTGCGGGGGAACTGGTAATCGCGGGGGCATTCAGTTGCCTGCTGCTGCGCCCCCTTGAGGGAGATGCTTCCCTTGCCAATATTCTCTGCACCAACTTGCTATTGATGACGACAATCCCGCTCTATGAAAGGGGGATGCGTCATTTCTTTCGACGTGAAGCGGACCAGCTGGGCTGGCTGCTTCCCGCCGTTACCCTCGGCGGTTTCGCCCTGTTTGCCCTGACCGCCCTGCAGCACCCCCTCTCTGATGTTCACAGCCGGATCATCGTACTCTCCGGCGTGCTCTCGCTGCAGATTGCGCTGCTTATCTGGCAGCTCTGGCGCTACCAGCGGCTGGTCCCTGTCTATCGGGTACTGCGCTTTGCCATCCTGTTGCTCGGCCTGCAACTGTTATTGCAACTGCTGCGGATCGCCAAACACCTCTGGTACCCCGAACTGGCGGCCAATACCTTCACCGACCCCCTGCTCGGGCCGGTGATACTGCTCAGCCTGCTCTTTACCATCGCCCGCAGTTATCTGCTGCTGAGCCTGGTTCATACACGCCAACAGCACGCGTTAATGCAGGCTCAGCGCAAACTGGAGCTGCGCGCCAATCAGGATGAACTGACCGGCCTGTTCAGCCGCCACTATTTCGAACAACAAGTGGCACAGCGCGGCGGCACAACATCCCCTTGCCAGCTGCTGCTGATCGATCTGGACAACTTCAAGCAGATCAACGACCGCCACGGCCACCCCGCCGGTGATGACATGCTGCGGGCCGTGGGGCAGGTGATCGCCAATACCCTGCCTGCCGAGGGGGTGGCCGGTCGGCTTGGCGGCGATGAGCTGGCGCTGCTGCTCGCGCAGCCACTGGATCTCACTCACTACTGCCACACCCTGCAGCAACAGATCGCCGATGCGACGCGGGAGCTGGCCGGTGGCCCCATCAGCCTCAGCATCGGCCTCACCTCGCTGCATCCTGACGAGGGATTCGAGCACGCTTACCTGCGGGCCGATCGTGCGCTTTACGCCGCCAAACAGACAGGAAGGCAACGGGCCTGTGTGCAGGAGCCCCACCACAGCGAACCGCAGCCACTGCAGCCCGATCATCTTCTCTCATTAGCCCTGCTGGCCGGATAGAATAGATGTCTCCACCATATTGCCAACTCTCTGTCATGCCATCACCCCGACAGGAGTCAACCAGGCAGATAGCACAATAAAAAGAGCGCCCCGGAGGCGCTCTTTTTGCGAACGTGGCAAAACCGTTAGTAGCTGTCTTCCTGCTCAGCCTTTAGCCTGGCCTGACGTGCATAGGCCTCCTCTTCGGCGCTCTCGATCTCCTGCAGCACCGAATCGAGATCGATGGCGGCGCGGCTCTCTTCAAAGTGACCGGTCAGTTCGCTCTCGGGGGTCAGTTTGCCATCTTCAAACAGCGCCCACATCTCCTGGGCATAACGGGTCTTGAGCAGCTCGGGTGCATACATGCCGTAGTAGTTGCGCATGTTGTTGACGTCGCGCTCCAGCATCGCCTTGGCCTGGTTGTTGGCGGCGGCATCCACCACCTGGGGCAGGTCGATGATGACAGGGCCATGTTCATCCACCAGCACGTTGAACTCCGAGAGATCGCCGTGAATAAGGCCGGCGCAGAGCATCCGCACCACATAGCGGATCACCTTGTGGTGATCGATGACCGCCTGCTCGGGAGTGAGCGCCACATCGTTGAGGCGTGGCGCGACATTGCCATCCTCATCGGTGATAAGCTCCATCAAGAGGACGCCATCGAGGCAGATATAAGGCTGTGGCACCCGCACACCGGCCGCCGCCAGCTTGAACAGGGCATCGACTTCGGTGTTCTGCCACACCTCTTCATGCTGCTTGCGACCGTACTTGGAGCCCTTCTCCATGGCGCGAGCATCTCGGCTGCCCCGCACCTTGCGCCCCTCCTGATAGACCACGGCCTGCTTGAAGCTGCGCTTGGATGCCTCTTTATAAACTTTGGCGCAACGGATCTCGTCGCCGCAGCGCACCACATAGACATCGGCTTCTTTGCCGCTCATCAACCGGCTGACGACCTCATCGACCAGGCCGTCATCAACCAGAGGTTGGATTCGATTTGGAATTTTCATGGCCGCCCTTTTACCCTATTTCCGCTCTCGAAGATAGCTCCGCGCACACGCACCTGCCTATCCCTGACATAAGACACCCTGTTATCCCCTGTTTGCGCTGTTTTTGTCCACCCGTTCACCTTAAAAACCACCGGCAACAGACCACATACGAAAGATCTCGATGCCAACAAAATTGGCCCGCAAGCGGGCCAATTTTCAAGGCTCGGGCGGCAAGCCCTGACGAATACGCTGAATACCCGCTTCATAGAGTCCGTCATCCCCCTCCTGATGCTCCAGGGTTTCGAAGATCTTGAGAAACCACATGTACTGCTCGGGATGACGTGCCACCTGCATCTCCACTACCCGGTTCATGGCGTTGACGTCTGCCAGCAGATCGGCGGTGGGATAAGGGTCAAACGGCGGCTCGATCTCCAACAGATAGCACCCCTCATCCTCGTCATAGCTGGCGAAGATGGGCACCGCTCTGGCGCCAGTCAGCTTCACCAGCTTGGGCAGCGCCGGCAGGGTTGCTTTGGGGCGGCCGAAAAAGGGAACAAACACGCTCGCCTCGCGGCCGTGATCCTGATCCGGCAGATAGAAAAAACTGGCGCCAGCGCGGATCGACTTGATCGCCGGCTTGATACCGACACTGCGCTCATAGACCTTGCCCCCTTTGGCCCGCTCGCGGTTGATGTACCAGTCAAAAACCTGATCTTTCGGGCTCTTCATCATGGTGCACATCTCGATGCCCATCATGGAGAAGTAGCGACCAATCATGTCGACCGCCCAGGTATGAGGCACCACCAGGATCACCGGACGGCCTGCGGTCTGCTCCGCTTGCACATGCTCCCAGCCGCTCACCTTGACGCGGCGGGTCAGGCGAGCCTTGCTGCGCCAGCTGAGCTCGCCAAAGCCCATAAAGGTCTTGAGACCGACCCGGATCGATTTGAGCAGCAGTGCCTGCCGTGCGGCGGCGTCCAGCTCGGGAAAACAGATCCTGAGGTTGGTGTCGGCAATATAGGCCTGCTTTTTCGAGAAACGCAGCAGGGTTGGAGAGACCAGATCGGCAAAACGATCCCGCAGCCTTGCAGGAGTAAATGCCAAAAGGGAGAGCAGGCCCAGCGCGCACCAGCTGCCCCACCATTTGGGATGCAGCAGGCGAATATGAAATGAGGTATCAAATACCGGATCTAACGGGGACATGGCGGCCATCAAGTCATCAAAAACAAGCGGTTATTGTAGTTATCCTGACATTTTTTTCTACCCTGAGCAGGCTGTCCGCCGATCAGCAGGTACTGATCAGACGAGTGACCATAAAAAATGGCCCACAACGGGCCATTTCAATAAATCCGGTGTCAGGGTCAACCATGGGGCGACAATCCCTTGCGGATCCGCTGGATCCCCGCTTCGTAGAGGCCATCCGGCCCCTCCTGATCTTCACGGGTATCGAAGATCTTGAGGAACCACATGTACTGGCCCGGATGGCGCGTCAGCTGCTGTTGCACCATATCGTTCATCCGACAGGTATCGGCCATCACCTCCTCGGTGGGATAGTTGTCAAACGGCGCATCTATCTCCAACCGGTAGCAGTGGTGCTCTTCGTCATAGCAGGCGAGTAGCGGCACCGCCTTGGCGCCGCTCACCTGCACCAGACGGGGCAAAGCTGGCAGGGTCGCCTTGGGGTGGCCAAAGAAAGGGGCAAAGATGCTCTTCTCGCGGCCATGATCCTGATCCGGCAAGTAGAAGAAGCTGCGACCACTCTTGATGGTTCGGATCACCGCCTTGATCCCGGCGCTGCGCTCATAGACGCGGCAACCGTTCTTGGCTCGCGCCCGGTTGAGGTGCCAGTCAAACACCGGATTGCGCGCCCGTTTCATCATGGTGCACATCGGCACCCCACGCTGGGTGAAGCAATAACCGGCCGCATCCACCGGCCAGGTGTGGGGAACCACCAGGATCACCGGCCGACCGGCAACCCGCTCAGCCTCGATGTGTTCCCAGCCACTCACCTGCATCCGGCTCATCAGATAACGCTGACTGCGCATGGTGAACTCGCCAAATCCCAGCAAACTCTTGAGGCCGACCCGGATCGAGGTCAGCGCAATGGCATCCCGCTCTTCCGGGCTCTTGTCCGGGAAGCAGATTTCCAGGTTGGTTCTGGCGATATAGATCTGTTTTTTAGAGACGCGAAACACCAGCGGCGCCAGGGCATCGGCCAAACGATCGCGCAATCGTACCGGCACAAACGCCAGCAGCATCAATACGCCGAGGGCCAGCCAACTGAACCAGTAACGGGGATGCAGAAAACGGGTTTCAAAGGAGGAATTAAATACGGGATCTTGGGGAGACATGATTCGGGGTCAAGCAAAAAAGTTGTGCTGCATTGTAGTCATCCTGACAGGTAATACCAGTTAATTCCATGGCCAGCAGCCCGACACGAGCGCGAGGTCAAAGAACCACAAAAAAATGCCCCGCACTACGGGGCATTTTGTTCGTTACACAACCAGAGTGGTGGCTCTTGGTCCAACCATCGTATGACTGGCCGTTTATCCCGTCGCTCTCGGAGCGCACTGCTTGACCATTTTTCGATATCACATCGTCAAGCGTCAGCGATGAGCACCCTGGCGGGTAATGCCGTTATTCATTTCGGTATCACGCTGCGGCAGAAAAAACATCAGGTAACGCAGCGCCACATACCCGACGATCACGGTAGCAACCCCAAGCTCGAAGTGGGCCAGCAATCTTATCTGCTCAACGTAGTGACTCCCTTGCGCAAACCCTTCAACCAGATGGGCTACTTTGAACAGGGCAGTGGCACCGATCACCAGCGGGAAGGTGAAGGCGGCATAACCTGGCGAGAAGGGCAGACGCAGCAATTTGATGAAAGCCAGATAGATGATACCGGTCATCAGAATGGCAATCCCCAGCAGCACGGCCACCAGCAGCAGTGACGGCTCCTGGTTGACGGTCAGGTAACCGGCCAGAGAGAGGCTGGCAGGGGCAGCCAGAATGGCGATGGTCGGTTTGGCGGCATCCGGCACTTCATGACTGAAGATCAGGCGATAGAGCATCAGCGGCAGCATCAGGCCGTAGCAGATGATCCCGAACCAGAGCAGACCGTTGGCCAGCGGGGCAAACTGACCGCCCGGGAAGGCGACGTCAGCCACGATGATCCCCACCGGCGGCACGAACCAGCTCGGCACCATGTGGTGGATTTCAAACTCTTTGGCGCGATGCCAGATAAAAGTGGCCAGGAACAGCAGGTGAACTGCCACGGCAAACAGCCAGAGGGCTTCGCCCGCTTGCGGTGCAATCATACCCAGCGCTTTCGAGACCACCATGGTGCCCATGGCATAGGTCGGTACCACACTACCCACCACGGGGTGAGCGAGATCCTGCAACAGCAGGCGGGGGTGAAGCAGAAACTTGAAGGTCAGGATCACCAGCAGCACGGCCGCAATGGCGGCGCCCAGCAGCTGCATCCGGCCATCGAAGTGACCGGCATTTTCCCAACACCAACCAAGGCTGGCGATGCCCAGCGCCAAACCCGCCATAGGGGTTGGGGCGGCAGCCAGTGATTTACGGGTTCTTGCGATCATGATGACACCTTTCTATTGATGACGATGGCGATAGGATAATGGCCCCTTATCGTTTACGATATCTAAATGAATTGAATCAATCATTCAGGAAAACCAAACACAATGAAACTGACCCTGCAGCAGCTGAAAGTGTTCGCCACCATTGCCCGCTATGGCAATCTTGGCCTTGCCGCCAACGAGCTATGCCTGAGCAAGGGGGCTGTCTCCCAGTCGCTGCAGGAGCTGGAGCGCCAGCTCTCCACCCCGCTGTTTGACCGCATTCACCCCAGATTGCAGCTCAACAACGAGGGGCGCCTGCTGCAACCGGCCGCCGAAGAGCTGCTGACCCGGATGCAGGATATCGAGAACCTGTTCAGCCCCGATGCCGAGCCGAGCGGCCAGTTGCGCCTTGGTGCCAGCCAGACCATCGGCAACTACCTGCTCCCCACCCTGCTCGCCAGCAGCAAACAGGAGCTGGGGCTCCCCCCCAAGGTGACCATCAACAACACTCACCTGCTCTGTCATGCGCTGGCCAACTTCGAGCTGGATATGGCGCTGATCGAGGGGGAGAACCACCACCCCGACCTGCTCGCCGAACCTTGGCTGCAGGACGAGATGCTGGTGGTGGCCCCACCCGGTCACCCGCTTGCCAACAAGAAGGAGCTCTCCCTCTCCCGTCTGGGGGGCGAGACCTGGGTATTGCGTGAAGCGCAATCGGGCAGTCGCGAGCAATTTATCCAGCAGATCCAGCCCGAGCTGCCCCGCTGGCAACCAGGGCTTGAACTCAACACCCTGGAGGCGGTGATGCTGGCGGTGGAGAAGGGGCTTGGCATCTCCTTTATCTCCCGGCTGGCAGCCTCGGATCGCCTGGCAGATGGGCGACTGATCGCCCTGCCCCTCTCCCGTCGCTTCCCGCGCCAGCTCTCCCTTATCTGGCACAAGCAGAAGTACCACTCCACCTCCCTGCGCCACTTTATCCACTTCTGCCGAGCTCAGGTGAAGGATGCCGAGGTGAGCCACGCAGAGTAACGCCCGCTCGGAGCGCCGCTGGCCGGCCCGCCCGCCAATGACGGAAAAAGCAGAGAGGGAGCCACGGCTCCCTCTCTTTGATTCACCTGTTCGGTATCACTGCGCCAGACTGCGCAACCAGCTGATCTCCTCACCCCAGATGGACTCGTCTATAGTTTCGAGGATAAGCGGAATGCGATCGAAGCGATCATCATTCATGATGTGGTGGAATACCGCCTCCCCCAGATTGCCCTCGCGCAAGCTGTGATGGCGATCGACCCGGCTGCCGAAGGTGCACTTGGCACCGTTGATATGCATCCCCTTGAGATAGTGAAAACCCACCGTGCGGTCGAACTCGGCAAAGACGGCGGCACAGCTCTCGGCGGTGCGCAGATCGTAGCCGGCGGCAAAGGCGTGGCAGGTATCGAAACAGATCCCGACCCGGCTCTTGTCCTCCACCCCCTCGATGATGGTGGCGAGGTGCTCGAACGACCAGCCGAGATTGGTCCCCTGCCCGGCGGTGTTCTCGATCACCGCCGTTACCCCTTCACTGCGCTCCAGTGCCCAGTTGATCGACTCGCTCACCAGCTTGAGGCTGGCCGCCTCTGGGATCTGCTTGAGATGGCTACCTGGATGGAAGTTCAGATAGCAAAGCCCCAGCTGCTCACAGCGCTTCATCTCATCGAGAAACGCATCGCGGGATTTTGCCAGAGCATCGGGATCCGGGTGGCCCAGGTTGATGAGATAGCTGTCGTGGGGCAGGATCTGCTGCGGCAGAAAACCGGCCTTGTCACAGGCCGCCTTGAAGGCGCGGATGGTGGCATCCGACAAGGGGGCCGCCTGCCACTGACGCTGATTCTTGGTAAAGAGGGCAAACGCGTTGGCCCCGATGGCCTGGGCACGGGCGATGGTATTCTCCACCCCGCCGGCCGCACTGACGTGGGCTCCGATATATTTCATACAATCTCCTCAATACGGCAAGCCGCCATTATGCCGATCCCGCCCCTCCGGGCCAAACCGGGATATCCGATAGCAGGTATCGACAAATAGCGCCCCCTTCTGCGAGGCGTAGCAATTCACGACGTAATTTACCTGTGTGGTGGCCACCTCTCCCCACAAGGGGGCTGATCCATCCGGTCCATACCTGCATAGCATGCATAAAAAACGCAGCGCTATCGCACGGGCGATAACTGCTGCTTTTTGGGGTCCCTCGGACGTATCCCTTGCCATGGCCAGAATGGCTAGCGACAAGGGAGCAAGAATGCGCGGGGAAAGTCGCCTTAGAACGGCATCTTGAACCCTGGCGGCAGTTGCATGCCACCGGTCAGTTCGCCCATTTTGGTCTTATTCTGCTCTTCCACGCGGCGCACGGCATCGTTGCAAGCGGCGGCAACCAGATCTTCCAGCAGCTCCTTGTCATCTTCCATCAGGGAGGGATCGATCTCGATGCGACGGACGCTGTGGCTACCAGTCATGGTGACCTTGACCATGCCGGCACCGGCTTCACCGGTCACTTCCATCTGGGCAAGCTGCTCTTGCATCTTCTGCATACGCTCTTGCATCTGCTGGGCCTGTTTCATCAGGTTACCCATTCCACCTTTACCAAACATATGTCGTCTCTCGTCTTGAAATCCGGCATCCAGCGCCGGGCTGTGGGCTTGTCTGTCCTAGATGGGGACAGCCAAACTGCTTTTCAACCGGGAGCCAGCTCCCGGCCACGGAATTTAGCGGTTGAGGGGCTCGATGCTCTCGTGATGGAGCACGGCACCAAACCGCTGAACTAAAAACTGTACGTTGGGATCCTGCTCCAGATCCCGGGTCACCTGCTCGCGTACCCCCAGATAGAGGCGATGCTCGATCTCAAGGGGAGTCTCCTTGTCAGGCACCACACCGAGCGTTACCTCGACCTGTACCGGTTGCCCCAGCGCAGGCCCGATGATCTCGGCCAGATCGGCGCGCGCCTTGTCGCTCACCAGATGGCGCTGCTCGGGCTTGAGGGTTAGCAGGACTTTATCCCCTTCCCGCGTCATCACCGAGTTGATGGCGAGCTGGCGCAGCCGACCACCCACCTGGGTATGAGCAATCAACTCGGCCCAAGCGTCACCACAACCATTGAGCAACGAGGAGGGAATAAGGCGGGTCGCCTCCCCCTCTTGCGGCTCGCTGTCGCTCTCGAGCTCATCCCAGTCGATGGTCTCCATCACCGGCTGAGGAGGAGCAGGCTCACTCTCGAGTTGAACCTGGGGCAGTAGAGCTGGTGCCAGCGGTGCTGGTTCCTGACGAACGCTATCATGCCAAGCAGGCTGCCCCTCCAGATCCCAGGGTGGCAGATCGGTCGGCTGCGCGGGTTGGATCGCAGTAGGTGTGGTGTGATTGGATGAACTACGAACAGGATCCGGCACTGGCGAGGCCATAAAGCTCTGGCTGAGGTACTCCTCGTAATCCCCGTTATCGCTGGACTCGTCGTAGCTGTCGGTATAGAGATCCACCGGTGGCTGCTCGCCAAACTGCCCCATGGCGGAGCCACTTGGGGTTGCAGCCTGACTGATAGCAGACGACGCTGCACGCTTCGCATCTGGCGCAGGGACAGCAGCCTGACGCACAGGCACAACCGGCACCGCACGGGGCGCAGGTGCTGGCGCGCTGCTCTCTCCACGTTGGCGACTACGCAGCATATTGCGCTTGCCCAGCAGACTCTGCATGGTCGATACCGCCGAGACTGGCTCAAGCACTTCCGGAGCTGGCGCAGTCGAAGCACAATTCATCTGTACAGGCGCCATCTCTCCAGTAGCCATCTGAGCGGCGTCACTTGGTACCGAAAGTGTCGGGTTTGCAGCAGCCCTCTCTCCCCAACTCGCAGCGTCAACCGCCATGCCGCTATTCACGCCAGAGAGCGTGGCCGACTCGGCCTGATAACCCATACCGGTCGCCTCGCGCAGCAGCTCATCCTGCTGGCTGAACAGCTCGGCGGCTTGCGCCTCTTCCTCGCTGTCTGCGAGGTTGCCGGTGTCATCAGTCATCGCAGGCAGGGAAAGATCCACCACGGGCACAGCACTGGTAGCAACAGGGCTGGCTAAAGGTGCAGGCACGGCGCCGCTGATCGGTGCCAGAGCGGCCGATTCAGCGGCCTGGCGCTTTCCCGGCAAAGAGACTACCGGAGTGGCACTGCTCGTCATTGACGGGGGCAATGCGGTGAGGCTGGCAGGATGCAGGGCATCGCGCCTTGGCGAGAAGGCGAGCATCCGCAGGCAGGTCATCTCAAGCGCGGTGCGGCCATCAGGTGCCCAGGGCAGATCTTTGCGGCCACCCAGTACAATCTGGTAGCAGAGCTGCACCTCTTCCGGGCTCATCGCCTTGGCCAGTTGCAGCAGGGAATCGGCATCCGCCCCCTGCTCCTGCACGCTGGCAGGCAGCAGCTGCGCCATGGCGATGCGATGGAGCAAGCCTTCCAGCTCGGCGTGGAGCTGATCAAAATCGGGGCCCAGGGTGACGATCTCGGTGATCTTGGCCATGGTCGCGGGGGCATCTTGCCGCAAAATGGCTTCCAAAAGCTGGTGCAGATGACGGTGATCGAGCGTGCCCAGCATCGCCAGCACGCTGTCGAGGCGCACGCTGCCGTTACCGTGGGCCAACGCCTGATCGGTCAGGCTCAGGGCATCGCGCATACTGCCGTCAGCCGCTTTGGCCAGGGCCAGCAGGGCGCGCGGTTCGAAGGGTTGGCCCTCCTGATCCAGCACCCATTCGAGCTGCTTAGCGATCTGGGTCTGATCCAGACTCTTCAGATGAAACTGCAGGCAGCGCGAGAGAATGGTAATGGGCAGCTTCTGCGGATCCGTGGTGGCCAGCAGAAACTTCACATAGGGGGGCGGCTCTTCCAGGGTTTTCAGCAGCGCGTTGAAGCTGTGGCGCGACAACATGTGCACTTCGTCGATGAGATAGACCTTGAAGCGACCGCGGGCCGGACGGTACTGCACGTTGTCGAGCAGCTCGCGGGTATCTTCCACCTTGGTGCGGGACGCCGCGTCAATCTCCAGCAGGTCGACAAAGTTGCCCTGATCGATCTCGCGGCAGGTATCGCAGACGCCACACGGATGGCTGCTGATCCCCTGCTCGCAGTTGAGGCTCTTGGCCAGAATACGGGCGATGGTGGTTTTGCCGACGCCGCGGGTGCCGCTCAGCAGATAGGCGTGATGCAGCCGTCCCTGATCCAGGGCGTTGGTCAGGGCAGTCAGCACATGTTGCTGACCAACCACTTGTTCAAACGTATGGGGGCGCCATTTACGCGCCAGAACCTGATAGCTCATAAATCCATCATGCAGGGAAGACAGGGCATTGAGGCCGGATGCTAACACAAATGGCGGGCTGGCTGTATCGGCTATCGGTCAGAGCGGGAGGGATCGCTTGATTTTCAAACCGATGCCCACATAGGCATCGGTTCAACGCAGGCCCGATGCAGAGGATCGGGCCGAAGAGGCATTACTCGCCAGCCAGTTCGACCAGTGAGACCACCTTGATGCCAGCGGCAGTCAGGCGGGCATCCCCCCCCAGAGAGGGCAGGGAGATGATGAAGGCCGCATCGGCCACTTCACCACCGGCACGGCGGATCAGCTTGACGGTGGCATCGACGGTACCGCCAGTGGCGAGCAGATCGTCCACTACCAGTACCTTGTCACCGGGCACGATGGCATCGGTGTGCAGTTGCAGAGTATCGGTGCCGTACTCGAGGGCATAGGACTCCTCGATCACTTCGCGCGGCAGCTTGCCCGGCTTGCGGACCGGCACAAAGCCAAGTCCCATGGCGTAGGCAACCGGTGCGCCAAAGATGAAGCCGCGAGCCTCGGTACCAACAATCTTGGTGATCCCTTGATCACGATAATGATTGGCCAGCAGATCGATGGTGGCCTTGAAGGCCTCGGCGTTCTCGATCAGGCTGGTAATGTCACGAAACAGAATGCCCGGCTTCGGATAGTCGGGAATGGTCTTGATGCTCGCTTCGATAAATTTCAGGGTTTCCGGATTCATGGTTTGACCGTTTGTTTTTCGACCCAGGATGGCCGTTTTATCTTAGTCTTCCCGCCAGCGGGAAATAAAAAAGCCTGTCACGCAAGAATGACAGGCCGACTCCATAGCATTATTGCCGCAATAGCTTAGGGACTTCACTTCTCCATTGCAACTGGCTCCAGGACCGGCAGACGCATTAACCAGGTGAGCAGGATCACCATTATGAAAAGCAGCAGCCCCCTGACCCATAACAACGGCACCACCGCCAGCGACACCGAGAAGGTGAGCAGAATGAAGATAATTGCGCGCCGCCGTGCATGACGGCGAATACCGCGATACTGCTGCCAGTCTGCGATGGGTGGGCCAAACCAGGGATGGGCCAGCAGCCAGTGGTGAAAACGGGGGGACGAGCGGGCAAATAGCGCCGCCGCCAGCAGCATGAAGGGCGTGGTCGGCAACAGGGGCAGCACTATGCCGATGATGCCAGTTACGAATGCCAGCCAGCCCAACCCCATCAAACACCAACGTTTCATCGCAGCCCCTCTTGCATGCTCTTGCGCCATCCTAACAGGATCCGCCCCCATGTTGACAACGATTCCCATTATCACGGCAACTGATGCCCCGGATTACAGGGCTTGTGAACCAGTAATGGCCTGAACCTGCCCATTCCCATGGCGTGACGGCTGACAACCTGCCCCGTTACCACTACAATCTGCGCTCTTTTTTCTCTGTTTGTCCTTCGGAACCGGTTATGCGCGTTATTTTGGCCCCCATGCAAGGGGTGCTGGATCACCTGATGCGGGAGGTACTCACCTCCGTCAATGATTACGACCTCTGCGTGAGTGAATTTATCCGGGTGGTCGACCAACTGCTGCCCGCCAAGGTGTTCCATCGCCTCTGCCCTGAACTGCTGCAAGATGGCAAAACCCACGCAGGCACCCCGGTGCGGGTGCAATTGCTGGGGCAACATCCCCAGTGGCTGGCCGAGAACGCTGTGCGCGCCATCGAGCTCGGTTCCCCCGGGGTCGATCTCAACTTCGGCTGCCCCGCCCCCACGGTCAACAAGAGCAAGGGGGGCGCAGTGCTGCTCAAAGAGCCCGAGACCATCTACCGCATCGTCAAGGCGGTGCGGGACGCTGTGCCAACCCATCTGCCGGTGAGCGCCAAAATTCGGCTCGGTTACGATGACAAGGATCTTTACCTGGAGAACGCCCAAGCGGTCTACCAGGGAGGTGCCAACGAGCTGGCCGTCCATGCCCGCACCAAGCGCGAAGGGTACAAGGCCCCCGCCCACTGGGAGTATGTGGACGCCATTCGCCGCGCCCTGCCCATCCCCGTCACCGCCAACGGCGAGATTTGGGATCATCAGGATGCCCTCGCCTGCGCCCGCGTTTCCGGCTGCGATGCCCTGATGGTCGGGCGCGGCGCCATCTCTCTGCCCAATCTGGCCAACGTGATGAAAACCGGCTGCCCGCACATGAGCTGGGCCGAGGTGCTGCAGCTGATGGTGAGCTACACCGAGCAGGATCTGGCCAGCGAAAAAGCCGACTACTACCCCAGCCGTATCAAGCAGTGGTTCAGCTATCTCAAGCGGGAATATCCCGAAGCGGACCTGCTGTTTCAAGAGATCAGGGTACTCAAAGAGACCGACCCCATCCGCGATGCCCTGCTGCAAGCGGCCAAAAGCCACGGCTAACCACGTTTAACTTGACGCATGTCATCTTGATAGAGTTATCGGATCCCTATACTGCCCCGAAACTGCTGTCTGTCCTGTGGGGGATAATGTGTGTGAAATGACGCAAGCACAGCTGGCTGTCTGGCGTAATCGCCTGCTGTCCGACTGGGCCCAAGAACGAGAAACGCTGATCGGTCAGCTCAAAGCCTGCCGCCGTGATGAATGGGCCGAACAGGTCGGTCACTGCGAGCAGGATCAACTTGTAGAACTGACCAGTCGGCTTGATCTGCCGAAGGTAGAGCAGAGCGTGGCCCGCCTCAAGCGGATCGATGCAGCACTCTGCCAGATGGATCTCGGCCTCTACGGCCTCTGCTCCGATTGTGAAGAGCCGCTGGCCACTGAACAGCTGGAACAGGATCCGACCCTGCAACGCTGCCCGCGCTGCGAAGCCCGTTATCGCAAAGGATTCCACGCCCACGAGCTCTGAAAGATGCACCTGCCGGTGCATCCTCTCTTTACCGTATAACTGGTGACACTCCCATTCCTGTCCAATACTCGACTATATGAGCCGGTTCGAGGGGATGAGTCGTGTACAGACTCTTGTTGTTATGGTGTTTATGCTGCCAGGTTAATGCACAGGAGTCTTTGGTCGTTGGCTGGAGCAACTGGCAACCGTTCAGCTATCGCAACGAACAACATCAGTTGCAAGGGTTGGATATCGAACTGCTCAACGCCATCCTGCAGCGGGCTGACTATCAACCCCGTTTCATTGAAATGCCATGGACCCGGGTACTGCACGAATTAGAATTTGGCACGGTACAACTGGCCATGTCAGCCAACATCACCATCGAACGGCAGCAATATGCCCGCTTCAGCCACCCCTATCGGGAAGAGGAAACGGTCATCATCATCCGCAAAGAGGATGAACCGCGCTGGCGCAAGATCACGACTCTGGAGCAGCTGATCAACACTCCCGATTTTCATATCGGCCTGCTCAAGGGGTTTGACTACGGTGAGGCGTTCCGCCGCCTTGTCGCCGACCCCAAAGTTCAACCTCGGCTGCAGGAACGGTTCACGTTGGAGCAACTGCTCAAGATGCTCAATGGCGGGCGGATCCAGGGGTTTATCCTCGACCCGAACAGCTTGCAAGAGTGGAAAGATCAGGGCATTACCTTGAAACAGCTCCATATCCTGCTTCGTATCGAGCGCACCCCGGTCCATCTTATGCTCAGCAAAAAGAGCACATCGCAAGCACAGCTGGATCGACTCAATCAGGCGATTGACCAACTCAAGCAAAGTCCAGAATATCAACAGATCCTGACCCGCTACACCCATACCTCGCTCGCAGAATAACAACAGGAGAGCCGATGGCTCTCCTGTTCTCTAAGCAGGTTCCTTTCAACGGCACATCATGCACAACTTAATCTTCACTCCTGACCGAGCACGATGTCAGTTAGATGGGAGAAGTGATGGATCTCGTGGGTGGCATCACATTCGTCACCCTGCTTGCGCGGGTTATACCAACAGGTAGCAAGCCCCTGTGCAGCCGCACCGGCAATATCGGTCTTGGGATTGTCACCCACCATCAGCACTCTGGCAGGATCCGGAGCCCCCATCAGCGAGAGGGTGTGCTGGAAAATGGCTGGCGCTGGTTTGGTCACCCGGATCTCGTCGGAGATCACCAGCGGCTCGAACCATTCGCTCCAACCCAGTTTACCGAGCCGTCCCCGCTGGGGAACGCTGAAGCCATTGGTGATGATCCCCATCTTCACCTTATCCTTCAGCTGCTGCAGCGTCTCCACCACTCCCTCAAGGGGCATACTCAAAGCCACAATCTGCGCCAGAAAGGTGTTGTTCATTACCATCGGGTCAACATTGACTTGCTCTGCAAAGCGGGAAAAACGGGTCTCTTGCAACGCAGTAGCGTCTATCTCACCATTGTTGTACTGCTGCCACAGGCCGTGGTTGAGAGTGTGATAGGCGGCCATGCCAGCCTCATCCACTTCTACGCCATAGAAGCAGAGGGTCTGCTCCAGCGCCTGTGTCACCGGGAAATCGAGCAGGGTTTCATCCAAATCGAACAGCACCCAGTCATAGCTTGGTTGTTTCACAGAAATCCTTGTATCAGTTAGATTATTCGCAAGCTGAATGTCCCACTCGACCCAGTGGGCCAGCCAGCAGATCCAGCGTGAGCCGCACACCAAAACCGGTTACTTCACTGGATACCACCCCGTTCCCACCCTTATTGCGAAAACCGCTCAGATCAAAATGTAGCCAGGGGGTCTGCTCGGGCACGAAGTGAGCTAGAAAGCGGGCGGCATCGATATGATCCGGCGAGCTACCTGGTGCACACTGCAACAGATCGGCCCACTCGCTCTCGATGTTGTCATCGTAATCCTCATCGAGCGGGAAGGGCCAAACTCGCTCGCCACTGTGCTGACCCAGCTTGACCAGTGATGCCAGCCATTCACTGCGATTGGTAAAGACGCCACTATAGCGGCTGCCCAGCGCCCGCTTGCACGCCCCGGTCAGGGTCGCATAATCGATCAGCAGATCAGGGGTATCCTGCGCCGCCATTACCAGGGTATCGGCCAGCACCATTCGCCCTTCAGCATCGGTATCAACCACCTCTATGGAGATGCCATTGATGGCGGTCACCACTTCACCTGGACGATAGGCGTGAGGGCCGATATGGTTCTCGGCAATGGCCAGCCAGCAGTGCACCTCGTAGGGTAATTGAGCACGGCTGATGGCGTAGAGAGCACCCAGCGCCACTGCGCTACCCCCCATATCGAGATGCATGCCATACATGCTGCCGGAAACTTTGAGGTTATAGCCCCCGGAGTCATGGCAGATCCCCTTGCCCACCAGCGCAATACGGCGCACCGGCTTGGGTGGGTAGTAGCTGAGCTTGACCATGGCACCCTGATTATCTTCCGAGCCACGGGCGACGGCCAAAAAGGCGCCGGCCCCCAGCTCGGCCAACTGTGCCTGATCATAGTGATGGCACTGCCAACCTTCGTCATGGGCAAGCTGGCTGACAAACTCGCGATAGCTGGCCGCCGTCAGCTCGGAGGCGGGCAACACCGCCAGATGACGGGCCAATCCATTGCCCCCCGCTTCGCTATAGATACGAGCCAGATCCAGCACCACCGCAGGAGAAACAGACAACTGCTGATAGCTCCAGACACTTCCGCTGCGGCTTTTGCTGGTCGGCAACGAAAGGTTGGCGGCCAACAGAGCGGACAACATCAATTCTGCCAGCATCACCCGCTCGGAGGGGGAAAAACCTTCCAGATGCAGCCCGAGCCGTTCAACCTTGAGCCCGGAAAGAGGGGCTATCCAGCCTCTGACCTGCTTATAAAGACGGTGATCCCGCGTCACATTGCCAGCCACAAATATGACCAGCAACAGGGTGGAACCATGCATCAGGGTGAAGGGTGCTTTTTGCCCAAGCGCCAACTGGGTGTTGATCCCCGACAGGGCTGGTAACGACAGTAATGCCTCCTTCTGCTCTTCGGCGATCAGCAGCAGTTGCAACGGCAGTCCCTGGGCAAGGGCTTCGGCCAGCGTGGCATCCCGGCTTTCAATAGCAGGAGGAAGATAAGTGAAGGGTGTGATCACAGGCGAGAGCCTCATCCATGAAGAGATACCTGATGATACCCAACAAATGGTTGATACGACCAGTTTTGGTCTTGAAAAAGCGTCAGAAATAGCAGCAATCACCAGATGGTGACGAGCATCAAGAAGGATTGTTCAATGATTGGCAATGCAGGAAGGTAACGTTCAGAGAGTTGGTTGCGGGGGCCGGATTTGAACCGACGACCTTCGGGTTATGAGCCCGACGAGCTACCGAGCTGCTCCACCCCGCGTCCGAATTGTCACCCTCAAGCCGAGCAGTAGCTTGATGGCGTTTGTATACTTTCGATTGTTTACACAATCGCAAGCTGACGAAAAGTTGGTTGCGGGGGCCGGATTTGAACCGACGACCTTCGGGTTATGAGCCCGACGAGCTACCGAGCTGCTCCACCCC